>CANIAP010000019.1 GCA_947465765.1 bacterium | reverse complement strand
CTAGTCTAAATTGAATTTAAACGATTTAACGATATAGAAAGAAGCCGCATACCCAGATACCGACCCCGGTTGAAATTTCCAATTCATTACCGCCGTGCGAACCGCCCGTGAAAATCCCCATTGATCCTCGGCGCCGATTGGCGTCACCGATTCCACAGACCCATCCGACTTCACCAAAATCTTAACCTTCACTTCAGTCTCAATACTGTAGGCCGCTGCGTGCTTGGGATACACCGGATTACTGCCCAATATCAGCACAACGCCCTGATCCAGACGATCGCCTGATACAGGCTGCTCGGGGGGACCGGATGCGGCTTTAGACTCATTTTCAGTCGGATAGACCCCTTTGGCAACCTTAGCAACAGCCGGTGGTTTATCCGCAATAGGGTGGGTTGTTTTGGCACTGGCCGGCGTCGCATCCGGTTGGGCGGCAGCCTTGTACGTTGTCTTATCCTCCGGAGCTAAGGTCACCACTTCAATAGCAGGCAACCCCCGCAGCGGCACCGTGCGAGGCGTCGGCTGAAGAATCAAACAAAAAATCATAATGATTTCTAAAACCGCCGCAATGGCCAGGGATCGGATCATTTTTGAACAGCCCCAAACGAGAACTTTGTCCCCCCCGCTTCACGACACCAATCCATCAATTTGAACAACGGGCCCGTTTCCGTCGCTTTGTCGGTTCGAATACTAATCACCATAGTCGGGTCCTTTGCGATGATCTCTCGGACCATGTGTTTAACTTGATCTTCCTCAATGGGCTTTAGGTCAAAAAAGATAACCCCCTCTGCGTTCATATCCATTTCCAACACCTTGGGCGGAACAGCAGACGCCGTCGTACTCGCGGGTTGATTTAAGGAAATGCCTGCTTTGGTAAACGTAGTCGTCCCAATCAAAAAAATCAGCAGGACGATCATGACGTCGATAAAGTTCGTTACATCCCATAAATGTTTAATACGGGGTGTTTGAATAATATTGAGATCGTCATCAAACATCCGACTTCCCTTCCTTGCGAACCATCGCAATATGATGAACCGTTACCGTTGCCCGTTTGAGGCCCATCATGATGCGATCGGACATCGATACCAAATAATTATGTAAAAACATCACGGGAATCGCGCCCGCCAACCCGGTTTCAGTCGCAACCAAGGCTTCGGAAATTCCCTTGGCCATTACTGTGGGATCGCCCAGTCCAACTTGTCCCAATCCACCAAAAATATGAACCATCCCCATTACTGAGCCCAGCAACCCCAACATCGGCATAATAGCGCCTAGAATTTGAATGGTGGGTAGAAACTTTTGAAGATGCTGCACCTCTTCATAAAAGGCAACCTTGAGCGCGTTATCCAGCAGTTCTTGATTCGCATCAATATTTAAAATCCCCGTCCGCAATACGGTTGGGATAGGCCCTGTAAATGAGTCTAACTTCCGTCGCGCCGCGTTTAAATCGGATCGCGAAATGGCATCGGCCACGGGCTGAATTAGCGCAATATGTTTCGTATATGACCGAAGGGAAAAAATTCGTTCAACGACCATCGTAAGGGCCACAAATATACCGATCAACAGTGGAAACATCACGATTCCACCCTGTTGGATAAAATTAAAAACTGTATGGACCATAATAAATACTCCTTAGATTTCTGAAGTCGACTTTAGTGTTTGAGTGACGGATGACCACCCTATTGTAATGACACTCCCCAATCCCAGCAACGCCGCAGGCACCAATAAAATTAAATGGGTCATGATGCCGATCGCCAATGCCGGTGATGCCGACACGCCCACCGAACGCAATGCAATGGTCGACAAATATTCGTGGGCCCCAACGCCACCCGGGGTCGACAATATGACACCGCCGAAACTAACAACCCCCATCGTGAGGATCCCAATTGCCCCTGATCCAGGTACCGAAAACGCATGTTGAACTGCCCAAAAAACGCCGCCTTCGGTTGTCCAGTTCACCACCGACAAGACCAAAATCCACAACAACCTCGGAAAAGTATGAAGCGCCAACAAATCGGATCGCCCGGCTTCAAGTGCAGAAATCCCTTTCAAAAAATTAAACCGTTGCCCCAATCGGCCAAGGACCGAAAATAGCAATCGATTTCGCGCGAGGAGCCACATCGCGGTTGCAACCCCCACAAAAACAACGGTACCGACTAAAAAAACACCGATCAACAGACGATTATGCAACCCGGATATCAGGAGTGCCACGCCCATAACGATCGCTAACCCGATGCCATCAACCACCCGATCCATGGCAATAGCGACGGTAGATTTAACCGCGCTCACGCCCGTAAATCGGGTAATCAAGACCAATTTGGCCACTTCTCCCAATTTTCCAGGCAATACATTATTAAATAAATATCCGACGTATAACGGTCTTAAGGTATCGATCGGTCGGGCATCCGGGGCTATCCACCTAAAAATGGTATGCCACCGAATACTCCGAACCATGAGTGATAGAAAAAAACTCCCGATCGCCACTGCGACCCACGGCCAACGGGCGTGCCTCACCACCGACCAAAACAGCGACCATTCGACCCCTTTTAAGACCCACCAGACACAGGCCCCCGCAATTCCAATCCCGGCGATCGCCCGAAAGCGATTCACCGAGGGATACTCCCAATGGTCACGGGAGGACTTTCCGCAAAAATCCGACTTCCGTCCGGTTGGACTAGCATGACCCTGACCGATTGCGCCCGCCGATCTGCCGGCAACTGTACAAATGCCGACAAGCGTCGGGAATGGCCTCGCCGAATCGGTGGTGTCCCTGGCACCGTCACCAACGCACCCACTAATAGGGGATCGAATACCACCCCATAATCCGATATGTCCACCGAAGAAGTCGGTACACGAATGATCACTTCCACCGTCACTCGCCCCGCGTGATTTTGGTCACGGATTTCAGTATTCACCTTCAAGGTGATGGGCGTGGTGTCTCGGGTAAACACTCGCCAACCTACCGCAAGAATGAGTCCCAAGAAAACAAGCCCCACAGCAAAGAGACCTCTATTTCGTGCCATAGTCCGCCAAATATCGGATCGTCCCATCCGTCACTGCCTTTGCAATTTTTTGCCGCGTTTCCGGCTCAGACATTTTTTTATATTCCATCAGATTGGTGATAAATCCTGGCTCAACCAACATCGCCGGCATCCGCGTATTTCGAAGAACATACAGACGGGCTCGCTTCAGGCCATTGTCCCTAAATCCAAGCGTCTTGGTCATTTCTTGGTGAATATAAAACGCTAAAGGTTTATCCGACGCCTTGTAATAATAGGTTTCGGTACCATTCGCAAACGGATGGAAAAACGAGTTGATGTGAATACTCAATAACAAATCGGCATTATTAAAATTGGCAGAATCACAGCGATCTTGAAGGCTGGGATTTTCGTCATGTAATCGACACATGATCACCGTTGCACCCGCCTCTTCCAAAAGCATTTTCAGTCGATTCGAGATATCAATAGTCAGGGATTTTTCGTAGCTTCCATTGGCGGCAATCGCCCCGGGATCATTTCCGCCATGGCCCGGATCAACCACAATAATTCTTCGAGATAAAGGACGACGCGCCGGTGTTTTTCGAATGACTTGCGCCCGAGTCGGTGCGATTTGGGCCTTGATCGACACTGTCGATATCTCCTCACCGGGGTGATACGGAAACACAATTTCGAATATTGAATGACCGATAGGCCGGACGGTGTATGACACGGTGGTCACCATATCCAGCACGATCCGAGTACTCGCCGGTTCGAGGGTAAATTGCGAGGTTCGAATCATTTGGTAAGGACCATTGATTTGGGGACGAATTGCCATGGGTAGAATCGAATAGCTATTGGGGATATCGACAATCAACGCGGTTGACGGCGACGGAATCCGCCACACCTTGGGGGTAAATGACCCCAGGCCAGATACACGAACAATCCATTCTTTATGCTCAACGCGCTCCGTAATCGAGGTGACCCGATTGCTCAATACAATCTCACCGCCACTGGCCAAAGCGATCACAGGAGAATACCCAACCGAGGGTTTTAAGATAATTTTAAGACGCACCCGGGTATCCGAAATCGACTGAATTTCCATCCGGCTGACAATCGGATCGTCACTTTGGATGACCCCGGAGGGGCAAGCCAGTTGGGCCCCCAACAAATCAACAGAGAATCCCCCCTCCCGATCCAACGGCACTGGCGGCAACGCCACCACCGGATGGGAGGCCGAAATGACCGCCTTCAACACGCCCCCCTTCCGAATAATGGCCACCTGCTGAATGCGATTAAGTAACTGAAACCGTCGAGAGGCAGGTTCCCAAGTCAACCCGTAATTCAAGCCCGCCGCCAATGCGTTGATCGAAAAATAGGCTGTGCCTTGCCGCACAATCAGAGGCCACCCCACCTTCCGCATTTCGACCTGGTTTCCTGAGGTGACGCGGACATCCGCTGTTTGAGTCAAAAATCGAAAGGTCCGATGCCCGACTACGAGCTCGATATAGTCCGGACGTCTAATCACCGGAATCCCCTCTTTTATGAGCACCTCCTCCAAATCCGCGTACACCGTTTCTTTATCGACAAAAAATTTACCGGTAAGGGGGTAGACTTTGGCCCCAAATCCAATCGACACCGCCTGACCTGACGGAATCGCCGGCAAGTCCGAACCCAATTTTGGACCCGGTGGACGGATCGCAGTGACCGAGCTCCCGCTTCGAATGACATAGCCCGACTTCTCTTGGGTTACTGAATAATGAATAAATCTACAAAATTCTTCGAATGGAACATAAAGCTGACCATCCTTAGAAAACGTCTTTTTCGAAAAATGCCCTTGGCTTCCCCCGACCCAAATTTCGGTCGAATTCGGCGCAACCACCACCGCCGTATTGAGCGAAGGAATTTGTATCTGAAACGCGTCGTCTTTTCGCAAATATAACGTCCGTGCGTTGAGGCCCCTGACAATTTCTCGTAGCGGAATAAACACCGTCTTATCGACTCTTACTAGAGGGGATTCTAATATGAGCCGAGTTTGATTCAGGGTGACAGACAGGCCCACCATCGGCGCAACCTCGATCGGCTGAGCGTAAATTGCAGTCGAAAGAAGCCCGACCACAAGGCCCACCCGCAGCCATCGTGTCATGGTTGCATAATAACGGGGATGACACTGCGTAAGCGCGCCACCGGTCCGTCGATACTCAATTCAATGGTGGTCAATGGATCGATCACCGGCAAAAAATCGGATCCGAGATAACTGCTCATCAGCGACACGACATCGCTAGCGCCAACGACCACGGCGACCCGATCAGGCATCGCAACATCGTTCAACATCTCTCTGGTGCACTGAGAGATACTCACCGGTTTCCCACGCACAATATTCTTTTTTCGTAAGGCCGATGCAGTATACCGAGCCTCGGGGGTATCCAATGTGATCACGCGACCCACCCGAATCCCCAACCGTTTAAGCTGCCGGACCGCTCGCAATATCGTTGCGCGTTGACTGCGATCAATCTCAACCGCGTCTTGAACCGCTGGTGCGACAATAATAATAAGCGAGGTAAGCGTCATAAGTATGTAGTGAATGGTGCGGGAGAAGGGACTTGAACCCCCATGCCGTAAGGCGCTAGATCCTAAGTCTAGTGCGTCTACCAATTTCGCCACTCCCGCAAAACTGCATGCAAACAAACGGGTTTTTAATTCTCCCGAGAGCCGTCGAAGTTTACCAGGCCCAAAGCTCTATGTACAATGTTTCCATGAATCTATTTACACCATTCGGGGTGTCTGAATTTCTCCCCGATGCGGCCTTGCGCCACAACAAACTAACCCAGCAAATAGCCAAATATTTTGAAATTGCTGGATTTTCCCCCATCCGAACCCCGGTCGTTGAATATTTTGATGCCTTAGCCGTCGGGTTAGACCCTCATTTGGTGTCCCAATCCATCCGATTTTTTGACACATCCGGCCACATGATGATTTTACGACCTGACCATACGACACCGATTGCCCGAATGGTGGCCAGTCGACTATCAAAGACACCGATTCCCCTCCAGTTTTACTATGTTGCACCGGTATTTCGGAACACGACTACCGATAGCCCCATGGAGCTTTTTCAGGCGGGGGTTGAATGGATTGGCGTCACCGGGCCTCAATCCGATGCGCAACTCATCCAGCAGTGTGTTCGGCTACTCTCCCAACTCGGATTTACAGATCTGGGCGTCGATATCGGACACCCCGCGTTGGCCGATGGCTTAAGTACCGCTGACCGCGACGCATTGGTTCACCATGACTATGTTCGTCTGGGACGTCTCCCCGAGCGCGGCACCATCGAGGTCGCCCGACACATCCCTGAATTGGTGGCACTCGACACCGAGCTACGCGCATTAAATCTACATGAAACAGTCCGATACAACACCGGATTGATCCGAGAATTTGAGTATTATACGGGTCCTCACTTCGAGGTCTACGCCAATGGAATTCGTCAGATGGTGGCCTGTGGCGGCCGATACGATCGTCTCATCTCGAAATTTGGATATGATTGCCCCGCTGTCGGATTCGCACTTAATTTAAGTTTAATTCAGGAGGCCCTGGCCCAATGTTAACAATAGCAGTTGCCAAGGGCTATTTGATGGCAGAAGCGGTCGCCCGCTTTTCAGAAATCGGAATCCAATTCGAAGACGACCTGACTGTCTCCCGAAAGTTGTTCACGATTGACACTACCGGACATTACCGGATTCTCCAGGTCCGCCCCTGGGATGTCCCCGTCTATGTGGCACGAGGTGCGGCGGATGTCGGCATTTCCGGCTTTGACGTATTGGAGGAGAAAAATGACGCGGTCATCCGTTTACTCGACCTTGGGTTTGGGGGATGTCGACTCATCATGGCTGGCGAAAAAACCCGAACCTTTACCGGCCCATTTCACGATATTCGAGTCGCGACAAAATACCCCAACGCCACCAGCGCCTATTTTCAAAAAATTGGAATTAAGGCCCACATTATCAAACTATACGGCGCGATTGAGCTGGCACCCATTACGGGTTTAGCCGATGTCATTGTCGATTTGACGGCTACCGGCAAAACATTGGAAGAAAATCACTTAACGATCATGGACACTATTTTCCATTCGACCGCCCAATTGATTACCAACGCCTCCAGCTTTTGCCTCAAAGACACCCAAATTCGGACATTGACCCACCAGATCTCCAGCCTCCGATGATCTATCCCAGTCAGCACCGCCTGCTGAGGTCCCTTCTCAGCCCTAATTTGGTCTGCGCCTCAATCCATGACATTCCGTTAGAACAGCTGATCCGATCGGGATATACGTCCATCTGGTTGGATGTCGATAACACACTGGTCGGTGCACACCAACGCGAAGCCACCCTTCGAACCCTAAATTGGATCCAACAAGCCAAGTCATTAGGGTACAGCGTATTTGTACTCTCCAATAATCGGAGTCAACTTCGAATCGATCGCATCTGCCGACAACTCAGTATCGACGGCCTCTATCGTGCATTAAAGCCATTTCCCCACTCACTCAGAGACTTCGCCAAAGTCCGAAAAATTGACCTTCGCCGCAGCATCGTCGTCGGCGACCAACTGTTTACGGATGTGGTTGTCGGCAATTGGGTCCGGGCATTTAGCATCCTGGTTGACCCTCTCGACAAAAAATTATCGCTACTCAAAACCGTTCAACGGGAACTGGAACTATTTTTTCTAGAACGCCTGGTCGGTACTTCACGGAAGATTCGAGCGCGACGGGAGGAGTAGAATTATCTCACCCGTCTCCACGCACCTTGAGTGTGGAGACGGGGACAAAACAGCTATTTATGAGGACATGTCGTCCATGTCGAAGTCTAGATCCTCGATGTTTTCTGCCGTTGGCAATTCGAGATCTTGATAGTCATACATCAAACTCTTGGTTAAATCCTCTTTCACCAGATTCAACTCTTCGTTGATTTTTTCTTCGGTTTTATCTTTACATAAATTACACGTCACACTGATCATTCCATGGATACAATAAACTAAATTTAGCGTTTCAGTTGTCATTTTCTACTCCTCTTCAATTGACTCTTTTAATTCTTTCAATCCATTCAACACGATGAGCGCCCCGTTGTCATCTATAACAACCTCACCAATCTCTGTCCCAAAAATCGATTCCAAGTGATCGACCACATCCCGGCTGACCGTGGATAGGGCGACTTCCTTCAACCGTTCCTTAAGCTTACGCTGCTGACCTTCATCGGCGACCACCAAGTTCAACACAACCATCTCCAAGCCCAACGCGCGTAAGGCCTCCATTTGAGAAGGACTCGGCTGCAGCACCTGAATCGACGCCAATGTCGCTGAAATCGGACGAGGAAGCTGAACCCCTTGTAACCGCTGAGACGAAATGGGGCCCTTGATATTCAACGCATCCAACACCGTCTGAACAGCAGACGCCTTTTGAGTCGATGGGGTATTGGGGTTGTTTTGGGCCCGGCCAACCGACGACATCCCCATCGGAGCAACTCCCCCAACGTCAAAACTCATGAGGGGGTTCCCTGTGCGGTAACGGACACGGTGACCAATTCATACTCTAAAACATTATCCAACATATAACTCCCCAAACGAATCATTAACTTTTTATCTTGATTCGTCCCCTCTTTTCCATTCACTGTGATTTTCCCCGACTTACGATCGTAGACGTACGTGGTCCCACGATCCAACGGGTGCTTATGGTAAAGGACAATTTTATCGTCATTTTCCGCGTATACAATTTTGCTGCCGTCCGGTAACGTCCGCCCTTCGTCAGCGAACTGAACAATCCGAGCTTTTTCGTTACCTTTTCGAAGTACCATCACGGACATGCTCCTTACTTAATGTTTACGCTGGTTCGATCAACCGCCAAGCGATGTCCCAGTCTACAGAGCCCCTCAAACTCGGCAAATTATAGGCCATTCCCATCGTCCAGGCCAACCCGAATTTTTGCCAAAATTTCCGTCACCACCTGCTCTTTTCGAAGCGCGGTTAAGGCATCCGTCATATTTTGTTCCAAGACAGAATGAGTCACGATGACAATTTCTGCCGCGCCGCCGACCCGATCCTTCTGCATTATTTTGGAAATACTAATATCGCCGTGACCTAAGATCGTTGCAATTTTAGCTAAGGCGCCGGGCGTATCCATCGCCAATAACCGGATATAAAACTGGGAGAACGTCTCCACCATCGGAGCCAAGTTCACGGAATCAAACCCATATTCCAAATTCCGAGCCGAGGCATTGTGGGTCTCGTCAAAGGCAATATCAATGAGGTCCGACACGATCGCTGAGCCGGTGGGAGAGCTCCCGGCACCCCGCCCAGACAACAACGATTCACCGACCGCATTACCCACAATGAACACCGCGTTAAACTCGTTTCGAACCGCTGCCAACGGATGGTGCAACGGGACCATCGTCGGATGGACTTTAAATGATAGTTGATTGGATTTCGTCGCCCGGCCGATGGCCAACAGCTTCACGGTATAGCCCAATTCATCGGCATATTTCATATCTTTAAGGGAGATCGATTCAATCCCTTCATAAGGGATATCCGCCACCGAAATATCCACTTTAAACGCGACCGCCGCCAAAATACTTAATTTATATGCCGTATCCAGACCTGACACATCCATCGATGGATCCGCTTCCGCAAAACCCAACGCCTGAGCATCTTTGATTACGGTATCAAATTCTTTCCCGTCCTCGGCCAGCTTCGTCAAAATGTAATTGGTTGTTCCATTTACAATGCCATATAGAGATTCGATTTTATTCGCGGCTAAGCCCACTTTCAATGTCCGGATGAGGGGGATGCCGCCACCCACTGCGGCTTCAAAATAAATATCCGACTGATGCGCCTTCGCCAGTTCAAAAAAAGTTTTTTTATGTTTCGAAATCACTTCTTTGTTCGCCGTCACCACGTATTTACCGCGTTTTAACGCCTCACAAATAAAGTCATACGCGGGATACTCTCCGCCCATTACTTCTACAATCACTTTGATTTCAGGATCTGCGATCATGGCCATCGCATCGGTCGACACGTTAATTCCGGCCAAACCCACCGAGCGTTCTTTGGAGGCATCCCGAACGACCACCGTTTTGACTTGGAGATCCTTGCCCGTTCTACGCCGAATCAGCGCCCGATTTTCGTCCAGAATTTGGACCACGCCCGCCCCGACATTCCCAAGACCAAGCAATCCGATTTTGATGGTTTTAGTCATACAATGGGAATCGAAATTAACGTACCGCCTCCCGTTTTGCAACTGGTCTTTGGCCTACCCGGAAAATCGGGTATAATCGGTCGCCTTAAATCCGTACCCGGAGGAGTAAACCCACACCATGAACCTCAATCGACCCGTCATTCTTAGTCCGGACATCGAACATCGATTTCAAACGTTCATCATTTTTGAGCCCGCATCATCGCGTATCCATGAATTTGACATTCTCATTTCTGGCCAAAAAGTACGTGAAATCTACGACCAATTGATCCAAGGCCTCAACGCGAATTATTCACTTAAGACCCAAATCATTTTGAACCGAGTCTCTAAAATCGGCCAAATGCTCGATCTACTAAAGGGATACGACCATGTATTGATATCCAAGTTTTTTGATCGCGTCTGGCGTCGGTACTCCTATATAAGCAATATTGGAGAACCCTTTCTGGACCTTCCCAATTTTATTAAGTTTTTTCCAGAATACAGCCAAGATCGACAAGGCCTCCTCGCCCAACGAATCGACGATGAAGATGATGAATTTGCGGAAGGCGGCGGCGGATCCACCGCGGGAACAGAAACCGATACCGACGGCGTTGAAGTCGAAAGCCTCGAGGCCCAACCAGAAGAGGTATAAATGACATTATCGATCGGAATTGTCGGCCTTCCCAATGTGGGTAAATCAACGTTATTTAACGCCATCACCAATGCCAGCGTTGACGCTCAAAACTACCCATTTTGCACCATTGAACCGAATAGCGGCATCGTTCCCGTTCCGGATGCCCGGCTTGAGGTATTGTCCAAAATTAGTGGCACCGAAAAACTAATTTATGCCACGATAGAATTTGTAGATATCGCGGGCTTGGTGAAAGGCGCATCCAAAGGCGAAGGCCTAGGCAACAAATTCCTCGCCAACATCCGGGAAACCTCGGCGATTGCGCATGTGGTGCGATGTTTTGATGACGACAACATCATTCATGTTCACGGGAAAGTGGATCCAATCGGCGATATTGAAACCATCGAATTGGAACTCATATTTGCTGACTTTGAAATTGCCCAAAAAGCATTCGACAATCAACAAAAACGGACTAAAACGAATCAAAAAGACGAAGTCAAGAAATTAGAGTTACTTCAGAAAGTGGTCGATGCCTTGGGAAAAAACATCCCAGTCAGAGCCATCCCACTGGATGACGAGGACACCGTAACTATCCGGCAATACCAGTTCCTTACTGCAAAACCGGTAATCTATGTCGGCAACGTCGACGAAGATCATTTGGACGGCGGCTCCCTCGAGGCCGTTAAACAACTCCGTGAGTATGCCCAATCAACCAATGCGGAATGTATTATCATTTGCGCCAAGTTGGAATCCGAGTTGGCATCCATGGCTCCCGCAGAAAAAACCGAATTTTTAGCAGAGCTAGGGATTTCCGATTCGGGACTCGATCAATTGTCCCGGGCATGTTTTCGGCTATTGGGACTTCAAACCTACCTCACAACTGGCGTCAAAGAAACTCGGGCCTGGACTATTCGTGTCGGGGACACCGCGCCCAAAGCGGCCGGAGTTATTCATACCGATTTTGAAAAAGGATTCATTCGCGCCAACATTATTGGCTATGAGGGATTTGTCTCTTGTAACGGATGGAAACCGGCAAAGGAAAAAGGGTTGGTTCGACAAGAGGGCAAAGAGTACATCATGCAAGATGGGGATGTCGTAGAATTCCTCTTCAACGTATAGCACCGAGTTAAAATGGTCGATTTCGGGTCGGAAACTCGGCTCGACCATACCGCTCCGCACTTGCTCCGCTCCTTGATGGTCCACACCTCGTCTCCACCCCAAACTCGATCCATTTTAATCGGTGCTTGAGCGTAAGCTCAAACCAATTCAAATTTCTGGAGTGGAAGGCAGAAGTAGCAATCCAGGGGCAAAATACAAAATTTGAAGCATTTAAGCTCCATATATATAAGTAACTAGGCGGCGTTGCTGCAGCTGTAATCGGTTATCAAGTGAACCTTAAATTCTTCGTCCCATTCCCAGCCCAGTAATTTCAACTTATCCCGTCGGCGACGCTCCGCGATCCATTCAATTACATAGTTTGTTGCAACTTATTCTTTGGTGTTAGACTATTTTTATTATGCATATAAATATCGACAATGGAGAAAAATAATATGCTACGACCGACTCAAGCTCTGCTTCAGAGAACAATAAACCCTTTGTCTCACATACTATTAAACCAAGCTAAAACGCCCAGTGTAATTCGAGTGGCACCTTTTTCTCAATCATCCTCCCCTGAACTGAATAAAGATGCTCTAGCAACCAAGGATCAGCTTCACCGGGTAGAATTAGGATTAACCAGAGAGATTTCTGGAGTCCGAGAAGGATTAACCAAGGAGATTTCTGGAGTTCGGGAAGGATTAACCAAAGAGATTTCTGGAGTGGAAAGCAGACTTACTGAAAAGTTTACTAGAGAAATTTCTGGAGTTCGAGAAGGATTAACCAAGGAAATTTCTGGAGTTCGGGAACAAATTGAAAAAAATCAATCCATATTATTAGTAGCAATCCAGGGGCAAAATACAAAATTTGAAGCATTTAAGCTCCATACATATAAGTTAATAGGCGGCGTTGCTGTAGCTGTAATCGGTTATGCCAATAGAGATCGATTACTTCAAGGAATCGCATCGGTTATCAAGTGAACCTTAAATTCTTCGTCCCATTCCCAGCCCAGTAATTTCAACTTATCCCGTCGGCGACGCTCCGCGAT
>CANIAP010000018.1 GCA_947465765.1 bacterium | reverse complement strand
GTGAGCATGCGTTGAGAAATGCCGTTGACCTGTTTGCGTAGATCAGAAAACCGCAGACAGTAGATCTCGTTTTTGGCCAGCGCCATGATGACGAGCATGCTCCATTTGTCGCCGAGACGGGCGAGGAGTTCCTGCAAGGGGCATGGGCCCGACGAATAGGGTCCATCCCACTTGGCGTACCCAGCTAAAACGCGTATTGAATTCCGAAGGTAGCCCCTTCGTTTAACAGTTTTTCTCCTGATAAAAGCCATTGATAGCCTACGCGTACACTTGTACTCCACAAAGAAACAGAGGTGCCTACACCGAATTCATTGAATTCCCAGTTCGTTTTTTTGTCGGAAAATAAATTGGGTTGGAAACGACCCACGAACTGCATATCAAAAGAAATGGGATTTATCGGATATAGGTAGCCAGAAAAACCATAAAGGACGCCGAGGCTATCGTATTTGGTCCCATTGAGTTGGGAGAGCCCAACGTTCAGGTCCAGCATAAAGTGAGTGTCAGCACCGCCGAGGCCCACAAAAAAGTCGGTACTTTTAATGGTATTGAGTGGGTCTGCTAGGTGTGTGTATTTTGCGCCAAGATCAAAAAATCCGACAGCAGCAATAGGCTCTAACTTGCCCTTGTTGCGATAGATACCCGACAGGCTAAAGTAAGATACCCGATCATTGAAGGACCCGCTGGCATAATTTAGTGCGGTAGTGTCTGTATGGCCCTTTACCCCAACCATCCCTTGATTGCCTGCGAAGTAGGGATAAGGGAGAAATCCCAAAGAAAAGTTACGAAGAAAATAGGGATCAACCACTGTTCTGGCATCCCATGGCTTTTTTTGTTGCGTGGTTTGCGTTTTGTCTGGATGGAAAATCGCACCCATGACACTGCCGCCGATAGAATCTGCAATGGATCCGAAAAAGTCTTTGCCAGCGGATGTGTACCTGGTGGTTTGTTGTTGGGTGACTTTGAGCACCTGATGTTCGTTGAGTATGTAAGCGTAGAGATCACGTCGTAAACTGTCTGCCAAGTCTGTGCTTGTGATGCCGAAGTCTATTTTTTGAATAGCGATATGCAGTTTCTGAAAATTGGCTTCTGAAAAATGATCTGCGGGCGTGTCTTGAATCCCAATTGCGCGGCCGTCTTTGTCCAAAATTCCGGCCTTTATCAACTTACTCCAAAGCCAGTCTTGGTTTAATTGAGACTGCCAAAACCCCAGAAGATCCTCTAAGACAACGGAGTCGCCAACCAAAATAACTTTATTTCCCAATACCAAGGGGCTGTTTTGTACAAGGTTCAGAGATTTTGACACGCGGTCTGTTGTGACGAACGATTGTAGGTTTTCAAATGCTTTGGCACGCACAATTAATGTGAGTAAGAAATCAAATTGAGCCTTTTCAAACTGAGCCCGAACAAACAAGGCGTCACTACTCAAGATCGCGACGTTTGTTTCGTAGCTACCGCCCTTTTCTTGGACGACGGTGTTTTGGGGGGAAGAAGATTTTCCCGTAGTCCCCATGTTTTGGTTCATTTCGGCTACGCCGGCCCATGTGGTCTGCGAAAGCATCGTCCCTACACAGAAGGCCGCTAATAACGGCATATAAATTATAGTCCTAGTTAACATCAAAATTCTCCTAATCTTTAGACAATAAAACGCGATCTATACCCGTTCCAAAATGTGAGCTTGCACCGTAAGAGTGGACCCTATTTCCACAACCTGTTCTATCTGACGATCATCTCCTTTGCAAGTTGAGAATGGGAATAATAAATAGCCTCTGGGGTCTTGTAGCCCAAAGCCTGATGGGGACGAAATTCTTTTAAACTCTTTAGATTGAGGTGTGTTATGAAACAAAGAAAATATACAAGCGACGAGAAATTGGCCGTGGTGGTCGATGCGATTGATCATGAGTGTGTTTGAAGAATCTGAGCTTGCCCCCTAACGGTGGACCAGAGATCTCTAAAAAAGAGATATAAGAAGTGATTTGGAATAATAGATGGCATCAGGGGTGAGATAGCCCAAGGCCTGATGGGGACGTTGGGTGTTGTAATACCACCTACATAGGGGCTGGACCGGGTAGCGGTGTTTGCTTTGGGGCGGAAGCCGCTTATATGGGCTTCCGCTTTTCCTATGCGTATTTATTACGCAATAATTATTTAGCGCCCTTATTTGTGTACCAAATTTGGGGAGTTCCTTTTACGCCAATTTTCTTCATTGTTTCCTTGAGCTCTTGTGAATTCGCAAAGGACTTGGCTTTTTCTATGCTGTGGAAATCATGAATGACGGTCACCTCATTAGGGTTTTCAATAGATTGCCAAACTGATTGGGAAAATACACCATGTGATTTTTGATAGCTTGAAAAACCATCGTAACCCTTTTTCCAGACAGAATAATCAGCAACATCATGTCGGACGAACATCCTTACATCTTGAGCTCCCACCAAACCAGACGTTCCCATGATTGCGCTAACTAACGCCGTTCCAGGGTCGTTCGTATTTTCCCCAATATGGACTCTTGTCTACGTTGGGTTTGCCCGGTTCTTGTCGAATTTTGACGATTGATTTTAGTCATTAATTAAGTTCCAATGGACACCTATGAACCCAATGTTAAAACGATGGATTCGCTATTTCCTTCCGATTCAGTGTGTCGCGTGTGGGGAGGCTCAATCGGAAGTTCTTTGTTCGGTATGCCAAGCGGTCGTGCTGGAAACGTCGGAGGTGGCGTTCTCTTTAGATGGAATCGGCCGAGTTGCTGCATTGTTTCAATATTCAGGACCTGTAAAAGCCCTCATTCATCACATTAAATTTGGACCTTCTCGCGAAGGGGCGTCGCTTTTGGCGACGATGTCCAATCAGAAAGGTTCGGTTTTGCCGCTCGGCGATTATGATTGGGTCATTCCGATTCCCGGAAGCGCGAGTCGGGAGCGCGTTCGCGGGTTTTGTTTATCAGAATTGATTTTTAGGCCGATGGTAGTGACTGCCCACGGAACCATGAGTCCGATTCTGACGCGGTTGTGTGAGACGCGTCCGCTTTTTGATTTAGGAGTAGTTGAAAGGAAAATCGAAGTCGCCGGGATATTTTCCGTTTCGCCGCAATTTGTATCCCATGGAGAAACCGTGTTGCTCGTCGACGATATTGTCACGTCCGGGGCCACCGCCCAGTCCGCTGCTGTTACCTTGCGGCAGGCGGGGGCGAGTCGAGTGGATCTTTTAACGGTGGCCGCCGCGTGATAATCGACAGTTCATTGATCCAAATCGATCGAAAATCATTGCCCATCATCAGCCACTCTGCGTTGATAATCGGGCTTGCGGATATGGGGTACACCCGTGTGCCGATGGTGTTGGAACCCGGGGAATTTGGCGTTCGTGGTGGGATTGTTGATGTGTTTCCGGTGAATCAAAGCCATCCTCTCCGTTTTGATTACGACGGGGATCATTTGGATCGATTAAATTCCTTTAATATCCAAACCCAACGGTCCATTTCATCGGTCAATCAGACCGCGATCCGACCCGTAAGTGATGAGTCCGATGTGTTTTATCATGCGGCGGTATCTGCGCCTGGGGGCGCGGTGTTGGATGATATTCATCTCGGGGACTACGTGGTCCACGAAACCTATGGCATTGGGCAATACAAGGGATTGGTTCGGCTCACCATTGGTGCCCGAGAAGGCGAATATCTCCACGTTCGATATAAAGGGGAAGATAAACTTTACGTTCCCCTGGAACAGGTTCATTTAATCACCCGATATTCGGCGGCGGATACCATTCCGAAGGTAAATGGGCTTCACGATGGGGTATGGAAAAAGACCACCGCAAAAACCAAGAAAGCCCTTGAAGAACTGGCTCATGATGTCTATCTCCTTCATAAAGCCCGCCAAGAAACTGATGGATTTTCATTCCAGGAAGATACCGTATGGCAGGTCGACCTCGAATCCCGGTTTATGCACGTTGATACGGATGATCAGCGACGGGTCACCGCTGAGGTAAAGCGGGATATGGAGTCGGCCCGGCCAATGGATCGCTTGGTCTGCGGGGATGTGGGATTTGGGAAAACCGAAATTTTGGTCCGCGCTGCGTTTAAAGCGGTGGAAAACGGAAAACAAGTGGCGGTGGTGGTTCCGACCACTATTCTGGCCGAGCAACATTTTCGGACATTTTCCGAACGGTTTGCGCCGTTTCCGTATCGAGTGGCGGTGTTATCTCGATTTAAGAAAAAATCAGAACAACGAAAAATTTTGGAGCAGCTGGCGCAGGGACTCATTCAATTGGTGATCGGAACCCATCGCCTTCTCCAGGCCGATATTAAATTTGCAGATTTAGGGCTATTAATTGTCGATGAGGAGCAACGTTTTGGGGTAACCCATAAGGAAAAACTCAAACAATTAAAGCCCAATGTCGATGTGTTGAGTGTGAGCGCCACTCCGATTCCCCGGACACTTTACATGGCGTTGATTGGATCTCGTGGATTGTCGACGATTTCCACTGCCCCGGTGGCCCGCAAACCGGTCGCCACATTGGTTCACGCCAAAAATGACGCGATCGTCGAACAAGCGATCCGAAAAGAATTGGCCCGAGGGGGTCAGGTCTATTATCTCTTTAATCAAGTTCGGGGTATTTCATCAAAAGCGGCATGGATTCGTAAACTAGTACCGGATGCGGAGGTTGCGGTGGCCCACGGTCAGATGGATGAACGGACACTGGAATCGACCATGATCAAATTTTGGAATCACCAAATTCAAGTCTTGGTATGTACGACGATCATCGAAAATGGAGTGGATATCTCAACCGCAAATACCATTATCATGGAAGACGCGGATCGGTTGGGATTGTCACAGATTCACCAACTTCGGGGTCGAGTGGGTCGATCTGAGGTTCAAGGCTACGCGCTACTGCTCTATCGATCTGAGGAAACGTTGACGGAGGTGGGCCAGCGCCGATTGGATGCCATTCGGGAGTATGCGGCGTTGGGCTCGGGCTATAAATTGGCAATGAAAGATTTGGAAATTCGGGGGGCGGGGACCTTGTTGGGTAAAAAACAACACGGCCATGTGACCTCGGTGGGATTTGAGCTGTATTGTCGAATGTTGGACGATGCCGTGGCCCGATATCACGGAAAGCCTCACAAGAAACAACGGTCATGGATCGAGGGGAGTAATCTTCAGCTATTGATTCCGGAGGAATATATCTCTGATCCGAGGGAACGTCTGGCCGTCTATCGTCGGGTAGTTGGCGTGGAATTCCCGTTTCAGTTGGATGACCTCTGTGATGAATTGGAAGACCGCTACGGCGATTTTCCAGGGACAGTTTCATTGTTGTTTGATACGATTCGGCTCAAGTTGAATTAATCCTATTTTGTTGAATTGAAGGAGTCATTATGCGTTTAGAAATGTACAAAATATTGCATTTGGTCGGATTGGTGTCCTTAGTATCTTCGTTATCGGCGGTCTATTTGTCCGATAAAAAGTCACCTGTGGCCAATATGATTTTGGGATTGAGTAGTATTTTGATGCTGATCGCAGGATTTGGGCTCATCCATTTGATGGGGCTCTCGATGCATTCCCATTGGATCGCGGGAAAAATGGCGATTTGGGCAGTGATTGCCATTGGTGCGCCGATAGTAGCCAAGCGTAAACCGGAGTTAAAAAAACCTTTTTTTGCAGTCATGATGGTGTTGGTGGTGGTGGCCGTTGGTCTTGCGATCTTAAAACCTTAGGTGATTGGAATTCGCTCGGGATTCGAAGTTCCGGTACTTCAGTGGGGGGAGCTGGAGTCCGCTCAGTTTGGAATTATTGTATTCCACGGGATGACGGAACATGCCGGGCGATATGATCGGTTAGGGGAATGGGCGCAGGCGAATCATGGGTGTGTTATTGCGGCGAACCACGTTGGACATGGGGATACTCGGGCCGGAGCGCTGGGGGACTTGGGTCCCGATGGGTGGGAGGGACTCATCGCTCGTAATGCACGCCTGGTCGATTGGGTGTTGGAAGCAGCCCCTCAATATCCTTGGGTGATTTTGGGCCATAGTATGGGGAGTTTTATCGCGCAGGAAGTCGTTTCTCGATATCGTCCCTCGGTAAAAGGGATCGTGTTAACGGGAGCCTCTTACGAACCTCGATGGATGTTGGGCATCGGGTGGACAGTGCCTTTTTTGTTGTCGTTGGTCTTCGGGAAATCGGCCAAGGGGTCTCTGGTCTACCGCATCTTATATGGGGGATTTAATCGTCCCTTTCGCCCGGCCCGGACGCCGTTTGACTGGTTAAGCCGATGGAGGGAAGTCGTCGATTCCTACATTGCCGATCCGTTATGCGGATTTATTCCACCCTTGTCGTTTTATATGGCGGCGTTTGGGGGGTTCTATCAATTATTTTCGCCGACATTGTTTGCCCAATGTCCGAACATACCCCTATTAATTCTGACCGGCGCCGAGGATTCTGTGACCCATTTTGGTGCGGGAAGCCTGGCGCTAGGTGACCGATATCGGGAGGCTGGAAATACCGACGTCACGGTTTCTGTTTTTAAAGGCCTTCGTCATGTGGTGTTAAATGAGCTGGGAGACGAAGTGGTCTATCGGACGCTGAGGGATTGGCTATCTCGGATTGGTTCAGATACAGTGACTACACATTCAAATTAGGAGAATAATGGTATGACGGTGACCTGGCGAAATCGACGGTATTGTGGCGATATAACGGAAGTAGATCTGGGAAATCAGGTTCATTTGGCGGGGTGGGTGGATACCGTTCGTGATCACGGGCATTTGTTGTTTGTTCACCTCCGCGATATCAAAGGGATCGTTCAAATTGTAGTGGATCCCCGGCAGTCCGATTCTTATGCGTTGGCCCAATCGCTGCGCAGCGAGTTCGTGGTCTCGGTAATGGGAACGGTTCGTCAGCGATCGGAAGATACCGTGAACACCAAGTTGAGTACCGGGGTTCTGGAAGTTTATTGTGAGCAATTAGAGATTATCAGTACCTCGGAAACGCCGCCGTTTTTGATCTCTGAAAAAGACGGCGACCATGGCGCGACTGTTGATGAAGAACTCCGTCTCAAGTATCGATATCTGGATATCCGGCGGCCCGCTGTTCAGCGTAACTTGCTCGTTCGTCACCAGGTTTTACAAGCGGCCCGGACCTTTTTGTCCGATAACGGATTTTGTGAAGTGGATACTCCGGTATTGACCAAGAGTACACCGGAAGGGGCTCGGGATTATTTGGTGCCCAGTCGGGTTCATCAAGGACAATTTTATGCCTTACCCCAATCGCCTCAGTTGTTTAAGCAATTGTTGATGATTGGCGGATTGGATCGGTATTTCCAAATTACAAAATGTTTTAGAGATGAAGATTTGCGTCCGAATCGCCAGCCTGAATTTACTCAGATCGATTTAGAAGCCTCATTTATCGATGAATCCTTTGTGATGGAATTGGTCGAAGGTCTGATTGTGCGTTTGTTTGGGGTGGCAGGGGTCTCGATTCCGGCGCCATTTCCAACCATCACCTATGCTGATTCGATGGCTCGATTTGGCAATGATCATCCCGATATGCGATTTGGAATGGAAATGATCGATGTAACGGATGTCGTTCGCACGGTTAATTACAATATCTTTAAGACGATTATTGCTGCGGGCGGCACGATCAAAGGGATAACGGTTAAAGGGCAATCGGAGCGCCTCAGCAAAAATGTGCTTCAGGAAGAATTTGCCAAAAAAGTGGTGCCGGCCTTGGGTGCCCGAGGCATGACCTGGATGCGCTGTGAGGATGGAAAATTACAATCGAATATTGTTCAGTTTTTTACGGACGAAGAACAAGCCCTTCTGATTCAACGGATGGGTGCGGATGATGGCGATGTATTGATGTTTATCGCCGATGCAAATCCTCGGTTGGTCGATGACGTCTTGGGTCGATTCCGAATTCATGTCGCGGACTACTTGGGGGTAATCCCCGAAAATACAGTGTCGCCATGTTGGGTGACTGATTTTCCATTGTTTGAATGGGTGGGCGGTAAGCTCTCGGCGATGCACCATCCGTTTACGCAGCCGGGTGGGGCGGTTCATTCGTCGATGACGCCTGGAGAATTGGTGAAAATGTCCGCCAGAGCCTATGACGTGGTCATCAATGGTGTTGAAATTGGCGGCGGCAGTATTCGGATTCATTCGCCAGAGCAGCAGCAGCAGATTTTTGAAATTCTGGGACTTCAGCCCGAAGAGATCCAAGAAAAGTTTGGATTCTTCATTGATGCCTTCCGGTATGGCCCTCCGCCTCATGGCGGGTTGGCGATTGGCTTGGATCGACTGGTGGCAATGATCTTGGGGACGGACTCTATTCGGGATGTTATTGCGTTCCCTAAAAACCGAATGGCGGTGTGTCCGATGACCCAAGCGCCCGACCTTGTTCACCCTGATCAATTGGCGGACCTAGGGGTTGTCGTGAAGTTGCCCGTTGTGGAATAATATTCAACTCTTTTTGACACCGTATTTACGAGAATTAAGGATATAGATAATGGCCAGAGTATGTCAGGTTTGTGGAAAAGGCCCTCGGACTGGAAATAACGTCAGTCACTCCAATAGAAAAACAAAACGGCGATGGTTGCCGAATTTGCAGACCCTTCGATTACCTTTAGAGGGATTAACCGGGCGAGTTAAGCTTTGTACGGGTTGCATTAAGACGATTACCCGTAAGCTTGTTGCTTAGGGCGTGTCCGGGACCTACTCCGCGATCGTCTTTGATGTCGGCAATGTGCTGTTTGGATACAATCCTTCAGCCATTGTCGATCGTATTTTAGGGGACACCCCCCATAAGGGTGATTTTATCACCCACCTCTTTTTGTCGCCGGACTGGCAACTCATGGATCGTGGGGATTTATCGGTGGATGCTTTAGTTGGAAAACTAAAGCAAGATTCTTTGATTCATCCCGATGCAATTGCAACTATTCCTCAATTGGTTGAGGAATTTTCGGATCACCTGGATCCCATTGATGAGATGATTTCTTTATTTGAGACTCTATCAATGCAGTACGAGACGTACATTTTATCTAATTTTCAAGACCGTCCCTTTGATCGCTTAACTGAAAAAAATCCGTTTTTAAATTTGGCTCGGGGAAAAGTGGTATCGGCTAAAGTGAACATGATGAAGCCCGAACCCGAAATTTATCATCATCTGTTGGGTCATTATAATCTTGATCCAGCGTCTACAATTTTTATTGATGATTTGCCGGATAATATCGCGGCTGCGACGCAATTCGGGATCACGGGGATATTATATGAATCACCCGCTCAGGTTCGATTGGCGCTTCAGGGTTTAGGGGTTCAGAGTTGACCGAAAAGATTGCCCAACGACGAACGTTTGGGATTATTAGTCACCCGGATGCCGGGAAAACGACGCTGACCGAAAAGCTGCTCCTGTTTGGAGGGGCTATTCAGGTTGCGGGGGCGGTTAAAGCCAAAAAAGCGAGTCGGGGCGCGACGTCGGATTTTATGGAAATTGAGCGTCAACGGGGAATTTCTGTTGCCACGTCCGTTATGGGGTTTGTGTATAACGGGACTAAAATTAATTTGTTGGATACGCCGGGGCATAAGGATTTTTGCGAGGATACCTATCGGACGTTGACGGCGGTGGATAGCGCGTTGATGGTGATTGATTCCTCCAAAGGGGTCGAGTCTCAGACGTATAAGTTGCTGGAAGTGTGTCGGATGCGGCAGACACCGATTATGACGTTTATTAACAAGATGGATCGAGATGGGAAACCAGCGATTGAATTGCTGGATGAAATTGAAGATCGTTTGAGTATGAAAGTGTGTCCGTTGAGTTGGCCGATCGGGAGTGGGAAGTCCTTTAAAGGGGTGTATAGCTTTGTTGAAAAACGGTTAATTCTCTTTAAGCCCCATAGCAAACAGACGTCTCCCGATTCGGTGGTAATTGAATCGTTGGATGACCCTCGGTTGGATCAAATTGTAGGCAAAATGGATGCCGATCAACTTCGCGAAGAAGTGGCGTTAGTCACCGGGGTTTACCCGGCATTTGATCATGAGTTGTACATGGCAGGGATTATTACGCCGGTATTTTTTGGGAGCGCGCTTAATAATTTTGGCGTGCGTGAGATTTTAGATTTTTTTATTGAACATGCGCCAGGGCCTCGGTCTCGGGATGCGACCACTCGTGTGGTTCAACCGGATGAAACTGGGTTTAGTGGGTTTGTGTTTAAGATTCATGCCAATATTGACCCAAAACATCGGGATCGGATCGCGTTTTTGAGGATTGTTTCTGGGGTGTTTGAGCGGAGTAAACGGTTTTTGCATGTGCCGTCGGGGAAATATATTAAATGTAATAATCCGACCGCGTTTATGGCGCAGGATAAGTCCATTATTGATGTGGCGTACCCTGGGGATATTATTGGGTTGCATGATACCGGGACGTTTAAGATCGGTGATACGTTGACTGAGGGCGAGGCCTTTGGGTTTAAGGGGATTCCTAGTTTTTCACCGGAGATGTTTAAGTATTGTGTCAATTTGAACCCGCTGAAGACCAAGCAGCTTCATAAGGGACTGGATCAGCTGTGTGAAGAGGGTGTGGCGCAGGTGTTCACTATGATCGATGGTCGGAAGATTGTGGGGACGGTGGGTGCGTTGCAGTTTGAGGTGATTCAATATCGGCTGGATCATGAATATGGGGCGCAATGTCGGTTCGATCAATTGAACTTTATTAAAGCGTGCTGGTTGGAGTCTGATAATTCGTTGAAGTTGAACGAGTTTGTTAGGCTTAGGCAAGGGCAGATTGCTCGTGATAAAGATGAGCGGTATGTGTATCTCGCGGAGACGAAGTGGAGTTTGGAGCGGGAGATTAAAGAGAATACGGAGTTGGTGTTTCACACTACTTCGGAATATTGATTCTGTTCGGATTATAGCTCCTCAGAATTAAATGCCTCAAAGTGGGAATGGCCCGCTCGCCGCAGGCCCTTGCCCCCTTTGGAACCCCCATCCATCGGCCTACGCCTTCAACTCGCGCGAACCACTTAGGAATCCCGGGAATTTTGGGCTGGGCGACTACTCCCTCTCAGCTCACAACTGATCCCCCGACGCCCAAAATTCCCGCTCATCCTGCGCTCCATCGCGCTCAGACATATCGGCTAATATGGGGCCTTCGGCCGGATATTGATTTTTCTTCCCCAGCGTTTTTGCCTCGGTACTTTCTCTATTTCCCTTTCCATCGATTCCCTTATGAAGGCCATTTTTTATAATGCTCTAAATCACGATCGCTACCCCGATATTCTGTAAAAAGGGACCCATGTTCAATTAAAGAAGCAATGTTGTATTGGTAACCCCCTAAATGGCATAGGGCATTAAAAACAATTGCTAGCCATCTAACAACACGTAGGGTATAAAATCGCCCATATTTCTGAACGGTAGGGCTTTGCCCCTCCCATAAAATTACTGTCTTTAAATCAGTCATAATTTTACCGAGCTCATTGACACGTAAAACGAATGTTTTCCCTCCGAATTCTTGCGCGTCCCAATCGGCCTTTTTACGCACTTTATTTTCTGTCTTAGAGCCTAAATAATGTGCATTTAATATCGGTATAGCAATCTTGGTCCACCAAAGTTCGATAGGCTCGGAGTTAGTAGGTGTATTGGTATATGGTGGAGTTTTGAAATTAGCGTATCGACCGCGTTTTGCATCCATAAAAAATTCTAGGTACTCGATTATTGAATTAGAAAATGAGTCAATGGGGCGGGCACATACCTGCTCTAGATTGTATTCAAAACTAATAGTACTTATCTTCTCTAAAAGTTGTGAAATGTTGTGACCATATCTTGATATTATTTTTCCTGCCGGCAATGCTCCATTGTTTTTTATAGCGTGGTCAGCAACTAAGATAAGTTTAGCGAGGCGTTCTATTCCGTTTGAAATGCCAAAGAACGCAACGTAATAGTTCCCGAGGTTGTCTGCACAACCGGCCTTTCCCAATGCCGTTACCCCAGATCCCAATAGTTCTCTAACTAATGTACTTTCTCTGTGTAATTGCTCGGTCGTAGAGCCGAGCTTTGATACTTCGGCAAACATAGTGAGGTCCAAGGTAATAGACTTTTATTTCTTGTGCAATCATTTAATGAGGCTAATTTAGAAACGGTGCCGGGGCAAAAGCGCCGGGGTAAACCTAGGCAAAAACCGTCCAACCCCCTACATCAAAATCAGGCCAAACTGAGTGAGTGTCATAAAGGTGCGCCGCTAGGCGTGACGACTGGCGCGAGATTTGGCCGTTAAAAAAAGGGGATGGAAGGGGTCTTTCCCTCCCAGGGGTGCGGGGATGCTGCCCCGCTGTGTTTATCGGATGAACCCATATTTCCCTCTACCAGAAGGTTGAGTTAAACTTCCGTAGATCGAATTGAATGGTGTCGTTAGAGGGCGGTCGGTAGAAATTTATTCTAAGGGTGTATTTTATGAATAAAAAATGGTCCGTGTTGGTAATCTGTATCGCATTACAATCAACGCTCTATTGTGCTCAGTAAAAAATTCTTAAATCGGAAAATGGACGGTATGTTTTTGGGCAGGTCAATGACATGGCCCGGGATCAATTCATGCTAGATACCCAAACAGGTAGATTGTGGCAGCTGCGTAATTCTGGGAAAGACGTAGAAGTTCTCCAGAGCGTAGCCTATGATGAACCGGGAGGTAATTATGATCCGGATATATCGGGGAGTGCTCCAGCGACATATACTCCAGAACCTATTGAGTATATAAAACTGAAAGAAAAAGAGATAAAACAGCATAATTCGTGGCTATTGAAACTGCGGCTATTGGAACTGCATAACAGTTCTTCCGACAATGCGAATTAGTATCCGACCTCATGGAACTACTTTCGAGGGTCCAGGCTTTGGTGCAGATTAATCGCAGAAAAAGGGGTGTCTATCTTTATTCGAAGGCGCTGGGGCAACCTTAACCAAAAACCGTCCAACCCCCGACATCAAAATCAGGCCAAACTGAGTGAGTGCCATAAAGGAGCGACCGTAGGTCGTGACTACTGGCGCGAGATTTGGCCGTTAAAAAAAAGGGGATGGAAGGGGTCTTCCCCTCCCCGGGGTGCGGGGAAGCGGCCCCGCTGTATTTGGGTGGCACCCCCACCCCTAAAAAAATTGGTGAAAAGAAAATGACGGTCCTTCGGCTATCGTGTGAAGACGTCAAAAAGCCCCCAATTATTTCGTTGCGGGTTCCAAAAACATATCTGAGATCAGGCGCCACTCTGAGACGGCCCTTGGATAATATATTCTATGTGTGAATTTTTATGTGATAATTTTATTCCTTTCATCGAATAAATCCAGTAGAATTATGGATCAAATGAATATAAAAAAGGGCCTTCTTATACTCGGTATTATAATTTTGGTAGGATTATCAACGTGCCTTTGGAAACGTGGGGACCTCTCCCCTAAATTGGAGCCAATTATTTTTTCCAACAAAATATATTTTGATTACCGAAGGCAAGTCGCCAATCGAATGAACGCAAAAACCCAAGAGATAACGGAACAGCAGGTCCTTCCCGGTAGTTGGACTTACACTGCGGCCTCCGATGTTGAGATAGCATTGCTCGACTTAAACGATGATCATATTCCAGAAATTTTGGCGCTGATTGGTTCGAGATACTATACAAGTGGGGTGGGGGGTATTGAGCTTGAAATGTATTCGCAAACCAAAGATGGGCTTAGGTCCATTACCAAGGCAGCCATGATTGGCGAGGTTGATGGGAAACCGTACACTGTTATTGATACCGGCGTACAAACAAGTCGGCACCTTGCAAAGGTACGCCACAAAACTAAGGGGTATCATGATTTGTGTTGGTTCATAGAAACGTGTCAGCCGGAAAAAGACCGCAAACATTTCCTGGCATGGAACTCTGGAAACTATGGTTACGTTAAGTCTGAAAAGCTAACGGATGACGAAAGAGAGTTATTTGACAATTAAAACATACGATAATTTTTTCAGTTGTGCTTCACTTTTTCTGTAAAATTGGGTTTTACCCAAAACCCATATTTGGTTAAAAACGGAAGTGAGGGGTAGTGTCCAGACCGGCTGAAAGCCGCCCGAAGGGTTTAGTCTGGACACTACCTTGAACGGACGTTACGTAAGAG
>CANIAP010000017.1 GCA_947465765.1 bacterium | reverse complement strand
TTGCCTTCATGCTTTGCATATTCAATCGATGAGTGCTCCGACATCATCCATTGCCAATGTGTCCGGTAGTCTTCTTGTTCATCCTCAGACAACGCCGTGCTCTTCAATACCTCTATTGCCTTCTTGATCAACGGATCATTTTCCATCTCCGGCGACATCGTCCCTCTCGCTAACTCTCCCGCTCGCGTTAAAAACGTGGTCCATCGGTCTAATGCCGTTACAAGCCTTTCTCCCACGGGATGCTGCTTTTCAAATTTATTCAATTCCACCGTGTGTAACTGAAAATCACTAAACGCTCGCTCTTTTGAACTTAAATTTAACACCGCATACGTGTTGTGATAGTCCGTCTCATTTAATA
Organism: bacterium; assembly: GCA_947465765.1. Classification (GTDB taxonomy): domain Bacteria; phylum Margulisbacteria; class Marinamargulisbacteria; order SXXA01; family SXXA01; genus CAIPHK01. The sequence continues at coordinate 13,809 of CANIAP010000017.1, read as the reverse complement.
AGTCAAAATTCAACAAGTGAATACTTATCGATTTCTTCAGCTCTGAGTATTTTACTCCGTCCATCAGCTGTTCCGAATATAACTTTGACCACAAATACAATGCGCGCTTCTCATACCCTAGCTCACTCGATATCTGCATCTCGATGCTAAATTGACGCCCATTCATATCCACTGCCCGGATATCAAATATCGACAACTTATCCGTTACGCCATTCTTCGTTGTATATGGGTTCTTTAACGTCAAATCCGATAATTGATCTTCCTCAAGCAATATCGCATTCAATAATCCCATCAACAGGTCCTTATTCGACTCTGTTCCAAATAGCTTCTTAAACGCAAAATCAACCCGTGGATTTAATATCTGTTGCATATCCCTCGATTTTACCATTTAGTCACCTTTCGGTAGAGACCATAATCGGTTTTGCGTTGTTGGTGACGCTGTCTTCGATATGACTTCATAAACTTTGATAATTACAGATTGAGAGTCAGAGGACTCCGTGGTTCTATTGACTTCACACTACGGTGAGATTTTTAGGGCTGCCCGTTGGTATAGGATACCCTAAGTATGGCGGAGAGCAGAGGATTCGAACCCCTGGAACCTTGCGGTTCAACGGTTTTCAAGACCGCCGCGATAGACCACTCTGCCAGCTCTCCGTCGTGGATTGTAACATGAGGGGCTCGGGAACCGTCAAATGACCGTGGCGACCCAAAAATGCCTGTAAAAAGTGACCAGCGTGTTATGACTTGGACCCCAAGACCAATGGCCGTATAATTACCCTCTTATGAAAATTATGGTCACCGGTGGTGCTGGGTTTGTAGGCAGCCATCTTATTGAACGATTATTATCCAACGGCCACGAGGTTATCTGCGTCGACACCCTGTACACCGGCACCCAACAGAACGTGGATCGGTTTTCAGGAAACCCTCTTTTTTCGTTTATACACCAAGATATTTCAGAATTTTTCCCCGCATTTACTTGCGACCAAATTTATAATTTAGCCTGCCCCGCATCCCCCGTGCATTATCAAGCCAACCCCATCGATACCTTTAAAACCTCCGTTATCGGAACCATGAACGCCCTTGAATGCGCCAAACTTACCGGCGCCAGACTACTCCAAGCCTCCACCTCGGAAATATATGGCGACCCACTAATCCATCCCCAACCCGAATCCTATTGGGGCAACGTCAACACCATCGGCATCCGGTCTTGCTATGACGAAGGAAAAAGAGGCGCTGAAACACTCTGTTTTGACTACGAACGCGTTTATGGCGTCGCCGTTAGGGTGGCCCGAATTTTTAATACCTATGGACCCCGGATGCTCCCCAACGATGGCCGTGTCGTGAGTAATTTTATCGTACAAGCCTTACAAAACCATCCCCTCACCGTTTATGGAAATGGCTCCCAAACCCGCTCATTTTGCTACGTTACGGATCTGGTCGACGGGCTCATTCGACTCATGAATCATCCTACCAACCCCGGCCCGGTAAATTTGGGGAACCCCGGGGAGTTTTCGATGAACGAGCTCGCGACTCAAGTGGTCGCCATGACGGGATCCTCCAGCTCAGTTACGTTTTTACCGCTGCCCCAAGACGATCCCAAGGTACGCTGTCCGGATATCACCAAGGCAAGCTCTATTTTAGACTGGACGCCGAGTATTCCGCTTTCTGAGGGATTATCTCCAACCATAGAATGGTTTAAATCCACTATCCGTTAACGCGTCTTTCAGTTTCTTAAAATTCATCAGATTCAGGAATTGTGGGGTTACTTGGAGTTGAGTATTTTCTCGATCTTGTAAGACCATTTATAGCTGGACTAGGGCGACCCATATGCAAACTAGAGGTGCGTCCTTCCGATTGACCACGGGAGGCATCTTCGGAAGCAGAATGTTCCATCGAACCACTTGCAGGTTGTTCACCTGTAGCCGATCTACCCCACAGCCGGTCGAATAAAGAGGGTGAAGTTTTTTTTGGGGCGACAGGTTGACTAGATCCTCGCTCTGTCGAGCTACCCCCACTGGATCTGCCGGCAGAACTGCCTCTTCCCACCGAGCTGAAGCTGCCGAAAGATGACCATCGAGAGTCTCTATCGCAGCTGAGTCTAGCTGCCGATTGCCCCCTAGTAACGGGATCACCCAAAATACCAAGCATACGTACCGAATCGTCGTCATCCGTTGGAGCCGCTAGTGCTGCAGCACCTGCGCTATCTAGAATAATGGGAGAGGCCGCCTCAATTTTTATATCTAATGCTACAAAATCTTGTGCATTATATTGTTGTACACAAACCAATGCGTTCACTTCTTTTTGAAGCGCATCCCTTTCTGCGACATTACCAACATAAGTTTTATGAAAAAAAGCTTGATCTTTTGCTTTTAAACTTTCGCCATTTTTTCGTGTCACCCGATGTGCGTCTTGGCAAAATTCGTCTGCAGCTTTCGTAAAGAGGAATTTAAATAAGGGGTCAGTCCATGGAAGATACGCCTTGTCGGGCCTAAACATATGACCCGTTATTTCTTTATGGTTTTTCATAGCGATTAGTATCGCGGCACCGGTTCCGGTTCGATCTACGCCACTTTTGCAACTTATCGCAAGGATACCCAATTCTTCTTGCAAGACGCTTGAATACATAAATTCCAGAGTACTTTCGGGGTCCCCATTGACGACAGATCGCCCCTCTAGGTTCAGTCCATTCAAGGCCGATCGACTGGTCGTCAAACCAATACGTAATGCGTCTAAACACATTAACGCTGTCTCTGATAAGTTCAGATGTTTAATATTTCTTAAAATATCAGAAAAAACTGCGTCATAATTTGCCCCGTTTCTTCTAAAACAATCAGCAATAAATTTTAAATCCTTGTTTTCGGAACCTCTCCATTTTCTTTCCAATAATTCACCGAGCATGATGTTTGAGTCCCTATTTTTTAGTCTTGCTTGTTCTATGGACTCCTTATTTCCAAAAGAAAATGGAAACTCTAATACTATGGGGCGGGGGATTATTACGGTGATGGTACGGCCATCCAATCCAACAGGAAAACAAAGATCCTCTGTTGTTAACCCTACTGAAACATCTCTCATTATCTGCAAAGAGCCCTGTTCTGTATGTTCAGCATTCATCCCCCCCGCTATTTCTGAGGCATATTTAACAGTTGAATTGTCCATAAAGCTATTAAGAACAGGCCTTTTTACAATCAGTTTTTCTTGTGCAAGTATATCGGCTATTTTTTGGGTATCCTTCAAATGATGAACCTCATTGAGTGCCATCATTCTTATAGTTTCCAAAAACTTGTTTTTAGTATTTGGCTTGCCTGAGCGAATAAAAAAGCGGGGTTCACCGTTCTCAGTTTGGGTAGAAACCACGCCCAAATTTGAAACAAGAGCGAGCTCAAGCAGATTCATTTTCTCTTCTATTTTATCGAGAGCTTGGCTCTTGGCAAATCCATCTCTAATACTAAACACACCGGCTTCCTGACGTACCCCCCCAAAGTATTGGCGGGTGTTCCCAGAGGCTCTAGAACCTCTATCTACAAGGCTAACCAATTCACACTCAAGCGCTTTAAACAGTTTACTATACGTTTCGCCTATCTTAATTTTAAAATCAGCTATCTCTCTCGGGTCAATAAAATCAGTTACAAGACCATAACCCCTTAAATCAATTCCGTTCACAGAGGGCAAACGACTTTCTTGATGAACAACCCGCACCATCATTTCTAGAATTTCGTTTGATTTAACGAGATACTTCCGCCCCCATTCTGTTACTTTATTAAAAATTTGAACATCGCAAGTGGTGGTGGCGCGGTCTCTTCCGAGTTGGCTAAAGAATTCATCTCCGGGTATCGCAAGAACTTTAAACAAAAAGAGATTGCGTTTTGACGTTATATCCAATTTAGGGCCCTCCGCTTTTTGGGAAACTCTCTGTAAACCATAATCGCTTTTATAAAGCATCATTTAGTCACTCCTAATAATTCATTCCTGTAAATCATACAAAATATATAATTACTATATTATCGTATTATCCCAGGAAAAATTTCATTTTTTTTAATTCAGTTACCTAAAAAAAATAACACCCAAAGAAGACGCGGCAACGATTACCCATAACAGGCTTGCAAAGATCAGTGGACGAACACCGCCCGCCTCGGTTTCCTTGGCAGAAAAGGAGGTGCCCAGTAAAAAAACAGGAACCACCGTCATCTGTTTGGCGAATCCATAAACCAATTGAAAAACAGGCTCGCCAGAAGGGAAAATTTGGACCCCACCTATCACCACTAAAAGAAGCCCTAAGAACCAGGGGAACCCGTTTGGGTCTGATTTTTGACGACTCAGTACCGAAATACCAATCGCCACCGGTACAATAAACAGGGTCCGAATCGCTTTAATAATCACCGCCGTTTTAATGGACGCCTCACTAAAAAGTGCAGCCGTACCAATCACGCCACTCGTATCGTGAATGGCAATCCCCGCCCAAAGCCCAAACATCGAATCCGACAGCCCGATGGCCCTCCCCACGATCGGGAAAATGATCATCGCCACGCTATTTAATAAAAAAATGCAGGCCAGCGCCACCACCACGTCTTGCCGCTTTGAACGAATGAGCGGGGCCACCGTTCCGATCGCACTGCCCCCACAAATCGCAGTCCCCACGGTAATCAGCGTCGCGATCGATGCCGACATCCGCATCAGCCGTCCCAAAAAATACCCCATAGCAATCGTAATCACGACCCCCCCGACAATCATGCCAATTCGATGAAGATCCACCACCTCAAAGTCTTCGATATGGAGACCAAACCCCAGGCCAATTACACAGGCTTTAGACAAAAACCCAAAGAGTTGGCCGGACTTTTTCTTTAAAAGGGGCGATAAAACAAACGAAATTACAATCCCAATTATCAAACTTAATAATGTCATGGAGAGAAGGGTACCTGAACAATATAGTAATTAGTATTAACAATATCCGCATAGTATGGTCAAATATTCTTACCAATGATCAATATTACGTTTAGGCAAATGGAAATTTTTGTTCAGGTCGCTCGTACTTTAAATATGCGCCAGTCGTCCCATGCGATGGCGATGAGTCATTCCGCGATCAGCATGGCTATCTCCGAACTAGAAACCACATTGTCAGGACCACTGTTCGACCGGGTGAAGCATCGCTTAGTCCTCAATCAGAGGGGTCGGTACCTCTTGGAACACCTGTCACCAGTGTTAATTCAGGTGGAAGATCATATTAAAATTCTCAAAAACGACACACTCGCCGGTCAATTAGAGGTGGGTGCCAGCACGACCATCGGTAACTACCTACTCCCCGCGATAATCGGCCAATTCGGCGTCCCCTATGGCGATAGCGTGGACATCCGTCTCCATATCGCCAACACCTCAGCAATCGAGGCCCAATTATTGGCATACACACTGGATATCGCCCTCGTCGAGGGTCCCATTTCTGACACCCGGCGACTAACCGCCCTCCATTGGATCGACGATCAACTGTGTATTATCTCCTCCCAATCACCGACCACCGACGCCCCCGTAAAATTGGCCGCATTAGCCAAGCAGCGCTGGATATTAAGAGAAGAAGGCTCTGGAACGTTGACCGTCTTTGAACAAGTTCTCCATCACCAATCGATCACCCTCAATCGCACCATGACCATGGGCCACACCGAAGCAGTCAAACATGCCGTTGAAGCCGGCCTCGGTATCGCTTGTGTTTCCCAATTCACGGTTCAACATGAACTGGACAGCGGCCGCCTATTCAAAATTCCAATAATCGAATCATTAGTCCGTCCGTTATATCGGGTCACTGTCAAAAACCGATATCAAAGCGTGCTTCAGACGGATTTCTTACGATATTTGACTCAAAGTTAGACCCCGCTCGCTTTGGGTGGGGGTATCCCACCCTCTCTTCCTAGCCTTCCAGAAAGGAAGACGCTGACGAGGCTTAAGCACTAAAGTTTGTAGAGAACCCTGTGATCACCGAGGTATTTGTTTGACTGGTACCAAATGCCATCTGAAAGAACCTTTCAGTATTATGACCTAGCAGGGAGTTTCCTTTTAACTTATACCCCCAACCGGTGGTGTTTTCTTCCTGAACCTCACGGTTTCCTGAATGTAACATCATCGCTTTATTTTTGGCCTGATTATCTTTAATGAAGGCAATATCTGCTTGAATCTTCACTCTACTGTCATACGATTCATATCCTGCTTTGAACAATTTACCTACACCAAAATCCATATGGTCAAATTCGGCTTTTCGATCGATCAACCCCTTACTTTCTAGCTCTCTAAAGGTGGCGGAAATCCTGTCAAATGATCCAATAACCGCGTCAACCTTTTTTGAGTCCCCTGTCTCTATGGCGTCCGTGAGATCCGCCATAAACCGTTTTGCAAAGACATCCGCCATACCCGTCCTGTCTTTTCCGCTCATGCAATTAAAAGCCAACGATCCGTCACAAAGTTGATCTAACGCCATGATCAATACCGGCATCATATAGGGATTAGGTTGGGTACTTTGTGCATAAGACCTGAATCTTGCTAGCCGGCCAGACCCGGCCCAAGTCGATGGACGCATCAAAGCAAATGGCTCACTCAAAGCATCAAACTTATTGAATTCTCCTAATACTTTTTCCAACAATTTGGACCGCGCCTCCTGTTGAAAAGAATTGAGCCGATTAATTTTTTTTACTGTTCTAACCAATAACTTCATTTTCGCTTTTTTATTTTGCACATATTGATTATGCCGCCCCATTCTTTCGCCTTCATTGACCCCAAAGTTGAATGTCGCTGTACTAATATTCAACTGTGGCAGTTTTTTAGGATCAAAAAGAGGTACGTCTTGGCCTAATCTTAAGTCTAATAACAATTCTCTCTTTTCCTCATAACTCAGCGTTTCAAGCGCAGCGAACGCCTCCCGCTGTTGATCCAGCATCCCCTTTTCCGCCCTAAATCCATCTGGGGTTACTAAGGAAACCGAGGTCATATCCAATTGAACGGTTCGCATTAATTTTGGATCGTTGCCAACTTCTACCCATTTAGACATTTTTTGCACCAAGGCTGACCTTGCCACATCGATTGCCTTGGTCCGATTTGAAACCACTTGGGTTAATATCTTTTTTACCTCTTCAGTTCCATCTGAGGAAAAAAGGCCAGGCTGTTTAGCCAAGGCCCTCATCAGCTTATCTAACGTTTTTCCTTCGCAACCCAGCGCTTTGAGTTTCGCTCGTCTTGTTACCTCATCCAAACCCTTCAATCTGTCGGCAAAATTAGTCACAGAGATTAGGTTTTGATCAAATTGCACCGTGGTTTCGTCAGGATTGCCGCGCTTGGTCGCTGTAATGGCATGTCGAACACCAGAAAAGACCAATTTTCCACTCACCCGAAGTTCTGACATTTGATTATTGGCCGCCTGGTCTGATGATGTTTGATTAGACTGGCAAGATAGGCCTTCATTTTCACGTTGCTCCATAGTGAAACTCCACACCGCTCCGCCTTTTGAACTGACATTAGCTGGGGTAATCGTCGAGGTTAACCCCACCGACGGACTTGCTACTTTTTTCTCCCATTTTTCGTTTACAAAGTCCTGTGTAGCAAGTGACATCCTGGCCTTGGCCTCTTTATGAATGTCTCCGCCTATTTTTTGGAGAGATTTTCCGACCGCAGTTGACACCCCTAACGTTACAACTGCAGCGGCTGCGCTACCCTTTCCTCCCAATATAATGGATGCCACCCTCCCTGTGGAATTTATTTTACCCAATAACTTTTCCATATCTTCTTTGGGCTTTTTACAAGCGGAATCAATTTCTTTTGGAGAGGAACTCAAAAACTTACCCGGGTTTTGGTCATGGACGGTTATTTGTTGTTGGAGGTTTTTTATTTCTAGTAGAATCGCGTCTTTTTTCCATTGTTCCCCTGAATATTTTTCTCGCATATCCTCAAGAGCACCTTTATAGATCGCTAGCTGCTTACCCACAATGGCGTGGGCATCTTTACGCTTTATTCTCTGTTCTGGCCGGCTCTCGGATTTATGCGTCACCGGCACGGGGTCGTCACCTTTAGATTCTTCGACTCCACCAAGATCTTCACTACCGAAAAGTTGAGGTGATCGATCCACACTAGCGCCCCGTGGGGGCTGTGGAGGTTTATCTGCAGACCATAAAATCGATCGACTATTCGGCATGTGCGCAACCAGGCCCAAATGGGCAGCCTCCGCAACTTCACCATTAAATACATGAGCATAGTTTTCGATCATCACACGCGCCATGTCGCGACCGACCCACTGATCCAACGATTTACACAGTTCATTGAGACGCTTTGGGCATTCAACTGATTTAACAAACTCGCCATTAGCCAGACTTGCGACCTGTTCAATAAAAGCGACTTGAGCGTCATGATACCCCTCAAGTTGACTCAGAAAACCCTTAGTTAACATCACCTTTTGGGGAGCGTCCAATGAATCGGCAACCTTCGCTTTAGTAGCCACGAGATCCCGGAGGATCCTGTCAGACAATCCGTTATTCGCCGGTGCCCCAGCGTAGATAATCAACCATTCCACAAACGCCTTATGAACCTGAGGCTGTTTTTCTTGAAGACTATCTAAAAATTGGGGTCGTTTCGATTCCGACACCTTGATATAGTGCTTATGTAGCGTTTCCATATACTGGCCGTTGCCGTAGTTGGAAAATAGTGGACCGGCTGAGCCGGCCGCGGGATGCAATGTTAGAGCCTTCAATAATTCAGGGTAATGACGGGTTGCCACCGATGGGATCGACAGTGTCGTATTGTTACGAAGCCATACCGCAGAGATCTCCAAACGAGGCTCAACAGGGCCCCCTTGCTGCTGAACACGCCCCAAACCACTTTGTATCGATTTACCCAACTCATCGATCTTTTGCTTGCCCGTCTTTTGTTCTGCTGCCGCTGGAACGGTTTGTGCTCTCTGTGGAACATAAGAGGTTATTCTTAGCATAGTAAATAGTCTCCCTTTAATTCAAAAAACCTGTGTCTTATATATTATCGGGATATTTGCAAAATAAATTTCAGAAACTTTGAGATTAAAGGGTCTGTTTAAATAAAAATGGATACAGGCCCCCCGGCCAGGCGGGGATGAATTACACCCCCACCCCCATATAATCCCGGTTCATCCGAGCGATATTGGAAACGCTGATCCCTTTGGGACAGGCCGCTTCACATTCATATTCGTTGGAGCAGTTTCCAAAGCCTTCTTTGTCCATCTGCGCGACCATTTTCTTCACCCGTTCTTTACGTTCAGGTTGACCTTGAGGAAGTAATGCAAAATGGCTGACTTTGGCCGACACAAATAACATCGCAGAGGCATTCGGGCAGGCCGCCACACAGGCGCCACACCCAATACATTGGGCCGCATCCATTGCCAAGTCGGCATTGGTTTTAGAAACCAAGATTGAGTGCGCGTCAGGCGCTTGCCCCGTCTTAACCGACACATACCCACCGGACTGAATCACCCGATCAAACGCGGTTCGATTAACCGCCAAATCCTTGATCACCGGAAACGCCCGTGACCGATACGGTTCAATGACGATGGTATCGCCATCGCTAAACTGACGCATATGCAACTGGCATAACGTTGTTTTGCGTTGGGGCCCATGGGCCTGGCCATTAACCACCGCACCACAAGAACCACAGATCCCTTCGCGACAGTCGTGATCGAACGCAATCGGGTCCTTACCTGATTTGTTCAAATCTTCGTTCACCACGTCCAACATCTCTAAAAATGAACAATCATTATCTACATTTTTAGCAAGATAGGTCTCGAAATGCCCTTTGGATTTGGCGTTTTTTTGGCGCCACACTTTAAGAGTTAAATTAATCGACTTACTCATTATTTGTAGCTCCTTTGTGTTAAGGGAACATTTTCAAAGGTCAGCGCTTCTTTATGAAGCGTTGGTGCCTGACCCACACCATTAAATTCCCAAGCTCCGACATAACAAAAATTCTCATCATCCCGAAGGGCTTCGCCCTCAGGGGTTTGGCTTTCTTCCCGGAAATGGCCACCACAAGACTCCAGACGATGAAGCGCATCCGCCGCAAACAGCTCCGCAAACTCTAAAAAGTCCGCGACACGACCGGCTTTTTCTAACGCTTGATTAAACTCTTCGTTTTCACCCAAGACATTCACGTCTTTCCAAAATTCCTCTCGAATTTCAGGAATTCGCTTTAAGGCTTCTTTGAGCCCCGCTTCAGTCCGAGACATCCCGCATTTATCCCACATCAACAAACCCAATTCGCGATGGAAATCATCCACGGTCCGGGTGCCTTTAATGGACAACAGTTGATTGATCCGGCCTTTCGCTTCCGCTTCAGCCTTCTTAAATTCAGGATGATCCGTGGTCACCTTTTCCAGCTTGGTCGTCGCAAGATAGTTGCCAAGGGTATAAGGAATAACAAAGTAGCCATCCGCCAACCCTTGCATCAATGCGCTGGCACCCAACCGATTTGCACCATGGTCAGAGAAGTTCGCTTCGCCCAATACATGCAATCCCGGAATCGTACTCATCAAATTATAGTCAACCCACAACCCACCCATCGTGTAATGGATCGCCGGGTAAATCCGCATCGGGGTGGAATAAGGATCTTCCCCCGTAATTCGTTCATACATCTCGAAAAGGTTGCCATATTTTTCTTCAATCGCGGGTTTTCCCAATCGACGAATCGAATCAGCAAAATCAAGATAGACCGCCAATCCCGACGCCCCTACCCCTTTCCCCTCATCAGTGACCAACTTGGCATTCCGAGACGCAATGTCTCGAGGAACCAAGTTCCCAAAACTGACGTATTTAGTCTCAAGATAATAATTCCGTTCATCTTCCGGGATGTCTGCGGGCGGACGGGTATCTCCTTTTTGTTTAGGAACCCATACTCGGCCATCGTTTCTTAAGCTTTCGCTCATCAGAGTCAATTTAGATTGATAGTCCCCATGCACGGGAATACAGGTCGGGTGAATTTGGGTGTAGCAAGGATTTGCAAACAACGCCCCTTTTCGGTGGGCCCTCCATGCGGCCGTCACGTTGCTGCCTTTGGCATTGGTCGATAAATAAAATACGTTGCCGTAGCCACCGGTCGCCAATAAAACGGCGTCCGCAGTGTGGGATTCGATCTCACCGGTGATGAGATTTCGGACAATAATCCCTCGGGCATGACCATCAATTACGACCAACTCCAACATTTCTCGGCGGGGAAATAATTCCACCGATCCTTTGGAGACTTCCTTCATCATTGCACTGTACGCCCCTAAAAGAAGCTGTTGCCCAGTTTGCCCCTTGGCATAAAATGTCCGGGAGACTTGGGCCCCACCGAATGATCGGTTATCCAATAATCCGCCGTACTCGCGGGCAAAAGGAACCCCTTGGGCCACACATTGATCAATAATGTTGACGCTGACCTCGGCCAATCGATGAACATTGGCTTCACGGGCCCTAAAATCTCCGCCTTTGACCGTGTCATAAAACAGACGGTGAACACTGTCCCCATCGTTCGCATAATTTTTGGCACCATTAATTCCCCCTTGGGCAGCAATACTATGCGCTCGGCGTGGGCTGTCTTGAAAACAAAATGCCTTTACGTTATACCCCATTTCACCCAAGCTTGCGGCGGCCGATGCCCCCGCCAAGCCCGTTCCCACAACAATCACCTCAAACTTGCGGCGATTGGAAGGACTAACCAATTTCATATCGAACTTATGTTTTTCCCATTTCTCAGCTATGGGTCCGTCGGGAACTTTTGAATCGAGTTTCATCATATTTCCTTAAAACAAGCTGCTCACTGAGCAGGCACGTGCCCCGCCACAGATGAACAAGTAAATCGGAATCGACGCGAAGCCAACCGCAATCGCCACACCAATAATCGTACTCAATCGTCGGATAATCGGAGTCGCGACCGGATGATTAAATCCAAACGTTTGAACCACGCTTTGAACCGCGTGAATCAAGTGAAATCCAATTCCGAACATACCGGCAACGTAAAACGCCACCCGAACGGGGCTACGAAACGAGTTGTAGACCAACCCATAAAGCCCAAGGTTAACGCCATCCACAATGGACTTTGCAGTGTGATGCTCCGCCAAGGTGTAATCGGTTAAATGAAAAATCAAATAGGCCAACACCAATGTCCCGGTATAGGGCATCAATCGCGTCGCAAATGACCGTTTCCCCACCGCGCGACTGACTGCATAGCCCTCTTTACCACGGGCCTTCCGATTATCGATAACCAACAATGCCGTAAATACGATGTGAGACACAAATAAAGCAACTAACCCAATCCGCGCTATAACCTTTAATTTTCCTAAACTATCCAAAAATTCGGCGTACGCGTTAAACGCATCCGGGCCTTTAAAGAGTAATAAGTTGCCCGATAAATGCATGATTAAAAAAAGAATCAGTAACAAGCCCGTGATCGCCACGACTTGTTTCCGACCCAGAGACGACGAAAAATATCCAGCCATAATCGCTCCTTGTATGGTCTATACCGTAATTTTAAGAACTTCGACCAACTCTTTAACTGCATTAGCGGACGCCTGTAGCGCCGCCAAATCAGCCGGACTTAAGTTGACTTCGATAATTTTCTCAATACCCGCGGCACCCACAATTGCAGGAACACCACAGTAAAGATCCGTAATTCCATATTCCCCACTGGTTAATGCACATACTGGTAACAACCGATTCGAGCCCAACAATACTGCTTCAACCATCGCAACCGCCGCTGCAGATGGCGCATAGTACGCGCTTCCGATTTTGAGATGCTTTACAATTTCCGCGCCGCCATTTCGAGTCCGATCATTGATCGCTTCGATTTTATCAGCGGGCAACAATTCAGTGAGAGTCACGCCATTGACTGTGGTGAAATGAGGAACTGGAACCATCGTATCTCCGTGGCCACCCAATACCATCGCCCTGACGTCCTTAATTGAGCAATTTAATGCTTCAGATATAAAAAAGGCATATCGGGCAGAGTCTAATACGCCGGCCATTCCAAATACCCGTTTAGCGTCAAAACCCGACCGTCTCCAAGCCAAATGAGTCATAACATCCAACGGGTTAGACACCACAATTAAAATCGCATTGGGTGAGTGTTTTGCGATTTCATCGACGACTCCGCCGACAATTCCAGCGTTTGTATTTAAAAGGTCGTCGCGGGACATTCCTGGTTTACGTGCAATTCCTGCAGTCACCACAACCACATCTGAATTGGCGGTGTCCTTATAGTCATTGGTTCCCAAAATATGGGTATCAAATCCTTCGACAGCGGCCGATTGCATCATGTCCAATGCTTTCCCTTGGGGAAGGCCTTCAACAATATCAATCAACACTACATCGGCCAGTTGTTTTTCGACGATCCGTTGCGCCGCTGTTGACCCTACAAACCCCGCACCCACTACCGTTACTTTTTTACGCGTCATCTGGTGTACTCCTCATATAAAAACTAAAGATTTAAAGAAAATTTTAAGAAACCGAAAGAAAATAGGACCGGAATATTATGCGCCCCTAAAAAATGAGTGTCAAACGAGGGCTCTTCACATCGAAACGGGGCTGAGGCATAATGGAACCCCCACTCTGAAATGGTCTTCATCGCGGAAAGGTGTCCGAGTGGCTTAAGGAGCACGCTTGGAAAGCGTGTGTAGTGGCAACATTACCGTGGGTTCGAATCCCACCCTTTCCGCCATACTTAAGTTCCTTTCGAACTCGATTACCGAAAAGTTCGTTTAAAGTAGAACTCAATCCATCCATAACTTCGAACTCAAACCATGTGCTTTTGGTGCGTAAATACGCCAAAATGTGTGTGTATGCCATTTTG
>CANIAP010000016.1 GCA_947465765.1 bacterium | reverse complement strand
CAAGGATTGGTCACTTTCCAATCGGGAGATGACGGGCAATCCACAATCCAGATCACCGGCGTGACGGATTTAGCGGGGAATGCGAACACTACCTACTCAGCGAATGCCTTTGTGATCGACACGACAGCTCCAACCACCCCGGTCTTTGTGTCACCGGCATCGTTGGTCAATTCCGCCAGCTATTCGTTATCCATCCAAGGCGAATTGAACAGCACTATTTTGGTCAAGGACAATGGCACCTTGGTTCAGACCACGACCTTAACCACCTCACCGAAATCAGTGGCATTGACTCTCTCCGAAGGCAGCCATTCCGTCACCGCTCAGCTCAAAGATTCAGCGGGGAATTTATCATCTATCGCCACCCAAAGTGTCACCGTGGATTTAACCAAACCGACGATCACCAGTTTCACGATGGGCACAGTGTCACCGGTGAGCGCCAACACCTATGCTATCGCGTTGACCTTCAGCGAAACGGTGGATGCCGCGAAAGCCCCGACGGTGGTGATTAAAACCCAGGCAGGTCAAAGTCGGACGGTTACGTTGAGTTCATATTCTGGTACGTCGGCTCAAGGGACGCTCACCTTCCAAGCGGGAGATGACGGCTCATCCACCCTCCAAGTCTCGGGTGTCACCGATTTGGCGGGCAACAGTAACTCTCTTTACCAAGCGACCGCGTTCACGGTAGATACCACCGGCCCAACCGCGCCAGTATTTGTATCACCATTGAGCTTGGTAAATTACTCCAGTTACTCCCTCCAAGTCCAAGGCGAGACGGGCACAACCCTGACGATTAAAGACAACGCGACGGTCATTCAAACCATCACGCTGGTGAGTTCCCCACAATCGGTGGCGCTTACGTTAAGCGAAGGCAGCCATTTGTTATCGGTGCAACTCAAAGACTCAGCGGGGAATCTTTCGTCAGCAACGACTCAGGCGGTGACGGTGGATTTAACGCCACTTTCAATTACCCGATTTTATACGGAAAAAGTATCCGGCAGTTATCACAATCCACTCAATGATCCGTTTGACGTTACCATTGAGGTAGGGCTCGACGTCAGCGGGCTGGATCATGTTGGCTGCTCAATTTATAAGGGAGTATCGTTCATTAAAGCAGTTCAATCGACGACAGGGAGTTTTTCAGTGTTATCGTCGGACGGGTTGAGTTCGGACGGCCAATATACCCTCAATTTTACGGCATTGGATCGGGCAGGTAATTCAACTGCGGCACCCGGATTTATACTCAATATTGATACTCAAAGTCCCGCAACTCCCGCGTTGGGAGATATTGGGTCGCGAATGAATGTTGCCCAATGTGCGCTTCCCATTACGAATGAAGTGGGGACGACAACCTCCGTATTTGTCGATGGGCAACAAAGCGCTCAATTTTTGCAATCCACGACTCAAATGGTCGCTCATTTAACCTTGGCTGAAGGTGCGCGTCGGATCACAGTCACCGCGACAGATCGGGCAGGGAATGTATCCTCAATTGCGACGAAGGACGTCATTGTTGATTTGACCTTGCCCGCGGTGTCTAGTCTCACCATTTCTGGAGGGGCCATTGTCGGTGTCGGGCAATATCGAGTGACGGTCAATACGACGGAAGAACTGGATCTTGGAAAGACGCCGTATTTAACTCTGGTGACTGCCTCGGGCCGCCGGGTCTCAGTCAGCTTAACGTCACAAACGTCGACTCAAATTGTGGGCTCAGTCTCAATTGCGAGTGGCGATGATGGCCAAGGCCAGCTCGAAATTGCGGATATCACGGATTTGGCCGGCAACATCATGACAACAACCCGGTTCACGGCCTGGCTGGTGGATACCACCGCCCCTGCAGTTCCAGTGATTCAAAATTTGGCGTCGGCGACCAGTGCAAATCCAGTGACGTTAAGTATCAGTGGCGAGTCGGGAACGGTGCTGACGGTTAAATTGGATGGCGCGACGCTTCAATCCGCGACCGCCTCTGCCGTCACTGCATTGTCGTTGACCCTGGCCGAAGGAAGCCATACCGTGGCCGCGCAGCTTCGGGATTCTGCCTCCAATTTATCGCCAACTGCGACTCAGACTGTGATTGTGGATCGCACCCCGTTGTCGGTGGTGGCATTTTCGCCGTCAAAAACAACCAACAGTTACACAAATTTTAGCCGAGATCCCCTGACTATTGGCCTTCAAGTGGGGTCGGATTTGAGTGGATTTGATCGGTATTTATGGTCGGTGTATCGGAGTTCCACCTTGGTGAATAGTGGGGCATCGTCTCAAAATCCCGCATCGTTGAGTTTCGCGAAAGCCGATGGAATCACCACTGAAGGTGACTACCAAATTGCGGTGGATGCAGTGGACAAAGCCGGAAACTCTGTTCGTGCAGGGTCGGTCATACTAACCAATGACACCGTGGCTCCCTCCGTGACCGACGTGCAGCGGGTGTCTGATCTTCCGCTGTCATCCGGGGCACGGGATGTGACCGTCACATTTACATTGTCTGAATTGGCGAGCGCGAATTACCGGTTGGCCCTTCCTGATGGCACCTCGGTTGCCCCTAATTCGTCGATTTCTGGATATAATTCGACGGCCCAAGGAGTATTTAGAGTCCCCAAAAATACGGAGGGTATTGGCACCGTTTGGGTCACTGGAATTTTAGACCGCGCAGCGAATTCTGGGACGGATGAGTCTCGACTCAAATTGAGCTTGGATTCCCAGGCGCCGGAGGTCTCTGTATCGGCCATCGTGGCCACCACCAATTACGGAACGACAAAACCACTGGATGTCACACTACAATTTACCGAACCTGTGAAGTCAACGGGATTCACGGTGCAATTGGTGAGAGCGGATGCATCGACATTGGGGAGTTCGTCGGTCACTTTAGCTCAAGATCGTAAGTCTGCGGTCGTGCGATTTGACATGCCCGTGGTCGAAGAGTCCACGTCGGTGAAGGTATCCGGTCTGTCCGACGACAAAGATAATTTAACTGCAACGACCGTGCTCAGTTTGGGTGTCGTGGATAATAAGCCGCCCCAAATCACCGAATACTCTGCCAATGCATCGACATTTTCGGCGATTCGCAACGTGGGATCTGCAGCGATTGTCATCACGATGAATATTCATGAAGATTATTCCCAATTGGTAGTACGAATTTACGACACGGCAGGCACCCTAAAGACCACCCTCAAGGATTCATCGGGGTCAAAAGGGTTGGTGGTTCTGAATTCATGGGATGGCCGCGATTTGCAGGGGAATTATCTATCCAAGGGCTGGTATATCATGCGGGCCTACGCAACCGACATGGTGAACAATACGTCGATTCCGGTCGAGGGATTGTTTGAGGTGACGGAGCAGCATTTAACCCTGACGAATGGATTGCAGCTCAGCACACCGTATTCGTTTAAGGCCAGTGGGGCGCGAAAAATTACCTACTCGCTTCGCGAACGATTGGATTCTCCGGATGCGGCGGGCAAACCGAGTGGCTATCGGATGATGGCGGAGACCTACGTCGCCAAGATTACGGAAAAAATCTACTACAAGCCCGCATCCGGAGCCGACGTGCTCATCGCAACCTTGGCAACAAGTCAGTCCAAAGGTGTGTTTGAAAATGATGCGGTGGCCCAATGGAACGGGCATTTGGATAACGACACAACAAAGGCCTGGGCCAATAGTGGCAGCTATTATCTTCTCGTTACCGCAGAGACGTTAACCGGCCGCACCGATGCATCGTTGAATGTGCCATTTACGGTGGATCATACCGATCCCACCACCAGCGGATTGACGGTGTCGACGGTGCCGATCAGCACCCTGTCGGGGTCCAACAAAGACCTGTCGGTGACCGTCAATGTGGCGGATAATTCGACAGCCAATGTGGATTTAAAATTGATATTTTCAGGAATTAAGACCATTGATGCATCTGGACGATCTCAAGGAATTAATGGCGTTAAATTGTCTATTTCGGATGTCACGGCCTCAATCACTGATGGAACAAAGACGTTGCAGTTGGTGATCAAAGACGTGGCTCAGAATACCGTCACCTTGGATATTTCTGTGATGGCGGATAGTACGGTTCCCGCATTCTCATTTACTGCGCCAGCGTATGCCTCTCAAAATCTTCAAGTGAACTTGGGTCCTATTTCTGACGCGAGCGCAACGTCGATCCAGTCGCGATGGGGCGCAACGGGAACCTGGGTGACGGGAACGTCACTCACGACGTCGGCGATTAATCAATCCGGGTCGGTCTATGTTCGGGTGACAGACGCTGCGGGCAATTATAAAGAACTTTCCCAGGTCGTGATTGTCGACAACACCATTGCCGCCCCGAGTTTTACAATTGTTCAAGGGGCATTTACCAATACCCGGAATATCACATTGCGGCCGACCTATACGGAAACCTATCCCAAGACCATCTATGCCCAAAATGGAACGGGGCCTTGGACGGCCCTGCCTAGTTTAGGGGACAATACCTGGCAGCTAACTGCCTCCGACGGCCTGCAGACCGTAAACTTAAAACTGGAAGATCAGGCCAACAATATCTCTTCGGTGGTGTCACAGACGATCACATTGGATACCGTTGCGCCGACCATCACTTCGGTCACCCCCACCCAAATTATCGCAACCAATGGAAGTACTAATTATCTATCCTCACTGACCATCGATCCGTCACAATGGTCGGTGGTGTCATCGACCGAAGCCTATTCAGTGGTTCGGAGTTACCGGGTTCAAAATAGTGCCGGAACCAATACCGGCCCTACATGGACGGAAGGTTCGAATAATGTGTGGGTCAAAGTGACGGACTCCGCCGGGAACGCCAGCTCAGAATTTGGGCCCATCACCCTGATGATCGACACAACCAATCCACAGCTGTCGTTATCGTCAAATTCAGGTGGAACAACCTACCAGTCTAAGACCTCACCGGCGGTGATCAAACTCAGTCTGACCGAGTCAAATTTTAAGGAGTTAAAATACACCATCACCAAATCGGGCCAAGGGTCACCCGTAGCGTCAGGCACCACGACGAATACCGATATTTTATATTCTGTTCTGGGGGCGTCTCTCGACAGTGGCGTCTACAACGTCGCCTTCCAGGCCTACGATTGGGCCGGTCGGACGTCGTCGATGGTGACGGTGCCCATCTATCTGGACTACACCGCCCCGTCTTTGACCAACGTCGCCAGCGACAAGCGCTACATCGGAAGTAGCCCCCAAACCGCCGTGATCAGTGCTACCGGGGCAGATACTGATTCGGGCATTAACGCCTATCAATATTATTACAATAACCAATGGATCGCGTTTACACCCGGCGCCAACACCGACTTAAGTGCATTACCGGACGGCGATACGACGCTCAAGATTAGGGCAGTGGATAATGCGGGGAATACCTCCTCAGAAACCAATTTAACCGTGGGCTTCGACCGTCAGGCCCCGACCTTAAGTAGTGCGTCCTGCTCCAACGGTGCCGTCTCCGCGAATACCCAGTTGATATTTTATTGGACGGGTGGGGGAGACAGTGGCGTCAGTGGGCTCGACCATTATGAATTAAAAATTAACGGAGGGTCGGCAATTTCATCAGTGACATCCCCCATGACCTTCTCAAAAGGGGATTCTCGATTGGGATCGGAGGGGACCAATACCTGGGTGGCCTATGCCGTCGACAAAGCCGGCAACAAATCCACCGAAAAGACCGGAAGCTACATCATCGATACCATCGCTCCGGTGATTAGCTCGGTGACGGTGATCTCTACCCAAAATATTATCAACGCAACAAAGGCAGCCTATGTGATTCAGATCAGCGGTAGCGATGACAGCCGTAATACGTTGGGGTATCAATATGAGGTCACCGTAAGACGGTCGAATGGAACCATTGCCAGCCAGTTTTACACCAAGTCCTACACAGGGGCCTCCGTGGTGCAAACGAGTATCGACAGTACCCGGGTTACCGCGGACGGGGTGTATTCCGTTTCGGTAGTCGCTCAAGATATTGCGTGGAATCGATCTTCCGCGAGTTCGACTCTCACGTTTGAAAATGACAATACCGCCCCCATTTTATCTTTAACAGGGGTCCAGTCGACCATCCAACAGATCTTAGGCTTGCCTATAACGGCAGTAAACTCAGCCTCATATAATATTGCAACCTATACCATCTCTGATAGTTCGGGGCACACTCCCTCTGCCTCTGTACGGATATTCAACACTTCAAACCAGACCTTGGTTTATAGCAATAACAATACGGCACAGTACCAAGGGTTATCCGTACTTCGTTGGGATGGCTTGGTCAGAAAAGGCACCTCGCAAAGTGACGTGTGGCAGGCGCCAGAGGGTCAATATGTGGCCGAATTTTTGGCCAAAGATGGCGCCGGAAATATCACGTCGACCTATCGAACATTCTACTTAAATGACGAATTTTTGGTGGGTGGAACCAACGCGCATACCCCGTCAGTTACGATTAATTCTGGAGTTGTGGAAGGGCGCTGGGGTGAAGGAACTCGTAGCCAAAAGACGGCCAGCGTTGGGGCATCTGGAACAGAGCATTGTGATCCCGGATTGTTTGGCTGCTACGGAAATAATCCCGGATGGGGAGGCACGGGTGTACAGACGTTTATGAACGATTTGAATCAGACCATTACGTATAGTGGAGACGATACGGGCGGCTCAGATACCAAGCACCGCATCTATTTTAACAATGTTGAATTGCCGTACGAGCAGACTCTTTATGGTCGTGAGGCGGGATTGTATAAAATGACCAGTGATCGGTATGGACATAATGGCGACAACAAATACCAATATCGGACCTATTATTATTATCCATCAGGATACAAAAAAATGACCTGGAACGGCACGACGTTTGTCACAGCTGCGACCCTTGATAGTTCAGCAACGGTCGGGCAACAAGACAATATCATTGCGTTGTTTAATGCGTCGAATACAACCAATTGGGAATCAACATCGGATACATATCACACCAGATATAATTATGCCGGAAATTTGCTGTCTCTCCGAACCGAGTCCACTCTTTACCTAAGAAAGAGTACAACGACGGGAGAATACAGTCTGTCGTTTAATACCCCTGGGACAGGATATTCTTTGGCTGCGACCCTTCCTGCAATCTCCAAATCAGGCACGATTTCTAATATTAGTTATGCGACCGGTTCCAATGGATTGGTCTATCTCATGTGGGAAGACTCCCGGGACAGCAAATCCCAAATCTATTACCAACAACTCTATTTGAATAACCAATATACAACCGGGACTCAAAATGCAATCTGGTCCATCCCAGGGGTGCGTCTTTTATCGACATCCGAGGTTCTTTTGGCCGCACCCAAATCGTCCACGACGGATGTCACCACGGTCCAATCGTCTCACCCCGATTTTAGTTGGCGGATACCCACCGGGAACTTAACCCCGTCGACCCGGTTCCAAATTGAGCTCAAAAAGGCCCCGGTACTTGGTGCGATCACGGCCCTTTCTACGTTTACCGTGCCCACCGCAACGATATCGGACCTTTACCAAGTGATTGATGTCCCTGCGGGTACCTATCACGTGGACGGTGACACGGTGAGATATAACCCGGATCAATACAACACACTCGGACGAACGGTGGGAAATGATCGGTATACCTGGCAAGTCAAAGCGGATTGGAATGCGACCAATTCATGGGATCTATCAACCACCGCTGAGGTGTTTGCCATCGATCCCGAACTGACCATTGATTCATCGATTAACTATCCTAATCCCTTTGCCACGACGACCCGGATTCGCTATAAATTATCCCGTGACGCACGGTCTGTTTCGATTCGAATTTTTGATTTCGGAGGCCGGTTAGTCCGAGTGTTAGATGATTGCTCAGTTGATGGAACTACGCCATCCAGAGAATATTCAGATGTGGTATGGGATGGGCGAAATGGGGTAGGGGATGAAGTCATTAATGGCGTCTATGTCTACAAAATTTTGGCGATCGATGACACAGGGAAAAAAATAGAGGCCAGGGGAAAAATGGCAAAATTAAAATGAAACAGTGGATCATAATGGCCCTACTAGGGGTGATGACCACCACGGTATTCGCAAGCACCGATGATTGCGATTGCGCGGGCAAAGTCACCGTAAATATTCAAATTGCAACCATGTCGATGACCTTGGATCGCACCATTGGCGGGTTTGGATTTTCGGATGGTCTATTCCATTCCCCTGGCCAATTAGGGGTATTTCAGCACTCCTTTTTTGCGGCGGATTTACGTAATCGACGGGTTCAACGATTTCGGGACACGGGGGTATTTGAGTTTACGACCCAAGCGGTGAAAACCCCGGATGGGGACGATACCACCATGCAAGGCCCATTTTCGATCGCGGTAGATCCCAGAGGCGCGGTGTACGTTGGGGATTTGGACGACAATGTGATTTACCGCCTCGATACCTATGGTCGATACCAAGAAACCTGGGGCCAATTTGGAGTGCTGGGGGTTCGGTTTAATCAACCGATGGGCTTGTTTGTGGATATCGATGGTTATGTGTGGGTCGCAGATTTTGGGAACAGCCGCGTGCTTAAATTAGATGAATCTGGCAAACAAGCCTTGGAAATTGATGCTTTAGAGGGTGGGTTATCGAGCCCCGTTGATGTGTGGGTTGAGTCCAATCGTCAGGTATGGATCCTTGATGAGAATGGTCTCAAGTTATTTGATGAGTTTGGAAAATTTAAGCGGCAAGTGATTGCCGTGTCGGGGGCCAGTTCGGTGACCCAATGGATCAACAAGTATTGGGTATTAACTTTTCCAATAGAAGGGGCCATCAGGGTCTATTCTTATACGGGGGAATTAATCAAAACAGTCAAAGACCCCTTTAAATCGCCAATTGATGCCATTCGTTTAGGGGATGATCGACTATTAATTTCTGATCGGGGAGCGCACCGGGTGTGGTTATTTTCAATTCATTAATACGAGGCGTGGTATGGGGCATGGTGGGTCTGGCCCTTACCATGTCCGTCAGCGCGAGTGATACGTCGATGCCAATGGATGAGGCGAATTTGCCTTTTTTTATCAATGGGATGATGTATTCCATTAATGAGTCTGCCGGGGAATTAATGGCCCTAATGGACCAACGAGGGACTCCCGATGCCAAGGTGAGTGCAGCCGATCATGGGGTTGCCGCCGCATTAGAGGCTCAAATTGCCACGATTTTGAGGCACGTCACTCAACCTCAACCTCAGCCCAGCACGCCCAACTTTATTGGCCCGATACAGGTCCCCACCCGGGCGGCTGTGGTTGAATGGGACCGCGTCCAGATCGAAATGGATCGCTACGACCATTCGGCCCGGATCAATGAAAATCGGATCGCTGAAATTCAAGTGGCGATGGCCGCCTTAAAAACAGTCGAGGTCCAATTGGGCGGGATTCGAAATGGATTGTTGGCGAGGCAGCAACTTCAGTCTTTGCTCCAAAAATTGGATACTGAGACTCAACAACGAGTGAAGCGGGCCCCCAATATTAAGTTGGTTCAAAAAATATACCGCTCTATTTATGGGCAGCCATTGCCCTTGTCGTCGGACAAGTTGCGCGAGGCGCTGGTCGTTAATCAAGGAGAAATTGAAAAAACATGGCATGAAAAACAAGCACTAGTTGTTCAGCGAGACCGGTATCGATCCGTGGTGGAGGATAAAGGGACTATTCAGGCCGCACTGCGTGAACAACGGGAGCAATTAACGTCATTAAAGTCCCGGCTGGCGTCCTCTTCTATTGTGGTAGAGGAGGTGCCCACCTTCACGATTGCAATGCAACCGCCAACACAGGACGCGGACTTGTTGCCCCCCAAACCTCCCATCGTAATGTCGACACTGCTGGCCTTAAAACAAGATATTGATCAATGGCTGACCTGGGCCAAGGCCTCCCCTTATTTTTGGGTGTCTCGCGAGACTCTCCGGTGGCGGGCAATGACCGCTGATTATTTGGCCGGGCGCAGGGATTTTCAGGATCAATGGTTACCGGCCCCGTCGCCGATGATGGACCCAGACCCGCTGCCTATCGTCGAAGAAAAAATAAAGACGGCAGAATGGCAATTGTTAAATTCAGCGTATCAGATTGAGATGGCCGAGACGGATCAGGCTCGATTGAATAAAGGGCATCAGGTGGCCCAACTCTCAGAAAAGGCGACGGAATTAAAAACCTTATTGGACTCCCTGAATCAGGGGGTCAAAAAAAAAATTGATACCCTCATTTCCGGGCAATCCACTCCCGAATGATGCGTATTCTACGTCGCAACGAAAGCAAAACGTCAACGCCTATTATTATTCGGGCCCCATTGATTTAAAAACACTGCCGCAGTCGACACCCACCAGTCCCGTCTATGTCATCGTGCGGCCCCCCGATGAGGTGGATACGTTGGCCCTCATTGCATCTGAGAACCAGTTGAATATGATTGAGGCGGCACCCAGGCTATGGGTGGGCCGATTTAACTCAGGGACGTCAGGCCCCGTTTTGTTACAAATGGCGACGGGCAACGTCACGTATTATCAATCGTTTACCGATCTGAAACTCCCCTCAGAAAACCACGCCTTGGTGACGCGTTTTCCGGTGTACCCCCGGCGGGACGTTTCTGATTTAAAAATCAGGGCAGTACAAAATGACTATTCAACAACCAACCTATTTCAACCCTTTCAGTGGTTTGAGCGTGTGACGACCAATCTGACCATCAAAGGATTAAAGACCATTTCAACCCGATCACGGTTTAAACGAGGGACAAAAGACGGGTTCGATCCCGGGACCCAACGCGACGAGCTTCTGCGGGTCACGGTGGCTGGTAAGGTCAATGATGTGGATGTATTGGCCACATTCCAAGATTCATCGGTGGTGTTGGATGATTCCAATAAAAACAGCGTTTTATTGATGACCGATCATTGGGAAGGATATTTTGGAGAATATTGGGCCGAAATGAATTCCCTCCAGTTGATGCCATTTAATAAACGATTGGATGGGATGAAGGTCAAATATAAATCACCCCGGTTCAATTTTACGGGGATGGTCTCCGAGTCAAAAGGAACCCCTGCCCACGATCGACTATACGGAAAAAATTCCCAGGGACCGTATTCATTATCGAATCGACCGTTGGTGATCCATTCGGAGCAGGTGGTGTACCTCGGGCGAGTCTTGGTCCGGGACACGGACTACACGGTGGACTATGACTTGGGCCAAATTACCTTTCGAAAAGAATTTGTCCCCGATACCGATCTTTTTGTCGTCGATTACGAATATTCCGACGCCATTTTTAAAAAGACGTTTGCGGCTGCATATGGGGAATGGACATCCACCGGAAACGATCGCGTCATCGGTCCCATTTCGGTATTGGGGGTGGGATATCAGATGCAAGTGGAGCGAGGTGGGGTGGCGACAATGAATGGCATCCTGGCCCATCCCAAAACTCAGTCGATTGCCGGTGCTAAAGCCGCAATGACAGTGCTGCCCGGATGGACAAGCGCCACCGAGGTGGCATTATCGACGTTGACTGCAGACAATTCCGTTGGAGGGATCGACTCTGCAGGCCTGGCCATTGATCAACGGACAGAATGGGTGGATCAATGGTTTAAAATGCGGGGGAATTTCAAAAAATTGACCGGACAATTTCAACCTATTGGAACGGCAGTATTACAACCCGGATACTGGGGATATTCCACGGGGATTGGCATGACCCCGATGCCGTGGTGGCAGATCGATTTTGCACATGACTCTGAAGCCTATGCTCGAGGAGATGGGCTCATTCAAAATCAAAGTTGGGATTTCAGCACCAACGTCGATCGGCTATCCTTGGGCTATTATCGCCGCCTCGATCAAGATTATTCCGTGTCAACCAATATCTTGGACCGAACCATTCAGCGCCAAAGTGTGAGCTGGAAAATTCCGTTGCAATGGGTGGTGCTTCAGCCGTCATATCGTTTTGAAACAGGGGAAAATCGAATCACATCTGCTGCCAATTTTAGGAATACCGTTGTCCAGCTCAACAGCAATTCCCAGTTTGGTGACACACTTCAATTATCCTCGGGGGTCGAATGGCTGCAGCAAGATACAAATTTAGGTACCTCGAAGTCCCGTCAGACCATGGGTTTGTCCTCCTCGTTAACCCCTAATCCCGATTATTCGATGGATGCAACCGTCAAATTTGTGAATGATACCGCGGAGGGTCAATCCTTATTATCCGCGATTAACTATTCGATACGACCTTATAAAGCGCTGCGCTTTAATGGAAATTATAATGTGGAAACCGTCGAGGAGTTATTGGGATCCACCACCTATAGAGTCATTAAACACCAGCTAAATATGGGCGTGGGATGGCGGCCGATTAACGGATTGTCGTTGGGGTACAAATTTAAACCCACGTTGGCAGAAAATAGAGATTTGGGCGGCTTGCGCTATGAGGATCGCTTGGTGAATCAATATAATCTGACTTATGAGGGATGGAACAATATGATGATTGGAATTGATCATAAAACGTCTCTCAAAATGGTGTTGGATAAAAATAGACTCCCCGCGTCGGTGGTCTCCCAAACGGGAAATGACCGAACTACTTTGGCGCAGCTTGATTATCGGATCAATGATCGCTCTAGTTTGCGCTACACTATTGATACCGAATCAACAGTCGGCACTAATCTCAGTCCGACCTTGGGGACCGAAAATTACGACGTTGCAGAGTCTGTAACCACGCGGCATAGCCTTGAATATCAAAGCCAACTGTCCCCCGTGTTAAAGGCGACTGCGGCCTATCGACTCGCGGCGGCGGCACAAACCCAGTCGATTTCTCCGTCTAGCAACGCCAATACGTTGACCCATTCGGCAGAGTTGAGCGCGGAATGGGCCGATGGTGCAACCCTATTGACCCGTTTTGTAATGTCGGGGGAGAAGTCGATCGATCTTTACGGGATACTCCCAGATACTTATTTACTGGTCCCCAGACTGGAAGTCCGTTACCGTCCGTGGGCAGGGGTAACCGTCGGTGGATTTTTTGAATATACCGGTTCCTTTTCAGGACAATCTACCCGCCGACGGAAGGGTTCCATATACGCCAAATACGACACCCGAGTGGGGGGGCTACTCGATACGGCACTTTCAGCACAATTGGACTATGGCGCGGAAAGTGCCCCGCTTGATTTTGAAACGTACGATGCCTTATTGAAATTCACGGTGTTGTTTTAGAAACAGGCCGATCTTACCGCAGCGCAGCAACGACCTCCGCAATCTGAGCCACTTCCGCTACTGTTGCGGGTACCAACGGTAACCGAGGGATGCCCACGCCAAACCCCAGCATCGTCAACGCTGCTTTTAATGGTGTTGGGTTCGATGTAATAAACAAGACATCAAATACTGGTTTCAAAATCGACTCGATTCGGCGGGCCTCGTCATGATTCCCTGCCACAAACGCAGAGATCATCGCTGCCATTTGCGGTCCCACGATGTGAGCGGCCACCGACACCACGCCCACCGCACCGCATTGCATAAAATCAAGCGTTAACGCATCGTCCCCTGAATAAATTAAAAAGTCGGCCGGACATAGATCCCTTATCTTTTGAGCCTGTTGGGCACTCCCCGCTGATTCTTTAATCCCAATAATGGTCGGCAATTCCGCCAAACGGGCCACCGTTTCCGGTTCCAAATTGCGCCCCGTTCGACCGGGAATATTGTACAAAAGAATGGGCAAGGCGGTGGTCTCAGCGACTGCCTTAAAATGCTGATAACATCCTTCTTGAGACGGTCGATTGTAATAAGGTACCACTTGTAATACCCCATCGACGCCCAATTCTGCCGCTTCTCGGGTGGACTCGATGGCGGTTCGGGTGCAATTGGACCCTGTTCCCGCAATAATTTTTTTCTTAGGGAATGCCGTCCGTATTTCTTTGAATAGTTGAAACTCTTCATCGTGGGTCAGGGTGGGGGATTCGCCCGTCGTTCCCGCCAACACAATGGCGTCAGTCCCTGTGTCATAAAGGTGCTGGGCAAGGCGAATGGCCTCGGGATAATTGACATCTCCGTTGTGATCAAATGGGGTGGCCATGGCAGTAATAATTCGGCCAAATTCAAGTGTCATCAGCAATTCCTCTTTCGGTTTGAATTTCAAATAAGCTTTCGACGGGGGTGTCGAGTACTGTCGGTTCATATTGGGTGCTCAGTTTATCAAGTCGTCGTTCAATGGTCCTTGTTTTTCGGGTGGCGTCTTCGATGCTTTGTCCGGCTTCATGGAGTTTCTTCTGGGTTTTTTCCAATAATGCCCCAAATTTACCGAATTCGCCTTGGATCACTGTCAATAATTGCCATACTTCCCCGGTCCGCTTTTCAATCGCCAGGGTTTTGAATCCCAGTTGTAGGCTGCTCATAATCGCGGCCAAGGTGGTGGGGCCTGCAATAATGACGCGATATTGAGATTGTAAAAGATCTTGCAATCCCCCCAATCTCAGGGCTTCGGCAAACAACCCTTCGGTGGGCAAAAACATAATAGCAAAATCGGTCGTGTACGGGGGGTGAATATATTTTTGAGCAATGGACTTGGCCTGAATTTTTAAAGTGGCATCCAACTCTTTATGAGCGGCATCGATGGCGTCTTGATTTCCGTCGTCGATGGCAGTGACGAGTCGATGGTAAGACTCTTGAGGGAATTTGGAATCAATCGGAAGCCACACATTTTCCCGGTCGGTTTTGCCGGGTAATTTAATCGCATAGTCCACAAAATCGGTTCCATTGGGAATAACTTTGATGTTTTTGGAAAATTGATCTGGGGTCATCACCTGTTCAAGCAATGCGCCAAGCTGAACTTCGCCCCAAGTTCCACGGGTTTTTACGTTGGTTAGTACACGCTTTAAGTCCCCGACCCCTTGCGCCAACTGTTGCATTTCACCCAGCCCTTTGTGGACTTGTTCCAATCGATCCGACATTAGTTTATAGGTTTCGCCCAACCGCTTTTCAAGAGTGGTCTGCAGTTTTTCGTCGACCGTTACCCGGATATGCTCCAACTTGAGAGCGGTATCGGTTTGAATATCCGTGAGCTTTTTTTCAATGGTGGTATTGAGCGCCATGACCTGATTCGAAAATAATTCAATGAGCTGTTGTTGACGGGTCAAGTGAGCCACAAGCGTCGATGACGTCTGCGTCCCTTGCGATTGTGTGGCTGTGCGAATATCGTCGCGAAGCTGTTTTGAAATCACCAACACCAAGCCAAATCCCAGCGCTGTAATAATAAGAACCGTTACTATTACCATGTATTGATACCGTCGGAATTAAATATGGGGTGAACGATGGGATTTGAACCCACGACCATCAGAACCACAATCTGATGCTCTACCCCTGAGCTACGTCCACCATTTTCGATGTGCTGGCCGGCATAGTTTACTGGGCCCTGTACGAAGGCGCAATAGTGGGGCGGAATTAGGTAGGGGGCGCGTTGTTCAACGTGATATCATTTCGAAAATATTATTTTGATTTTTTGAGACCGGGAGATGCTGTATGAACACTGTTACTCAATCGATTGTGGCCCATTTTGGAGAGTCGCTGGATGCGTTGTATCGCTATGGCCGGCAACAGCTTCCCCGTTTCCGATCCGAAGAGGTGCATTTGCTCGCGGTCGTTTCTGATACTGACATCTTGCTAAAAGACTATAAAGTCCCGTTTTTAAAAAAGATTCATTCTCTCCAAGTGTTTACGTCGGCTGAATTGAACCAATCACTGGATGTCTTTCCCCTGGAATTTTTGGACATGAAATTGGATCGAGAGTTAATTGTTGGAACCGATGGTTTAGCATCTGTTGAAGTGGCGATTCACAATGTGCGGCACCAGGCCGAATTTTGTTTGAGATCGACGCTTCTTCGATTGCGACAAGCGGCATTGCTTGCGCCCAAGGAACAAAAAGGGGTGGTCGGGGTTAGCACATCGGATGTGGTTCGGGCGTTGCGGGGACTCTTGAATATGCGAAATGGCACGTCACTCAAAACGCCGGACGAGGTGGTGGCTGAGATCGAGCAATGGGTGTCAAAACCATTTCCTGTGTTGAGGCATCTATTAGCGTCAGCTAAGCCTGGGGATGTTGATTTTTCGGCCTATCGAAAAGAAATTGAGTTCTTGGTCGAACGGATCGACTCTTTATGATGGCTCAATTTCGGTTGAAATTGTGGGCCGGGATCGCGGTGGCTCTGGTCGTGGCGATTCCGATACTTGCAGGTCCTGTTCTTAATGGCTATGTCACCGACGAAATGGGGGTGTTGACCCCGGAGTCTAGCGCGCGAATGACCGCGATTTCCGAAGAATTAAAACAAAAAACAGGGGTTGAGTTGGCGACCTATCTTCCCAAGTCTATTGGCGACTCCTCCATTGATGATTTCGCGGAAACGACGTTTGCGTCCGCTAAAATGGGTCAAAAAGGAAAAGATAACGGGGTCCTGTTGGTGCTCGCCGTTACCGAACGCAAAGTTCGAATTGAAGTGGGGTATGGGTTAGAAGGGGTACTGCCGGATGGAAAAGCAGGCGACCTAATTCGCGAGCTGATCGTTCCTCGGATGAAGGTCAAAAAAATAAGCGAGGCAGTGGAGGCGGGTCATTTTGGAATTGCGTATCATATCGCGGCTCAAGACGGCGTTACGCTAACCGGGAAACCGAAGTTGTCGGCGGTGAGACGGCCTGCCAATTCGTTGGGGTTTTGGGTGTTGGCCTTATTCCTAATGATGGTATTTGGGGGT
>CANIAP010000015.1 GCA_947465765.1 bacterium | reverse complement strand
CTTACGTAACGTCCGTTCAAGGTAGTGTCCAGACTAAACCCTTCGGGCGGCTTTCAGCCGGTCTGGACACTACCCCTCACTTCCGTTTTTAACCAAATATGGGTTTTGGGTAAAACCCAATTTTACAGAAAAAGTGAAGCACAACTGCGATTCGCTGGAAGAGCAAGAAAACGAACTCAAAAAGTACTGCGATTACCGCAATTTCCGTATCCATAAGCTCTACATCGAACGAGGTAAGTCGGGCGGCAACACCAATCGCCCTGAGTACCAATCCTTGATCAAAGACATCGAAGCCCAAAAGATAAACGCCGTTGTCGTCAAAAAACTAGATCGACTGTCCCGATCACTACTCGACTTCGAAGCCCTGATGGTCACCCTTCAAACTCACGAAGTCGACTTCATTTCCCTTCGAGAGCAATTCGACACGACCACTGCAATGGGCAAAGCCATGCTCCGAGTGGCCTTAGTATTTGCTCAATTGGAGCGGGAACAGAATTCCGAACGGGTCAGCGATGTCATGACATATCGTGCCAGCCTGGGCCTTCACAACGGAGGTTACCCCCCATTTGGCTATACCTACGACACCGGCCTCAAAGGCAAAGTCACCCAACTCCAACTCTCCGGCCCCGAGTCCCAATTGATTACCTACGACAATGGCTCCGAAAATGTATAGATTTCCTGTCGCCCCACGAAGCTTCAGTTTAGAAATCTTTTCCTCCTTGGTTTAATAACCCACATTCAAGCAGCAAATCCAACACTCAAGGATACCCCAGCCGAGATTCGATTCGCGTTCTATTTTAGCCTCTCGGTGAAATCAATATTCTTGCCATCCCTCGTCACTAAGAATCGTTTATGCCCTGTGTTTTGGTTAATATTAAATTGAGCAACGTAGGCGTTATCGTATTTCTTAGCAGCTACACCGGTAAGATCGGGAGCCTTGCCAGTGGACATAAGTTTGGCCTGGGTACGGTCAGTAAAAATTCCAATTCGGACAAACTGATCTTCACCAAATTTCTCATTGAGTGCTTTTCCGATAGCCACTAGTGATTCGTCTGTTGTTTCGTTACTTGAAATAACAATCACCATGCAGTTTCGCCCATACGTATCAACGACTTCATACTTGGGCGATCTAATAGAATTTTTCGGGGAGACTGGCGTGTCATGTTTAACCAAATTCACTAACCCACTACATAGAAGAAACACGCCAATTGCGGCCAAAAACTTATGTCTTTTAATCCAATTCATAAAACGCTCCTTTTACCCCGCCTTCAATCTTTAAGTGCAATATTTGGACCACGGATTTTATATCTCTTTTTTGGACATCTCTGGCCGAGAGATAGACGGCAAGCTCAAAAATAGCCAACGGCGTAGGGAGCCGCGGCGAGCCGCAGGGAGGCTCCAATCTGGCGTTGCCAGTTGGAGGGACGGCAGTCCTTAAAATCCAACCACTTTTAGCTCAGCTAAAAGTGGTGCGCCCGGAGGGAGTCGAACCCCCAACCTTCTGATCCGTAGTCAGATGCTCTATCCATTGAGCTACGAGCGCAAAGCAACTCCCATATTAAAACAGGACGGCCCAGCCTGCAAACCAAACCCTCAATCCCCCACAGAATTGCTCATCACCCCGATTTAACTTAGTATTGAGAGTGACTTCGCTATGGAAAAAAATCGCTTTACATCATTCATCGACGTTCATCGTGCCCGACAGCCTATCCGTGGGTCTGTCCTCGGCCAGCTCGCATTAAACGGTTATTTGAACCATTCCCGGATCCCCATCGCAACATTGACTCGTCCGGCATTTAACGTAGCGATACGGTTACTTCGCAGCCCCAAACGATTGGTCCGCTATCGGTTGGAAGGCATTGATCTCATTCTACCTCTCGATCACCCAGTACCGATGGCCCGCCACGAGCATCCCGACCACCTACACTTTTACGGTCGAATTGCATCTCGCCTGTTGCAAAAATACCCCGACATGACCGCTATCGTCATCGGCGCAGGTGTCGGATGTACGGTGGCTGCCATTCGCGCCTACGCCGAATTTCAAATTCTTGCGATCGAGCCCAATCCCGATGTCTATCGGCTACTTAGCCGCAACATGCTCCCCGTCGACGACGTGATCATCGGTACCACAACGGATGCCCTTCCGACTCAATTTTTAGCACCCCGATTAGTCACACTTGCCACCGCGGTCAAAGGCCAAGAGGTACCCCTCCCTCCATTCACACCCGAGTCCGCCCCGGTCCTGATGATCAAAATCGACCCCACCGCATCAGACACACGGTTGGACACTCTATTAAATTTACCTACACCGTATCAATCCGGACTTCTATTTGACGAAAATAGCCACTTTTTAACGGCAATCTCTCTTGAGAATCAAACCCAACTGAAGTCCATTCATTACTATTTTGGAAGTATAGGAAAATCCTACACAATCGTTGTATTTCCAGACACCGATACGGACATTTTCGAGACGGCCCATACGAACGAACTTAGCCGGACGATTAGCCAAAGTTCCCGCTAAAAATATTGATTATTGGGCGTTACTCGTCGCCACATTGGCGTCAGGATCGATTGAAAAATACCGATCAAATCCATTGGCCATCACGAGCCGATTCTTCCCATCGTCATCCCGAACCAACCACATGGCCCGAACGCCAGGGTATCGCGACACTATCCGCCGTCCAATCTCTGGACCAGTGACACTTAACGCCACCGCCAATCCTTGCGCCAAGGCCGCATTCGACGCAATCACAGTGACAGCCAGAACATTGTTGGTGACCGGTTGCATTGTTCGTCCATCAATAATACCCGAATACCGACTGCCCCCGAATACCAATACATGACGATCCTTAACACAGGATGCCACCGCCTGGCCCGTCGCGGATACCAACCCTAGGCCACGCGCTGCCGTTGCCCCCACTGCAGGAACGCCAACGCCCACCGTCCATCCGGTAGTTCCAGGACGGGGTGTCCCCACCACCACCGCATCCCCTACTTCAATAAAAAAACGTCGATAGCCTTTGGCGCGAAGAGTTTCTGCGATCGCGTCCGCCACGATACCGTCGCGTATTCCTGCCAACGATAGTTTGAGTCCATCCACATCTCGGCTGACACATCCTGACTCTAATCGAACGTGGACCAGCCCACTCGAGCGCCGTGCCAAGCTCAATTGGCGGGCCAGAGGCACCATCGCGCCAGGTGTCCCAATCCCCCAAAGTTCCATCACCGCCGTGGTGGTCGGGTCATACGCGTTACCGGTACCGTCCGCCAATTCCTTCGCAAACAGAAGCCACCGAAACAACGGCGCAACAACGGGGTTCTGTTCCCTCGTCGATGTCGCGTTAAGCCGGCTAATTTCGCTCAACGGATCAGTATCATCCACTGTGGATTCGACCCATCGAATCCGATCCCTCAGTTCAGAATGAAGACGATCCCCAGACCGCCAACGCGGCATTTGGACGCTCACCTGATACGGCTGCCCCATCGTATCCCCCGTCATCCGAACCATTTCTGGGGAGGTCACCCAGCCCGCCCCCAACACCACCAAAAAACCAATGGCTACCGCCGGTAACCATTGGTCACGAAGCCATTGCTTCAAGAGAGGTGACTTTCACCCAACTGGCCACAGGCCGCTGAAATTTCTTGTCCACGCCGAAACCGGATCGTAACGGGAACCTTTTGCCGATGCAACAGATCCCGCACAACCCCCAAATAGGATGAGGACACCGGGGTAAACGGAATCCGAACATGGGGATTCAGGTTGATTAAGTTCACTTTAGCGTTCAGATACAGTGCCAAGTTTCCCAATTCGTGAATATCCTGTTCGCTGTCATTGTGGCCCTTAAGCAGGGTGTATTCCAAGGTCAATTTTCGGTTGTGCTGACGTTGATAATCCGCCAACACTTTCGCCACTTCCATAATCGGATTTCGAAGTTCCAACGGCATAATGCGGGCCCGTTTGGTTGGGTTTGCGTTTCCCACAGAAAACGCCAAATTGATATGTCGCTCGTCGGCAATTAAGCGCTTAATTCCCGCCAAATACCCCGATGTGGATACCGTTACATTTCGCTTGCTCAAGTGGAATCCCGATTCCGAATTAATCATATCAATGGCTTTAAATACATTGTCGTAATTCAACAACGGCTCACCCATTCCCATAAACACCACATTGGTAATAGGAAATCCGCGACGATTGGCAAGCAACACCTGAGACACAATTTCATGCACCTCAAGATTCCGTTTAAACCCAACCACCCCGGTTAAACAGAATTTACAATCAACGGGACACCCACATTGAGACGACACACACAGCGTGTTATACGTTTTTTCATGAAGAACCACACACTCGATCATTTTTCCGTCCGTTAATGTAACGACACATTTGGTCGCGGAATGATCAACGGAAGGAACAATCTCAACCGCCTTAAAACTCTCTAGCGTAATCCTATCCTTCAGCTCCGCGCGCACGGCCTTGGAAAGATCGGTCATTTGCTCCAAATCGGTCACCGACGACTGATAAACCCATCTAAAGATTTGTCTGGCAACAAATGGCTTAATTCCCCATTCCGTTACTTGCGCCTCAAACTCAGGCAACGTGAGTGATAACGGATTAATCAGCGACATGATTTAAATAATCGATAATCTCATAAAGCCGCCCAAAGGTGCTCCGATTATAATGCAATACTAACCGGGGAATCCCCGGGTATACCTCGTTATCAAACGGCAGATCGTCCGGGTTCACCTGTTCAATCGATCCCGTCACCAATAACGACGCAAACTTTTGATTCATATCCGCCAACGACCGCTCGGATAACGGAGAATTAATCCGAATCACCGTGAGAGGCCCATGATACCGAATAGAGTGGTATTTTTTATAAAACTGAACGATATGATTGACCGCCTCTTCTGCAGAATGCAAATTGCGGAACAAAAACAAATCATCATCCGAAATATACTGTTGCCCCAACAATTCTTTGCGAACCAAATCAGTCCATGTATCCCAATAGCTATCGCCTGGCGCAGACAATAAAACAATCGGCCGAGGGGCACACCGTCCAGTTTGAACCAGCGTCAAAACTTCGAATGCCTCGTCATGCGTCCCAAAACCACCCGGGGACAATACGGTCGCGTCCGACTCTTTAATAAAAGTCAATTTTCGGTTAAAAAAGTATTTAAACGATACCAATTTGGCATCACCATCAATATAGGGATTAGGGGTTTGTTCAAAAGGCAATAAAATGTTGGCCCCGAAGCTCATATTGACTTCAGAACCCTTATTGCCAGCCTCCATAATACCGCCACCGGCCCCCGTGATAACCATAAATCCTTTGGCGGTGATTTTTGTCGCAAACTCCTCCGAAATTTGGTACGCAGGGTGACTGGGCTTCGTCCGAGCCGACCCAAATAGGCACACTTTTCGGACGTCTCTATAGGGCAAAAACACTCGGTAGGATTCCAATAATTCCCGCAAGGTATTGGAAATAATACTGACGTCGTGCACGTCAGAATTCTCCTTGGAGATCTTGACTAACGTCTGAATCATACGCTCCAAATGAACATGATGGGGCGTATCCACATCGTCCACTAAGGCTTTAATTTTTTGTTCTAATTCTGGGGTCAACTGATGCTTCACAACGGCCTCGCTTCAACAAAAATGGGAAAGGGTCCCTTCGGCATACCGACGGGCCTCCGCTAACTTCTTAATCAATGGGACACAATCAACAGCTAATTCGTAATACTGCTCTCGAAGGGCACTATTATGTAGGCCTTCATTTTC
Organism: bacterium; assembly: GCA_947465765.1. Classification (GTDB taxonomy): domain Bacteria; phylum Margulisbacteria; class Marinamargulisbacteria; order SXXA01; family SXXA01; genus CAIPHK01. The sequence continues at coordinate 22,083 of CANIAP010000015.1, read as the reverse complement.
AAGCTCATAAATCAATGCATTCACACTTCCGATTGTCCGTCGGACGAGCTCAAAATAGGCGTCCTTAACGGTCGGATCTACAGCTTTTGTTTTTTGGCGCATTTATTACATTGCCCATAAATATGAAGGGATCGATATTCCGGTACAAACCCAATTTTCTCGCAATAATCCGCCAAATACCGCTCCACAAAGTCTTCTTTTATTTCTAAAATCCGGCCACACGTGTTGCAAATAATATGGTCATGATGTTTATCCGGCACCCCTTTTTCGTAATACACCTTGCCGTCTCGGGTCGATATCTTTTGGAGTAGACCCGCATCCAATAGCTGTTTAATGGTTCGATACACTGTCGCTCTGGAAAATCGACTGTGATCAACGCGCAAACGATCAATAAAGGACTCTACTTCAAAATGGATCTTTATTTTGAATATCTCCTCCACGATGGCCCGCTTTTGCGTCGTATATCGACCTTCATGCGTCTCGAGGTATTCCTCAAACACTTTATGAGGATTTTTCATGGTGCTCCGAGTTTACAATGCCCACAATTCCGATATCAACCGTCCGGATATGATAGACCAACTTATCTAAAATCTTCCGGATTGCAAAGATGACATGGGTCAAAGAAATTCCCTCTAAATAAATTTTTCTCAACTCGCTCACATGCGCCTTAAATACTTCATGTTCCGCCTTATGATGGTCATAAAATGCATAGCGGTGGGTCTCCATCAGAGTCTCTTCTTCACAAAAGTGTTCGATCACATAGTGTTCAAGAAACGAAATAATGGAATCCAGTTTTTCAACACTTTGGGACCGAATCGCATCATCCAACATCGCGGTTAACTGAAACAGCTCCTGATGATGATTATCAATATCGGGATCTCCCGTTTCCAAATTCGGCGTCCAGCTTTGCATTACAGATTTAGGGTACTACGATTTTCGGAGCAACGCCACCGCCTCCAAATGAGGCGAATGAGGGAACATGTCCACCGGACAAATTGTAGTAACCGAGTACCCTTCGGCCTCGTACATTGGCAGATCCCGCGCCAGTGTCTTGGGGTTACAGGACACATACACAATCCGACTTGCGCCGGTCTCTGCGGACCGTCGAAGCGCCTTCGGTTCCAACCCACTTCGCGGGGGATCAACAACGACGATTTCGGCTTCAGGCCGCTCAAATTTAAGAATATTTTTGACTTTACCTTGCCGCACAGTAACCCCATCGGCCTGATTCAGTGCAATGTTAAAGTGGGCGTCTTCAATCGACGACAGATTTTCCTCAACTCCCAGGACGGACTTCACCCGATCCGAAAAGAAAATCCCAATGGTCGCCGCACCACAATATAAGTCCAGCAGACGCTCCGATGGCAACGGCTCCGCCAATTCCACCGCAATCCGATATAAATGAAACGCCTGCGACGAGTTGGTTTGGAAAAAAGAATACGGAGAGACACGGTATCGTTTGGATCCAATCGACTCAATGAGCTCACCGACCCCATCCAAACAACGAACATCCTCCGTGTACGCCGTATCCGACAGGGAGGACTGAATACTCATCATGACCCCCGATATCCAGGGAAACCGGACCCGTAACTGAACCGCCACTGGCAACAACGCTGAGTGGACATCCGCCGCGACCACAAAATTAATCATCCATGCCGCTTGATACTCGGACCGCCGCACCATCACATATCGCAACATGCCGACGTGCGTCTTTTGGTCATACGGCGGCAATCCCAGTGAAGTTAATTCTACCGCCACCCATCGAGAGACCTCAGCCCATCGCTCATCCAATAGCTGACAGTCCGGCGTCGGCACACATTGATCCCACCGACCCTGACGCTTTAACCCCAGCGCAATTCCGCCATCGTTACCGGCAAACACAGAGAACTCCATCTTATTACGATGAAACCGATGACGTTCCGAAGGCACCACCGGTTGGATCAATGAGTGGTAGGGTTTTGGCAACGCCTCTTCAAACAGACCTTGCTTCATCGGCAATTGGTCCAAATACGGAATATCTGCAAAACGACACCCGCCGCAATCGGGGAAATGGGAACATAATGCCATCAGGATTCCTTTTTAAACTCTAATCGATTAATTCGTTGTGCACCCGTTTCTTCCACCCGAAAACTATGAGTCAGATAGGGGACAACGTCCCCCTTTTTCGGAAATTTACCGAAGGAATGCAACACAAACCCACCGACCGTATCGTAATCTTCGCTCTCCGGAATCTCGACCCCCACCGATTCTGAAAAATCAGTTACGTTCATTCCCCCAGATACCGAATATCTCCCCGGTGACACCAATACCACTTGAGACCGGACAATGGGATCATATTCATCCTGAATTTCGCCGACGATTTCTTCTATGACATCTTCCAATGTCACCAATCCGGCGGTTGTCCCAAATTCATCCACTACAATCGCAAGGTGAGTTCGCCCTTTTTTGAGCTCGCGCAACAACATTTCGATGCTTTGTGTTTCGGGGATGAATACCGCCGGACGCAAAAACTTCTTAATCGCCGTTTGCTTCCCATCTTGGGAAACGGACAACAAATCTTTGGCATACGCAAATCCAACAATGGTATCCACAGATCCTTCATACACCGGAATCCGGGAATGGCCACTTTCGCAAATCACCAAAATCGCATCCAGAACCGTCTTGCGACTATCGATACAAACGGAATCGGTGCGAGGTGTCATAATCTCTCTCACAACCGTTTCAGAAAAATGAAAAATGCTCTGAATCATTTCTTTTTCAGAGTTTTCCAAAATCCCTTCCTGTTGAGCATGATCAACTAATTTTTTAATCTCATCTTCGGTAATCATTTTTCGGGCTTCCATGGGCGACACCCCGGCCAACGCACAAACTTTGGCCATCAAGCGATTGGACATCCAATATAACGGAAGCATTGCAAGCGTGAGCCAATAGACCGGCCCCCCCATCACCTGGGTGGTTTGAGTCGTATATTTGGCCGTTAACACCTTGGGAATCATATCTCCGAACAACACAATCAACACCAAAACCACAGCAACGCTCACCACCGCATCCAAGGTTGAAATTTGGGCCGGAGGCGTGCCCGACTGAATCACCCACCAGTAGGCCGCAGACACAGCCGCCCCCACTGCCGAAAACTGTCGAATGAGTTGTACGGCAAAACTTACCCGATGCGGATTCTCTAAAATATAGTGAATTGAGGGACCATACTCACCCCGAACACGAATCAATTGACGACCTTGGGTCGAAAATAGAACTTCGGCCACGGAGGTAAACGCAAAACCAAACAGCAACACCAAAAAACCAATCGCCGACAACACCAATGGAACAAACAACAGAGTCATCCACACCCCACCAATCGATTAAATAGTTCCAATTGCATTCGATCCATTTCGGCCCGATCCTCGTCCGTATAATCGGTGTATCCCAACAAATGCAACACGCCATGAATCATAACGATTTTTAATTCAAATTCAAACGAATGTCCGAGGTCCGTCGCATTGTCTTGGACCTCATCCAAACAAATATACACATCGCCCTGAATTGGATCCGAATCCAATGGAAACGTAATAATATCGGTCACATAATCATGGCCCAGATACGTTTGATTCACATCCAGGATGGTCGGTTTGTCGACAAAAGAATATTCAAAGGATCCGGCCTCAATCTCAAGGGCATCCACAACCGCACGCAGGTAGGATTCCGGATCAAACGGAACCGCAATTTCAGAGAGGTCATTAATCACGATGTGAACAGGACTCACGCCGCACCCCGCTTGGGTTTGGTCTGCTGAATAATCGAATCTAACTCTTCTTGATAATCAATTCGACTATGGTAAATCCCTTTAAACACCCACAAAAATGTTTCGCGAATTATTTCGATTTCTTTCAAAGACAACGGACAATCAACCAATTGGCCATCCTCAATTTTTAAATGAAAAATCCGGTCTACCAAGTTCTCGATTTTACCCGGAGTTGGCTTTTCCATCGCCCGAACCGCCGCCTCAACGCTGTCCGCCAACATAACAATTCCGGCTTCCTTAAAATGAGGCTTCGGACCGGGGTATCTGAATTCATCTTTCATGGCATCTGGATTTTGGGTCTCTTCAGTATGCAAGGCTTGGGAATAAAAAAACGACACCATCGTTGTGCCATGATGTTCAAGCATAAAGTCCTTCAGAATTTGCGGTAGATGATATTTATTGGCCAGCTCCACACCGTCCCGGGGATGCGCCGCAATGACCATCTTGCTCATTCGTGGGGTCAGGGTTGAGTGGGGGTTTTCACCGGAAAACTGGTTCTCCGTAAAAAATAACGGACGCTTCATTTTCCCGATATCATGATAATAAGAACCCACTCGACACAAGATGGGATCGGCATGAATCGCCTCCGCCGCTGATTCCGCCAAATTAGCAACCATCAAACTATGTTGATACGTACCCGGGGCGGTCATCATCAACCGCTTCAACAACGGATGGTTCAAATTCGAAAGCTCTAATAGGGTCTGTTGAGTGGTGATATTAAATAGGCCCTCAACATAGGGAATCACCGCCAAGGTGATCATCGACGAAATAACCCCGGTCGAAAATGCCACTAACATGTTGGAGACAAACCACAACACATCACTAATCTCTCGAACCAACCCAAAGGTCAGTACAAAAAGCACGTTAAATCCGCCCACAACGTACCCGGCCAACATCAACTCGGACCGACTAAATCGCTTGTAGATTGAAAAGGTCGACACACAGGCCGAAAAAAACAAAAACCCAAAGACGTTGAAGTCGCCCAAGTACATCGCCGCCACCAAAATACTCGCTGCAGTACACACCAACAGCGACAAATTCGCCGTCACCAACAATGAAATCAACATCGCCGCCATCGGAATCGGAACCAAAAAGTAACTATTAATCAGCCCCCCAAAGAGCTCGAGCGCCATCAACCCGCGCGCAATGGCGACAACGAATAATATGACAAAATAAATAAGCCCAAAATATTTAATCTGGCTATAAATACGTCGATTAAAATGGTAGATAAACCGCTCTATCAGTATTCCCAATAACGCCGTCAGTAACAAAAGACCACCGAACTTATAGAAGTTCGCTTCGCGTCCATACATATTGAGCTGCTTCAGCAAAAAAATATGGGCTTCAGTCACGACTTCACCCTTATAAAAGATCGGCTCCCCCTGTTTTATCGCCGAGGTTACCGGCTTAACGGTGTTGAGTTCTTTTTCCTGGGCCTTTTTGGTTAGTGCCTCGCTGTAAGTTAGGTTGGGATGAACCACATGCCTTACAATTGTCGATACCACCAACTCCCCCTGCCGATTCAAATGAAGCGGACGAAGACGGGATTTGACCTTGATTTCAAGTTCTTCGGGGAGCGCATCCCTAACCCCCTCCGATAATATAGCTTCAACAATTCGAATGGTGGACTTCTCCATCCGATCCATCTCTCCAGGCAACAATGACACACTATATTGGAGTTGCCCGACCCTTAAAAACTTCAACGACTGGGGGATATGCGACTTCCGGAGATCCGCTGAATCTAATTTTCTTAAATCGGTAAATAATTCAACCACGTCGGACACAATGTGTTTATTGATCACCGGATCTACCGAATACACGCGATCCACCAACTCCGCCCGGCGTCGACGCAAATCTTCGGTTTCTTGAAGATCTTTCTCAGATTCAAATTCGATGTACCGAGGGGACACCACGGTTACAGGGGCCACGTCCCCCACTTTGAGATTTACGTTATGGGGAATGTACGGTGAAAAAACAACCGCAGTGATGAGGATAATCCCCAAAATGGAGAGGATCACCTTAAAATGTCGTGAAGGAAGAATATTAACCCACTTCGGTCCAGTGTACATTTTGTATTCGCTTAAACCATGTCATTTGTCGTTTTGCAAACTGGCGAGTATGGTGAAATATCGCGGTCTTAAGAGCATCAATGGTGTGCAGTGTACCATTGAGATACGCAACTGTCTCTTTGTAGCCCAAGGCCTGAAACGCAGGTAAGTCGGGGGAATACCCTTGGGCCAGTAACCCTGAGACTTCATCAATTAGCCCGCTATTAATCATTGCATCCGCCCGTGTCTGAATTCGATCCCACAGGTATTCCCGATTTGAGCGCAATCCAATCAGGACACAATCCTGACGTTGAATGGGGGCTGCAGATCTTAATATCGAAATGGGTTGCCCCGTCGTAACAGCCAATTCCAATGCCCGCTGGATCCGACTCGAATGATGGGGATGAATATCACGCGCCGCTTCCGGATCAATCGACGCCAACCGTTCCCACAGCGCCCGAGATCCCAACCGAACCAAATCCTTATTGAGGGCCTCCCGCAATGCGGGATCCACGGCAATATTCGGCGTTTTGTACTGATGAAGCATCGAATGAATATACAACCCCGTCCCCCCACAAATAATCAGTGGCGGCCCCCCGTTGTGGGCGCGATGAATCAAAGGGTCTACCTCGGACAAAAACTCTCCCACGGAATATGATTCATCGGGGTCTCGAATGTCCACCAAATAATGAGTGATTTCTTTTAAAATCGCAGCCGGCACCTTCGCCGTTCCAATGTCCATTTTTCGGTAGACCTGAAATGCATCCGCCGACGCGATCTCACACCCCCTCTCCCTTGCCAAGTTCACCGATAGATCGGATTTCCCAATCGCGGTAGGCCCAATAATGACAACCACGGGCGCTTTGGGAATTTCAGCGTAATACATCATTGGCATTTACCCCTCAAGCGATCTACCGAATAGGGTCCCACAGGAAGGTGCCCGACCCCGTCAATAATATGCAACTCTACGCCGTAAGTTTGGGCAAATTTACTCATGATACCCATTGGGGAAATTACATCGTCCGCACCATGAATAAAGGTGTGCGTAACGCCCCCCGTTAATAGGGTTTCGCCCCAAGGCCATTTCAGAAAGTCCAACCCCGCAGTTAAGGATTCAACGGTCCATCCCACATCTAAAAATGCGTTCATCATCCATGACTCATCGTCGAGAACCCCCGCACAACTGCGCCAAAATGGTCGAAGATAGGCGTTCGGCAACCGTCGCACCATTGCGGCTATGCCATCCATTGCCGCTGGGGCTAGCCCCGCATTGGCCCCGATTCCAATTACAGGAACCCTGGGCGTCGCAGTCTCCGCAAATTGAATCGCCAAAGGAACCCCCATCGATGCCCCCAGAACCCGGTCAATCGACGCCCCATCCTCCTGAACCCAGCATCGCAAGTCTTGAACAACAGTGACTGGCTCAAACGGCGTTATTACCACGCGTCGATCATTGGGAAATAACCGATCAAACAATGCCGGCCCAGTGGCCCATCCCGCAATACAAACCACCGTTTTTCCGCTGGCTCCGGGGATTACGTCGATCCGATTCTTCATATCGTCCGACCCCGCAATACCGACCGAACTTGAACAATGGCATCGTCAGGAAGTGCCGCAGATAGGGATAACCGAAGTCTTGCCCCATTTTTGGGAACCGTTGGCGGTTTAATTACGGGGGCCCAAATTCCCGCTGCTTTAAATTGATCGGATACCGTCTTTGAGTCGGCCACCGATCCAACCATTACAGGAATGATATGGGACTGGCCGTCCAGAAAAGTCACCATTTCAGTCAATCGGGCGCGTTGGTCATCCAATGACGCCATCCGATTCAATACCGACTGGGCCCAGTTTACGGAAACAGGGGGTAGCGCCGTCGAAAAAATAAACGATCGCGACGTACTGATCAGCAGTTCAATCAAGTCCTCACCCCCAGTAACCACCGCCCCCACACCGGCCCACGCCTTGCCCAAGCCCGACATCCAAATATCCACCTCATCTTGAAGACCCCAGGCCGCCGCCGCGCCGCGCCCTTCCGGCCCCAGAACCCCGAGGGAATGGGATTCATCCACCATGAGTGACGCTCCGTATCGCCGACATAGCCCCACAATATCAGCCAACGGGGCCCGATCGCCGTCCATGCTAAATACCGATTCGGTGATTACCAACACGGCCGCATCCGAGTCGACAACCTCAGACAATCGGGCCTCCAACGCACCCATGTCGTTATGGGGATAGCGTCGCCATTGGACCCCAGAAAGACGAATTCCATCCCATATACTCGCGTGAGCCAATCGATCCGCAATCACCCAATCTCCCGGCCCCACCACTGCCGAAATTACCCCAATATTCGCGTGGTATCCCGAATTAAACATGAGTGACCGAGAGGTCCCCATCCAATCGGAAAAATCAGATTCAAATCGAAGTACCTCGGGCGACGTTCCGCTCAACAACCGCGACCCCGACGACCCCAACGACCCCGACACGGCCGATGCGTCATCCAACAACCCCAAATAGTCGTTAGTTGAAAAATCGTAATACGGAATGCCGCCAATTAAAGACCGGCCGCCCCCCAATCGCGTCGAGGACGTCAACTGACGCCGTCCCAATCGATGGGACAGGTCCGCCAAGCGATCCCGAATCTTATTCTGCAGGCGGTTTTTGGAAATCACCTTTGGATATCGAAATAATTTGTCGAATGGACGGACGGTAGGTATTTTCCTTGTTGTCCCAAGCCAACCCTACCTGGACGATGGTAATAGTTGTATCCGACTCAAACGTCATTCGTTGAAAAACCGGTTGATCATACACGGATGCAAGCCGTCCCCAATCATATTTAGCCACATGATCCAGCCGGAATTCTTTAGGCTCATCCGTTGCGTATACCGCCCCCGTCAACAAAATCCCCAACCCAAGCGCAAATAGTTTCATAAAAAAAGTTCTCCTTTTGCAATTAATTGCGCGGTCCCGGTCAACGCCACACGATCCCCAGTATGCCGGGCGTCCATGTGCCCCGTCCGAGCACTTGCTTGGAACCCCCTGATCGCCGACAACCCCAACCGTTTCTGCCAGTACACCGCCAACGCACAATGAGCGGACCCCGTCACAGGATCCTCAGAAATACCCAATCGAGGTGCAAACATCCGAGAAGTACACGTATACGGTGACACGCCAGGCGCTGTGACAATGACCCCGCGGCAATTGATCTTGGCAATTTCTGACATCTGGGGAACCATCGCCACAACATCCTCATGCGTTGGAAAAACCACCAGCACATCGTCCCCAGCTCGCCATACTTCCGCCGGTAACGATCCCAGTCCCAACACCCAATCTATCTGATCTTCAAAAGGGGTAATCGGAGTCGCTGGAAAATCCAAGGTGGTCCCATCATTCCCTCGGTGGGAAACCAACCGCCCACTCAAGGTATCAAACCCAATAGTCGGAGAGGTGACGCCCCGCACCTCCGCCAAATAAACAGACGCCGCCAAGGTCGCATGCCCACACAACTTGACCTCAGAAGTAGGGGTAAACCATCGGAGTCCAAATTCATTCAGGGCATCCGTCGGTGTTAAAAATGCAGTTTCGGACAAATTAAACTCCGCCGCTACCTGTTGCATTTCGGAATCCAATAAATCCCATTCCACGATCACCACCGCCGCAGGATTTCCCGAGAAGGGCCGATCCGAGAATGCATCCACGACGCCGTATTTAAAAATACGCGATCCTAGCGTATTAAAAGGCATGCCCCATACTGACGTGAATGTACGAATCCCCAGTGTCCCCAATCGCCCAATCCAATCGGATGGGGCCCAACATCGGAACCGTAAACCGGATACCCACGCCTTTTCCAATCCGAGCCTGAGAAATACTAAATAGTGACCCGCTGGTCGCATACCCTGCATCCACAAACGCAACCGCTTGAAACATGTCGTTAAAAATATACCGATATTCCACGGAAGACAGCACCTGCTTGTTGCCTACAGAAAACGGATTATAGTCGTTCCACCCCCGCACAGTATTACTGCCACCCACCCGATAATATTCCCTCAAAAACAAATCTTGATCGGAAATAATAGGACTGGTCAAATAACCTAGCGCCAGCCGAGTTGCAAACGTTTGTTGATCCGCGATTTTAAAAAACGTCCGAAGATCCAAATCCACACGCGTCATGTCCAACGATCCGGCGAATATATTAAATGACTTTTCAATTCGAAATGTATCAAACATCCCACTCAACGGATTAAACCGAACATCTCGGGTGTCGTAATTCAACCCAAACGTATAACTGGTTAGTGTGTATGATTTTCCCACATCGCGCAAAAGTACCGATTCATACTTTACCGAATGCACCGACCCAAATTCGTAGGAGAACGGCGATCCCATTTCCAAACTCACGCCTCGGCTGCGCTCGTTTCGGTACCCCACACTATTTGAATTGGGTAAAAATTGATCCACTTGGCCATCACGCAACCAGGTCCGAGCCGTCAATGACTTTCGATCATCCCACATCCACGGATTCGAATATTTCAACTCATACGTCGCCAATCTCCCCAACTGTGCCTTCACACTCACCAACTGGCCGGTACCAAACAAATTATCCCAGTAGACATCGCTAAAGAAACTAAAGCCCGCCGTTGGGCTAAAACCGCCGCCCATCGTAAAGGTCCCGGCATTTTCCCGTTCCTCAATCTCCCAAGTTAAAATCGTCGAATTCGGCGATGAGCCCGCTCGGATCAGAGGATTAATTGAGGTAAAATACCCCAAATTCTGAATCCGTTGAAAATCCTGACGGAGCCGCGTTTTATTAATAGGCTGGCCTGGTTTACTGACCATTTCTCGAATAATGACATAGTCTTTAGTCCGAGCATTTCCTGTAACTTCAACCCGCTCAAGAATCCCTTCGGACACCTCAAATATCAACGGCTCACCGTCATCTGACGGCGCCGAAAACGAAATCACCTTGACCTCGTCGTACCCCGCATCGCGATACGTCTGCTCAATCACTTTAAGGTCTTTCCGAACCTGCACCAAATTCAACAAATCCCCCGACCGCGATCCGAGCATCGAAATAAGGTGATCCGAACTAAACGCGGTGACGCCCTGAAGACGCACATCTCCAATTGTTGCATTTTCCGTCACTCTGAACGTTAGAATTTTACCCGCAGATGTTTTATTTACTTCAGTCCGCACATCTTTAAAAATACCCAACGACTGAATATTTTTTACAGATCGGCCAATCCGAAACGGATTGGGTTCTTCGCCCAACCGAATCATTGACGAATCAATCACGAATTGTGTCCCCACCGTCCGATTACCGGTCACCTTAACAGCCACCAGCAAATCTGAGGGGGATACGGGTGCCCCAGCCGACCGTGTCGACACCATATTGCTAGTACCCAAAAGGGACGAGACCGACTGCAAGACCGATTTTAGATTCAAGCTCTTACCTGAGTTAGCGGTCGGAACCAACGGAACAGCCCCCGCGGTAGTCACTCCGACACAAAAAAACCCTATGGCAATTAGCCCAATAACTGAGGGCTTATTGAATCGCACTTAACAAAAGGGAAGTAGCCATAAAAATCCCCCCAACAATGGCCGTCGCAATATTCAATCCCGTCTCCAACCCTCGCTGGGAACTAAACAACCGAGCTTGGCCGCCAATAGAGCCAAAGCCTTCGCCTTTTGCGGAATGAAGCAAGACTAATATCACCATCAAAATGGAGGAAATAATTGCTAAAGTTAGAAGTAAATTTTTCATTAATAATTTAAGTGGTGGGCGGTGTAGGATTCGAACCTACGGCCACGTGCTTGTAAGGCACGTGCTCTACCAACTGAGCTAACCGCCCGGAAATAACGCGGCCAATATCGTATCATCGGAAAAACCTATACCGCAACAGAAAACTTGATAAATCCGTCGGGATTATACCCATCAATACGAATATCATCGTACGTCAATTCAAAAAACGGCTTATCTGCAACATATAGTCTAGGCAACGTCCTCGGCGCCCGAATCAATTGACGATTCAGGCCGTCGATATGATTCGAATAAATATGCGCATCCCCAAAGGTATGTACAAAATGTCTTGCAGTGAGGCCACATTCCTGCGCAACCATCACTAACAACAGCGCATAGCTCGCGATATTAAAGGGGACGCCGACGGCAATATCTGCAGACCGTTGGTAAAGCTGAAGGTCCAAAAATCCGTTCGAACCATTAAATTGAAAAAAAGAATGACATGGCGGCAATGCCATCTTGTCGATATCCGATGGATTCCAGGCCGACACAATAATACGCCGTGAATCCGGATTTGTTTTTAGTGTCGAAATTGCATCTGCCAACTGGTCCACATGGGTTTTGACATATCGTTCGGAACCCGGCTCATCCGGGACAAACTTATCCCAATGCCGCCATTGATACCCGTAAATAGGGCCTAATTCACCCGTTTCAGACGCCCATGCATTCCAAATCGCCGAGTGCGGCATTAATCCGTCATGGATATTCGTCGCCCCTTTGATAAACCACAAGAGCTCCCGAATTACACTTTCAACCACAATTTTTTTAGTCGTCACCAACGGAAACCCGTCCCGTAAGTCAAATCGCATTTGGTATCCAAATACCGACACGGTTCCCGTTCCGGTGCGATCCGATTTAAGTTCCCCGTTATCCAAAACATGCCGAACTAAATCTAAATACTGTTGCATATAAAAATAATATCTCTGAATTTTGGATGTTTCGCAATTAAAAAAGCTGGGAAAGATGTAAACCAACACTTATTCTGCGAGGCACCCCTAATGCAACCCAAAAAAACCAATTCGAACGAAATGGAACAGCTCGAAAAGCTCCGTACGCAATTGAGCGATTTACTTCAGCCCGATTTTTCTAGTCTAGTATTAAGTTCTGTGGCCGGAACCCGCACCAGTAATAACCAATACCACTGCGCGATTTTTACGTCGGAAAAAGTCAGTCTTGTTGAAAGATCATCTCGACAGTCGTCCAAATTCGAATTCAATTTTGACACCCACACCTTTGAGTCTGATCAAAGTTCAGATCCTATTGTGGCGCTTGGAACATTTAACAAGAAATTAGCCGAGCTCATTGCGAAGGTCCACGCCGGCAAAGCCACCATTAAAAAGAATTTATAGCGCAGAGCCCAAAGGCTGACAATTAGATCCTGGCCATGGTAAATTTTGACCATGATTCAACGATACAGCCGCCCCAAAATGGCTCAAATTTGGGACCCGTCCACAAAATTCAAAAAATGGTTAGATGTCGAATTGGCCGCCTGCCGTGTTCACTACGAACAAGGGTCCATTCCTGAAGCCGACTATCACACAATCCTAGAGAAAGCCGACTTCGACGTCGCCCGCATCGACGTTATTGAGCAAGAAGTTCAACACGACGTCATTGCATTTTTAACCAGTGTTGCCGAATTTATCGGCCCCTCCTCACGATTTGTTCACTTGGGACTCACCTCCTCTGACGTGGTAGACACCGCCTTCAGCCTTCTCATTCGAGACGCGGGCTCCATTTTGATCGAGGACATCGACTTGTTGATGGCCGCCGTCAAAACACAAGCATTTACTCACAAATACACCTCAAAAATGGGACGCACCCACGGCGTGCATGCGGAACCCACTACATTTGGACTCAAATTGACCGTCTGGTATGAAGAACTACGGCGTAACCGCCAGCGGCTCAGTGATGCATTGGCCCAAATCAACGTGGGCAAAATTTCTGGAGCGGTAGGAAACTACGCCCATATGGCCCCGGAAGTCGAAGAGAAAGTATGTCACTACCTCAACCTAGAAGTGGCTCCAATTTCAACCCAAATCTTACAACGGGATCGACACGCTCATTTTATGAGCACACTGGCCATCGTCGCAGGAACACTTGAAAAAATGGCCACCGAAATTCGGGCACTCCAAAAAACCGAATTTAATGAAGTCATCGAGCCATTCGGAAAGGGACAAAAAGGATCGTCCGCCATGCCCCACAAACGCAACCCCATCATTTGTGAACGGGTATCGGGACTAAGTCGATCCCTCCGAGGCTACGCACTCACCGCGTTCGAAAATCAAAATCTATGGCACGAGAGGGATATCTCCCACAGTTCTGCGGAACGGCTGATATTCCCGGACGCCACCGTCACCTTGGACTACATGTTTGGATTGATGACCAATGTCATTGAAAACATGACCGTGAATGCGGAACAAATGCAAGAAAACATCGGCAAATCCTATAACGTGTTTTACTCGCAACAGTTGTTATTAAAATTAATCGATAAAGGGCTATTAAGAGAAGACGCCTACCGAATCGTTCAACGCAATGCCATTTCGGCCTTCGAAGAACGAATTTCCTTTGATCAAAAAATCAAAGCCGACCCCGAACTCACCGCACAAATGACCGACATCGAAATCGACGCCATATTCGATGCATCAAAGTACACGCAGTACGTCGATTACATCTATAAGCGCGTGTATGGTTAAACAACTATCAATGGAGGCGGCACTCAGATTCGAACTGAGGGTGGAGGTTTTGCAGACCTCGGCCTTACCACTTGGCTATGCCGCCCCGAAGGGAATTTATTTTAGTTGAACACGATATGAAATTCAATCAGCGGTTATTGGCATATCTAGTGATCTATATTGGGGGCTCAGTATACCTCGCGTTCCATAGCGGAAATATCATTACTGCCACCCTATTCGGGTTAATCACCATAATCGGTATCATCACAACGTCCAGCGCGAAAGCGCCCGACCATTATTCGGAAACCGCCTCCGACCTACGAATGGCGAAGGGCGTCCAAGAAGCCATCATGGATCTGCCTATCCCGGATATCTCTGGGCTCAAAATCAGCCGATTTTACCGTGCCGCAAGTTGGGTGGGCGGGGATTTTACATTCTTTCACTCTAGAGACGACTACCGGTTCGCCCCCGCCAACTCAGGAATTACCGGAGTGGTAAAGCTGATGAACCAGCAAGAAACATTTCTCAGTGTCTCGATTGGAGACGTCGCCGGCCATGGGGTATCCTCCGCATTGATCATGGCGCTCACCACTGGACTACTCAGTGAGGTTGCTCAATCGGTGATTCATCCCGCCGGTGTATTAAGCAAAGTAAACAGTCATTTGGCCTCTCACATTAGCCAAAGCGACATTCGATACGTAACATGTATGTATCTGACCATCTATCCCAAGTCCCGTCGCCTGCAGTATTGCCGGGCCGGACATCCTCCCGGGTTTATTGTTCGTCAAAACGGCGACTGTATTGACTTAGACTCTGCGGGTGTTTTCTTGGGAATGTATGCGGACGAAAATTACACCAACACGGAGTTACCATTGTACCCAGGAGACCGCATCGCCCTTTATAGTGACGGGATTACAGAAGCCCGAAATCCCATCCGAGATGAATTCGGGATCGATCGATTGAAAGAATTGATTGCCACCACCCGAACACTGCCCGCTGAAACCGTCCTCTCTCAACTCAAGGATCAAGTATCCGCTTTTGGCCCATTAACTGACGACCAAACCGTCGTATTGGTGGATATTACCTAATGTGGCAACGCACGATTAAGATCATCAAATATTCAGGGTTTGGCCGGACCAAGACCAATGAACAATTGGCCATGGAACGCCAACGCCATCTGGTCAACAAGACGACCGGCGACTCCATCGCTACCATTTCCTGTAGCCCGGATCATGAGCGCGAATGGGCCATCGGATACCTATATTGTACTAAAGGCATCCGAGTCCTCCCCGACGCCGTTACGACTACAGGGGACACCATTGCATGGACTCCCAATAGCGGGGATCTGGTTGTTCCAATTGAAGCCGCCGCCAATGTCCATTTAGCGGTCGCTGCGTTGCATCACCTCACGTCCCAATTCCAAGAAGCCGCAATCCTATATAAAAATACTGGAACCACCCAAAGCGCCGCCATTTGCACGCCCAAAGCACTCCTCCATCACGCGGAAGATATCACCGATCACGGCGCGTTATATAAAGCAGTAGGGAAATTATTATCTCAATCCGATGCGCCCCGATTCGACATTGGATTAATGAGCGGAAAAATGGACGAGGCCACCGTAAATACGTGGCATACCCTGGGAACATCCATTTTAATTAGTCGGGGTGCACCCACCGATTTAGCCGTGGATTGTGCCATTCAGCACAACATGACCCTTATTGGGTTCGCTAGAGGTACACGGTTTAGCATTTACACCGGAGCCGAGCGGATTAGCTGAGCTTTTCCCTATCGATTAGACCCCGGAAATGCTACTTAATCCGAGGTCCGATTACCAAGGTCGGGTTCATCGACCGAATCACCGGATTCCAATGCGTGAACGAAGGCTCGTCATCAGACGAGCCTTCGCAGGTACAGACTCTCCCCCGAATGGGGATATCTCTATATTTCTCACGATCTTCCCTAAGACCGCCACACCGATCACATTCCTCGGCATGGCTACTCTGAATCATGATTAACTAGTGGGTTGCCGCTACGTTTTCTTCAGATACACGCTTTAGATTCTCAAGGCCATGATCAAAGGCTTTGCCAATCATCTTCTTTGCAACCAATGCCCCCATGTATCGTTTAATTGGGTTTCGACCGTTGTCCGATACAAAACTCCACGTTACTTTAGTTCCATTTTCAGTGCCTTCAAACGCCCAAGACAATTGTGATTTACCCATTGAACCAAAATCAACCGCAACAACAATCGATTCATTTTCTTTTGCATCGGTAATCGTCATTGAACCAGTCTTCATCTTCTCGCCATCCCAGCTAAATGACGCGCCAACACCCTCAACTTGCGCTGAGTACGTCATTTTTACGGTTGGATCCTGATCTTTCCAAGGCGACCACTTTTCATTTTCTTGTAGGTTATTAACCAAATGATACACAGTCTGGACCGGTGCCTGAACTTCAACCGAACGCTCTACTTTAGTTTGGGCGGGCAACAAATACCCTACTGCGATAATAACCACAGCGACCCCCACAACACCAACGCCAATTTTCTTTGCAGATGACATAAACACTCCTTAAATCAAAGGCTGGTAAATCCAGCCGAAGTAGACAATGAACTATGAGAATACTCAGTCCGGCATTAACGAGTCAATTCGGTTAACGGCGTCGGTGAGCCCCAGTTTACGATCGGCGGGTCCGGGTATCCACATTGCCCATCTAAAGGACCGCCGCATCACCTTGTACCCACAGCCGCTGATAATGTGATCGTGCTGAATAAAGGCACTCGTCGGGTATTGGCGACACACTTTCGGTCGATTCTCATAGTCGTTGCATCGGTTATCGGAGGTCAGGCACCGACAACTAAAATGATCGATTTCCCCTCCAGAATCCATATGAGGTATAAATCGGCGATACACCGGATTTTGAGTCTGCACTTGGTCAAATTGAGAAAGCGTATCCATTCGAGCCCCCTGGATGACAAGGCTCAATCCGTTGCAGCACATTCCCGAATGCCGACAGGCCCCTCCAATATAATACACTTCAAATTTTAACAAATCCCAAATGGCATCCAAATACCGCCGAAAATAGGGAATCGTGTAAACGACGCAAAAAATAAGAATCAGGCCCTGGGCGCGAAACCAAACGCCATCTCGCACCCGCAGTGACTCAAAAAACACGAATCGTTCGCTATTTGCCTTTGACCTGATTCAGTTGCTTAATCAACAAATCCAATTCTTTATCTTGATCTGCCAACCGTTGATTGACTTGGTCCATCATTTTACGTCGATCTAATTTCGCTGCAGCCAAATCGTCTTGTAATCCAGTCAATGTTAACGATTCATTAAAGTGCGTCGGAGAGCTAAATCCAAATCCAACTGCAGTATGAATCAACTTCAGAGTTGATTCCGTCGAAGACTCCCATGCAGTTCCTACAATCTTACCCATTTGGGCCGCTGTAATCGCGTCTTGAGCCACAGCGACCGCTGATCCATCATTTAATCCCGACGCAACCAGATAATCACCCGCATGTACTATTCCACGCACTTTTACCTTAACTTGACCAAAAAATGCAATCAGCTCATATCGATCCAGTAGTTTCACATTGGGATGATTACCCGCAACCGTGGCCGCATAACTTCGAGCCATTACAATCTGAGCACCGGTGGTATCCTTTGACACTTTTCCGTTCACCACACCCACGATGTCACCCAATTCAATCGACTCTTTAGGATCCACCTTCTCCAGATACTCCGCGTAATCCGCTCCAGTGGACAAGAACCGCACCCCAGTCCCTCCCGCGTTGGACTGAATAGCCCCAATAAATCCGGAGGCATCCGCCCCATAAAATGTCATAAAATGGTGGCCAGTTGTCAGCGCTTGGCTATCCGAATAATTAAATTGGATAGCCAAGGCATCCCCATTACTTGCCGCGCTGTTTTCAATCGCCATCACGTGATTTGCAAGATACGCACCGCTGGCCTGTTTCCCACCCATCACATGAAGGGTCGTCCGAGGAAGGAAGGTGCCTTGAGACAGCATATCGGTAATCCCTACTTTACCGTCCATTTGAACGGTCAGGACAGGCTTATACGCACCGCCGATATCTGTACCGACCACAAATTTGCTGGTGGCTGCATTGGCGGACCCAACAACGACCTGCAACTGGGATTCCTTATCCTTTACGTTACTCCGTCGGATCATCATTGGGATTCCGTTATCGCTATCCGAGGTGCCCGACACACTCAGCCCCCCACTAAAATACAGACTCGCGGTAGGGGTCCCAGCACCCCCTGCAGCAGCCAACCGCCCAATTCTCATGTCTCCGTTTACAACCAACGCCTTATCTGGATTGGTCACCCCGATACCTACCCGACCCCCAACATCTGCGCCTTCAGGCGGAGCCATGACGAGGGTGGTGTATTCGACCCCAGAGGTTCCCTTAGAGACAAAACCGATACGTCCGTTATCAAAGTCCCGCAAGGTCACCGACCCGTTGGTCGTCCCGGCTTTAAACAAGTCCGCCGTCTTTGTCCCATCAGCCGCCGTCGTTTGGGTCCCTTCGACTTGCAACGCAACCGTGGGACGGGTGGTGCCAATTCCCACAAAACCGCCTGTAAATATCCCCGCATATTTATACCCACCGCCTCCACCTCCGGTGGGATCAGCAACATTCACACCGGTCAAATCAACCGACATCCCTATCGCAGCTGCCCCATTCCATACCGTATATTTTCGTTGATTATTAAGTGCCGCATTCAGATTTGCGTTCAACACAATATCCAAGCCCACCATGTCCCCATTTGTATCCCCGTTTAAGATCAGCCGTGACGCCTGAGCACTCCCAGTACTACTCGCTGCAATAGTTTTCGACAACAAGATGTATTCATTAACAGTAACTACGTTCGTAGACACTTGATTATCCACCCACAACGAACCGACAATCCGAGCGTTACCACTCACGTCCAAAACCTGAGTCGGCATACTCGTTCCCACACCCACTTTGCCATCTCCCGTTACCACAAACGATACCCCATTAGTCCCTCGAAGCGCCAACAACGCATTGGTCGCGTTGGTTGATACAATTTCAAGCTTTGCCGTCGGATTCGACGTCCCAATACCAATATTATTGGTCGCAAACACCATCACATCGGTTCCTTCGCTGTTCATAAATCTGAATTTATTTGAGCTCCATGCAACCACCGAATTAATCCCACTTCCATCACGATCGATATTACCGACAAACGTATAATAATTGGATGACGCCGCGAGCAACCCTGTTGCCTTCGTCGCCGAGGACGAAATAAAGCTCGGTAGAGATGATGGCAACCCAGACATGAAGATCCCATCAGTATGTAACTCGGACAGAGGCGTCGATACACCGATACCAACGTATCCCTTTGTATCGACCACTAGTCCATATTCACGTCCCGGCACCCCTACTCTCAACGGCGCCACCGCTCCTTGGCCAACGACATGCAACATGGCATCGGGCGTCGGGGTACCAATGCCGACCGACCCATTTTGTGACACCACCAATGACGGATAACTTTTACCAGCAATATCTAACCTAAATGGAACATCGGTTGCATTCGCACTCACAGATAACGTCGCTTGGGGAACAGATGTACCAATACCCACCGCAATATTGCCGAGCGAATTGGTCGTTGCAGTCAAAATAACCTGATCACTAGAACTCACTACCAAGAACGCGGAGGTTGAGCCTTTCCCCTTAACTGACAACCGTGCGGTCGGCAGTGATTGCCCCACCCCAACCATCCCGTTACCGGATACAACTACCGCGTACGGGTTATTAAAGGTATCCACCCTAAAGACCACATCTGACGAGAGTTCCGACACAACATGCAAGGCTGCTTCAGGTTGGGCAGTGCCTATACCTACACCCCCACCCAAGAATGTGGCCCCATATTTAACCCCAAAATTTTGGAAGTCCAGAGGCAAGGAATCTACCGAAGAATAACGACCGGCTAACTTTGTCATATCCACTCGCAACCCTACTGCTTTTTCACCCGAAGCGAGCCGACCAAATCCAATTGGGGACCCCGAATTTTGCCCCGCCATCTGAATATCTACTCCGTAAAATCCGTTAATAGAACCCCCACTAAAAGACGAATTGGTCCGATCCCCAATCCTCATATCGACTAACTGTCCATTAAAGGTTCCAACGTTACTGATATTCAAACTCGATACCACTTGAAATGACGTAATTGCATTGGAGGTACCCACTGTCATACTGCGTTTAACAGGGTCCCAATACACATCCGCTGAGCTGGTTAACATCCCCGCTGAATCAAAGAATGCAACCGCATTCGGTGTCCCTAAAAGACTTTTCGAAATTGGAATCGCTGGAGCTGACCCTGGTCGCAGATAGAGTAAATCCCCCGTCAAATCCGTGTATAATCGTCCATAAGAATTATCCACAGTTAGCGATGAAGTAGGACGCAATAATAAGCTCCCGTTACTAATCACAATATCGGAACTGACCGTCATCGATCCCGTTACAAAGATACCCCCTGATGCATTAATACCAAGGGTCGCCCCATAACTATTGATTGTAGTGACCTTAAGAATTCCGCTGACAGTCACATTTCCAGTGACAAACACGTTTCCGGATACGTCCAAATCATTCACCGGATTGGCAATTCCCCCAATACCGATCCGGCCGAATGTCCCAATCCGAGTCACGTTTACTGTCGAAAATGACGCCGTCGCAATTTGTAACAATCCGCTCACGATGAGGTTGTTCGCAGATACCGTATCCGCAACCAACATTGAGGTCGTTACCGTTCCATTCACCGTTGCCCCAGTACGAACCACTAGAGAATTCACAGTTACCGAACCCGCATCAATCCCTTTAGAGAGAATGATCCTATCCGCACGAATATCTCCAGATACCGACAACGCTACCGTCGGATTACTTGTCCCGATTCCCACATTCCCACCCAAGAAGATCCCCGCATATCGCGTTCCGGTCGTTCCTGCGACGTTTACATACACTCCCGTTGCCTTCGCATTGCTGGCCAACACCAAGCTACTCATATTAATGCTCACACCGGTCGCGTTATACGTCCCTACACCTGAATCTCCAAGGTAACTCCCACTCGTACTACTTAGCTTGATATCCATCCCTGTCAAATTCTGGATGAATGAATAAGCCGTGTTAGCCACCGCTTCTCCCACTTGTACATTCAACTTCTGGCCCACATATGCCGTTGATCCTGCAGTTAATACTTTAGACAAGCTGATCCCGGCGTCGGGTGTTGCCGTTCCAAATCCCACATATCCATTACTACCCACTACCAACGCATTGCTTCCATTGATTCCCACGTTCAATGTCGCCGCGACGATACCTCCCGCCACTATCGTATTCGCTGATACCGTTCCAGCTACATCCAATAACGCCGTCGGATTACTTGTCCCGATTCCCACATATCCATTGTTTGCCACGACCATGTTGGGAGAACCACTGAAATTCGACACATACAGTCCATACGATGTGCTCAACGTGTTGTTACCCACCACCGTCAAACTCGCTGATGGAACTAACGTTCCTATGCCCACTCGTCCGTTGGCCGCTACCACTAACGCATTCAGCGTACTTCCTGCATCCACTCTAAAGGCAGTATTCCCGACTGGGGATACCACGTGTAATGCGGCATCCGGTGCCGTTGTCCCTATCCCTACGTTCCCTCCAATAAATGCAGCGGCATATTTATACCCGGTTGTTCCCACTCCTGATACAAATTGCCTCGCGGATAG
>CANIAP010000014.1 GCA_947465765.1 bacterium | reverse complement strand
TGAGTTCTAAAAGGAATCGGTTAGATGCGGTGGCCCATGAAGCTCCAGTGAGTTCTAAAAGGAATCGGTTAGATGCGGTGGCCCATGAAGCTCCAGTGAGTTCTAAAAGGAATCGGTTAGATGCGGTGGCCCATGAAGCTCCAGTGAGTTCTAAAAGGAATCGGTTAGATGCGGTGGCCCATGAAACTCCAGTGAGGATTCGTCCTAATATCGGGCAATCTATTCCCGACGAGATGATTTCTTCTTTGACGGTGGACGTTCGCAGTGGGATGTCGAGTGCGGCTCTAGCAATAGACAGTCTGAGAAAAATGATCGGTGAACACCCGATTGAGCATCGGGTAGACTCAGTCGCGGATTCAAATGCGGGTCCAGGGCCAGGGGGGGTATATGGAGATTCCGATATTTTAAAAATGGATGGGGAGTCTCCAATTTATTTTATTAATGGGGTACGGTTTCTATCTGATACTTTAAATATAATAGGTTTTCCCGATTTCCAATCGGTAGCACCAGAATTATTGACTAAGGCTAATTGTACTGACAGTAAAAATTCGTCAGATGTAGAGTCAGAGGTGGAGTCAGATTTAGATATATTAGAGGATTGTACGGAAGCAGAGCTTGAAGAACTTTTGGATATTTCTACGGTATACAGGGACTTTGTTCGATCGTTTAAAAAAATTAGTTTTATGGTGAATCGATTAGAGGGGCGAATTGATTTACTAGTCAATATGATTTATCGGTGGGGTCGCGCGGCTGGGGTAAAATTGGGCGATGGAGCGACGGGCTATTCGATTAAGTCTGGAATGGCGGGGCTTGATTTATACTCTGAATTAATATCCGACAGATCTCTCCATAATCGATTATTGGGGCGCGGTTCAGTTAAATTATCCGATCAGGAGTTGGCTGCGGTTTCAAAGGAATTTAAAGGGGTCTCAGGCGATATTGATCGGTTGATGTCTGTTATTGATAAAATAGTACATGTAGATGCGTTAAATTTGATTGAGATAAATAAATATTACGACAAATATGTTCGTATAAACGGGGGTTCTTTGAAAGTTTTGTCGGAATTTCAGGAGAGGTTGGAGGGGCTTAATTGCCTTTTGGATGAAGCGTTGTCTCACGTGAAACATGTTTACGGCATTGTTACGCCCATTGCCGTTTCTGTCAGAAATTTTAACGACGGATTTATAGAGGAGCTTCGGTATAGTTTGAGGGATGGCCATTCAAGGTTAACTACATCAAGGGAGGGCATCTAGAGGAATAGGTCGGTTTGCTTCACGTGAAACAGTCTCTAATTACTCAAGGAGAAGTTTAATCCATTGTGCGGGGTGCCGATATTCGCAAGTTAAATATGGAGGAATAACAATTTGTGCTAATTGTTAACGCGCGGATATACTGGATTTATGGCATGTAAAGTTTTAGCGGTGGTAAATCAAAAAGGCGGAGTGGGGAAAACCACAACCGCGATCAATACAGCGTCTTATTTGAGTGAGTTTGGAAATAAGGTTTTACTTATTGATCTGGACGCTCAGGCAAATGCGACCTCTGGGGTAGGCCTTAGGCCTGAGAATATTGAATACAGTATTTATGATCTTCTCTTAAATCAGGCCGATATTAAGGACGTTTTGTATCCGACAGCCTTTGATAATCTGCATGTGATTCCTAGTAATCGTGATTTGGCAGGTGCTGAGGTTGAAATGGTCGGTCTTGATTCACGTGAAACAATATTGAAGGACCGCATCCAATTACTTCGTGGGTACTATGATTATATTGTGATTGATTGTCCTCCGTCGTTGGGGCTACTTACTTTAAATGCGTTGGTTGCGGCGGATCGTACTTTGATTCCTGTGCAATGTGAGTATTTTGCTCTGGAGGGAATTGCAAGTTTGATCAATACGCTGACCCTCGTGAAAGAAACATATAATCCAGATCTTGAGATATCCGGGATTGTGTTGACTATGTATGATAAACGAACTGCCTTGAACCGGCAGGTTGCAGAAAACGTGAGGACGTATTTTAAAGAATTGATCTATGAGACGATTATTCCAAGGAATATTCGTTTGTCCGAAGCCCCAAGTCATGGGTTGCCGATTGCCTTATATAAGGCGGATTCGCGGGGTGCTATTGCGTATTTAAATCTTGCTCGGGAGGTCAATCGTCGTGACTAAAGAAGTTCAGCGTTTAGGTAAAGGGCTTGAAGCTCTTATTCCACGGTCTATTTTAACGGCGGGAAAAACGATCATTGCGTTGCCGGTGGGGTCAATTAAGCCCAACCCATTTCAGCCTCGGCGGACATTTGATGCTTCAGGGATGAAGACCTTGGTGGAATCGATTCGGCAACATGGTCTTAATCAGCCGATTCTGGTGCGCCGGGTGGGCACAGGGTATGAGTTGATCGCAGGGGAGCGGCGATTCCGGGCCTGCCAAGAGGTCGGAATCGATCTTGTTCCTTCGATTATTAAGAATGTATCGGATCAAGAATCGTTACAGTTGGCATTGATCGAAAATTTAGAGCGTCAGGATTTGAACGCGGTGGAGATCGCTCGGGGATATCAGCGATTGGTGGCTGAATTCGGGTATACTCACCAAAGTATTGCTGGGGTCTTCGGTCGCAGTCGTTCGGCGGTTTCGAATACGATCCGGTTGCTTAATTTGCCTGAATCAATTCAATCGGAAGTGGAGTCTGGGGATATTTCTGAAGGACATGCACGTACGTTGTTATCCCTGGAATCTGTGGATGAAATGGTGGACTACGTTACCCGTATTAAGTCAGGCAAGCTGAATGTGAGGCAAATTGAGCACGCGGTTTCTAGTAAAAAAGAAAGTCCGACTGGGAACTCTGATCAATTGCAGTTATTTAGCGGATTAGAGTCTCAGTTGGAAGCCCGGTTTAACTCGAAGGTTCAGATTCGGGGGAAGCAAACGTCGGGTAAGATTACCTTTTACTATAGATCTCAAGAGGAATTTGACGCGCTACTGGGTCGATTGGGGTAATTCGACCTAGTTAAACTTTTTTAGTTCCATTACCAAGTAGGTGTGGGGTTCCAGTGTTTCGATACGGTGGGCGAGTACGAAACCTGGAAATGCGTGATGTTCCAGGTCGGTTGATTGAGATTGACTGATCGGTACAACGACCGTCGCTCGTGTGTATGCTAATGTTTTGAGTAGCGGAAGCAGTCGTTCGATTGGGGCAAAAGCTTTGGCTGTAATCACCTCGGGTGTCGGCTTTTCCTTGTGAATGTATTCGGCAATATTGGCGGTTACCACCGTAAGGTTGGGGAGGTCGAGTGATGTTTTTACCTCAGTCAAAAATCGAGTTTTTCTAGATTTTGATTCCACTGCGGTGACTTCGATGTCGGTCCTCGCGATGGCCATTGGAATGCTGGGGAGTCCCGATCCCGACCCAATATCCAGAATGCGGCGTGTCGTTTTGGGGATGAATTTTAATATGTTGAGGCTGTCATCTATGTGGAATTGAAGCCTGTCATACGCCGATGCGGAATAGATATTGGTATGTTCGTTGTAAGTTTTTAGCTGGTCGACGTATGCGTCGAGCTGTTCGTAAATCATCGACAATTCCTCTCTATATGAGCGACCAAGACAAGAACGTCTGCAGGGTTAACTCCAGCAAGTTTTTTTGCGTCGCCAATCGTAACCGGTTTGAATTTTTCTAATTTCTCACGGCTTTCTTTTCGTAACCCTTCGATGCCTGTGTATACTATCCCTGAAGGAATTAAGCGGTTTTGCATTTTTTGCAGTTTATCGATTTCTTTTTGCTGTTTCGATAGATAGCCTTCGTAAACAATTTCAATCGCTGCCATTCGCTTTATTTCGGTTTCTTGAGGGTCATCCCCAATGACGGCAGTGGCGAGTACGTCCGCGTTGGTTCTCTTAATCAAGTCGAAGACCGTGATTTTTTCGGTTAGATTCCAACGTTGAAGCTGCTCTGGTGATGCAGATTCTTTTTTCCAGCGTGAGATCAACGCTTTGATTGCGTCTTTTTTTGTTTGTACGACGGCGTAGTCTTCCGATGAATGCATACCAATGGAATGGGCTTTCTCGCTGAGCCTAAACGGGGCATTTTCTTGACGGAGAATGAGGCGGTATTCTGATCTTGAAGTCAGCATTCGGTAGGGCTCTACTATTTCTTTGTGAATTAGGTCATCAATCATTGTCCCGATATAAGAGTCTTCTCTAGACAATGTAAATCCGGGCCGATCTAACGCTCTGAGTCCCGCATTAATGCCGGCCATGATTCCCTGTCCTGCCGCTTCTTCGTAGCCGGAGGTGCCGTTAATTTGGCCCGCTAGAAAGAGGTTCCGAAGCGGCTTGGTTTCCAGGGTGGGGAGTAATTGGTCGGGATACACAAAATCGTACTCAACGGCGTACCCGGGTTTTATTATTTTGACTTCTTCAAGTCCTGGCATAGTCCGTAACATCGCCAGTTGAACGTCCTCCGGCAGAGACGTATTCATTCCCTGCGGATAGATTTCGTTGGAGTCGATTCCTTCGGGCTCGATAAATATTTGATGACTGAGTTTATCAGCGAATCGGACCACCTTATCTTCGATGGACGGACAGTATCTTGGCCCAAGGCCTTGGATGACCTTGGTGTACATCGGGGACCTATCTAGGTTGTTAAGTATTATATTGTGAGTTTCAGTAGTTGTCCTTGTTAGATAACAATCGGTTTGATTCCTAAATTTTTCGGAGTAAGGCGTTCGAAATGAGAATCTTAAGAATTCATTGTCGCCTGGTTGCACCGTCATTTTTGTGAAATCAATTGAGCGCCTGTTTAAACGCGGCGGAGTCCCCGTCTTGAGACGTCCCATTCTAAGGTATTTCCGGAACGACTCCGGTAGGCTCACGGCACTGATTTCGGCGACTCGGCCCCCTGATGTGGCAGTCAATCCAATATGCATCTTCCCGTTTAGAAATGTTCCGGTGGTGATGACAACGGCTTTGGCATAAATGGCCTTTCCCAAATGAGTGACGCAGCCTGTGACAACGTTGTCGACGATGATGAGGCCGTCGATCAAGGTTTGTTCGACGTCGAGGTGATCTTGTTGAAAGACGCGACGCTTCATGTGGTCGTTATAGGCGCGTTTGTCATTTTGAGATCGGAGGCACTGGACAGCGGGCCCCCGAGATCGGTTAAGAATTTTAAGTTGAATGTGAGTGGCGTCCGCAGCGAGGCCCATTTCGCCCCCTAATGCGTCGATTTCACTGACGATTTGGCCTTTGGCGGGGCCGCCTATAGAGGGGTTGCAGGGCATAAGCCCGATATTGTCGACGTTGATCGTGGCCAGTAGAGTGGAACATCCTAGCTTTGATGCAGCGAGGGCCGCTTCGATGCCCGCATGTCCAGATCCGATAACGATTACATCATAGTGAGATGTGTCCAAGAAATATGCGGCTCCTCACCTAAGTGGCGTTAAGGAGCCGCATTCTACCGATTTTAGAAGATTCCAGGAAGGAGTTTGTTCGGGTTAAACCGAAATCCGACGTTATAACTTTCTGTAAATGTGTTAGACGCGTAGTAAACTCGCTTGATGTTGATGATGTAATCAACCATTCCACCGGGTTGGTAAAGTACGGTTGAATCCAAAATTGGATTTGACGCACTTTGAAACGGTTGGATGTAGTTAATAACACCGGTGGTGTTATTAACTTTTGACCATCCGACAGCGGCCGAAATAAGGGACCGGTCAGAATATGATTCGATTTGAATTCCGCCCTTAAATGGGGTGGATGGCAACGCCAATGAAATATTTCCTACAAACCCATTGATTGCGGCCTTGGGTGCATTGGTTGCAAAATCAAAACTGGTTGCCTCATATGAGGTGTTGAAATATCCAGGAACAAACCCTGATTCCAGTGATTGATATTCCATCCGGTATTTTACGATATCGAATACATCGCCTTTAAATCCGGTTGAGAGTCCGTTCCCGTGATTATTAAGACGTGCATATTCCACATAATAGGTTAAAAAGTCGCCGGCCAATGGGAGGGCCAAATCTGCGCCGTAACCTGTGGTTGCCTTGCGATTTATTTGATGTCCGTTCACCGATTCATTAACCCCATCGCGGTCGCTGACTGCGGTGACACCCCATTTAAGCGGCGTGCCAAAGAGATTCATATTGAGTAGATCTCCACTCAGACGGCCCGCATACAGGCTTCCGAATGTCCCCATGGCATCTGCGCGAACATCCATGAGCGTAAGGTACCCTTTAAATCCGCCTTTTTTTAATGTGAGTTCAGTCGTATCTCCGCCCATTCCAGAGTCATAAGAATCCATTAACAATCCGTAGCCGTACGTAACATCGGATAGACGTCCGTATTTAATGCCAGCGACATTGTTGTGGTTGTATTCGATGGATCGTAGGGTGACGAGTTGGAGTTCACTTGGATACACTCCATCTCCAGCTGCTGCGTAATAGAGATTAAGGTCGGCGCCCACAGACAGCGGGCCCATTTGGAAATCTTTTCCAATGCTCCCTTTTAAAAAGCTACGTCCATTCGATTGAACAACACCAAAGCCCCCGCGTGATGATTCTTTTTCCATGTCTTCTAGGGAGTATCTGATGGTTGCGCTAATCGGCAAACTACAGACACTCAGTACGGCCAAACCCATACCTAAGCGATAAATGGCTTTATTCAATTTGATTCTCCTCTTTTTTTATCAAAAATAGACCCGAAGGCAGCATTGTATTAAATTTACCATCGAATCTCCAGGTCTAGGGCTTGTTTTCAGCCGCCTTACGGGCGCGCGACCTATTTTCAAATCCAATAACGGCGATATCATCCAAAAATTTGTTGTCTTCTTTGTTCATTATCTTTCGCCATTCATCGCGGGTTTTTTGTTTGTCTTTGTCGATTATTTTTCGATTTCTTACGGTCGCAATGAGTTCAAGGCGCAGTTCTTCTTTTTTTTCTTCGGCCGCCTTGGTGCGCTCGACCTGTTGGATAACCTGCTCTTTGATGGTGTCCAAGTGGGCCTTTCGCATCATGACCATTTGAACATCCGTAAGCACGGTTTTTCCTGACATAATGTCCCGTAGTTCTTGGTATTTTTCGGATTCAAACGCTTTAAGTTCTTCTTCTCTTTTCATTTCCTGTTGGTGGAGTAATTCCGCTTTTTGAAACCGCTCTTGTGCCTGTTTTTCGCGAATGTTGCGAACTTTAAGCAGGGTTTCCAGGGAATATATGAAGCGTTTAGATTTTTTAGCCTTGCTCATGCGAACATGCTACATAGCATTTGAATCGTTTTTTCGCAGGGGATATTTTCTTCGGTGGATTGTCTTAGAAAAACATTAATGGCATCAATTTTTTCGATGGCATAGTCAATTTTGGGGTTACTCCCCTTCACGTAAGCACCGATATTAATCAGGTCTTCGGCCTCGTTAAATCGAGATAAGGTTTCGCGTAGCTTTCCTGCCGCTTTTTTATGTTTATCGTCGGCAATCACTGAAAATAGCCGGCTTACGCTGTGTCCTATGTCGATGCAGGGGTAATGGTTTTTGGCGGCGATATCTCGGGACAGGACCATGTGTCCGTCCAGGATCCCCCGCGCAGCATCGGCGATCGGTTCATCCATGTCGCCACCGTCAACCAGGACGGTGTAGATCGCGGTAATGGAGCCTTTTTCTGAGGTCCCGGCCCGTTCCATCAAGCGCGGAAGCATGGCGAATACGCTGGGCGTATATCCTTTTGTCGTGGGGGGTTCGCCGGTGGCCAATCCAATTTCCCGCTGGGCCATCGCAAAGCGGGTCACCGAATCCATCATGAAGAGGACGTTTTTGCCTTGGTCTCTAAAATATTCGGCAATGGCAGTGCCCACCATCGCCCCTTTGAGTCGAATGACCGGGGGGACGTCCGATGTGGCGACGACGACGACAGATCGTTTGAGGCCTTCTTCGCCCAAGGACTCTTCAATAAAGTCTTTGACTTCCCGGCCCCGTTCGCCAACCAAGCTAATGACGTTAACATCGGCTTCGCAATTTCGGGCGAGCATTCCCATTAACGTGCTTTTTCCCACCCCGGATCCTGCAAAAATTCCAATCCGTTGGCCTTTTCCGAAGGTGAGTATTCCATCGATGGCTTTTACGCCAACTTTAAGAATGGTATCGATCCGAGGTCGTAAAATCGGATCGGGCGGGTCCCGGTCGATTTCGTAAAGTGCTTCGTATTGCAAATCACCTTTTCGGTCCATGGGTTCACCGATACCATTCAATACCCGTCCGAGTAGGGCTGGGCCCACTTTGACTTGAATGGGGGAGCCGGTGGCATAAATACGTGCGCCTGGGCGTATTCCACTCATTGGGCCCAGCGGCATTAGCAGGACTTTTTCTTCTTTAAACCCGACGACTTCTGCCCTGATCGTCTTTTTTTCATCGATTGTGATAATACAGAGTTCCCCAATAAATACGCCTTGGACTTGGGCTTCGACTACCAATCCGACGACTTGAACGACTTTTCCGACGACTTTAATGACGTCCGTCCGATCGATGGCCGCGAGATATTTGTCGAGGTGTTCCATGGGCTAGCGGTCGTTGTAGACCTTGAAAAGCGCGGCTTCGACGCTGGCCAATTTGGTGCTAATTGATGAATCAATAAATCCGAGGCGGGTTTCGATGATGCACCCACCTTGTTCCACTCGGGGGTCCTCATGGACCTCCAGGGTTCGGATGTCCGGCATTTTTTCGAGTATTTCTTCCCGATGCTGTCTGACAAAATCGGCATCTTCGGGGCATGTTTTGATAATGACTTTGTCTTTATCTGTGATACGCCGAATGGCTTGGTCTACGATGGCTATGAGTGCGTTTTGATCTAACTGGACCTGATTTTGAACTATTTTTTCTGCAATTTTGATTGCCAGTTTGAGGAGTTCGGGTTCGGAGTTCTCAAGAAACAGGCGCTTATTTTGGGTAACATCGTTGATTACCTCGGCAAGTTCTCGGAGTTGATCTGAATATTCGGCAAGTCCTTTGCTTTGGCCTTGTTCAAAACCATCTTTATAGCCTTGGTCACGGAGGGCGCCCATTTCTGAGTGAACGGTCGATAGTTGTTGCGTTTTATATTGATCTAATTGGGCTTGTATTGCGGCCATTTGCTCGGACTTAAACGCGGCGATTTTTGAGTCGGCGGTTCG
The DNA here is from genome assembly GCA_947465765.1 of bacterium. Taxonomy (GTDB): domain Bacteria; phylum Margulisbacteria; class Marinamargulisbacteria; order SXXA01; family SXXA01; genus CAIPHK01. Next base: position 21,845 of record CANIAP010000014.1, on the reverse strand, counting down.
TCGTAAGTCGGTTTCGTATTTTGCAATGGCTTGCATGGTTGCGTTAGGAATTTCGAGGGGCGCTTCGATAACTTGAACTTGGGGCTCTGGGAGCTTCATGCTTTTTAGCATCCCAATGGTTCGTTTTTTGTTTCCGTCGACGTCGAGGCCCTCTGTGTGAATCAGATGGGGCTCGGATTGAGCGCCATAAACCGATTCGGTAGGGGTACTCTTTTGCGAGAGTGGTTGGAGAGAAATTGTAATCTTTTTGGGAGATCCCGAGTCTTTCACGATCGCCATGGTGCGGGTATTATAACAGTCGACCCCATGTTAGCCTATCCGAATATTGATCCTGTATTTATCCATTTAGGCCCTCTACAGATTAGGTGGTATGGAATAGCCTACGTTTTCGGTGTGGTATTGGGCATGAAGTTGGCTTACCCGTCGTTGCGGCGATTGGGCTTGGACCGAGATTCGATTTGGGATTTTCCGACCTATTTAATCATTGGCATTGTGTTGGGTGGGCGGCTTGGGTACGTTTGTCTGTATGATTTGTCTTATTTTACAGGGCACCTTTCTAAAGTGTTTGCGATTTGGGAAGGGGGGATGTCGTACCACGGTGCGGCACTGGGGACCGTGATTTCGACGTACGTCTTTGCGCAGCGACATCGCGTTTCTTTGTGGCCTGTTCTTGATCTTCTCGCTTGGGGATCGACCATCGGGCTTGCGCTGGGTCGGGTCGCTAATTTTATAAACGGGGAGCTTTTTGGACGAATTACAAACATGCCTTGGGGGATGATTTTTGCTGACGGAGGGCCCCTTCCGCGCCATCCGTCTCAACTTTACGAGGCATTCGGTGAAGGCCTCGTTTTATTTATTACTCTCGGTCTTTTGCGACGGCATGGACAGTTGAAGGACGGTCAACTATTTGGGTGCTACCTGATGGGCTATGGCTCTATTCGATTTTGTGTCGAGTTTTTTAGAGAGCCAGATTCCCAAATTGGAACCTTTTTTGGGTTGTTAACAATGGGCCAGTTATTGTGTATTACGATGTTTCTCAGCGGAGCGATTGTTTTTTGCGTTCGCCGGTCGCTACGCTAAAAAATGTTCGGCGTCGAGGGCGGCCATGCAGCCGCTTCCGGCGGCGGTGATGGCTTGTCGGTAATGTTTGTCTTGAACGTCGCCACAGGCAAAAATCCCGGGAATCGATGTCCGGGTAGTTCCGGGAACGGTGATGATGTAGCCCGTTGCATCGAGTTCAACTTGATTGCCTAAGAATGCCGTGTTGGGAACGTGACCGATCGCATAAAACAGGCCGTTCGTAGGTACGGTTTCCATTGTCCCCGTTTCGGAATCCCGAATTACTACTTGAGTGAGGTGCTTTTCGCCCTCCGCTTTTTCAAGGGTTTTGTTCCATAAAATTCGGATTTTTGGATTTGTTTTTACTCGGTCTTGCATGACTTTCGAGGCTCTGAGTTCGGTTCGGCGGACCACAAGAATGACCTCACTGGCGTACTTTGTCAGGAAAGAGGCTTCTTCGCACGCTGAATCACCACCGCCGACAACGACCAGGGGTTTGTTCCTAAAAATGGGGAGAGCCCCGTCACAGACGGCACAGGCCGAAATTCCACGTTGCCAATAGGTCTCTTCGCCGATGACGCCCATCCGTTTTGCGGTTGCGCCTGTGGCAATGATGATCGTTGAGGCTTGGTATTCGCGCTCATCGGTCCATACACGGAACGGGTGTTGGGAGAGATCTACTTTTTCGATGGTTTTTGTCAAAATTCGGGCGCCGCAGTTTTCGGCCTGTTCCCTCATTTTTATCATTAATTCGGGTCCGCTGATTCCGCTTGGAAATCCAGGAAAATTTTCAACTTCAGTGGTGGTGGTTAACTGTCCACCGGCGGCAACGCCTCCGGCCATTTCACCCTCAAAAACCAGCGGTTTTAGTTCCGCTCTTGCGGTATAAATTCCGGCGGTGTGTGCCGCAGGGCCAGATCCAATAATAATGACATTTTCCATAGTAAGGGCTCCTAAATGTTTAGAGTGTATTAAAGTCGATCGACGATTGGTCGGTTCCGGTGGGTGGGGGCGAGGATGCGTCTTGGGGGAGTTCGCTCGCGTTTCCCGTGGCGTCTTCATCTGACCGTTTTGCGATTTCGCCAGATTTAACAAAATCTGTTGGTGGGATGTTTTTTAACGCTTCTTTCATAAAATCGCGCCACATTAACGCGGGGACTGTTCCCCCTGTGACTTTGTTCATCGGCGTATTGTCGTCGTTGCCCACCCACGTTGCGCAAACGAGTTGGGGCACAAACCCAAGGAACCAAGCGTCTTTGTAATCGGAGGTGGTGCCTGTTTTTCCGGCTACAGGGCGAGGTAAATTGGCGTTTTGGCCGGTGCCATAGCGGACGACGCCTTTCATCATATCGACAATAGTCGACGCGATATTTTCATCCAAAACCCGCTTGGGATGGACCTGGTGTTTGAACAAGATTCCGCCGTCACGGTCTTGAATTTTAATAATTCCGGTAGGGTCATTTCGAAGGCCGTTATTGGCGATGACGGAATAGGCTGTTACGAGTTCCATCATTGTGACTTCGTTGGCCCCCAGGGGCAATGAGAGTACGGGTTGGAGCGGCGATGTGATCCCCATGGCGCGGGCCAACCGGATAATATTTTCGGATCCGACCAAATTATTGATTTTCACAGCAACAACGTTAATGGAATTTTCTAGCGCTTTTCGGAGGGTGATGTTGCCCATGTAGGTGTGGGTGTAGTTTGTGGGTGAATAGGGGCCTTGAGATGTAGAGAATGTGATGGGGCTGTCTTGAACAATGCTGGAGGGGGAGAACCCTTTTTCAAGTGCAGCGATGTAAACAAACGGCTTGAACGTTGACCCGGGTTGGCGTCGGGCTTGGGTGCAGCGATTGTATTGATTTTCTTTGTAGTCGGCGCCGCCTTGGAGGGCTTTGATGTAGCCGGTGGTGGGGTCGACGGCCATCAGCGATGCCTGGGAAAAATTGTAGTTTTCTTCGGCTCTATTGGTTCCGTAGAATGGTTTTCGAGATTTCGCTACGTAGCTTTTTACGACTTCCTCGGCCAGCATTTGGAGTTCATAGTCGAGGGTGGTGTAGACCTGCATTCCTGAGGTCAACGTGGCTTCCTCGCCGTAAGTGCTGTATAGATGGTTCACGATGTATGATGTGAAATAAGGGGCTCGATATCGAAAGGTTTTTCGTTGAGCGAGTTGGAGATCTTCAATAAACGCGGTGTTCGCTTGTTCTTGGGTAATGACTTTTAATTTGGCCATTCGGTTAAGCACAGTGCGTTGCCGCTGTTTCGCGTACGAGTAATTTCGAAAGGGACTATACAGCTCAGGGCCTTTGAGGAGTCCGATAATCATCGCTGATTCGGCGAGGTTGAGATCCCGTGCATGTTTGCCAAAATAGAGCTGTGAGGCAGATTCGATCCCGTAGGAATTGTGACCCCAATAGACCTGGTTGAGGTACATTTCTAGAATTTCGTTTTTGGTGTATTTACGCTCAATTTGAATGGCCAAAATAATTTCGGCAATTTTTCGACTGAGTTTCTTTTTCTTGGTGAGGAATAAATTACGGGCCAACTGTTGAGTAATGGTCGATGCTCCTTCAGAAAAGCTCATCGTAACTGTGTTTTTAATTGCCGCCCGAAACATCCCTTTGATGTTGATGCCGTGATGTTGGTAAAAATCGGTGTCTTCGGTGGCGAGTACCGCTTGTTTGATCAACGGGGAAATGTTTTCGAGGGGAATGACTTCTCGATTTTCTTCAAGGTGAAGCTCGGCCAACACAATGTTGTTGTTTGAGTAAATTTTAGTGGTTTCGGCGGGGATATAGGTGCTGATTGAGTCAACGTTCGGTAAGTTTTTGGCGACGACGATACTGGCGACTGCCAGGACACCGATGCCTACCCCGACGACGACGGTTGAGCCAAATAAGAGACGCTTGATAAGTAGGTTTTTTGAATTTTTAGCTTTGCGGTGTGCGGCGGCGTTACGCCCTCCGCTGCGGGTAACTTTACCGATGTGATGCTTAGACCGGAATATCAGACGGGTGCTCCTGGGGTGAAAATGGAACTGATTCGAGCTCACTATAGCATCAAGTCACAAAATTCAAAATTCGGTGGGGAGGGGGGTAGGTAGACACGGGCATTTTCCGAAGTTACCATGCTTTGCCATGACAAATGAGCTCGTAGAATCGCTTCGGAGGTCAGTGGCTGAGGCCATTCCAGATTTATCCATTGAAACATTAATTCGTGCAGAAAAGCCGCTTAAAATTAAGTTTGGAGCGGACCCATCGGCGCCTGACTTGCATTTAGGGCACGCGGTTGTATTAAAAGTGTTGCGGCGTCTCCAGGATATGGGGCATACCGTGCAGTTCTTAGTGGGGGACTACACCGCGATGATCGGTGACCCGACGGGGAAATCCGAGACGCGTCCAATTCTGACCCGAGACCAGGTGGCCGAAAATGCGGTGACGTATCAGACCCAGGTCATGAAAATTTTGCGAGCGGATCGTACTGAGATTGTATTTAATTCCCAATGGTTGGATGGCTTGACCTCTCGGGATCTGATTCAACTAGCGGCAAAGTATACCGTGGCGCGGATGATGGAGCGCGACGATTTTCAAAAACGGTTTTCGGCCAACGTGGCCATTAGTATTCACGAGTTTTTGTACCCTTTGCTTCAGGGATATGATTCGGTGGTTTTGAGGTCGGATGTTGAAATTGGCGGAACGGATCAGAAATTCAATCTATTGATGGGGCGTCATTTGCAACGCGAAAGCGGGATGGCCCAGCAGAGTATTCTGATGACCCCGATATTGGAGGGGTTGGATGGGGTCCATAAGATGAGTAAGTCGCTGGGAAACCACGTCGCAATTTTGGATCCACCGGACGCCATGTACGGGAAGTTGTTGTCGATTCCGGATGGATTGATTCCCCGGTACTATTCGCTTCTAACCGAGGTTTCGAATGCGGAAATTGATGCAATTGCAGCACAACTCCGGTCGGGTACGGTGAATCCCAAGTTTCTGAAAGAGGCCATGGCGATGCATATTGTCAGCGATTTCCATTCTTTGACTGAGGCTGAGTTTGCGCGAGATGAATTTAACCGGGTGTTTAGTCGGGGTGAAATGCCGACGGACATTCCCGATCTTCGGGTTGCAGTTGGCGATCGGTTGTCCGATGTATTGGTTACCGTTGGAGCGGTGGCATCAAAAAAGGAATTTGTTCGGTTGATTCAACAGGGGGCGGTATCAATTGACGGCCGGGTAATTACCGATTCCTTTTTAGTGATGGCGGATATAAGTGGCGCGGTCATTCGGGTAGGTAAGCGTCGGTTTTATAAAACCGTGATGGGATAGAAATGTCCTCAGTCACTTGGATATATGGGGATGATTTGTTTCGGGTGGCGGAATTTATTCGGGTATTGCCGCAACGTCTTAAGGTGGAAACGGTGGATCGATTGCCTGATGGCGCCTCTAATGAGGCGTTGATTCAGTCGGTATTGGGAGTGTCCTTATTTGGTGGAATTAAGCTGATTGTTGCGAAAGATCCCCATTGTTTGACGAGCCCGTCTTCGCCGGAGTCGAGTCGCTTTATTGAAACTACGTTCACCTCGATTCCCAAGGGCCATTATTTGCTGTTGGTGTCGTCGAAATCGGTGGATGGGCGCACCAAGGGGGCGCAACTACTTAAGAAATTATCCACGGTCCATGAACTGACGTCGTTTAAAGAATGGGAGTCCGGAAAAGTTCGGGAATGGCTCGTTGATCGGGCCCGCTCGAAGGGCGTCGCTGTCTCCCCAGAGGGGGTCGATTTAATGATTGATACGGTGGGTTTTGAAACTGGAGGTCTCGATCAACTACTCAATACCCTGGCGGTTTATGCCGGCGATGGGGCTAAAATCGACGTGCCCACTGTAATGGCGGTATTGGGGGCCCGATCGGGGTCTATTTTTCGGCTTACCGAAGCCTTGCGGGCCAATGCCCATTCGATAGTGGTGAACGAATTGGTGGCGTTGGCGGACGATGGGGAGGATGCCGTTAAGATCTTGGGGATTGTGGCGTCGACGATTCATCAGTGTCTGGTTACCCTTGAAATGATGCAACAAAGCAAGTCGTTTCAAGATATTGGAACGGTGTTAGAGCGCCATCCTTATTCGATTCAAAAAGGGGCGCCCGACTTGAAAAAATATCACACTGTGGCGGGCTTGTCGGGAGTGTTGGTGCGGTTACAGTCTTTGGATTTGGCGTTTAAATCGGGGCAACTGGCCGAGATCGGAATGATCCCGTTGATTGCGGGTGTGCTTAAATAGGCGTGGAAAAAAGTAGCGCTCCGAGTTGGGTCACCCCAGGCGCCATCGCGGGAGCAATGATCGATGTTTTGAGTAATTCCGGTTTGAAAAATTGAATGGGCATGAGGATGGGGAGGCAAATGAGCATTCCCTTAATTGTGCCGCCGATGACACCTCCGAATCGATTCACCATACCGAGGCCAATGACCGGGAGCATCGCGCTGAGGGACATTCCGATCAGGGATAAAATTCCAAAAATCCCGAGCCAAACCCCGACGTAGCCAATGACGGTAGAGGTGGGGGGGGGTTGCTTGAAGGTGGTTTCAATCCAAGTCGCGGCGATGTGCCCGTATTTGCTGGTTAAACTGATGGCCGCCGCAAACGCTATGATATCCATTACGAGTCGTACCAATCCGCGTTTAAAGCCGGTTAGCCCGTTGTATCCGATGATCGTAATTAGGGCGATGTCGACATAGTTCATTGGAGGCTTTTCATGAATTTTTTTATTCGGGTGAGGGCTTCTTTGAGTTCTTCAAGACCGGTAGCATAGCAGCATCGGATGTGTCCTTCCCCACCGAGTCCAAACACGTAACCAGGTACCACCGCGACGCGTTGTTCTTTGAGGAGGCGTAACGCAAATTCTTCCGAAGAAAGGCCGGTATGGCGAATATTCGGAAAGCAATAAAACGCGCCTTCGGGTAGCGCGGTCGGTAATCCAATTTCGTTAAGACGTTTTACAAATAAATTTCGGCGGCCTTTGTAGGAATCTCTCATGGCCTGTACGTCTTTTGCACAGTTTTTGACGGCCTCAATTGCAGCGTATTGGGCGGTAATGGGCGCACATAACGCACTGTATTGATGAATTTTTGTGGCACGCGCGATCAGTTCTGGTGGCCCACAAACGTAGCCTAACCGCCATCCGGTCATAGCGAATGCTTTTGAAAATCCGTTCAGCAATATGGTGGATGGTTTAAGGTTCGGGAGTGCGGCGACCGATTGAAATGGGCCATCGTAGGTGAGTTCGGCATAGACTTCGTCGGTAATAATCCAAAAATCATGCGCTTGGGCTAGTTTGCCAATCTGAATCAGTGTGTCTTTGGGAATCGTCCGTCCGGTCGGATTACTAGGGCTACATAAAATAATGGCCTTTGTCTTGGGGGTAATAGCCCGGGCGATTTGATCTGGATCCGGTATGAATTGGGTGGATGTTGTGTCGAGGGGGATGACTTTTCCTCCCGCGAGTTGGACCAACGGGGTGTAGCAGACATAGCTGGGTTCCGGCACAATGACTTCGTCGCCGGGATTGAGGATGCTTCGTAGGACAATATCAACCGCTTCAGATACCCCAAATGTGAGAAGGATCTCCGTGGTTGGGTCGTAATGGGCATCGAATCTTTGGGCAAGATAATCGACGATGGCTTCTCGGCATTCCAGCAATCCACTATTTGACGTATACGACGTTTTTCCCTGCTCCAATGAAAAAATGGCGTCTTCCCGAATGGCCCATGGTGTTCGGAAATCCGGTTCTCCGACCCCCAGTGAAATCACATCTTTCGCCCCAATTACCAGGTCGAAAAACTTTCGAATGCCGGAGGGGGGGATTGTATCGAGGATGTGAGAGAAATCGGACTTCATGAGGGGTTAAGGGGAGACGGCCAAGCGTTCTTCTTTGGGCGGTTGTCCGATTAAAATTCCCTTTTCTTTGTACTTTTTCATGATGAAATGGGTGGCGGTACTGCGCACATTGTCGATTGAAGCCAATTTGTCCGACACAAACGATGAGATTTCTTCGAGAGAATCACCCTCAACAATGACCAAAAAGTCATATCCGCCAGATACTAGATAGTGATCCACAACGTTGTTGAATTGGGCGATTTTTTTGGCGATTGCTTCAAATCCAGTCCGCTTTTCGGGCCGGACGCTGACTTCGATCAGCGCCTTGATTTTGCCACTGCGCTGGGGGAGTTTTTTTTCGTCCACCACGGTGGTGTATTGCACAATCACCCCTTGGGTTTCCAGGCTCTTTAAGAGGATCTCGACTTGAGCGACTGAAATTTGCAATTGGTCGGCAATATCGTCGGAAGACATTCGGGCGTTTGCGGTAACCAATGCCAGAACTTGTGCGTCAATGGGGTTCATTTTAAAAAAATTATGGCTTAAGCAACGGACAGGGTAACGGTACGAGGGCCTGCAAATACCGAAAAGATACCGGTGTCTTCTTGAATAAAGACGGGCACGTTGGGATATTGAAGTTTGACTTGGTTAACAAGATTTGTGGCTTCCCCATACATGTAGTTGTATCCCACCATGATTCGGTTGATGTATTTGCCTCGAAGGGAAATTTCCCGGGCCAATGCCTCCATTATAATCTCGATGCCGTGTTCCTTCGTTATGCAGCAGTCCAGTATCGATATTTCGCCCGTTCGGTTTTGGATCGTAAATACGGGTTTGAATTTGAACATTTTTTCCATCAGTCCGGCTGAGGGGGTGTGTTGGATGGGGATCACGTTCCCAATGGCCAGGTCCTCAACGGAATCCGCCATGCATAGCAAGTGGGTCATGGGGAGTTGCTTGGTGATCAGTGAATTGATTTGCTCAACCGGTTCTTCGTTCGTTACCGCTTCGGCAATTTGGCTGACCAATAATCCGAGGCCACTACCGATTGATTTTGAATCGTAGACGGTGATTGTGACTTGGTCCGACATCAGGCCGGCGGCTTTTTTTGCGTTGTCATGGGCATCCGAAAAGAGCGATGAGGTATGAATGGAATAAATTTGGGTGTACCCCGCATCGGCACAGGCTTGATACGCTTTTGTAAAGACGTCGACGCTGGGGGCCTGAAGTTCGGGTTGTTGTTTAGCGGTTCGGGACCGGCTCCAAAATTCATCAAGGGGGAGTTCTGCATTATTAAAAATGAGGTCACCCGCTTGAAGCTGAACAGGAATAATTTGGATGGGGAGATTGGGCAGCAATTCGGACGGGATCGATGCGCCGCCATCGGTAATGACAATCGCGGTTTTGATGGAGGAGGGTTGCCCGTAAAGTCGGTTTCGAATTTCTTCTAACGATATTTTTTCTTTGTTTTGAATCCGTCGAACACGTTTGATGATGTCCAAATCTTCGTCGTCGAATAATCTCATTCCGCCGGTGCTGCGTTTTACGTGAGGAAGGATTCCCGTTTGATCGTAATACCGCAACGTTCGGGATGTGATCCCGAGTAGCCGGGTCAATTGACCGATTTTATAGAGTTTTCGTTCTTTCATAATTGTCATGGGGGATCCTCGCTTCTTACGCTTAAGAAGGCCTTTTCTGTGTTGATATACTGGGGGCTGTTGAGCTCGTGTTATACCATAACATTGGGCCGGAGAGTAAGGGCGGGACCTATTTGTGGTTTGATCAGTAAGTCTAGAATCGGCTATACTCGAGACTTGCTTCAGATATAGGTGTTGGAGGAATCACTCACGATGGTCATCGAATTTTCAGTTGCCGTAGAAAATGACGGGGTTGTCCCGGTAGTTCGTGTCTCTGGGGAGATCGACGTTTACACCTGTCCCAAGCTCCATAAGGCGCTTACTGAAGTCGTTGATTCCGGTAAACTTAAAGTCGTGTTGGATTTGCAAAATGTTCACTACATTGATTCTACTGGGCTTGGAACCATTGCCCATTCGGCGCGGTCCTTATCCAAGGCGGAAGGTCAGCTTAACGTGATTTGTAGTCGACCTCAGGTCCGAAAAATATTTGAAATATCTGGTTTGAGTTCAAAGAATATCAATTTGTTCGATGAAGAATCGAAGGCATTACTGGCTTAAGGAGAGTTTTCGATGAGTCAATCGCCCACCGTTAATATTCAGATTCCTGCCCAATCCGACTTTGTGGGAGTGGTGCGCCTGGCCGTGTCTGGAATTTCATCCCGGATGAATTTTTCCATTGATGAAATTGAAGATATCAAAGTGGCCGTGTCCGAGGCGTGTACGAATGCGGTTCAGCACGCGTATGGCGGCGGGACGGGCACCATTGATATTGCATTTACGTTGCATGCGGAAAAACTAGAAGTGATCGTTAAAGATTCGGGTAAGGGATTTGATCCCGCGAATGCGGTGTCGTCCAAACAAGATGGCGCCAATGATGCCCTCTTTGGGTTGGGATTGGGCCTTACTTTTATACGAACGTTGATGGATTTTTCTGAAATTGAGTCGGTTCCAGGGCGGGGCACGGTTGTGAGGATGATCAAAAACACACCGGTAGCGACAGCGGCATAATTATTCGTCGTGTGGCTTAGTTTTTTGGTTTTTGGAGCTATTGTCGCATTATTCTTGTTTACCCGGCTTCGCCGGTTTTCAATTCCTGGCCCATTGGCATTTGTGCTCAGTGTCGGGGTTGTGGTGCTTCCATTTGTTCTAATTCCTATTATTGCGATCTGGATATTTCTCCGTTGGGCCGGGAAATACTACCGATCTCGGCATCAGGCTGGCATGATCGATACTGTTTTTTGTCCCCGATGCGGTGCGGATTTACCGGCCAGTGGCGTGGTGTGCCGTCAGTGTGGAAACTCTGTTCAGGTCTCGGGGTAAATTTCCCCGATATTCGGTTCATTCGGCTTCAGTAGCGCTTTACGTCCATATTCCTTTTTGTGGGAAGCGGTGTCCCTATTGCGCGTTTTATAAGCTCATTTGGAATCCGGAGGATGAGCGTCGGTACGTTGACGCTGTGATTGAAGAAATGGCGATCTACGCTCGGAGTTTTGGGGGGATCCCCTTGAGTTCTGTGTTTTGGGGTGGAGGGACGCCGTCCGCGTTAAGTTTGGATGCGATTTCTGCGATTGCGGACGGCATCCGAACTCACTTTACGGTTCCTGATGGAATCGAATGGACGGTAGAGGCAAATCCTGAAACGTTAACCGATGATCGATTGGGCCGATTTTCCGCCCATGGAATCAATCGCGTGAGTGTGGGGATTCAATCTACCCTAGCGTCGGAATTGGTGACATTGGGTCGGGAGCATACGCAATTGTCGATGGACCGATTATTGGATCGTATCCGAAGCGTGGGAATCGATAATATCAACGTGGATTTTATTTATGGGGTCCCAGGGCAAACATTGTTAGGGTTACTGGAGTCGATTGAATGGGCGTTGCATCAGCGGCCGACCCATATTTCAACGTATGCATTGAGTATTGAGCCCGGGACGATTTATGCCAAAACGGGGGTGAAGGCTGCGGATGAGGACCTCCAACTTCAGATGTATCGGGGGATTCGGCGACGGGTGCTTCAGGCGGGGTTTCGGCAATATGAGGTATCCGCGTTTGGGTTGCCGGGATATGAGTCTCGGCACAATCTATCGTATTGGCATTATTCGCCGTATATCGGGTTGGGACCGAGTGCGTCGTCGTATTTTAAAGGGGTGGCGTATCAGCAGGTCTCGAGTTTGGAACGGTATGTGCTCGATCCTACTCCGCCGGTGCTCAAGGGGGCGGTTGCGTTGGATACGGAGGGTTTAGGCGCTCATTTTTTGATCGCCAATTTACGGCGAAGTGAGGGCGTAACTTATTCTACAATTGAGCGGGAATTGGGGGCGGCGCGGTGGATGCCAATGGATCCCGCAGTTAAAGAATTTAAACGCATGGGCTTGCTTCGTAATCGGGATGATCGATTACAGCTGACCCGTCGAGGGGTGGAACTTATGAATACGGTATTGGAAGGGCTGATATGAGTCATTTTGAAGTGGTGGCAACGGCGAAAAATGGGAAGGCGCGGGCCGGTCGATTGACGACTGCGCACGGGGTCATCGAGACGCCGGTGTTTATGCCCGTGGGAACTCAAGCGACGGTGAAGGGCTTGTTGCCCCAGATGGTGGCGGATGCCGGGGCTCAGGTTATTTTGTCGAACACGTACCATTTGATGTTGCGTCCCGGGGCGGACCTCATCGCCAGCATGGGGGGATTGCACCCCTTTATGAATTGGCAAAAACCAATTTTGACCGATTCCGGGGGGTTTCAGGTATTTTCGCTGTCGGGGATGCGGAAAATTAAGCCGGATGGGGTGGTGTTTTCGTCTCATCTCGATGGGTCAAAACATGAGATGACTCCGAAGTCGGTGGTGGATCTTCAATTGGCCTTTCGGTCCGACATCATGATGCCGTTGGATATCTGCACATCATATCCAGCCGAAAAAAATCAGGCTGAAAAAGAAATGCGACGGACCGTGGAGTGGGAATTGGAGGCCTATCGCTATTGGAAAGAGCGGGCCAACGGGTCGTTATTATTTGCCATTGTTCAAGGGGCGGGATTTCTTGATTTGAGGGCCGATTGTGTGGCTCGTCTGACGTCCGTTGATTTTCCGGGATACGCCATTGGCGGGGTGAGTGTCGGAGAGTCATTGGACGAGATTCACCGGATTATTCAGGACGTGACGCCGTTGCTTCCTACTGATAAACCACGATATGTCATGGGGCTGGGACTCCCGGAAAACCTCCGACATGCCATCGCCCAGGGGGTGGATATGTTCGATTGTGTGATTCCCACCCGATTGGCGCGGCATGGTCAATTTTTTTTCGGGGACGGGGAGCGTCGGAATATTCGAAATAGAGTGTATTTTGATGACCGACTTCCTTTGGATCCTCGGTGCGATTGTATGGCTTGTACCCAATTTTCACGGGCGTATATTCGCCATTTGATGGTGGCCAAAGAAATGTTGGGATCGATGTTGTTGAGCATCCATAACATTCGATTTTTGGTGCGGTTGGTGGATCAAATTAGACAGGATATTTGTGACGGGGTTTGCTGAAGGCGTTGGGGTCGGTACAATCTAACCTATGCGAAAATGGCGAGCCCTAATTATTGCGTCGATACTGTTGGTTTTGGTTGTCGGCGGGTCACTGATGGCCATCTATCGATTGACATTGGGATTGCAGACCGTTGCCATTCAGGGAAACCGATTTGTGACACAAGACGAAATTCGTCGGGCGGCCGGTTCATTTCAGGGAAAAAATGCGGTGATCTTGTCGGTGTCGGGGCGTCTCAATCGACGGATTAGCCAGGTGCTTCCGAAGGTCCAGACCGTGTCCTCCGATTATAAATGGCCCCATGCGATCCAGCTGACAGTGGTCGAAAAGAAGCCATGGATTGTGTTTAGCTCGGATGTCGGGCCAGTGATTGTCGCGGCGGACGGGACGGTATTGGAACGGCGGAAATCGAGCGATGAGACGGTGTTGCCCAGCGATATTATGACGGTGCGTTCCGTTAATCCCGTCTATTTTGCCGACAAAGCAATTAATCCGTATCTTCTGAACGCATTGACCCCGGTATTTTCGGTTGTTAGGGAATATTTTCCGGATCAGGCGCTTCAATTGGAATTGAAGGGGTTAGTAATGTCTCCCGCTGGCTGTTCGTTTGATGAATTGATCATTGTTAAGGATGACGATGTTCCGGTCTACGTGGGATCCGGGGCCCATGTCGCCACGAAGTTATCGGCGCTGCGTCAATTTCTCTGGTATGTGGGGATGGATGATGCCAATGAGGGGGTCCATCGAAAAATTAGATATATTGATTTGAGAGTCGATGGGAAAGTACTGGTCGGCTATGGCACGTGATGCCGGCTTAGTTCTAGGGCTCGACATCGGATCGTCTCAGATCGATGCGGTGATTGCGGACGTCGGCCATGCGAATGAAATTATTGTGCGGGGCGTGGGGCGCAGTCTATCGAATGGATTAGATAAGGGAAAAGTGGTTGCGCAAAGCGAGTTGGTGGCGTCGATCGACCGGGCGTTAAAGCGGGCCGAGCGGGAAGTGGGGATTCGTGCTCGAAATGTCGTAATTTCGGTTCCCCAGTATGAGATGTATTTTGGATATAGTTCGGGTCTCAGTATTCCCCGGGCTGCGGGTGGGCGGATTAGCGATGATGATAAGGCGTTGGCCATTCATAAATCCAAGAAGATGATTAAGTCGACCGATCAGCTTATTTTGCATGCGTTGCCCGTTGAATACTTGATCGATGGTGCCCCGGTTGAGGATCCTTTGGGTAAAGTGGGCCCGTCATTGGAAGTGACCACGCATTTTGTGCTGGCAAATTTGCACAATGTGAACGCGTTGTTGCAGGTGATGCACCAACTTCAGCTACATGTCGCCGGAATTGTGTATGCACCGATTGCCGGTGCCCAGATGTTTTTGTCGACGATGGAGCGTCGAGAAGGCGGGGTGTTGATTGATATTGGGGCGCGATATACCTCTGTTAGTTTTTTTAAGCGGGACATCCTCCAGTCGACGTTTGTGGTGCCCGTGGGCGGGGATATGATTTCGATGGATTTGGCGCAATGTTTGTCGGTGACCTTGCCGGAAGCGGAACGGGTGAAGATTAAGTACGGGTCGGTTGATTTGGACCATGTGGCCTATCGGGATAAATTTGAAATGAGTTCGTTGGAGCGGGGGCGTATTGAAATTAAGCGACAATATATGTGCAAGATTATTCATTCCCGGGTCGAAGAACTCTTTCGGATTATTAAACGACGGGCAGGGATTGGCCCTGAGTTTCCGTATGACATCGTAGTGTCTGGCGGGACATCCCAGATTAACGGTATTGCCGCGTTGGCCTCACGCGTATTGGGGCACAATGTGAGGGTAGGCCCTCCGGGGAAGGACCCGGCGCATCAGGTTCACAGCCGGTATGGGACGGCATTGGGACTCGTGAGTTATGGTCTTAAGACGGGGGCAATTGTTCCATATGAAACACCGCCCGGATTCTTATCGAGGTTAAATCGAAAGTTGAGTCGCTGGTTTTAGCTCGAGAGTGGATCGCTTACAATTTCTCGAATCGGGTTCCGTAGAGGTCTGAATTGCGTTCGATGCGGTGGACCCCACACAACGTATTTACGACGCCGATATCGAAGAAAAAAAACTTGGCGGTGGATTGGGCTTTTCGGTGGGTGGACTGCGTCCAGGCGGGGACGGTGAATCCGATTTTTTGCTTAAATCAATCCACCAAACAAAAATTCAACGATCCGATAAGGCACCAATATAATCGTCAACCAAAAGGGTTCTGGTGCTTTAACCGGGGCGGGTTTGTAGTCTTCCGGAATGGCGCCGTCTTCCGCAATAAATCCGGTTGCAGAGGGAATGTTGAGTGCGTTGAAGAGTTTCTCGATGACAATATAGCCATTGCCGCTTTCGGGGTTACGTTGGCCTTCGCCAATGGGCTCCGCCGATAACATTAGGATGGTGCCAACCTCGTGGGCGGTGAGTCTGGGGTTGTACGATAATATCCGTGATGCAATGCCGGTGATGATTGCGGCGCTTTGGCTGGTGCCGGTCAGGCTTGCGGTTTTTCCACCGGGCGCCGTGCTGACGATGCCCACCCCTTCTTCGACAAAAGCGATGTGTTCACCCACATTGGAAAATGATGCATGGTTCAGGGTGTGGTCCATTGAACCCACGGCAATCACGCCCAGAAATCCGGCTGGAAATTGTTTGAGTTGGTTGCCGTTGTTCCCCATTGCCGCGACCACGATCACCCCCTGGGCAATGGCGTAATCGACCGCTTCTTTTAACACCTGATTGTAGACAAAATAGCCCCAGCTACAATTAATAATTCGGGCCCCATTGTCGACGGCGTAGCGGATGGCTTCTGCGGCAGCGACCTGGGACCCAATTCCCGTGGCACTGGCGATTTTTAAGCTGATAATTTTTGATTTCGGATTGAGTCCAGCGGTGCCCAAATGATTGTTGATGCGTGCGCCAATGATTCCGGCGATATGCGTGCCATGGCCACTGTCATCGATAGGGGCGTTTTTCGTCACAAGAAAGTTATAACCACCGATCAGATGGCCCTGGAGATCGGGATGGGTGGCGTCGACCCCCGTATCGATCACTGCAATTGTGACGTCGTGATTTGCGGGCATGGCCAGAATTTCGCCCAACTGGCTTGTGCTGAGGTAGGTTTGTTTGAGGAGATAGTCCAAATCGTCGGGGGTTTCCCCAAATAGCTTAAATGTATAGGCGGGCTCCGCGTAGGCGATATCGGGTTGATCCGACAGTTGTTCCACCGCCGCATTGATATCTGCGCTGGGCGAAAATTGAAGGACATAGGTGGCGGCGGCTCCCGAAAATGGGGTTTTAATTCCTTTTTCAGGAGCCAATTTTCGAATCGATTGTGCGCCCAATTCCTGGGCTACTTTGGAAAGGGTGTCGGTGGATTGAATGTTAAATCCGAGATTGAGCTTGGTTTTTAGAATAATGACCCCGGGAACTGTTTCCGGTTTGGGGAGAGTAATGCCGGTATAACGGGCCAACTCCGCTGCGCTTTGCGCCACAATCGTGTGGGTCCAAAGGAGCCCGGCGATCGCTAGTGCAAAGATAGGGATTTTAATGTTCACTGTGGGGCGTATAGTACCATTATTTTGTTGAGGAGACAGTCATGGACGCCCGTATTTACCCCACATCACAATTAATTCCGAGTCATATAGAGACGATTCCTGGGGACAAGTCGATTTCCCATCGTGCGATCATTTTGGGGGCGTTGTCATCGACCCCCTCTACGTTTACTCGGTTTTTGACCGCCGAAGACTGCCTCAATACCTTATCGATTTTTCGTGAACTGGGGGTTCCGATTACACAATCCGGTGATGAGGTGACGATTTCAGGGGTGGGCTTAGCGGGGCTTCGCGCGCCTGAGTGTCGGCTGGACACTGGGAATTCAGGTACTGGAATTCGCCTGATTACGGGCGTTTTGGCCGGGCAGCGATTTTCTTCGACCATTACCGGGGATAAAAGTATTCAGGGGCGCCCAATGCGCCGAGTTGTGGAGCCATTGACCCAAATGGGGGCCCGTATATCAGGGTGCGCTATCGAGGGGCGGGCCGATATTTTTCCCCCGTTGACGATTTCGGGAGCCTTTCCATTGAATGGAATTCGGTATCGACTGCCGGTTGCGAGTGCTCAGGTTAAATCTGCGGTTTTGTTGGCGGGGTTGTTTGGCGATTCCCCGACGGTGATTGAGGAGCCCGAGTTGTGTCGAGACCATAGTGAACGGATGCTCAAAGGGTTCGGTGCCGATATTTTGAGGCATGGGGACTTGATTTCCCTTGCCCCGGGCCCCCTTGCGAATCCTCGGCCAGAGATCCCGATTCGGATTCCTGCCGATTTTTCGTCGTCGGCATTTTTCTTGGTGTTGGGAACCTGCGGTGTGCCTGTAACGTTGACTGGGGTAGGGTTAAATCCAACCCGAGATTCGTTATTGCACGTTCTTCTGAGAATGGGTGCGAACATTCAGATTATTGATCGCCAGGGTGATGATTTTGAACCCTATGGAACCCTTGTTGTCGCACCGAGCCCGATGGAAAATGTAGAGATATTTGCCGATGAAATCCCGTTTATTATTGATGAAATCCCGATATTAGCGGTAGCCGCTCTGTTTTCAAAAGGAACTCTCCGGGTTCGTAACGCGGCGGAATTGCGGGTGAAGGAGTCAGATCGGATTGCGGCAATTGGTCGGTTTGTGGCGGCGATGGGGGGGCGTATTACTGAATTTGAGGACGGGTTTGAATTGGCGGGGCCGGTGACGATTCAGCCGTTTGATGTCGAATCGGGTGGGGATCACCGTATTGCAATGGCGTCGATTATTGCGGCGGTTTGCGCGAATGTATCGGCAACGGTTCGGAATTGTGAGTGTATCAATACGTCATTCCCCAATTTTTTTGAAATTTTGTCTAAAGTTGGTCGTGTAGAGTTGGAATAGGGTCCGCTAACGGTGGGCCAGAGATCTCCAAAAAAGAGGAATAAAAACCGGAGTGGTTGTCGGCCTCCCTGGTTAAAGCCAATCGATTCCATGTTCTGGAACGGAATCGCCTTCATGTCATATTGTCTGAAAAAAATAGGCAGAATCTGGCGATATTTGATCAGAATAACGTCGGCGAATACAGTAGCCTGATCGGTGCGAATGCCATTGTCTATGGAACCATCATCCATCGGGGTACCCGTCCAGGGGATCTTTTTGCGCGCCTTTTTTCAGAAGAGGATCAGGGCGCCATTGAAATCAGTGCGAAAGTCGTCGACTTAGCCACTGGTGAGATCATCCTATCCGACTCCACCTATGCCAATACCAACTCGGATATCCAAGCCGCCACTGAGAAACTGGGACAAAAAATTGTGAGTGTCCTGCCCTTGAAAGGGTTTATTCTCGAGATACAAAGCCAGGATCGTGTGATCCTGGATGTGGGTTTGAACGACGGAATTTCAGAGGGGGCTATTCTTGTCGTTGCCGGAAAATCAAAAACGCTGATACACCCGGTGACTGGTGAATCCGTTACAATCCCCGAAAAACCCAAAGCCGAAATCTTGATTGAAGAAGTTAATTTAAAAACCGCCATCGGGAAGTTGATGACAAAGCGAGGGATCCCCCTTTCCCAAGTTCAGGTGGGTGACGAAGTGCAGGCCTTGTCCGTTAAAACCTTTTCAATTGCCCAAAATCTGCGCCGCTTTTCCGATTTGTATACCTCCACGGCGGGGATGGGATATGTAGGATTGGCCACAAGTCAGGGTGGGTCAGTGGATATTAATCCCGCTGGATTGGGCCAATTGTCGGGGTCGCAGCTTTCGATGGAATGGAAATACACAGCGCCCCGCATGATCCAGACCGAACAGAATAATATCCAGACCAAGTCGGAATCGGGCGGATACTGGGGATTTAACAAAACCCCTGGGTTCCCCAACGCTATGAATTTTGCGGTTCCCTTTGGTAATGGGAACGCTATGGGTGTAAATCTGTATACTGACACGCTCGTCATCAAGAGTGATACCCATCCGCTTGATCACGGGGTTTTCAATTACAGCGTGTCGGTCGCGCGTGCGATCAATCCTTACTGGATGGTCGGTGCTAGCTTTGGAAATTACGAATCCTGGCACAAATTCAATGAGTCCTCGCCATCGGATAATTATACGTTCCGAGGTAGCCAAACCCGTCTGAAACTAGGGACGTTGCTTCGCCCAAATAATCAAATTAGATTGGGAGGTATCGTTTCCTTTCCGCTTTCCTCAGCGGGTGATTACACGGTTGCGGGTGTGTCAGGGAAATATTCCGCCCCAGGGGTATCGGAATGGGGACTCGGGGTAATGTATTCGCCGTTGGAATATATATCGCTGGGTCTCGATTTGATCGCAAAAAACGAAAGCGGAACCGATTCCCTCTACGAAACCCATATGGGTGTCGCATGGAACATAGGCGACTTGCTCACCCTCACAGCTGGCACTTATCTGTCGTATTCTCGTGTGCCCAATCTCTTGGCTGACACACGCTTTCCCAAAGGATATGGATTGATGCGGCGATTCACTACCTTAGGCATTGCGATCAAGCGAGATGCCCTCTTCTTTGAGCTGGGGGCCGAATTCGGAGCGCTGACGGAATCCGTCATTATCCGACCGGATATCTCCTCGGGGCATACCCGTGAAGTTCGCTTGAATGCCTATGATGATTTGCGATTTACGGCAAAAGTGGGTACCTCATTTTAGGTGCCCGCTTTTCTTTAAGCTGAAGATTTAGAGTGTATACCGCTCGAATCGGTGTCGTTATCTTATCCCTGATGCTTTTGAGCTGCGGCAGAGTTGCCGAATGGCGAGGTCCGGTAGGTCTCCGGGCCTCTGTTAGCGCTGAACAAACCGTGTTGCCCGGTGATCTGGTCACGCTCACCGCTGACGATGGCTTTGGGGGCAGAAATTCATCGATTCGGGTCACCTGGACGGCGAGTACCCAAAATGCGAAAGGGGTGATTCTCAATAACGCGAACTCCCTCCAGGCCTCTTTCACAGCCCCATCGACGATGGGGACCTACATCTTCCACTTCCAGGCCACCAACGGCGACTTTTGGGCCAATGCCAGCACAAAAATCCATGTCCAGCCAATAATCGTGAGCGCCGGTTCACTCCAAAATGTCTTACCTGGGCATTCCGTTACGCTGACGGGATCCTACAATACGAACGACGTGACGCGCAGGGACTTGCCCATTGAATGGGTCGCCGCCACTGGGAATCCGGCTACCGTGACGCTGTCCGGGGCAACGACGCTGTCGCCCACGTTTGTGGTGCCGGATGTTGTCGGAAAGTACGTTTTTAATCTGTCTGTGCAGAATGGGGCATTCGTGGGGAAGTCGCGGGTCACGGTGAATGTGGTCGAACTCGTCGTCAATGCGGGAGCGGATCAAACGGTTCTTTCGGGCGACACGGTCAGCTTGGTGGGGACCTATGATACGGCAGGTGTCGTGGCGCCTTCTCTATCGATCAACAGGGTCGCGCGCGATGGCCCCGATTGTGCCGCCCTATTTTCTTGGGGTATAGTCAGGCCATGTTAAACCCACGCGTTGATTTTGTGTTCAAAAAGATTTTCGGATCCGAAGAGAACAAAGATATATTGATGTCCTTCATCAACAGTGTGGTGTCTGCGGAAGACCAGGTGGTGGACCTGACGTTGCGCAATCCGTTTAGCAGTAAAAGCTACCTTCAAGGGAAGCTTGTAATTTTGGATATCCGAGCGGTGGATGTCTCTGGCCGTCATTACAATATAGAAATGCAGATCACGGATCAGCTGCACTATGAAAAGCGTGCGTTGTATTATTGGTCCGATATGTACGCGAAACAGCTGAATGAAGGGGCCACCTATTCTGAGCTAAAGAAGACCATTGGGATTCATGTATTGAATTTCAATCTGATGGACGAGACCGATTTCCATAACCGGTACTATGTGACCAATCATGCGAGTCAAAAGAGAGCCTTTCAAGACCTTGAATTACACACCATTGAGCTGGGGAAATTTGAGCGTGAGATGGGTGAGGTGCGTACGACGTTGGAGCGATGGGCGGCCTTTTTGACGAAAGCCTATACGCTAAAAGAGAGCCAGTCTTCCGAAACGATGCAGGATCCCGAGGTCCAGAAGGCGATGCGTGTGCTGGAAACCTTGAGTTTGGATGACGACGAGCGCGTTGTTTACGATGGCCAGTTGCGGTGGCTGCGAGACGAAGACGCAGGTTTGGAAAAGTCTTTTTATGAAGGCAAGATAGAGGGTCATCTAGAAGGTAAGCTAGAAGGCTTGTTGGAAGGGGAACTGAAAGGGGAGCTGAAAGGCAAACTAGAAGGCTTGTTAGAAGGCAAACTGGAAATTGCCAGAGAAATGGCTACGGCTGGGATAGACCCAGAGCTGATCCGTCGCATGACGGGGGTGTCGGACTGGTAACCGTTCAAGCGGGTATGGGGGGCCGTAGCCTCGGAGAAGCGAAAGCGGCCCCGGACGGGTGGTGGTGCGCTACAGGCACCGATTGTGCCGCCCTATTTTCTTGGGGTATAGTCAGGCCATGTTAAACCCACGCGTTGATTTTGTGTTTAAAAAGATTTTCGGATCCGAAGAGAACAAAGATATTTTGATGTCCTTCATCAACAGTGTGGTGTCTGCGGAAGACCAGGTGGTGGACCTGACGTTGCGCAATCCGTTTAGCAGTAAAAGCTACCTTCAAGGGAAGCTTGTAATTTTGGATATCCGAGCGGTGGATGTCTCTGGCC
>CANIAP010000013.1 GCA_947465765.1 bacterium | reverse complement strand
TTGGAGATACACCTTTGCATTGGCTGAGGTTGCGCCTTGGTCCGTTAATACTCCTTCGAAGTATATGACCGGGCTGGCCATTACTTGCGTTGCGCAGATGAGCACCAAACCCATCAGGATCCTCTTCATTTTATTTATCACGGGGGCCCATTTTCCAAAAATATTCATACTACCCCCCTATTAACAACCGTCTTTGGCCCGTTCCCCAAAACAATGTCGTTCAAACATTAATTCTAACCTGCCGATTTTCGTTTTCCAACCGAGTCAGAGTCACAATAATATCCAGAACGATATCCGTGGCCCGCTCCGGCCATTCAATAATCATCAAAACCCCCGGCGTCTGGAGATAATAATCCAAATCCAACGCCCCCACTTCGTCTCGACTCAATCGATACAAATCAATATGGACCACCGTACACCGAGGCCCCTCATGGACATGAATCAAATCAAATGTTGGCGAAGTTACCTCCGGCAGGCTCTGTAAATGCGCCACAATACCCCGAACTAGCGTTGTTTTCCCCGCTCCCATCCCGCCGGAAAGGCCCACAACCAGCGGGCGCTCCACTGTCTCTTTCACCCATATTTCCGCCAGACGTCCCGCCACAATGGGCAGTTCAGCTAAAGAAAAGGCGTCATCAACAGGATCAAAGATCATTGGATGCCCTTATCTTTAAATAATCTGCCACCGCAACCCCCGTTTCCGGATCAACAAGCCCCGGTTCTAATTCTAAAAGAGGCCCCACCACAAATTGCCGTTGGCGATATCGCGGATGAGGAACGGTTAACGTGGGAGTAGCCACCACTGAGTCGCCCCAAAAGATTAAATCCAAATCGATCGGGCGCGACTGGTAGTCCCCTTTTGAGGTTCGGCCTAATTCAGTTTCAACCCGAATCAATAGATCAAAAAAATAAGGGAGCTCAGCATCGGTAAGAACCTTCACTGCCCCATTTAGAAATCGCGCGGACCCCTGGGGCATTCCTACAGGATCAGTCCAAATCCAAGTGGACTGGACCATTCCACGCGTCATGGAATCAGCGGCGATCAATTGCATCGCCCGACGAATATAGGTTTCCCTGTCCTCAATATTGGACCCTACCGAAAGGTACGCAACCGTCATAACAACGTCTCTGTCGCCTAGCTAACCTTAGCCGCTTGGGACATCACCCATTCTGCCAACAGCCGCGCCCCAGCGCCACTCATTCCTTTAACCATATACCCCTTGGTATTGGGGCATTTCATGACACTGGCGATATCCAAATGAGCCCAATGGGTCGACCCCACAAATTGCTCCAAAAACTTTGCTCCCGTACAGGTTCCCGCTTTACCCGCCTCGGACGCGTTGGCGATATCCGCGGTATCAGACTTCAGGTAATCGAGATAGCCATCAAACAGAGGCAATTGCCATAGCCATTCCCCCGTCTCACGACCCACCTTGATTAACTCATCGATCAACGGTTGATGGTTCCCCAAAACCCCCGATGCGAGGTCCCCAATGGCCACCGAACACGCACCCGTTAAGGTCGCGATATCCACAATTTTTGCAGCATTTTCTTCCTGAACCGCGTATGAAAGCGCATCTCCAAGGATGAGCCGTCCTTCGGCATCCGTATTAATAATTTCAATCGTCTTACCGTTCATCGCGGTCACAATATCTCCGGGCCGTAGCGCCCCACCCGACGGCATGTTCTCCGTCAGTGGCATAATAGCGGTGACATTAATATCCGCGCCCAATTTAACGATCACGTTCATCGCCGACAACACGGCGGCCGCACCGGACATATCGGCCTTCATATCGCTCATGGCCCTACCGGGTTTGATGGAAATTCCACCCGAGTCAAACGTGACCCCTTTGCCGACAAGGACAATCGGGGCCGCCGACTTTTGGGGTCGGTGTCTGAGGATCAAAATATAGGCATCGGACTTTGAGCCTTGAGCCACACCCAAAAATGCCCCCATTCCATAATGAGCCGCCTTTTTTTGGTCAATTACTTCAATTTCAACGGATGTTTTTTTAAATAGATCTTTTGCCACTTTAACAAAGTGATCCGGCATCATGTCATTCGGGGGCGTATTCGCTAAATCCCGCGCCAAATTGGTGGATTCCCCTAAAAGCTGACCCCGTTTCATCATGATTTGAACCCCATCGATGTCACGAGACTCCGCCAAGCAAAGGGTCAGAGACACATTCCCTTTGACCTTATCTTTATCACTTTTTTTATACCGATCAAACCGATAGCTCCCCATCACAAAGCCTTCCACGATCGCCGAAGCCATCCCGTTCAACGATAGGCCCTTGGTGGGTCCCGCTTCCACCATCCAAGCGACCTGTTTCAGTGTCTTTGTCTTTTTTGCGATTTCCCCCGCCGCTTTCCTCAGCCCGTCCAAATCACATTCATTTTTCTTCCCAAGGCCAATCAATACAATTTGACTTGCCTTGATTTTTCCAAGGGAATGAATCGCCAGTTGATCGGTCGCTTTGCCTTTGAAGCCCGCATCCGCCAAGGCTGATTTGAGATGCCCTCCCAGGGTTTTGTTGAGTTCCATTAACCGAGGCGATGTCAATTCAGATTCAAACACCGGGATAACAACCACATCCGCATCAACAGACTCCATCGGCACAACCTGAGCAGTAAAGTGGATCATCGTAAAGGGCCTCCAGTTCAAATTGAGAGTCAGAAAATGATATAAATTGAGGGGGAAATAAGTAACTGGGGGGAGTGTATCGGCCAAGGAGCTAAAAATCCAGGCACCCCGCTTGAATAACCCCTTCAACGTAGGGTTAAATGGGGCCCCACGTTTAGGGCCCAAGCGCCCTTATTTAAGGAGATCTTTTAATGATAATAAATGCGACTCAGATCCGAGAAGGTATGATTCTCCGGGTTGAAAATGATCTATACAGGGTCACATGGACCATGCACCGCACCCCCGGAAAAGGTAACGCGGTGATGCAAACCAAGCTCAAACACATCACCAGCGGGAAAAATCTTGAACAACGATTTATGTCATCCGAACGGGTGGAAAAAGCCGATCTCGACACACGGGAGTATCAATTTCTATATAAAGATGGCGACGACTACCTCTTTATGGACAATGCCACATTCGAGCAACAACCCCTTCCTAACGATTTAATTGGGGAAAGTGCCAAGTACCTGGTCGAAGGCGAAACCTATCTTGCCACCTTTTACCAAGACGAAGCGGTTGGAATCGACTTGCCCAAAACAATGGTATTGCGCGTTGTTAGTGCCCCCCCGGAAATCAAAAGAGCTACCGCCACCAGTTCCATGCGCCCAGTCGAACTTGAACGAAACATTGTAATCAACGCGCCTGGTTTCATCACCGAAGGTGACTTGATTCGATTCAACACCGAAAGCGGGGATTACATGGAGCGCGTCCAAGGATGACCGCCACTGAGCCGACCCCCCCGCCCCAAATTCAGGTGGATATCGATGACATTACGGCCCAAGGGGTGTATACCAACCTCGTGTTGTCCAATGTAACTCCGGAGGAAGTTGTCTTGGATTTTGTCTACGCCCAGCCCAACGTGCCCAAGGCAAAGGTTCGAAGCCGAGTCATCATGTCCCCCCGCCATGCCAAACGATTGGCGGGATTGCTTCAAGTGAACATCGCCGAATATGAAAAACAGTTCGGCGTCATTACTGATGAACCCCAAAAACCCGGAATTACACTTAGCTTTAATTAGTCGTTGGATGCCGGCCGCAATGACCGAAGCTCAGGCAGGAATGGCATCCGGCGAGGTCCCCGTAGGGGCCATCATTATCAAAGATAACGTCATTATTGGGCGAGGTCACAATACCAAAGAAATGGATCACGACCCCACCGCGCATGCCGAAATTGTTGCAATTCGAAATGCCTGTGCCACGATCGGTGATTGGCGGTTAGATGGTGCGATATTAGTCAGCACACTTGAGCCATGTCCGATGTGCGCTGGGGCAATCCTCCATGCTCGGATCGCAGTTGTTGGGTATGGCGCCAAAGATTTTAAATGGGGAGCCGCTGAAACAAAGCTGAACCTGTTTGAAGACGTTCGGTTTAACCACATCACGAACGCTTACTACAGCCCGTCACTCGAATGCGAAACCATGTTAACCGGATTCTTTAAGCAGTTGAGACAACCCCACGGCTAGGCAATGTTTAAAGTCCGAATCTCACGGGAATCGAAGGGTCAACAGACAGTAAGTTTTGACCAAAGGGGGGGGTCGGAAATGGACGAAAAAGAGATCGATTCGATATCTCATTTAGAGCACGGGCCGTGCGATACATCTCTCAGAGAGTTGAATAGCTTCGTGGTGAGCCTGGTCTTTGACGCAGCCACCGTCAATATCAGCGTCGGGAATAATTGACCACGATAACCGACCACGATATTGTTGGCACCCCTTATGCATACACCCCAGGCATCTCCTAAGCCGTCCCGATTAGCTCTTTTATCCTTGGCTGCCTTGGGAATCGTTTTTGGTGACATCGGAACCAGTCCTTTATACGCCCTAAAAGAATGCTTCCACGGGACCCATGGAATCGCGTTAACCTCTGGCAATATCTTTGGGGTTCTATCCCTAATCACTTGGTCCCTCATCATCGTCATATCCATCAAATATCTCATGTATGTCATGCGCGCCGATAACCGAGGTGAAGGCGGGGTCCTGGCATTGATGGTCCTCGCGATGCACCGTCGTCGCGGCTCTAAAACAGTATCCAACACCCTGTTATTTGCCGGGTTATTTGGAAGCGCACTTATATTTGGAGACGGCATTATTACGCCGGCAATATCTGTACTCAGCGCGGTTGAGGGATTGGGTGTCGCTACTCCTTTTTTTTCACACTATATTGCACCGATTACGTGCGCCATCCTGGCCGTCTTATTTTTAAATCAAAAACATGGCACCGGTAAAATTGGGTACCTGTTTGGCCCAATTATTTTAGTATGGTTTGCCGTGATTGGGGGATTGGGACTCTGGTCTATTACAAAAACGCCCGGCATTCTAGCCGCGTTTAATCCCATCCATGCGGTATCTTTTTTTATACAAAATGGACTTCCAGGATTCTTAATTCTGGGAACTATTTTTCTAGTCGTCACGGGTGGAGAAGCCTTATATGCCGACATGGGCCATTTTGGACGAAAACCAATCCGTTTGGCCTGGTTTTCAGTGGTACTTCCAGGGCTTCTCTTAAATTATTTTGGTCAATGTGCATTGTTATTGAGAGACCCCTCTGCCGTCAGTCATCCCTTTTTTAAACTCATCCCAGAATGGGGTCTTTATCCGATGGTTGGGCTGGCGACCATCGCGAGTGTCATTGCCTCCCAAGCCTTAATTTCCGGCGTTTTCTCTCTCACCAATCAAGCCATTCAATTGGGGTATTTTCCTCGATTTTCAATTCGGCATACCTCCGCTCGAGAAATCGGCCAAATCTATATTCCGATTATGAATGCCTTATTGTTTATATCCACGGTAATTCTTGTATTTGCGTTTCCGTCGTCCGGACAACTGGCCGCCGCGTATGGCGTTGCAGTAACGATGACCATGGGGATTACGACACTGCTCATGTTTTTCGTCGCTAAGCGGCGTTGGCGAATGAACCCGATTCTCAATATTACGATTACCGTTATTTTACTCGCCATTGATATCGCATTTTTGATCCCTAATTTGACTAAGATAAGCCATGGGGGTTGGGTACCTTTAGTGGTCGGTGGGTTTATTACATTGGTGATGTTGACCTGGTATCAAGGTCGAAATATCTTAGCCTCACGATTAAAAGAGAAAACAGAATCGCTGTCCGTGTTTATTCATTCCATCAGCAAGAATCCACCATTTCGAGTGCCCGGAGTCGGGGTGTACATGACGCGTGACCCGCATGGAACTCCGCCAATCCTGGCGCATAATTTCCGCCACAATCAGGTGTTGCATGAATCACTTTGTCTTCTGATTGTAGAAACTGAAGATATACCTAATGTAGCCGATGCCGAACGGACTGAAATCGAAGCATTAGGAAATGGCATTTATCGGGTGATGTTGAGATATGGGTTTATGGAGACACCGGACATTCCAGCGGCTCTGGCTAAAATCACATTAGAAGATGGCCCGATTGACCTCGATAAGATGACCTATTTCCTAGGAAGAGAAACGATAGTACCTACCGCCCAGCCCGGAATGGCGATCTGGCGAGAACATTTGTTTGTCTTTCTTTCTAAGAACGCACAGCGTGCGACGACCTTTTTCAATATTCCTTCCGATAAGGTAATTGAAATTGGGATTCAGATCGAGATTTAAATTAATTGTAGGAGCGAAAGAGGTTTCGCCCCTACGTATTTTGATATACTAGGTGCCCAATATATCGAATACGGGGTAATCAATTTTGATGAGATTTTCAATTTCTCGAGTAGAGAGTTATCTGGTAGTGCCCCGAGGGAACCGAGGGCAGATATCGACCGGATCGAAAATTGGGAAGATCGCGAAATTGATGGTGGCGGTGACTAGATTCGAACTAGTGACCCTACGGGTATGAACCGTATGCTCTAACCAACTGAGCTACACCGCCAGAAGGGGGCCAGATTATCTAAATTTGAGTATTTGATCAAGTTGGCGCATTTCACCAATGCTTAATCTGGCAAATTTTCCGGATTCCAACTTTCCCAATTGAATCGGACCAATCGACAGTCGTTTTAATTTTTTAACCGTGTACCCCAACAACTCAAAACTACGCCGAACAATTCGATTTCGTCCTTCGCTAATTTTGACAATCACCGTGACATCCGACACCTTCTCTACCTCTTCAAAGACCACCGGCCCGTCATCCAGAAAAAACCCAATCTCCAGTCGCTCGTAGGCGGCCTGGGTGAGGCTTTTATCTAGCGTCACTCGATAAATTTTTGCAACATGGAACCGAGGATGAGACAAAGCCAACGTCAACGCGCCGTTATTCGTGAATAACATAAGTCCTTCTGAATCGCGATCCAACCGACCCACGGGAGACACCGCGGCCGGAACACCGCCCATAAAGTCCCTTAGACAGCTCCTGCCGTTGGGATCCGACATCGTCGAAATAACATTCGGTGGTTTATGAAATTTATAATAAAAATACTGGAGATGATTGGCCAATCGTTCTCCGTTCACATGAACAACATCAACCTCAGGATCGACCGTCGCCGACAAGTCGGTATTCACATTGCCGTTAATCGTGACCTTTCCATCCATAATGAGCCGCGCCACTTCGCGACGGGCATTGGCCGTTTGCGCACTTAACCATTCTTCTACCTTAATCCGCTTTATCTTTTTTTTTGTTATTTTTGTCATAATACAATTTCCGCCCTTGCTTTTCGGTCAACTTTAAATTTGCGAACCGGAATATTTCCCTCAAATTGATCCCCACGAATCGTATATTTCGCAGTTTGCATCGTGATCCCTCCCCGGCAGAGGATATGTCCGTTGGCCCCATTCCACTCTAAATCTGCCGCAGTCAAAACGGCGGGAACCTCTCCCACAAACAAACTCATAGAGGCATTCAGAACATGAATCTGAGACCCCGCCACCGATAGCGATGCCGTCGGCGATTGAACCCCCATAGACTCCCCACCCTGAGTGTAAAATCGCCCAGTCATCCGAATTAAGTCTACCCGATTGGTCTCCCGGTCCACCGTCCCTAAATCGGCTTGAATATCAAATTCCGGCTGATCCATTAAATACTGGGTCACACGGACGTTCCGAAATTCAAAATCAGGTCGATTACCGCGATCTCTATCAAGAAACGTAATTTTGGGCTTAAAAAATGCAAACAATCCCAGACAGATTAACCCAGCGATCGTCCCAATGGTTCCCCACGACGACCGGCGCTTAGTAGTCCCCATAGACCATGGCCTCTTGGGCTTTAAGGCGTCCGACAGCCACCGTCTCCTGAGCAACTCCCCAATAATTACCTTGCTTTAAATAGCCTGCCCCAAGCAAAAAATGAAGGGCCGCCGCATTCGGTTCCCAACGATTACATTCTTTCGCCAATTCGACCGCCTCATCAATATGACCTTGGTCCCCTTTAATCAAAGATATAAACGCCAATGCCCATACATTTTTGGGATCAAGATCCAACACTTTACGAAAACACGCGATGGATTTGTCCTTTTGGTCCATAAAATAATACCCAAAAGCCAACTTAAATTGATATTTCCAGATTCTCGGTGATACTTTGACCCAATCTCCATACTTTTCGACCACCTTAGGAGAGTATTCTTTATCGTAATCGGGTATTTTTTTAAGCGTCGCCCACCCTTTTTCAATTTGACCCGAGTAGGCGTAACTCATGGCCAGTTCGAATGCGGTATCTGCCGACGGATCAATCTTAAACTCGGCTTTATTGGCCTTCACTTCCTGCAGCAATTCCGGTGCGACCTGATACACTTTTGCGCTCAGCGGAACAGAAAACCCCATTAACACCCCAACAAATCCAATGAACAGAAGTAGCCTCAACTGGATCATACGCGGCGACCGACCTCTCCCAAAATGGTTAATTTCATAATATCCAAATACGCCAGCGCAGATTGATCCCGCCCGAAAATTCGATTCATTAAATACCGTGGAATCAGGTCAAAAAAGAGTATAAACCGGTACAAAATATACACCGACGACCCATAATGCTTTTTACAGAAATAAAGCCCGCCCCGATACCCTTCAACAATAGACTCCCGCTTCCGCGTTGCGGTGGACAGCCCTCCAAAATGGGTCAGTCTCGCGGATGGCAGATAGATAATAGAATAGCCCAATTTTTGGATCATTTTACAAAAATCAAGATCCTCGTTGTAAAAAAAATAATTTTCATCCAATCCCCCAACCCTCAGGTATACCTCACGACTCACCATCATGGCTGCCCCGGTTACGAACGACACCTCGATCGCCTTTTTTCCTGAATATCTCCATTTCATCAGTCCGCTACCGTGGCCCTGAAGCGATCCATCTCGATTGAGAAGCTGGGGCGCCACAATTCCAACGTCAGAATGTCCCGTAAAATAATCCAAAAGACATTGAATCGTATCGCTCTCGACGACCGTGTCATTATTTAATAAAAATATATATCGGCCCGTGCTCTGAGCCACGCCTTGATTATTGGCCGCTGAGAAACCCACGTTAGTGGCATTTTCGATAAGGGTTATGGGATGCCCGCACGCTCTAAGGATCGGCACAGAGCCATCTCTTGACGCGTTATCAACGATAATTACTTCATATCCATGATGAGTATGGCTACCGAACACGGAATCCAAACACCCTTGAATAAACGGTGCTCCGTTGTAATTAACAATGATGATGCTCAGATCCACGGGTATTACGATAGACGCCTTACCGAAACCGTTTCAAACAGAGGATTAATCAATAGGCCTTGGCTCCGGGATCGGGTCGGTCCGCAATGGGCTTCCGCCGTCCGGATTAAGGTGGCGTCATCCATGCCATCTTTTGCCAGCGTCAACACCCAAAAAAGGCATTGATCGACCGCTTGAATCATCGGAAACCGGGCCAACGATGGGGCGCTAACCCCACGCAATGACGCTTCCATCGGTGCGACTTCCATCCCGATACAGACGTCGCGAGAGTCCGGACTGCCGCTGATGTCACCGAACGTCACCGATTCTTTGTTCGGATTAACGATATCAAACGCCATCCCAATAAATCGACGAACTTCAGCCTCCGCTGTGTCCTTGGATTCGGTCGCGACAGACACCCGTAGCAACCGATATCGACGAAGCCCCTTCAACGCCGTAAAACCTAATGAATGGCGAATGGATTCAAACGCTGAAATGCAATGCAGATCGGATTGTTGAAGAGATACATAGACATTCACATCGACCATGGCTACATCCGTCCTTTTGCGTAATCGTAGAATGACACAAACAGCTTTTCCCAAGGACCGGCTCCCGTTACGCCCTCGGAAAATACAGACTGTTTTTTCATTTGCCACGGCCCCCTAATCGATAGGGGAATCTGTTTTAAAAACGCACTTCGTTCAGGATGGGGCATAATCCCCAACACGTTCCCCTGAACGCTACATACGCCTGCCAAAGCGTCGTACGCCCCATTGGGATTATCCGGAAATGTCGTTGCAAGAGTGCCTTGATCATCGCAATATCGAAAGGTAGCAAGCTCAGAAAGTTGGGCTTGCGCGGGGTGATTCAAAACAAACCGGCCTTCGCCGTGATTAATCGGAACCGGCAAGATATCTCCCCCATCAAAATATCGAGTAAAGAGGCTTGCCGATGGATTGGATACCGTGACATACCGCCAATCACAGATAAACCCAATCGGATGGCCATCTCGGATATTCGGGGCCATCCCCACCTCGATATCCCCCAAAGAAACCCCCGCAATCAAGCCGGATTCTGAAAGAATTTGGCAGCCATTGCAAATACCCAATACCGGTTTCCCCATGGCCGCACCACGTGTCACCACATCCATTATCGGCAATTTAGCCGCGATCGCCCCGGCCCTCACCCGATCTTGATAGCTAAATCCACCCGGCAAAATATAGGCATCAAATTGGTCCAGGTTATCCGCCGCGTTCCACCGAATAATGTCCGCGTCAAAGCCATAGTAAGCCGCTGCACGACGGGTTTCGTATTCACAATTACTTCCAGGGAACTGGATCACCGCTAGCCGAGGGTTCGTCATTACGGCATCCGCTGTAGATCGCGCTCAACGTTGACCGCCGCAATCATTCCATCAGATACGGCCGTTGCAATTTGGCGAACCTGTTTTACACGAATATCCCCAACGGCATAGATCCCCTTGATGTTGGTCCGCATACACTCGTCGGTCACCACAAACCCCTTGACGTCGGTTTCGATATTCAGGCTCAAAATCTCCATCGGGGGGATTCTTCCGGTGTAGATAAACACCCCTTTAACGTCTATCCAAGTATGTTGAGAGGTCACCCGATGGACGATTTTTATTTTTTCAATTTTATCAATTCCAAATACATCCTCTAATTTAGAATCCCATATGATCTGAATCTTTGGATTATTGACGATTTTTTCCTTCAGACTTTTGACGGCTTTAATCGCATCCGATTGATGGATTAAATACAGTTGATTCACATATTGGGACAGGTATTCTGCCGCATAACAGGCGCAATTTCCGCCGCCAATGACGGCGACATCTTTTCCCTGATAAAAAGTAGCGTCGCCTTGGGCATAATAAGAAATTCCACGTCCCAAAAATTTGGCCTCAAAAGACTCTCCCAATTTTTTGGGCTCAAGACCAACCGCAATGATGACCGCTTTTGTTTTATAGGTGTGCCCCATATTCGTCCGAATTGTTTTTTCAAAATCCGAGACAACCTCGATATCTTCGACGGTTTCAAACGTGGTATAACACCCATGGCCATCGAGATGTTCTTCCATATTGCGACCCAGAACGTCCCCAAAAATCCCGCCGGTAAATCCAAGGTAATTATCGATCACATACGCCGTTGACGCTTGGCCACCCGGAACCGCCCGCTCGATAACGAGGGTCTTTAATTTTGCACGACAGGCACACAGCGCTGCCGACATTCCACCAGGTCCCGCACCAATGACAACCAAGTCAAAGTCTTCGTAGTTTCTAGGACGGAACTTCTCTTTTTCGACCAAGGTTTCCGATATCATCCCTCACCTACCTGAAAAATTTTCAACTGAAAAAACCGCCTTTGCACCGCCGTAGGTCGTTACTTTACTCCGACGTATATCCACCAAAATAGTCTTACCCGTGAGCTCATCGCGATTCTGCCATACTTTAGGATTACCGGACAACAATACGGTTTGCGCCTTGCGATCATAGAGTCCTGCCCCAGACCGCCCGTTAATATCCTCCCGTACAAACACAACGTTACCCGTTACCTCAATACGATCTTCGACTCCATAGGCGATCGCCCGATCACAACTCAAATTCATTGTCTCTCGGATCACTCGAACCTTACCAGAAAGTATAATTTGTTGGAGATTTTGATAATAGGTCCCGAGATTACCGTAAAGCGTCACATCCCCATGCTTCACAACCACGTTTCCGGAGGCCATCAAAATATTTTGTTTTCCATCCACCTCAAATGAGGTGGCGTCGATACTAATAGTTCCCGCACTCGCGGCTTGCGGCAGTACCGCCGCAGCCAGCTGCTGACACCACAGGAATGCAATCCCACATAGCCAAACGCGCACAATGGGCTTACATCCCTGGGACAAACCCATTTACTTGGGGAGCGCCTGAAGTAGTTTTGAAACCACGACTGCGGCTTCCGCACGAGACACCGGTTTATCCGACGGTGCAAGCCATGCATCCGACACCTTAAGGGTCTTTGCGACTTGGGCAATATCGGCATCGGATGGGGATGCGTTGCCTCGGCTCACAGCGATGGTCCGTAATACTCCAGTTACAAACTCTTTTTTGGTCACCGCCGCGCTAAAGGAAATACCATTAGCGGCATTGGGCACATTTAAATAGGTGGCTATTTTTTTGACGATTGAGTCTGCAGAAAACCGATTGATCGTTGCATTCGGTGCAAATCGATCGGCTGGGCTAAAAATTCCGTGAGCGGCAGCCCATTCAATATCCGGCTTAGCCCAATGACCCGCGATATCTTTGAAAGCAGGTTCGGACAGAATGGGGTTAGCCACAGCGGGGACTACGATCGGGGCTACTTCTGGGACTACGATCGGGACCACAGCGGCGACTACGGTTGGGGCTACTTCTGGGACTACCGGATCAGCGGCTTTTGGGCCACCGAAATCGGGCAACTTGAATTCTTTAACTAATTGGGCGCTTACCAACACATCTTGATTCGTATTCAATGAAAGCCGTAACCGAGCCTCCGTGCTTGCGGACACCTTGTATTTCGCCATGCCGCCCACCGTTAAACCCGCACCACTGAATCCATTGCCTTCAAGACCCAAAAAGGCATCGACCGATGCCATGTCCGGCCATTCGTAGACCGTATATCGTCCTGCAATTGAATATCCCACATAGCGTTGTGTTCCATCCGCAAACTGAAGATTCATAAAATCAAGTCCGGCATCCACTACAACTTTGGGCATAATTAGCGTCGACACCACTCCGCCAAGAATAAAACCAGAGTGTTGTTCTCCCTTTACGCTAGTAGGAAATCCAATATTAAGGCCCGCCTGATTTGCAGCCTCCAACGGCGTTAACGTCAACGCAACCAAAAAAAGACCTAGGTACTTTATTCCCTTCATGACAATCCTCCAAAAAAAATGCAAACACCCGATACGGCGAATGCGATACGATCAAATATTTAATTAGAGTAATTCATCGGAATTTTGTTAGCAATCTTTTGTTTACGAATACACAGCTTTAAAACAGCCGCCTCGTCGACGGAAAATCCAGCCCCATTTTTCGAGTAATTGACCGCCAGCCCGCCGCCCATTCCAATGTCGTCACGACAGTTGACTAAGTCGTCCAGCCAATACCGTCCACTCGGCGACATATCCCCAATCCAATGGCCTTGGATCACACTCGACAACGCCAAATTGTAAGACCGACCAATACCGGTTTCAAACATTCCTCCCACCCAAGGAACGACCCCCAATTCTATGGCTCGGCGGTAAATCGCAAGTGAGGGACCCATCCCCCCTACCCGCCCCGGTTTAATACTGATTGATTGACAGGCCCCCAATGCAGCCGCCATTTCCAAGTGATCAATCGATTCGATGGACTCGTCTAAACAGAGTGGAATCGGACTCAATTTCTGAATGATTGCATGCCGTAAAAACTCATCTTTTTTAAAAGGTTGCTCCAATAGATCGATGCCGCAATTGCATAGACTCAGCACCGTCGTATCGTCACTGTCGGAATACGACCCATTGGCGTCCGCGAATAATTGGATCGAGGACGGAATGGATGCTCGCAATCGGCTAAAAATCGCCAGGTCATCGCTGGGCCTAATTTTGAACTTGAGTCGTTGATATCCACTCTCTATTAATTGAAGCGCCTCAGAAATCAGTGGGTCGGCGTCGGAATAACTGCCCATTACCGCCCCACACGGCACCCGAGAATACGTCCCGCCAAGGAGTGTGGCCAACGGGAGTTTCCGGGCAAGCGCCGCCACCGCCCATGACGCCATTTCAATCGATGCTTTGGCAAAATAATGGCCGTTGATTCCTTGTTCCATTTCAAGCCGAAGCGCCTCAGGAGACTCAAAATTTTTACCTATAATTCGAGGTAAAATCCATTCGGATAACGCCAAATACGCAGTATCAATTGTTTCATAATGATACGTGGGCAAGCTCAATGCCCCGCATTCGGACCACACAACCCCCTGGGCCGTCGTTCCCTTTACCAAGAGAATCCGTCGTGATCCAATAACCCCGTGGCTCGTCACAATCGAACGGCACATCGTCATATCGACTTCAAAAAGTTCGATTGCGTCAAATTGGATCATGTCGGCACTATATCATAGAAAATTGACCCCGGAACTTGGACTCACTTATCCCTGTCTCTATGTAAGAAAAGGTCCTATATTTCAGAATCGGAGATTCGTTTGACTCGACTACTATCTACTATTTGCACATGGGTGTTAGTGACGCCGCTCATCGCTCATGGAGCGCCCTCAGCACTGGACTGGAATTTGGTCGCCCGTGTCGCCTATCGATCGGATCCAAAGATCCAAAAATCGGCCCTGGCAGTGAAAACCGCCAGTCAAAATTATGGCCTCGCGGAGGTCGCACCCAACGTCAATGCGGTGATCGCAACGACTCAGGACCTCTATGGCGGCGATGGCTTCGGTGTTTCGGAAACAGTATCGATATCTCAAGCCCTATTTCCAATTTTATTTGCAAATCCAAATTTGGAGGAAGCCGCCGCGTCATTTCAAAAATCGCAGGCCGATTTCTCGATCACATCCGCGACGGTCCGTCTTGATTTAGCAACCGCATTCATTTCACTCTGGGCCAATGAAAAATCAGTCGACTTGGCCAACAAAATTGTCACGCGACGGCAAAAAAACATGGAGCTTATTAGTGCTCGGTTCAACGTCGGGAGAGAACATGCCGGGTCCAAAGCATGGGCCAGAGCACAATTAAGCAGCGCAAAAAACGATCTCGTTCGTGCTGAAAGAGAAGTGCTCGTCAGTCGTCGGCGCCTTCAACTATTAATGGGTCCTTACGCCCAGATCCTTGATAACGCCGACCCCTCAATCGCTCCCCTATTTTCAGTTATCCCCCCGTCCCCTAACGTCGATCAAATTCTAGCGGGTCATCCGAAGCTGCGTTCTGCAGCAGCCAATACACAAGTGAAAATCGCAGGCCAACGCACCGTAGCCATTGGAAACCTACCCTCCGTATCGGGCGCATTGACCACCGCACATTCAGGTAAATCTGGATCCACGGAAATTGGAATGAGCGCACAAGTGTCGATCCCGCTTTATTCAGGAAGGGCCCCTATTTTAAAGGAAGAAATTGCAGCGACCGCCGTCGACTCCGCCGAAGCCGACACCCGAGCCGTGCGACAGGCCCTCGAATCGGACCTTCGGCGCGGGTGGACCGATCTTCAAAACGCCAGGGATGATTTGGCAACTCAGCGTTTGTTCCTCGAGGCCTCGCAAACCCGATCGGAGATTGCCGCCGCACAATACTCTAGCGGGCTACTGTCCTATGAGAACTGGGATTTGATTGAAACCGAAGTAATAAACCAGCTTCGGCAAGTGTTGGCGCGTCAGAAAACGATGGCCCTCACAATTGCCACCTGGGACAGCGTCGCTGGAAAGGAATTAGAACAATGAAACGCAAATGGATCGTCATTGTAACCGTCGGAGTGATCGCCGGAGGGAGCTGGTGGACCTATACCACTTTTTCAAACCCAGCAACGGAAGACATCGCGAATCGCCCGATCAACGTAGAAGCCCGGGATATCGTTAGTTCGATTACCGGGACAGGCACCGTGGTTCCTTCCAATCGCGTGGAGATAAAGCCACCGATTCCAGGTCGGGTCGACCGGATATTGGTTGCCGAAGGAGATACGGTTAAAAAGGGGAAAATTATTGCATGGATGAGCTCCACTGATCGCGCCGCACTTCTTGATCAAGCACGATCCAAAGGCGATGCCGAAGTCAAAAAATGGGACGCCATGCTGAGGCCTGCACCTCTCATCGCGCCCATCACCGGCACCGTCATTTATCGACCTATCGAAGCAGGGCAAACCGTCGCCGCTTCGGACGTCTTGTTAGTCGTGGCAGATCGACTCATGATCCAGGTCCAAATTGATGAAACCGATATTAGAAAAGTCAAAATTGGCCAACCGGTGTCCATCGAACTTGATGCCTATTCAGACCGAAAATTTAGGGGCACCGTGAAACATATTGGGTACGAAGCCAAAATGATCAATAACGTCACCGTCTATTTGGTCGACGTGATTCCGACGGCGTTTCCTTCCGAAATGAGAAGCGGAATGACCGCGTATGTCTCCTTTGTAGCAGGTGCAGTTCGTCGCACGCCCTCATTGCCGGTTGAGGCCATTCAAAGCCGGGGCGGACGGTCATTCGTATGGGTTCCTCAGGGTAGAGGGACACCCCGTTCGGTCCCCGTTGAAGTGGGGTTGAGTGACGGGCGCTACACCCAAATTATCTCGGGAGTTGAAGTTGGAACACGCGTTACAGTGCCTATAAAGAACTCAAGTAAAAAATCCGGTCGGAGCGGTGGGTCGCGGCGCCAATAATGATCACCTGCAAAAACCTTAAGAAATCGTATCTCGTTGGAGGTGAAAACCTTGAAATTCTAAAAGGGATCGACCTCAGTATTTCTCAAGGTGAATTTGTCGCGATCATGGGCCCGTCCGGATCTGGAAAATCGACCCTGATGAATATTCTAGGGTTACTGGATGTCCCTACGAACGGTGAGTTTCATATCAATTCGGTGACGCCAAGTTCCCTCACCGACGATGAGATGGCCACGATACGGTCACGGACGGTGGGGTTTGTGTTTCAACAATTTAATCTTTTGGCGAGAACATCTGCTTTCGATAATGTTCAACTGCCGTCGCTCTACACGGGCACCCACCGTCAATCCATCCGTCGAGCGCAAGATCTCCTCAACGCAGTGGGCCTGGGCGATCGGATGGATCATCCGCCGTCACAACTATCCGGCGGGCAACAGCAGCGGGTGGCCATCGCAAGAGCCATGATGAACGATCCCGGAATAATTTTGGCTGACGAGCCGACTGGCAACCTAGACGGCAAAAGCCAAACGGAAATTATGGCATTATTTTCGGGACTGAATGCCACGGGCAAAACAGTTATTCTGATCACCCATGAAGCCGATGTCGCGGCATACGCCCGTCGCATCATTACGATTCGAGATGGGTTAATCGTGAGTGACGTGCCTAATTTCCGATCCTCTAAAGGCAACGACTCCACCCAAGCGCTCCCATCGCCATTGCAAATGGCGACTTCCGGTACACCATGGATTGACCGAGTTAGAAGCAATTTAAGCCAAGCCCGTCGGTCGTTGGTGGCCAATGCGTTACGCACATTTTTGTCGATGCTGGGAATCCTCATCGGTGTCGCTTCGCTCATTGCGATGTTGGCATTGGGAGCGGGTGCCCGACGGGATATCGAAACCCGATTGGCATCCCTCGGGTCCAACTTATTGGTATTGAGTTCAGGATCTCCCCGCCAAGGCGCCGTGACGTTGGATGCAGGAGCAGTTGCCCGACTCACGCCCCAAGACGCCACACTCATCCAAAGCCAACTCAGCGGTGTTCGGAGAACTTCTGCAACCGTCTCGGGTCGCGTTCGTGTCAAACACGGAAACCGAAATGCCAATACTACGGCCCAGGGCGTCATGGCTTCCTACGAACAAATGAGGGCAATGGAACCCACCGTTGGTCATTTTTTCTCAGATGCGGAACAGCGGTCTCGAAGTCGAGTCGCCCTCATCGGCATGACGGTGGCCAAGTCCTTATTTGGCGATTCTCATACCGGAGAGCTCACCGAATCCCCATTGGGCCAAACCATGTTGGTGGATCGAACGGTATTTACGGTGATTGGTCTATTGCCCGAAAAAGGAAGTACCGGATGGCGAGACCAAGATGACCTCATTGTTATTCCCTTGAGCACGGCGATGTACCGCGTATTGGGAAAGGATCACGTCGATTCTATCGAGATTGAAGTCACCCATCGTGAGCAAATGGAATCCACCCAAACCGCCATCGATCAATTTATACGAAAACGCCACAAGGTTTCCGAGGATCAAGAGGACGCATTCCGTATCCGAAACCTATCCGAAATCCAGGATACGCTGACACAAACCAGCAACACCATGAGCTTTTTGTTGGCATCCATCGCGGTGATATCGCTCATTGTTGGCGGGATCGGCGTTATGAATATTATGTTGGTGTCCGTCGTCGAACGCACCCGGGAAATCGGGCTCAGAAAAGCATTGGGGGCCACCCAGTCCACGATTTTAGAACAATTCTTAATTGAGTCGATTTGTATAAGCACCATCGGTGGCGTTCTTGGCATTTTTTTAGGGGTCGCGTTAACCGCGATTTTGGGAGCATCTGCCGGATGGACAATTGTCCATACACCCGCGGCAATCGTTGGGGCATTGGTGTTTTCAGTGGTGTCCGGAATTTGTTTTGGATACTGGCCCGCTCGGAAAGCGGCCGCACTCAATCCTATTGATTCTCTGAGATACGAGTAATATGCTTTCTTCTTTATTTAACCATTACGACAAGAAGGTATTCCTAAATGACACTCCCCTCTGAAATCAATTTCACCCACCAGCTCAACTGGAGATACGCGTGCAAAGCGTTTGATCCCAATCAAAAACTAACCCCTGAACAATGGGCTATT
This sequence comes from bacterium, assembly GCA_947465765.1. GTDB lineage: Bacteria > Margulisbacteria > Marinamargulisbacteria > SXXA01 > SXXA01 > CAIPHK01. Next base: position 12,741 of record CANIAP010000013.1, on the reverse strand, counting down.
TTGGCCGAGTCATTACACCTCTCGCCATCGTCCTATGGACTTCAACCCTGGAAATTTTGGGTAGTACAGAACACCGAACTCCGTCGCGAATTACGCATGGCCTCTTGGAATCAAGGCCAAGTGGAAGATTGCTCCCATTTTGTCGTATTTACGACGCTAAAAACGCTATCCGAAGATTACGTTAACCACTACATGCAGCGAATCGCTGACGTCCGAAATGTCGAATTGTCGACCCTCGAAGGATACCGGCAAGCGATTATGGGCGGGTTGGTCAACGGTGACCGATCACACACGATTCAACACTGGGCCCAACGACAGTCCTACATTGCGATGGGGTCATTGCTTACCACGGCGGCCTACTTGCAGGTGGATACCTGCCCCCTTGAAGGGATTTCAGCACCCGAATACGATCGTATTTTGGGGCTAGAAACATCCGACTACACCACCATCGCTGCCGTTGCGCTGGGGTTCAGATCTGCCAATGATAAGTATCAACATGCGCCGAAGGTTCGGTTTGATATCAATGACATCATTGAGTATCGGTAGGGGGTAAGTTGGCCTAATAGGACCGGGTCCCGGAAAACGTACCTTCCCAATCATTTTGAAGATCCCGCCATTCGGTATGGCCCGTGGAAAAAAAATAGTCGGACGCCTCTTTTGAACATCCGATCAGCAATGCGGTACCCGGGTCTTTTTCTCGCCTCAGTGTCCGGCATACATACTGGTGCATTTGTGCGTCGCTCTTAAAATTAGTCGATGCGTATTTTCCTAATTTAATGGCATCCGTCGCAGCGACTCCGAGGTAAACAAAATTAAACACGCCCACGATCCCCGTGATGCCCGTGATGACCAAGTGACTCGCGACGCCGCCAATCACAGCGCCGGCAGACCCCCAACCGACACAGCTCACATCAGTAATCGGCTGAAGCGTCATACAATGAACCGCCCCACCTAGAGCGACGCCCGAAATCACACCCATCACCATGCCAGGGGCCACGGCTCCGACCGCAACGCCATCCGATACGCCTTTGATGAGGTCATCCCCGCGAAGCACCGAATCAACCGCACCATAAACACCCCCAATGATCCCCGACGTTACGGTCACAAGTTCAGGGCCATCCATCGCCCAAATCGGGACATTTCCCACCCCGACCATCGTGATTAACCCAATCAAAATCCATCGATATTTCATAGTTCCCCACCAGGTATAAACTGCAAACCGCTTTTTAAAAAATCCGAGCTAGTCTACTATATTGTTTTAATGAAATTCTCTCCAGATAAAAGCCTCTTGGGTTTACGATCCTTTAACCGGAATCGCCTGGAGACCATTCTTTCTCATGCTCGGTCACTCAAACAACTTTACGCGGACAATACGCATACGCGATCGCTTCAGGGAAAGACCGTTCTCACCCTTTTTTTTGAACCCTCCACTCGAACACGAGTGAGTTTTGAAACGGCAATTAAACGATTAGGCGGCAGTTCCGTCGGAATCAGTATGGAGACCAGCTCCGTTAAAAAGGGTGAAACCCTCTTTGACACGGTCAAAAATCTCGATGCTATGGGCTTTGATGCCATCGTCGTACGCCATCGCAATGCCGGAGTTCCCCATTTTATTGATCGAATCCTAGACGTGCCCGTCATCAACGCAGGCGACGGGTTCAATGAACATCCGTCTCAAGGGTTACTTGATATTTTTACAATGCAAGAACAACGCGGCACCGTCGAAAATCGCAACGTCCTCATTCTGGGCGACATTCTTCATTCACGGGTGGCGCGCTCCAATATTTGGGCGTTACTGCAGTTGGGCGCCAAGGTCTTTGTGGCCGGCCCACCGACACTGATTCCCGCCAACATCGCGGACTTGGGGGTCACGGTGGTTCATGACATCGACGACGTGATTCCCCAAATGGACTTTATTAATGTCCTTCGCATCCAATATGAACGCCAAGATCTCGGATATTTTCCCACTATTAGAGAATATCGCGACCAATTTGGGTTGACCCAGGAACGTCTCAAAGACGCCAAACCCGAACTCTGCATCCTTCATCCTGGCCCCATCAATCGGGGCATCGAAATTGACTCCGCCGTGGCTGACGGGCCGAACAACGTTATTCTCAATCAGGTCACCAATGGGGTCATCGTCCGAATGGCGATACTCGACCTCCTGTTGGCCCCCAAATAAGGACATCTCATGATCACCGAAACTATCGCCGTCATTAATGGCCGTTTAGTCGACCCCGTTCGGGGTACCGAAGAAGTCACGAACCTGTTGATCAATTCAAATGGCATCGTTACTGGAATGGGATATTTACCCGATGACGACGATGACACCAGCACGGTAATTGACGTTAAAGGGCGATTTATCATCCCCAACATCACCGACAGTCATTGCTCGCTCCGAGAGCCCGGCCATGAAGACAAGGAAACCTTTTTGTCCGCAAGCGACGCCGCAGTGGCCGGCGGAATCACCGCACTCATTGCCACACCGGATACCCACCCTATCGTCGATACCCCAGAAATGGTGTCCTTTATTCATGCCCGTCGACGCGCCGCTGGCATCGTCCCCATTTATCCGATGGGCGCATTGTCCAAAGGGATCAACGGCCTTGAATTGGCTGAATTACGCTTGATGCACGAGGCCGGCGCCGTTGGATTTACCGACGGCAATTCATTGGAACACACTGGGCTTATGCGCCATGCGTTGCAATATAGTGCAGATCTAGATCGGCCAATCATCGTCACTCCAGACGATCCCCTTCTAAGCCAAAATGGGGTGATGAACGAGGGCTATTATTCCACCATTTTGGGCCTCCGAGGTATCCCTGCGGAATCCGAAGAACTCCGAATATCTCGGGACATTGAGCTCGTCGAGCGATTTGGGGGCGTCGTCCATTTCTTTCCGGTATCCACCGCGCAATCCGTCGAATTGGTTCGACGCGCCAAAGTACGGGGCCTGGCAATTACCTGCGGCACCGCACCCCATTATCTCTATTTTGACGAATCCGCCGTCGACGGATATCTCACCCATTTTAAAGTGACTCCCCCGCTCCGATCCGCCGCCGACCGACAAGCCCTCATTGAGGGAATCAAGGACGGAACGATTGATACGATTGCCTCCCACCACCAACCCCACACCATCGATGGAAAACGAACCGACTTTGTCGAGGCCGATCCGGGCATCAGCGGAATTGACACCTTGGTCTGTACGACGTTAACCAAACTCGTCCGTGATGAAGGGTTATCCATTAGCCAAGTATCTCGACTTATATCGTCAAACCCGCTGGCCATCTATCGAATTAAACGTCCCGGCATTGCGTTAATGAAACGCCCCTCATTTACCGTCATCGACATGAAAAATGAATTCACTCTGGAATCCTCTCAGTTCAAATCCAAAGGACTCAATTCACCGTTTATTGGACGCCAGTTTACCGGCAAATCGTTAATGACAGTCATCGAGGGCCGAATCCGATTCATCGACCCTATTTTAAAACCAAGTTCAGTAATCGATCCGGAACATACACCACGTTAACCACAGTCTGTCCCGCCACAAATTTCTGGATACGTTCGGAATCACGGACCAGCGCTTCGGCATCCGTTTGGGTCATTCCACGCACGGTTTCGATTTTGTCTCTCACTTTTCCGTTGATCTGAACCACCAACGTTACCGTTTCATCCACCGTTAAGGCAGGGTCGTAAGTGGGCCATTGACTTTGATGCACGCTGCCTGACCGGCCTAAAAATTGCCACAACTCCTCAGCGGCGAAGGGGGCAAACGGGGAAATTAATTGAACCAAGGCCGTTAAGGCCGCCCGATTCGTACCGGACTGGCTCATAAAATTAACCATCTCCATCATTCGGCTAATCGCCGTATTGAAACTAAATCGGGCGACGTCGTCACTCACCGCTTTAATCGTTTTATGGGTCATCCGCACTACGGCAGGAGAAGTCACCGATTGGCCGTCGGAAAATTCGGTCACCATTCGAAATACCCGACCAATAAATCGATAAGCGCCTTCAACCCCGGCCTCGGACCAGTCCAAATCGCGTTCAACCGGCGCCCCAAATAGAATAAAAAGCCGCGCAGTATCCGCGCCATATTTTGAAATGATATCGGACGGATCCACCACATTTCCTAACGACTTCGACATCTTGGCCCCGTCCTTGATCACCATCCCCTGACACAGAAGGTGTTTAAACGGTTCGTCGATCGAATGCATCCCGAAATCTCGGAGTACCTTGGAGAAAAATCGGGCATACAACAGGTGCAATACCGCATGTTCAATGCCGCCAATGTATTGATCCACCGGCCCCCAGTGATTGGCCAACGACGCGGAAAACGGAGCCGACTCATTTTGGGGGTCGCAATATCGAAAAAAGTACCAAGATGAATCAAAAAAAGTGTCCATGGTATCCGTTTCCCGACGATAGCGTTTTCCATCGAGCTCGATCTCACGAAATGACGGGCTATTCTCAAGCGGATTCCCTTTACCGGAAAATTGGATATCCTTCGGCAACCGGACCGGCAGTTGAGATTCGGGAATTGGCACACAGTTCCCGGCATCATCGTAGGCCACGGGAATCGGAGTCCCCCAACATCGTTGCCGAGAGATCAGCCAATCCCGAAGACGGTATTTCACCATGGACTTCCCCGTACCTTGGGACTCCAAGCCGGCCACAATCTGACCTTTTGCGAGACCACTCGCCACCCCGTCAAATGGCCCTGAATTCACCAGAATACCGGGATCGGTGTAGGCCCCCGCCAATGGAGTAGACAGCACGCTCTCATTGGGTTGAATCACGATTTTTACGGGAAGGTTGTACGCCGTGGCAAATTCAAAATCACGATGGTCATGAGCCGGAACGGCCATCACGGCACCGGTCCCATAGTCCATCAATACATAGTCACTCACATATACTGGAACGGGCTCCTGAGTCATTGGGTTTACCACGGTAACACCCAACGCCACCCCCGTTTTTGGGGCCCCAGCATCCCCCCGCTCGATCACCGATTTGGCCATTGCGACTTGAATATAGGCACTGACCGCTGTCTGCGTACCTGCGCTTCTGGCCAAGGTCATCGTCAGCGGATGTTCCGGGGCCAAAACCACATAAGTCACCCCAAACAACGTGTCGGGTCGGGTCGTATAAACGGTGATATCACTCTCCGAAGTGATCCCACGAAATAGGACTTCGGCGCCTTCCGACCGACCGATCCAGTGTCGTTGCATGATTTTGACCCGATCAGGCCAGCCGTCTAACTGATCCAGACCCGTCAACAATTCTTCGGCGTAATCCGTAATCCGAATATACCATTGCTCAATTTCACGTTTTTCAACTTCCGCGCCAGAACGCCACCCCTTGCCATCAATGACCTGCTCGTTGGCCAATACCGTTTGATCAACGGGATCCCAATTCACCCAGCCTTTTTTTCGATAGACGAGTCCCCGCTCCATCATTTTGATAAAAATCCACTGATTCCATCGGTAGTAATCCTCTTTACATGTCACGACTAACCGGTCCCAATCGTACGCCAGCCCCAGCCGTTTTTGCTGACCGATCATGAAGGCGATGTTATCGATGGTCCATTTTTCAGGATCCAAATTATTCTTAATCGCCGCATTTTCTGCGGGCAATCCAAAACTATCAAACCCGGGCGGGTGCAAGACGTTAAAACCGCTCATTCGTTTAAATCGAGCGACGCAATCTCCGATGGTGTAATTTCTAACATGCCCGATATGTAACCGCCCGCTGGGATACGGAAACATTTCCAATACATAATACTTGGGCCGGTCACCGGTATCGTCGGTTCGATACAATCCGGACGTTGCCCAGGTTTCCATCCACTTCTCTTCAAAATCTAACGGACGATATTCCATAAGCGATTGCACCTGACATTCCTAATTTAAGTACTCAATTTTTATCATGCAATTCAGAATTGGCTAAAGCGATTTTTTATGACAGTCTTGAGGTTATTCAAGAAATTAGATTCTGGAGGGTAATCCAAAATGGTGGAATTTGACGTTATTGTCATCGGTACTGGCGGGGGCGCAAAACTCATTCGACCCATTGCCAATTTAGGTCATTCAGTGGCAGTCATCGAACAAGGTAAATTGGGTGGAACCTGTTTAAACCATGGGTGCATCCCATCAAAAATGCTCATTCACCCGGCTGATTTAATCCGCGATATTGAGGAAGGCCGCCAGGTCAATGTCGTTGGCCGTGTCCCTGAAATTGATTATGCTGCGTTAATCAATCGAACGACCGAATCCATCGAAAAAGACTCCAATGCCATCGGCCCCATTTATGAAGCGCACCCCAATATCACATTATTTCAAGGAACAGGACGATTTGTCGGCCCCTTAGAAATCGAAGTCAACGGCCAGACAATTCGAGGCAAAAAAATCTTTATATCTGCCGGTGTTCGTCCCCGAATCCCCCCAATACCGGGATTGGCCGACACTCCATTTTTGACCCACAAAGAGGCATTGCGCCTCAAGAAAAAACCCCGCTCCATCACGATCATCGGCGGCGGCTTTATCGCCGTTGAATTGGGCCATTTTTTTTCGGCCTGCGGAATCGGTGTCACCATTCTGTCCCGCTCCGAACTTCTCAAAGAATACGATGCGGATCTCAGAGATGAATTTCTCCCCGAGTTCATGAACACACTCACCGTTCACGACAATTGTACGTTTGAGCAGGTCACCTACGACGGCGCTCTCTTTTCGACAACAATTGTCAAAGATGGGAAGTCGCTTATTATCCAATCAGACCAACTCCTGGTAGCGACGGGTATGGTTTCCAACTCAGACATCCTCAACGTCGCTGCAGCTGGAATAGAGACCCTTTCCGACGGAAGCATTAAGGTCGATGATCACCTCAACACATCCGCAGCCTCCGTTTGGGCCTTTGGAGACATTATTGGCATGCCCTATTACCGCCACAAAGCCAATTTTGAAGGGGAGTATTTGTTTCGCTCGCTTTTTGAAAATCCCACTACCGACGCATTAAAATACCCCCCCATGCCTTGGGCCTTTTTCACGTACCCTCAAATTGCCGGATTTGGCCCCAGCGAAACAGACCTCGCTGCTCAAGGCATCCCGTATGTCGTTGGAAAAAACACCTACAAAGATAGTGCGATGGGAATGGCCTACCGGTCCAAATATGGATTCGTTAAGCTCATTTTTGACGCTCAAACAAAAAAACTATTGTCCGCGTTTGCCATCGGACCGAATGCCGCCACCATGACCCACATGCCGTTAGCATTCGCTCAAATGAATGCCACCTTGGATGATCTTTTAGCCACCATATACATTCATCCCGCATTACCTGAAATTGTCCGAAATGCCGCAAGAAAAGCGGCCGCGATCTTTAAAAAAGGATAGAACCAGATGATCAAATCGATAACCGCTTTTTGGGTAACCGCCCTATTGACCCTCCCCGTAGTCGCGGCGACGCCCAACCCCGCGCCCGATTATGATGCATTCGTTATTATCAACGAGAGTACCCTCAATAAATTTTTACAGGCCATCGGCCCCATCACTGGCGGCGGTTCATTCAATAGCGGCCGCTCCAGCTACTCGTGGACCGTTAAAAATCCATTGATTCATATTTCAAAAGACGCATCCGCATTTACCGCCGATGCCGAAATTCATTCCGGTCTTTTAAATTATGGCACCACCGCCAAAGGCGACGTCGATGTTCTTTATGACAACGCCAAAAATATTATTTCGGTAAAAATCAGAAAAGCGAGTTTTGAAATTGCACTGGAACTTTTTGGAAATAAAATTCACATCACCGATGTCGATATTTCAACATTTTATCGCCCCCAATTCCAATTCCCAGGTCCTCAGCCATTACAATCCAATTTTGATGTGGCCCTGCCCGACAAAAAAAGTAAGCCCATTCAAATCAAAACCTTCGTCAAAAAGCTAGTATTAGAACCCGGTCGGATTGTGGTGGGCTCTAACTTTGTATTTTTTACTCCGCCGCCCACAGAAAATAGTGTGAATCGCTAAATACCTTACCGCATCAAATGGCCGGCGCGACGACTTTCAACCTTGATTTCGGCCACTGTGGTTTCGCGATAATGCAGCAGGGATGCGACCAATGCTGCATCCGCGATATGTAACACCTCTGCAATATCACCAATGGCCCCGGCCCCACCGGATGCAATCACGGGAATTCGGACTTCTTCACAAATTCGTTGGGTGAGCTCAATGTCATATCCGACCTTCGTGCCATCCCGGTCCATCGAGGTCACCAAGAGCTCGCCGGCACCCAAATCAGCCAGTCGTTTTGCCCATTTTACAGCGTCAATGCCGGTGGCTTTTCGCCCTCCATGGGTGTAAATCTCGAATTCGGACGATGCATCCACCGCGATCCCTGGGTCTGAAACACCCCCCGTGACCGTGATTGACACCCGTTTGGCGTCGATGGCACCGACGACACATTGCGCCCCATATTTTGTCCCGGCCATTGTCACCAATTCAGGGGTCCGAACCGCCGCTGAATTAATCGACACTTTATCCGCACCGGCATCCAATAAAATTTTTATCGTTTCAATATCCGCAATTCCACCCCCAACAGTGAATGGAATAAACACTTCAGATGCCACCCGTTCCACCAAGGACCTAAGAACATCTCGTTTTTCATGAGTGGCGGTAATGTCCAAAAATACCAATTCGTCGGCCCCCTGAGTGTTGTAAATTCGGGCCAGTTCGACCGGGTCTCCGGCATCCCGAAGACTCATAAAATTGGTCCCTTTGACCACGCGCCCATTGGCGACATCCAGGCAGGGAATAATCCGTTTTGTTAACATCCGGGCATCATAGTCAGACTACCGAAGAACCGTCAATTTACCTCGGCTTCTGGCGCTACCGCTGTCGGTCTTTAATTCAACAAAATAAATATAGGTTCCATTGGGGGGAATTTGCCCATCGTCCCCAAGGACATCCCAACTCACCGCATTTTGTCCTTGTGACACCGGCGAATCTAAGGTCTTAAGACATCGCCCCCCCAGATCAAAAATGCGAATAGTGGCCCGCCCGGCCATGGATGCGGCAAATCCAAACTGGGTCGACGGGGATCGAATGGGATTGGGGAAATTCAGTACTTTGGTCACCGTAATCGGCGCTTCCGACATAATATGAAGGCCCCCTTCAATCCCATTCACCAATGACGACATTGCGACCACGACATCCGCGGTTGAAATGGTCATCATCGTGATAAAACTGCCGGCATCGATCACCCCAGGCTCGGCCGACTGAATACGGCCTGAATGCACCACTTTATACAGGGCGATCGATTGGGTTGGCAACGCAGACAGCAACCGAGACAAAACCCCAGAGACCACCCCTGCAGCCTGCGAAGTCCCCGTCATTCGGCCATATTTACCTCCAGGAAGCGTACTCAAAACACCTTCGCCATACGCCAGAATATCGACCGCTGAGTTGCGATTGGAAAACGAGGACTTCTGCCCAGTCAACCCGCAAGACCCGACGGATATTGCCGAGTCAAAACTGGCGGGAAACTGAGTAATGGTCCCCCCGTCATTACCGGCCGCTGCCACCACCAAAACTCCATGAGATCTCGCATACTCTACCGCGTCCGCTAACACGCCCGAATAAACATAATATCCCCAACTACAATTGATTATTTCTGCCCCCATATCCACTGCATATTTAATCGCAGCGGCACCGTCGAATTGGGTCCCTCGACCCGCCGAATCCATAAAGGGGACCGGAATAATTCGGGCGGACGGATTGATCCCCGATCCAAAAATTCCGTTGTTCGCCGCGGCGGCAATAATCCCTGCAATATGGGTTCCATGTCCGTGGACATCGTGAGTATCGTTGCTTCCACGACCACTGGAATATCCGTAAAAACTGTAGCCATATCGATCGTCGATAAATCCATTGTGATCATTGTCAGTTCCGTCCGACGACTCATCCAGATTGACGGCAATTTGCTGCTCCAGGTCTGGATGCAATCGGTCCACCCCGGTATCCACAACGGCTACTTTGACACTTCTCTTGGGCATAATCTGCAAGGCAGGAACAATGGTCGACTGGAACAAATACGTTTGACTCCCGATTAAAGGGTCGTTGAGAGATGCCGGGGAATCTGAAATCACTACTGGATAATTGGGTTCGACGGTTTCGACGCCTGGAACCGACTTCATCGTTGCAACCCAAGTGGTTTCGGTATTTTTGGGAATCTTAATTACAAAATATTCTGGGGTCGTCGCCGAAATGGAATATCCCTCCTTTGGAAATCGAAGGGTGCGAGTTCGAGACGTATCAGAAATACGGGAGATTCCCCCGCCCGATGCTTTGACGATGTATTCCACCATGTCATCATCAGCAACCAACCCGACCGGACTCCCTGCAACACCCAAGAGACCCACGATCACACAAAGGGGGATCAGTCTCTTAAATTCAAATACCAACTTCAAGCCCTAGTTTATGAGTCTCGCCTAATTCCGTAGACTGCCCGTACGAATAGATGAGTGAAAATGATTCTAACTTAAGATCCACTCCCACCGCCCCTGACCAGTCATCAAAGACATTTTGAACCCCTCCGGTGATCACAAGGTGGTCCCAGATTTCGAGAACCACCCCGATATTGCACGCGGTCTCAGCGTCGACTTGGGTTGCCGACACCATCCCAACGACAGGCCCTATTTTTTTTGACAGCCCCACATTAATTTCCATGGGTCGTTGGTCCTTTTTACCCGTGGTCCACTCGACCGGACGTTTTCCAATGTTTTGAAGACTCATCCCCAATTTTACGAATTTAAAGTCATATTGAGTTCCAAAATCGACCGACCATTGAGATCCAGAATGAGAATAAACTGAATGGTTGTATCCACCGACTGCCGCACCCATCGCCCAATCGGACGTCAATTGGACGGCGATTCCGAGCTTACCCGTGACCTCCGTGTCAGAAAACGATCCGACCTGAGTACCCGATAACCCCACACCAATCGATTCAGGAATGTCATCAACCCGCCGAATGGCACCGATGAGTCCGACAGTGATCGTTTTGGACAAGGGCACGGTGGTCCCGGCGATCCCAGTCATAAAGGCATTTTGAAAATGGGATGAATAGCCAGAAATAAATTGTTTTGATGCGTTGACCATGCCGGCGGGATTGACGCCCATTGATTCGACTCCTGTGGGTTCGGAAACAGCCGAAGATCCGACTGAGTACCATTTTACTGATGCTTGACGAAGAAGGGTGTCCGCCATGGTGCGACACGCAAAAAACATCAAAGCAATAACGACACACCCCCCTAAACGTCGCATTCAGTCCCCCCCTATAAAGCCTATTTCCTATCATTCGTCCCCATGAATGGTCGTGGAGTCGATAGAAAATAATGCTTGCTTAGGGGGTTAATTTCCCACACCGATCAAGGCCCAAACATTTATTTTTCAACACAAAAGAAAAGCCCCGGCATCACGAGTGACACCGGGGCTTTTGAAGATCAGAAGGCCATGAGATGGGACGCTATTTTAAGCGTTTTTTGATCTCATCAACGGCACTTCGAAGATCATCAAGTTCAGCCTTGAGTTCGCCATTCTTGCGCCGAAGGGCCTCGTTCTTCGATTCCATGATTCGTAGAATTGATGCACTTTGGTCTGCAGGCAATATCCCGACGTTGATTTGCTTTTCAGCTTCGACATCGGAGGCTTCCCAAGCCTGGCCGACAATAAGGCTCAATACGTCGCTCGAGACTTCATCCGGGGGAATGGCAATGCCGGTACCATCGTTCTTTCCGGACGGGACGATAAGGTCCCCCAAGGCCACTTTGCCCACAACTCGAACTGGGACTTGGCCAATAAACGCAACCGGAATTGATTGTATACCGGCATCCTTAATTCGGGAGTTCCCCAAAATGAATGGAGATGTCGATATCGCCATGGCCCTATTCGCGTTCTCGGTCCGTCGGGTCACCTTGCCACCATATACCCCCACAATATCCGCCGGAAGCAATTTTTCAGAAACCGTAAGCTGTTCTAAATACTCAGAATAGTCACCTAGGCCACTGACAACGGTACCAGCAACTCTAACGTTACCTGACACGCTAAGGTTACCTGACACGCTAAGGGCTTTAACAATTTTAACATTATTGTTAAACGTTACATCCGCATTGAAGGTTACGTTGGTTGAAAAATAAACTGACGAGTAGGAAGTAAAGTTTACTACGTCATAAAAATCGGATTGAGAATTCATTTTAATACTTTTTGAGGTCCCGGCCTCTAGATACAAATCATCCGTGCTAAATAACCGCCAACCGGGAGCAAGCCCCGTTTTATAATACATACCCATTTTACTTGCCATACTCCCCACGGAAACGGTTCCATTAAATGTGGCGTTATTCGCAACCAGCCTATTGGCGGTTACCGTTCCATTGAAGGTAGAAACTGAATTGACTCCGGTCGCGATAAATCTGTCCGCTGTTAACAAGCCCGTTGTCGTTAAGGCGTTTGCACTTACTGTTCCGTTCGCACTCACTGAGGCATTGATTGATACCCCATTCGCGTTCGCCAAGAAGATTTGGGCACCACTTGCCGTGACATTCAACGATGTTATGAAGTTCCCCGTCGTGGAGCTGATTCCTCCGTTGATTTGAGCACTTTCAGCCGTTAACAAGCCCGTTGTCGTTAAGGCGTTTGCACTTACTGTTCCGTTCGCACTCACTGAGGCATTGATTGATACCCCATTCGCGTTCGCCAAGAA
>CANIAP010000012.1 GCA_947465765.1 bacterium | reverse complement strand
TAGACGTGTGCGAGTGTGTACGTCTACTTCCTATCAGGAGTTGTTGCTACAAAACGGAGGGTAGACCATTTGGAAAATATGCTGCAAAATCCCTCCGTGGTTCGAACTAGAAATAGATCGCACCGCCATCACCTATTTCGCAACAATCACATATACGGAAACTTCAAAGCAAGTTTCCCACATCCCCACAACCACTACGACGACGGATTTAATATCTCTTTTTTAGAGATCTCTGGTCCACCGTTAGGGGGCAAGCTCACCCATTTTTAAATAATCAGCTAAGGGTCATCACCATTCTTAGGATATTCCCGTCGTCGGTTCTTTCATATTCGAGAGACTGGGTTAAATTTTTAACGAAATGAATGCCTAGTCCGCCAATGGGCTTGTCTTCAAGGAGGGTGTCGAGGTCGATCGCTTCTTGCTCTAATGGATTAAACGCAATGGCATCGTCTTCAATGGTGAGCCTGATTTCAGAGTCGCCTTTTTCGAAAGTAATATAAATGACATGCTGGGCGTGATCTTGGTAGCCATAGAAAATAATATTGGTGAGAAGTTCTTCTAATATTAGATTAATATTCATCGTCATAGTGCCCGACATCTCATGGGTGTTGCAGAATAGTTCGACTACTTTTTGAAGCGGTTCAAGCTCGGAAATATCGTTGATAAAATCTACTTTGAAATGGGTGCCAATTTGGGGTATCTCTGGCTGTTGAGGCTGCCATTGAATGTGAAGCAGTGTGATGTCGTCAGCCTGTGGTGCGGAATTTGAGAACGCAACGACATCATTTATAATCTTCTCGCACAACTCTTGGGGTGACAGATCAGCGTGACGGGTCAGAATCGTTTCTAAACGACTTTCTCCATACAGTTCTTTTTGGGGATTGTCCGCTTCAACAATGCCATCAGAAAAGCCAATGAGATGATCTTGTGGCTGAAGTAGGATGCTCGAAGAATTGAATTCGAAATCGATATCTATTCCTAAGGGGATCCCATGGGTGAGCGCGAGCGCGGATAGGGCTCCCTCAGAAATCAGGTAAGGTGCCGGGTGGCCGGCAAGGCAGTAATCCAACTTCCCGGACCCTTGATGAAGCACGCCGAGAAAGGCCGTGATAAACATGGCACTGTCATTGTTTCGACACAACTCACTATTAACGCGGTGTAAAATCTCACTCGGGTCTAGGGTCTGGGCTGCAATGGTGCGAATCAGGCTGATGCAAATGGCCATGGTCAGTGCGGCGGGAACGCCGTGTCCAGAAACATCCCCAACACTTAATATCAAATAATCCCCTATCTCGATGACATCATAAAAATCGCCACCTACGGCTGTAGCGGGTTCTATATAAGCGTGAATGCGCGATCCTGACGGATAATATATCTCAAGCTTCGGCAACATATTTAACTGTATTTCACGGGCGATAGAGAGCTCACTTTCTATTTTATTTTTTTCTGCGGTCGTGATTTGTAGATTATGAATATAACGTGCCAAGGATTCATTGAGTTGATGAAAAGAAACGGCCAAGTCATGGACTTCGTTTTTTGAGGAATTTTTTATATTTTGCAGTAGAAGTTGAAGCTCTTTAGAGGCAACGAAATTAGAGTCTGCAAGTTGGGTTGTGTAGTGTTTTAATTGTTCGATCGGGGCTGAAATACGACGAATTATTTTATAAATAATAGCCATACTAATCAAGAAAATAAGCAGCGTAATAAAAAACATGCTAATAAAAATACTGCTGAGTAATCGGGATATAATCGACAAGTCCATGCCCACGTGTACGGTTCCGAGTTGACCGATCAGAATAGGGGTTGAAATATCTAAGATATCGCCAAATCCGGGAACACTCAGTCGGGTTGTTGTGCTTTTCCTATCAGTATCCAGCAGATTTACAACCGGCATATTTTTTAAAAATTGTGGAATTTCAGGCACAAAAGTATGGGCAATAAAGACGCCCTTGTTATTTCTGACACAAATGTAGGCGACCCCTTGAATTTCTTTGAGTTGGTCAATCATCGATTGTAAAAGGCTAATATCCCGGCTCGAAATAATTTCGGGGCTTGAATCTGCAATACCTTGTGCAATGGCGAACCCCTTACTTTCATATTGGGCGACCAGCTCATGACGTAAAACATACCCAAAATAGCCAGCGATACAGACCCCGATCAGAATAAAAATGCAGATCACAGAGATCATGATTTCTTGAAATAGCGTGAGCTTTAATTTCGACATTATTGGGCCCCTTGTACTGGCGTGATGGTCCCACGCGTGATCTGTGTTAAATAGACATGGTGCGAGAATTGATGCTCGTCTACCCCAATGGAGACAGGTTCGCCCAACCCTATGTCAAGGGTATGATCTCTTTCAAGTAGCGTAGATAGCTTTTCAATGGAAAAAGGTGCCGTTGTTTTAAGGAGTAATTGCGATAATAGTTTGGCGTTAACATATCCCTCAAGCCCAATATAGTTAGGTGTTTTGCCTGCTTTTTTTGCCAGCGTTAAATACTCACGCACGGCGGGGAAAGACACGTCTTTGAAATCGGGTAGAACCTGGGTGATATAGATGTCCTCATAAATTGTCTGACGCTGGATGGCATGGTTATTAAGAAGCGCTAACAAGCTTTCGGCCCCTACAAAGGAGATGGTGCCAATGGGAATCGCCCACTGGCATTCACGGGCATCTCGAATAAATGCGGCGCTTGCGGCATAGGTGCCGATAACAACGATCGCATCGGGGCGCCCTTTTTTTAGAACATCTATTTGGGCTTTCATCGACTCTTTAAAGGTGAACTGCCGTCGGTAAGAGGCTTCAGAAGCGAAGTCTAAATTGTGCGCATATAATGCCTTTCTGACCCCATCCCAACCGCTGCGACCATAGGCGTCGGCTTGATATAAAATGGCAATTTTATGTTTTTTTTTCGTGATAAAAAAATCAACCAGGGTTTTTGTCTCGTCCCTGTAAGACGCTCTGAAGTTGAAAACCAAGGGTTGATAGGGCATCTCTCGGAGTGTTTCAGCACCGCTAAACGGGAACATCAGTAGGGGGCGAATCTTGCTCGTGTTCAATAACGGCAACATCAGGGTTGTGGTGGCGGTTCCTATGTATTGAAAGAGAATGGGGGTATGGTCACGTTGAAGGAGTCTTACGGTGTTGTAAACCGTGATGAGAGGATCATAGTGATCGTCATAAGTCTGAATCTGTACAGATTGCCCATGGATTCCTCCCTCGGAATTGAGCTTGTCAAAATAGAGAGAAGATCCCTCTAACAGTTTGACGCCTAATTCCCCAGAAGGGCCTGTAAACGCGGCCGACATCCCTAATTTGATTGGGGGCATTGCATTCAAAGTGCTGATGCTCAGAAAAAGTATTAAAATCCAAAAAGGAGATTTTATTTTGTACATAGAGGTCGATAATACCCCATGCACTGCTTGCCTTCATATACC
Organism: bacterium; assembly: GCA_947465765.1. Lineage (GTDB taxonomy): Bacteria > Margulisbacteria > Marinamargulisbacteria > SXXA01 > SXXA01 > CAIPHK01. The sequence continues at coordinate 30,007 of CANIAP010000012.1, read as the reverse complement.
CAGTTCGATTTGCGTTTTTATTCAAAAAAAGTAAACTGTACCGGATACATGGAACCTAAAATTAAGTCGATTAATATCCACGCCCTTTTTCATAACGAAAGCCGCGGTTCTGGTCCGGGTGTCGCGCAGGCATCAACAACGACGCAATTGCCCGCGGGATTGAAAGCGATCATAAAGTCCTTACTCGAAGACTATTTCTCCGTCTTGCTAACCACGAATAAACAGCCTGAAATGACGGAGTCTGCCTTTGTTTTTTTGGTGAAAATTTCGGAAGATATTTTTGAGTTGGAAGAAAAAAAAGAGGGTAAACGGCGTCTTTTTAAATTGATTTTGGGGTCAAACTTTTTGAGTATTAATCAAAGAAGAGCGATGGGAGATGATTTTAAACTTTTTTCAGAAAGGCTTAAGATTTTAGGCATACAACTGCAGCGAAAGCCCTATAAGTTTTGGGCGAAGTTTTTGAAAGATGCTGACGGCGTGGAAGAGAAATTTCAGCCTGTACAAAATTCAGATCTACTTTCTCAAAAAACAGCAGGGGCGCTGTTACAATTGGCTCAAAAAATCGCGCGCCCTTCGCCGATTGAAAGTCCTTCCGCTGCAACAGGGAACGCTGCGCTGACGCAGCTTGAAGCAATTAAAGAGATACTACTGTCTATTTTGGAAACAGCTCGAAAAGTCGTTATTACCAATTCAGGAATGGTCAAAAACAATCAAAAATCCGTCTATACGTTTAGCATCACAGCCCACCATGCTATCTTCACCGAACGAAGTTCTGTAATGCAGAACAAATGGGAGCTAGACCTCATTAGTATGAAATCGACATTAAACCAAGTTCCATTCTCAGCGAATAGTGCAAATTGGTTGAGTATGAAAATTGACTCTGTTGCGCAAGATATTTTGGCAAATAGGGCCGAAATGTATAGAAAATAAAGAGGCAGGCTAAATTATGGAAATACGCCAATCACAAATTCAGTCGACCGTTATTCTAAGCCTTGTCGGGCGCTTGGATGGGTTAACTTCCCCCGATTTGGACATGCAAATCAAACAACTGATCACACAGAATAAACATGAGTTCATCCTTGATTTTGCGCAGTTAGACTACGTCAGTAGCGCGGGTCTCCGGGTACTTTTAATGCTTCAAAAACAATTAAAAGTGTTGGGTGGAAAATCGATACTGGTTAATTTAAAACCTGACATTAAGCATATATTTGACATTTCAGGATTTAGTGTCATCTTTAATTTTTCGTCGTCTATAGAGGATGCTATCGCCTCGATCGACTGAGAATTTGGGATCGAAGATGGGTCGGAATGTTGGGCTTACGCGGGCGTATGTTTAGAGATCAAGTGGACTGTGTATAGTGTAGATATTTTTGAATCAACAGGAGATTTTATTATGACAAATCCAATCCAAGGGAATAACAACCTACCCAATTTATATACACCGGCTTCTAAAGCGTCGTCCTCTGTTACAAATCCAGAAATTACAGGAATGGAAAAGGCCCCGAAAACCGGACTTGTAAAACTATTGCAGACTATTGCAAATGCATTTAGGAGTATTGGTGAAAGTGTGACGCAGGCCAATTCTGGCAAGGCTATTTCCATGTCAATTTCAGTAAAAAACTTGGGAATAGCGTCAAACCCCGCCAGATCCGAACCCCTGAATGAGACGGGTGTTAAAAACTTAAAAGATCATGTAACTAGTATGACTCCTGAGAAAAGACAGCCGCTTGTAGATTCTGCGGTTAAGGATGTTGCGAATGGCGGCCATAATTTACTTAAACTATTAAACCGAAATCCGGATATATTTAAGATCGTGGTGGAGTCTGGGGGAAATAGGTTAATTGAAGCCATGGATACGCATTCCGATAAAATACCGCATAAGCTCTTGTCTGCGGTATCAGATCATATGCCTAAATACATTCGAGATCAGTGTGTTACAGAGGGTGATTATGGTGCTTTGACAGCGGATTTTGATAAAGGTGCGACAAAGATTGCAGGTTTTTTTGAAATGGGGGTGATGTCTTTGCATGAAGCGCTTGAAAGTATCAAGACGCTTATTTCGTCTGACATAGATGGGGCTATGGTAAAAACGGGAAAAGACGATATTGGGGAAATATTTGGCGGCATTAGAGAGATAGTAGGAACTCACGGCGGTGCAGAACTACGAGATGGATTGGCCATAAGAAAACAGTTTGAGGCAATGTCTAGACCGGGGGAAATTGCCGGGGGTGTTTTGGATGGGTTGAATTCTGGAGGCTCTTTAGAGGATAAGGACTTTAGAGATAGCGTTAATCAAGCCTTAACCGCGGTTGGTATTTCGCTGAAGTTTACTGAAGATAGAGCCCTTGATGGGGGTATAAAACTGGCATTAAAAAACATCTCTAAACAAACCGGGGCCGGCTCTGGTGGCGATGCCATGATATTCAATCGATTGAATATGCCAGAGTTGAAAGAATTGAAAGCAATGGCGTTATTGCCGGACGGACAAACACAAATTGAGGCGAGACTTAATAGCTATAGTGGGTCTACACCAGAAGCGGCGACTGCCATCGCGACGGCGTGCATAAAAACCTTCCCCATCAAACCTGATCAGTGGGTTGCTGTAGAAGAATTACACGAACTCCTAAAACGTGATTTTCCACAAGCATTAGCTAGTGAGAAAGACATACAACAACGTGTGAAGTCTATGTTTCCGGGAGGCGGTGGTGGCCTCGTTAAAGCGTTAGAGGCAAATCCCGCGCTGTTTGGGACCTTAAAAGACCCTATGTCTAAACCTGTCGAAAGATGTATTAGGGGGGTTGTTTCAGATCCCAACAATAGAATTCCTCCTGAAAAAGCGATGTCTATTTTTAAAGCTCTGAATGAGGGTAATATTTCAAATGGAAAACCGCCCACTCTTTCAGAAATAGCCACTGATTATGCCCTCAAAACATCCGTTAGTGGGGATAGTATTGATTTTAAAAAATTGTCAAATACCACCGATAGTTTGGTGCGCTTAGGTCTTGACATGGATGCGGTAGGTGAAATAATCATCCAAAGCGTTAGAATGGGTACAGACAACTTGCAGCCGCTTACGGAGGATCCTGCAGGTTATATATTGGCGGCCAAAGCTATTTTGATCGAGCATTCTTCTCCTGAAACAAAACGGCTGATGGCTATATCCGACTCTTTTAAAGAGTTGGCCACAAAGGCCGGTGATGAAAGGGAATTTTTAGAGGGTGTTATAGACGCTCGCATTTTAGATCCGGCTACAGACGCAACGGCCCCGGAATTCTTAGATAAGGCTCAGAAGCTTAATGACGTAGCAAGACAGAAAGGCATAGAAATGCCTAAAACTGTGACTGAGGCCGAGTCTAGAAGGTCCGAGTTAAAAACGTCTGTTGTAACGACTCTGGAGATTTCTAAGGCGTTGAAATCAATTACTGTATCTTCTCTGTCTACCATTGACGGACTGATTTCTAGTCCAGAAGAGTTGATGGCACAACTTAGGCAGCAACTAGATTTAAATTCTTACGACAAGGTTACTGTAACAGACATTGCACTTAAACATTTGACTAAGGCCTGTATAGAGACGACGCCCAACCCCATCGGGATTCTTAAAGCGGAAACAATAGTGCATATGGATACCGAAAAGCCGAATGTAGACAAAGCCGCAGTCAATAAGCTAGTTAAACAATTGGATAGTAGGCTCAATATATTTGGGGGCATTGTGAATGCTTGGCAAAAAAATTTCAGCCCAGCGGAGTACAACGCGCGTAAACTAGATAAGCTGGAAAATCTGGTAACTAACATTCAAAAAGAAGTAAACGCAGATCGTTTGACATGGAATAAAGAGACACAGACATTGGCCATAGAGATGGTGAGTCAAAAACTCGAACAATATATCGGCCAACTGGATCGGATGTCTGGACCTAATTCCGAATTAAAAACAGAATTAATGAAACAGGCCTCTGTTTTGTTGGATAAAATAGACAAAGTCATTGTACCGGCCGCGCAGTTCGAAAGATTGACCCCTAAGGGCGATATCTCGCGAATAGCAGCGCCAACAATTCATAATCGTGATGCAACAGCCCCGAATTCGTTGGAAATCGGCAATAAAAATTATGCAATTGGGAAGTTGATAGGCCATGGTGGTAGTGGCAATGTTTACCGGTGTGATGGTAAAGAAAATGGAGAAAAAGGCGTTGTTAAAGTCATGCTGTTGACTGATTCTATAGGGACACTGGAGGCTCTGGCCGAAGTATATACTAGCCAACAATTTGCGGGACATAGTCATATAATGTCACCCTCGTCTGTTGCGATTACGGAATTGGATGAGAATGACATGCGGTATTTGGCCTTGGTCATGCCAGAAGCAGATCAAGGGGATATGGAAAATGTGGTTAAAAAGTTGGCAGACAAACCGCCTGCAGAACAGACGCCTGTTTTTTTGAAATTGCTCACAGATGCGGCGGATGGCCTGGTAGAAATGCATCGCAAAGGGTTTGCACACAGAGATATTAAACCAGGTAATATTTTCATCAAAACAGGCTTGGATAGCGAGCCTATTGGGATGTTGGGGGATTTGGGGTTGGCGCAGGACATCTCGAAATTCGACTCCTTGAAAATGGGAGGGACGGAGCCTTATATGCCAACGGATCAGACAGTTAGTTTATCTGTGGATAGCTATGCTTTTGGGATGATGGCGTTTCAATTGCTTTCTGGGGGGAGTTTTCCGTTTTTGGCTAATAAAGAAGATGAGTATGATGGAATTTTAACACCGCCGGCTATGCCAGATACAGCCGTGTTGCGGGAACGGATTGATGCACGCATTCCTAACGCATCGTATGCTGTTAAATCGTTGATCGAGAATTCATTGAGTGCGGTTCCAGAGAATCGACCTACGATGCTTGCGTGGCGAGACGCGTTATCGGGACCGAGTGCGAAAGGGCGAGAAGAGATTGCTGAGATGACAGCGCATATACAACGTGGAAACGCTGCGGATATGAAGACAGAAACCGATGTTGTTAAACTTGGCGCTGATTTTTTTAGGGCTATGCCTAAGATGGAAGTCACCTTGCCTGGCGGTCTTCGTATTGCAGGAACTGACGCAGGGGGAGCAAAAGCGTTCTTAACAAAATTATTTAATCAGGATTCAAATATTTCGGAGTCGACTCAAGCAGCGCTAGCAGACATGCCTTTGAATGATATGAATGACATGGCTCGTATTATTCGATTAATTCCTAAGGACGCTATGACGTATTCCCTCATTAAAATGACGAACCAGTCGATGCTAGCCGAATTGAATGGGCATATGGCCCAAGATTTTCAAGGGGACGTGTCTGCTTATTCATTTGAGAGTGGGCCTGCTCGTCGGATTAATTTAGATATTTCGGATGTCAATAAACCCAAAGTGACAGTTAACCAAACCTACGATTACAAAACAAATCCTGCGAGTGAAACGCCTGATTTTTCTGTCTCTACTTCGCTGAGCGTTCAGCATGATTTGGGTACAGGGCAAGTGGGTAGTTCTGTTGAATTTAAGTCTATTCATACCCCGACTGCCAATGCATCGCTTAAAGCGGTTCAAGATCATTTTAAGGCCTTAGGGGCTATTGAAAAACTGGCCGAAGGGCCGGTGTGATGAAAGACGGGTAGTCCGCGAGGGCTATAAATACGGGGGTCCCCCGGGAAGTACCACAGGATGAGAAGCGTCCGAGGACACTTATTGGGGGCAACAACTTTATGTATTTTGGAGGACTGAAAATCCTGTAGAGCAAAGGGGGGTGAAACTCTTGCAGAACTCCCAGTCCATATAGAAAAAAGTCAGCCTAAACCACCCTCCCGAATAGATCCAGGCTAACATTTAGTTATCGTATATTTTTGAAAAAAAATTTCACTCTTTTTTTTTGGGACAAACTCAGACATACATCGCACCCATAATCTTTTCGCCAATAATCGTATTTATATTAACCTCGATCACAATTTCATCGGTATATTCAACCGTTTTGACCCGTCCATATTCATGAAGCATATGCACGACATCCATCCGGGAATAAGGAATGTGAAACATCATCATTTTTCGCTGAGACGATAAAAACCGATCGACGATATCGATTAACGACTCCAACCGTTGCCCAGTCCGTGCTGAGATAAAGCATCGCCGTGGAAATTGCGCAAATTCCGGGGCTGACGGATCAAAATGGGTAAGTCCGTCAATTTTATTAAATACCATCACTTGAGGAATATCTGCGGCACCCATTTCAACCAACAACTTCTGGGCTGTATCTACCGTCGCCTGCCAATTGGGATGGGTGACGTCCACAACGTGAAGTAACAAATCGGCGTCAACGACCTCTTCCAAGGTCGCTCGAAACGAACTCACCAGCTGATGCGGTAATTTTTGAATAAAGCCTACGGTATCAGTTAGCAATACATGCTCATTAGAGGGCAAGTTAAACCGCCGGGTTGTCGGATCCAATGTCGCAAATAATAAGTCTTCCGATAGAACACCGGCTTGGGTCATTTGGTTCAATAACGTCGATTTCCCCGCGTTGGTGTAGCCAATAATCGCAACGGCAGTTAATGGCACTTCATGGCGGCGTTGACGCTGGGTATCCCTTTGCATCTTTATTTTTTCAAGTTTGTCCTTGATGGTGGATACGCGTTTTTTGATTTCCCGTTTATCCACCTCTAACTGCTTTTCACCCGGACCTTTTGTCCCGATGCCCCCGCCTAAACGAGAAAGGTGGGTCCACATCCGAGTGAGACGGGGGCGCAAATATTCTAACTGTGCCATTTCGACTTGGAGTTGCGATTCGAAAGTCCGGGCCCGTTTTGAAAAAATCTCCAAAATTAGCCCGGTGCGGTCCATAATTTTGACACCGAGTTCCGTTTCCAAATTTCGCTGCTGTGCCGGCGTCAATTCGTCGTCGGCAATTACTATCTCCGCACGATGCTCTTCCACCAGCGTCTTAAGCTCGGCAACCTTCCCCTTACCCAAATACAGCCCGGGATTGGGAAAATCCCGATTTTGATGAAGCATCATACACACACTCACACCCGCCGTTCGGGCAAGCTCCCCCAATTCCAACAACGAATCCGTAATCGAAAACGGCCCTTCTTGTTGAGATGATTGGACTCCAATCAAAATGGCCGACGGGGGTTGCTCGGTATTAACGATCACTTCAACAAAGCAATCAATTCATCCAATACCTGAGCATTCGGATTGGCGACTTTAAACTGCTGCAAGGCCGCCAAGGTCTCCGCACGTTTTCCAGATGCTTTTGCCGATGCGGCGAAAGCGGCATAATATTCTTTTGATCCAGGGTTGAGCATAATCATCTGATAATAGAGCTCAGTGACGCGAGAATAGTTGCCTAACGTTTGGTACATCGATACCAACGTTTTAAGTCCATCAACAAAATCAGGTCGTCGCTTAATTTCAGCTTCCATATAGGGAACCGCATCCGCTACCCTACCCAATTGAATGTAGGTGCCGCTGATTGCAATGTTGATATTTGAAAAATCTTTGTTGATCGCATAAATTTCCAAATATCCCTTAAGGGTCTTATCCAAATGACCCTCACGCCGATCAATATCCGCCAAGTTATATTTGGCTTCTAAAATATTGGGATCCATAGACAATACCAACTCATAATATTTACGGGCTTCGTCAAAGCGATTTGCGCGATGCAAATAATACGCCAAATTAAGTTGAAATAACGGATTTTGATGGTCATATTCCGCCGCACGCCGAATTGAATCTTCCGATTTTTTTGTATATTCCGCCCGTTGCAAAGGAAGTAAATCCGCCATGATCATATACACAGCCGCCACACGATTATGTTGCCAAGGATTCATTACATCCAGATCGATTGTGCGAAAATACAAGTTAAGCGCTTTGTTCAAATACTCTAACTTTGTCGGAACATCGGTAGTCTGTTCAGCAAGGCCTTCGTAAGCCTTGCCCAACGCCATAATATATTGGGTTTCCCAAGGCGCATCGTCTACGGCAAGCTCAAGCTCTTCTGCCGCATATTTAAATCGATTGCCCGCATCAAAATTAAATCCATCGCGATAATGCCGTTCCGCCAAATAAGGAAGAATACTCTGCCAAATACCTATCGCGCAGAAAACCACCGCCCCCCCCAAAATAGCCCATTGTTTACCATTTAGCCGTGAAAGAGAAATTTCATCATCGCGAATTGCCATCATAATCCCTCTATTGTCTCCTTTTCAAAATCCGAATGGGTGACAATCCCCCAAGCGAGACCCATAAATGTATAGAAAAGAACCATCGTCGCCACCACGCCAAAATTAAATAAAACCTGACCTAAATAGACTGTGACTCCCGACATGAACGCCAGGGCAAACAATTTCATTGGTGACCGATTTAACTTCACAAGCCCCCGGAGAACAATCAGATACCAGCCGACTATCACCCCGATGTAATACACCATGGATCCAACAAATCCCTTGGTCGCCATACTATTCAAATATTCATTGTGTAATCGGTCAGGGGTAAAGTTATGCCCCCCTTCCAATATTCCGTATTCTGATCGTCGATAGATCGGATACATGTACTTAATCGTGTCCAATCCTGATCCAATAATCCAATAATCTCGAATCCAAGGGACCGAACTCTTCCACATCGATACCCGAGCGGATCCGTCCATTGCATCCTTCTTGTAGGATTCCAACTTCTCTTGAACCGCCCCGGCCACCTGCAAACCAACCACCTCCTTTGACTCAGGGTTTTGAAGAGAATGAATCATCTCAGGAATGGCAGGTACCGCGATAACAAATCCGAACGACAGCAGTAGCCCGAAAAGCCACAATTTGCTTTCTCGATGAAGCGTCTGGTTTCCCCGCAGATTAGTGCCAAAAAATGCAACAACAAGGCAAATGTAGAGCAGCATATTCGTGAAAGAAAGTGAGACAAATTGCAGATTTGAAAAAATGACCAGAACCACCAGTCGGGCCAAATAGTCTGATGACGCGTCTTTTCCACGGTAAACGGCCCCGGCAAACAGACCTAAACTCAGCAGCCGAAGTGGCCAAACAACATAGGCCGAAACATCACCCCAATTAAATACAAATGCGAAAAACAGACCCAATGTGCCCAATACTGGGACTCCCCATTCTCTCAGTTTCGGTAGCCCAGTTAGCCCATAATAATTTCGACAAATGGCCAATGTTCCAACCAATGCGCCCAGGATCAACGTCGCCAGGATCAATGCAATTGATATCCCTTTTAAATGAAAGTTAAATATATAGTACAAATAGAATGTTAACGTCCCTAAAAGTGTTAAAAAGAAATCAACAGTAAGCGTTCGCTGACGCTCCGTTCGCATCAGGCCCAACACCACCAAAAAGAATATGGGCATCGCTAAAGCAAATCCGAACCAAGTTGCCCTTGAAAAAGACAGGTATTGCGCGTAAAAAATGAGCGAAATCATAATGTACAAGAACCATTTCCCAGCAACTTGCCACGCACTTTTCTTAAAGGCCGAACTCACGTACAAAAGCGACGAAATACCTACCGGCACCATCATCCCCATGTAGGCACAAAAATGAACCGGGTTATTGATACATGCGAACACCCGTTTGGTTGGATCGACGCTCCATTGCATAAAGTCCCACCCTAAACTTTGGGCCACCCCATAAACGGCGGAGATTGCACAGGGAACCAGTAAAGCAACAAGTAACCATTTGACCTGATATCGGCGTGTCACCAATTTGGCAGTCACAACAAGAAGTAAAATATAGTTGAGGGCCGTCGCAATGCCTTCCCACCGATCATATGCGCCAATCACACTCAATCGTACGTTTTGAGAGAACACCGTCGAAAGGATATTAAAAACAACCAATAGAATCAGAGGGATTTCAATTCCGATTTTCTCCCATTTGAAGGGTCCAAATCGCAGAACGGGCAGCTCCGACGTTTGAGCGTGAGACGTAGTGATCAACGTCTTAAATAGCCAACCTAGAGATATAAAAATAGTCACCAACCGAAGTAATAACATTTTGTTAACTTCGAAAACCGACCTTGTGAGGGAAGTAAAGATGAGTGGTGTTCCAATCGCAAGAATCACAAAGAGAACTAAAAAATAGATTTCAGACCAGCGCTTAAATGTTGAAATTTTCATGGGGGGGCATTGTACCAAAAATTCGGGTCCAGCACAGAGTTAATGTTTACAGACCCACCCCAACTCAACTCTCGGGTAGACAAAAAAAAAGCACCACGATATATTTCGTATCCGTTCGCAAATTATGGCCTTATCGTCTAGCGGTTAGGACACCAGGTTTTCATCCTGGTAACCGGAGTTCGATTCTCCGTGGGGCTACCATATACATCACTTCAGCGAAACATAAATCGACCGTCTCAGGAGGCCCCAAAGGCCTCCTTTTTTTTGAGTTCGTTTGTTATAAACGCGGTCCCGCCCCTATAAATTCAGACACAAATAGTCACTGACCCAATCGCAATTTGGTAGTCGTTGCGATCGCCATCCTACCCATATTTAATCCCTAATTAAAATAATAAATGAGGGCTAAATTCGTTAAAAAGACACTTGTCGTCGTAACCCTACTCTTATTTTCGAGCTCCAAAACGTCGATTGATACGACATCCGTCCACATCGTTAACAACGTCGAATCAGTAAGATGTTTCTCCAACGATACAAATGGCGCAAAATGGTACGCAGACTTAATATTATTCCCTGCTATTTTTCCAGTTGTAATACTTGCATCAACCCCATACGCAAAAAACAAAGATTTATCGACTGATATCGGAGACCTCAATTCGGCCCATCCCCCAACAACTGTTGTGTGTGTCGCAAGGGCAGCATTGTCGTAGCTACCCCCCAAATACGCACCTACGCCGTAATTATCATCGTATTGAAGCACCCCCAATGAACTCATTCCGGACGTCAACTCAACCCCTAAGCGTGGCTTTGCAAACGCCGAAGTGGACAGCAATGCCGCCAACACAAGACTTAGACCAATATAATTTTTCATACAATCTCCTTCATATAATTAAAAATGGGCAATACGCCTACATTCCCAAAATTTCCCACGGGTAAACGTGATGCTTTTAATGATACGAATTGAGTCGGTGTTTACCTCACCTCGGCGACCGCAATTTTAGCCATCGCCGCCAATACCTCCGGATGCTCGCCAATCGCACCGGCCAAGGTCAGGGTGATAGAGGGGTACAATGCCACCACGTCAGAAATTTGAGCCGTAATATCGTGATCGACATGCCCACCACTCGCCATAAACAATGGAAAAACCGTCCCATTCGTTTGGCCGCGCTCCACCATGGTCTTGGCCACATCCGCCAACATGGGCTCTGCAATTTCCATATAACACAAGTAAATTTTATCGGGATCCGCCATCGTCGACAGCCGGTTTAGAAACGATTCAAAGGGGGCCCGCCAGGATTCACGACGGCTCCCATGACAAATTAAAATGAGGCTATTGGGACAGAACAAAGGCAAATCCACTGTGTTTTGAGTCATAATAGGCACGGATTGTACACATCCCCAACCAATTCTCCAAGCCCATAAGGGCAAAATAGATCCACCTCCCAACCAATAAGGTAGATCGCTTACGTTTGGGCGAGATTAGAACGATGTTTTAGGGTAGGATAACAGGAACGGATACCGAAACCCCGGTGTAACCAATCAATCAATAGGACGCAATTATTATGAATAACGACAAACAAATTATTTTTTCGATGGTCAATGTCAGCAAGACCTATCCGCCTCAAAAAAAGGTACTCAAAGACATCTATCTGTCGTTCTACTACGGTGCCAAAATCGGAATTATCGGATTGAATGGATCGGGAAAATCCACCGTATTAAAGGTAATTGCAGGGCTCGTGGAACCCGATGAGGGTCAGGTCATCATTCAACCCGGATATTCGGTGGGGTATCTTCCTCAGGAACCAGTATTAGACCCGGAAAAAACCGTCAAAGAAATTGTCGGGGAAGGCGCAGCGGAATCCGTCGCGATGCTGAAAGAATACGAAGAAGTCAGCCAACAGTTGGGAGAGGTCGTGTCCGACGACGAAATGACGGCTCTTATTGAACGACAAGGCGAGTTGATCGAACTCATCGACAAACACAACGCGTGGGATTTAGACATTGTTCTTGAACGGGCGATGGATGCGTTGCGATGTCCTGGTCCCGACGAAAAAGTGGCCCACCTCTCCGGTGGGGAAAAGCGCCGAGTGGCGTTATGCCGACTGTTGCTCCAAAAACCCGATATCTTGTTGTTGGATGAGCCGACCAACCATTTGGATGCCGAATCGATTCAATGGTTGGAAGAACATTTAAAACGATACCAAGGCACTGTCATTGCCATTACTCACGATCGGTATTTTTTGGACAATGTGGCGGGTTGGATATTGGAAATGGATCGCGGCGAAGGCATTCCGTGGAAAGGCAATTATGCCTCGTGGTTGGACCAAAAATCGAAGCGATTGGCCAGTGAAGAAAAAACAGAATCCAAACGGCGCAAGATTTTGGAACGCGAACTTGAATGGGTGCGGATGTCTCCCAAAGCCAGACAAGCCAAGAGCAAAGCTCGGATTCAGGCCTATGAAAGTTTGGCGAGCCAGGATTCGAAGCAGCAGGAATCGGCCTTGGAGTTATTTATTCCGAATGGGCCCCGGTTAGGGAGTACCGTCATCGAAGCCACGGATCTGCGGATGTCATTTGGTGACAAATTACTGTTTGAGGACCTGACATTTGTTTTGCCACGGGCGGGTATTGTCGGAGTGATTGGCCCCAATGGTGCGGGTAAAACCACGTTGTTTCGGATGATCTTGGGGGAGCAAACCCCGGACAAGGGGAACCTGGTCGTGGGGGAAACGGTACAGATTGGCTATGTGGATCAGGATCACTCGGATATCGACCCGAATAAAACCGTGTGGCAAGTCATCTCCGGTAACGACGAATCGATCATGCTGGGTAATCGAAGTGTGAATTCCCGAGCCTATGCGGCCAAATTTAATTTTGCCGGGTCGGACCAAGAAAAAAAATGTGGCGTTTTATCCGGCGGGGAACGGAATCGGCTCCACCTTGCGATGGCCTTAAAGGCCAATGGCAATTTGTTGCTTTTGGATGAGCCTACCAACGATATTGATGTAAATACCCTTCGTGCCCTGGAAGAAGGTCTTGAAAGCTTCGCCGGTTGCGCGGTTGTTATTTCCCATGACCGATGGTTTTTAGATCGGATTGCGACGCATATTTTGGCGTTTGAAGGCGATTCCAAAGTAGTGTTTTTTGAAGGCGGGTTCTCGGACTATGAAGCAGACCGAATTCGACGCTTAGGGAATATCGAACCCAAGCGAATTCGGTATCGAAGTTTGACGAAGGACTAGGAAAAGCAACCCCCCCGACGATCTCGTCGGGGGGGGTCACTTCGGGATTGAACGCGGATGAATTACTTGACGACGACTTTTCCAGTCATCATACCCAGGTGACCAGGGAACGAACAAAAGAACGAATAATCACCACCGGCCTTCAATACACTCTTCTTAAACGTTACCGTATCGGATTCTCCACCGCCAATAAGCTTGGTGTGTACCAAAATACGTTGATCGTTTTGGGGAATATAATCTTTCGCCTTTTTGGGATTCATCGCATCCGCAGCGATGCCTGAAATATCACTGGTTTTGGCAATAATCACATTGTGGCCCATTACCGCTTTCGGCATTTTTCCGACGTGCTTCAGTACCAACTTCACATCGCTGAACTCTTTAGGGATTACCAATTCTTTTTTGTCGAATTTCATTTGATCCGACCCTTGAAGAGCCAATTCACACGTTTTAGCGTAGAGCGACGGCGCTAACAAAAATAGAGCAGCAAGAAACGATACGGTAAGGACAGACATCCGAGATGACAACATAAATTCTCCTTGATGAAACATAAGATGGGAACGCCAGTAGTTTAGCATTGTCGATCAAGGTTCCGAACCCCTGCGTTCAATCACCCACCCATGAATGAATCCGCGGCCCGGGTAACTGCGACTGAATAATAACGGACTCTTCTTCCAGCATCGTCGCCCACCGATCCGCAACCACCGACGGGGGCATCACCCAGGATGCCGCATCAAAAAACTGAAGGTAATGTCCCCGCTCCGACGCCCACAACCCGACATACAGTTTTTGAAGTTCCACATCCTGAGCCACCTCCGCCAACAATTGAAACCGTTCACAGGACCGCAGTTCAATTAAAGCAGATACCAATAGTCGATCCATTAACTCTTGAGTCGCCGTCCCTTTTCGAACCAATCGTCTCAGTGCGCCGGCATACGGGTTCGCATGCATCTTGGAACAAGTCCCGTGCCGCTTCGAAATCAGTTTTGCAATTAATTTCATGTGATCGGTTTCGTCTTTGGCAATGGCGCTCATTAGATTAAACCACCGAATCGGCACCACATCCCCCTGCCATCGACCCATCATATCCAACGCACTAGTCGCCGCTTTTTTTTCCAAATGAAAGTGGTCATTGAGCAATGCCATCGGGTCCGACAATGCCGCCACCGCCCAAGTTCGGGGCGTTAAAATAAGAAGGGGAAGATCCATAGAGGCATTATCGAAGGTGCAACTCCCTTACGCAAGCCCAAAACCCAGGTTAAAATATGCCACAAATCATCCCAAAGAAGCGTCCGGACTAACGATCATTATCCTAAAGCACCGAAAAAAAATACATTTTCGTACTATAGAATCGAAAAAAATTCATATTTGAAACCAAAACGCACAAAATCGACAAAAAAGTATTGGCATCATTCTTTGATGGTCGGGTACACATCGACCCTTCATCCAACAAGGAGCCCCACTATGCTCGCGTCTGTTTCCAGACTATCCTCTTTTGCACCTATCTTGACCCTTAATAAAACAAGGCGCCTCACGAGGTTAACACTGTCCTCTTTATCTATCGTCGGACGATCATTCATCGCGAGGGGCGCATCCAATTCGGTGAAGCCCTTTCGCACATCGTGGACTCCCATTGAACCCGATGGCGTCAAAGTACCCGTTAAAACGCTTCGGATTGGTTGCTGCGATTCGGGTTTGGGGGGCGCATTATTTTTGATTGATATGGTCAAGAGCCAACGTGACTTCTTAATTGATATACAATCCAAATACAATCTTAATGTCGAATTTGTTCATTACGGCGACGCCGCAAACGCCCCCTACGGCGGCAAATCTGCCGAAGTGCTCACTCGCCTTACCTATGGATTGATCCGTTCTATGGAAGAACTGAATTGTCAGCTTGCAATTATCGCATGCAATACGGCATCCACTACCTATGACGCTGCGATGACAGCAGAAATGGCCCGATTGCATCCCGGAATGGCGGTTCATGAAATCATTATTCCGACGGCAAGAACGTTACGGAAAACGGCCCGCCTCGTCCTCAATACCAAGGGGAAAAATGAGCTTCACATTGGCATTTTAGCAACCAGAGCCACAGTTCTTAGTCAAAAATACCCCTTCGTTTTAGCCGAACTTCATCGACAAAAATTTGGAGACTCCGCTCTAACGGTGGTAATCAATAACGATTCATTTATCAAAGAAAAATTTATCAAAGAAAAAAAAGAATTTACCCGGGTATTTAAGGGAAAGAGCCCATTGAGTCGCTGGTCGCGGGAAGAAAAAAATGCCTTTGATCAAATCAGAGAGGGAAAGGGCAATACCCCCGTCCAATTTATTCACGTCCATGCACCCGCAAACTGGGTCAGCATTATGGAAGGAACAGGAGATTACGCAAAACTACCCTCAGATGGACTTCAATCCCGACTGAATGCTGAAGTAAAAACAGAAATGGATAATTGCTTCAAGTACGCCAAAGATTTCTATGGGAATCATACCGATTCGCCGCTACAAGGCCTCTCTGTGCTTGGACTCTGCTGCACCCATTACCCTTATGTCCAGCATCAAATTAAAAACGCCCTATGGGACAAAGAGCTTCAAGGTGTCGAAGTGGTCAGCCAAGGCGACTCGTTTGGCAAGCGTATTCTCCAGCCTGCGATCGAAAAGTGGATCACCACAAACGGTATCACCCGCCGTGAAATCCCAATCCCAATCGCCCAAGTTAAACAATCGGCCATTACATCTTATACGAGCGTTGATCCAAAAAAACAAACGGATATGGAGTCGGCACTACGGCCAGTGAAGGACGGGTGCAAACTGATGGACCCGGAGATTGCAGCCCGCATTGTGTTTAAAACCGTTGAGGTGGAGAAATAAACCTACTCCTCTTCTTCCTTTTTAGAAAAACTATCCATCCAGTCCAAAATCGAATGGGCCACTACCTCGGGGTGAGCGTCCATTTCCGCCAGCAAGAGTTTCTTTTCATCTTCTAAGATGGCCTCCTGTTGTTCGGTCTTCTTTTTGAGCTCTGCCGCCTCCATTAACGCCGCGTCTAGCGCCTTTTGCTTGATGGCGGCTCGGGTCACCATCACCCTTCGTAGCATTAGCCCAACCACGACTAAAAGACCTATCCCCAACCCTACTCCAAAAATCGGACGCCAATTCGTCAGCGTTGAAAAACTAAAAAATCCGCCTTTGAAGGGTAAAAACGAAATGGTCAGGATATCGCCATTTCGCTTATCGATCGGGGACAACTGCTCCAGAACCAAAATTAGCTTATCTTTATTAAAGCCACTTTCTTTAAGGACGTTCTCATCGATTACGATCGACACCACCCAATTTTTAATCGACACATCTCTAAAAATTTCCCTTTGGGTTCGATTAAAAAACACCTGACTCGTGGCCTGTTTCGTCGTCACCCAGGTATTGGGGCGAAGGGCCGAGGGCATCGCGGATTTTACCTTGGGCTTGGGGGTCTCGGTCGGGGGCGTCGATGGAAATCCGGGAAGCGCATCCACCGAATAGGCTACGAACGTCGTCGGAGCTCCATCGGATTGCCCCCCAAAAAATCCCGGGAGATCAAAGTCTTGAGACTCAGACCCCGCGGGATGGTCATCCCGAATCTGTTGCTGCGATTCGGTCGTACTATTAACCGTCACTTTGTAAGGGGACATCAAAATAAGGTCTTCTTTATGCCGCGTTAAATCCACGATGGCGATGACCGAAACATGAAAATTGCCCTGCCCCACCATCTTATTGAGCACCTGTTCGAACGCGTCTTGGACCCGATTTTCATAAAACACCTGGTAATCGGTCGATGAAATCGAATGGGGTGATGCCATCGATTTGGGTTTATGGCCATTCAAAATGATCCAATAGCCCCCGATCACAATCGCCAGAATTCCAACCCCACTCAATATCCAAGCCAACCATCTATTGGTCATAATAGTTCCTCAATCACCATGATTACCGTGTCTATGACCGAATTTTCTTGATCATCACTCTCGATATTACGTTCTGGAACCATCCGCATCAATATATTATTGCCGGCCCGAGATTGGGTCAGTTGATAATTAAACGTCGACTCGGACTCCACAGACGTTTTAACCGGGGTATTACTCTGGATAATCAATTGAACCGATCCCGGTTTTTTAAACGCCAATTCATCCACTGTCCAACTCAATTCATTCACACCGTTGGCCCACCCGACCACAGCAACGTTAGCAACTGAGATTTGAATATCCATGGGTTCATCATAGATTAGTTGGGCTTGCTGAGGTGATTGGGGGGTCCCGTAATAAAGGCGAACCGAGACCCGGTCTTTGTAAATACCGGGTCGCACATTTTGATTGGGGGGAACGCTGATATAAAACGGCATCAACGTGGGCTCGGGTCGATTCAGAATAATGGTCCCCGACACCACATTACGATCGGTGAGGGGCAACGATAGATCTTGAAGACTATCCACAGAATCATGGTGTTGATAGAGCTGATACTCCAGTGCATTCTGACCGTTATGCGCCTTCCGATTAAATCCCACTTTTTGAGTTTGAAGCGATGGGTTAACGATCTCTCCAGAAACAATGGTAGGACGCTGACTGGACAGAACCCCCCCGGGAGAAAACGTAATAAAATATCGCGTGTTTTGATCCCCGTCCGACCGAATAACCAGCGTCTGCTCCTGAAAATAGGGAACCGGATCAAACGGCGAATAATGCCCGGTATCGCCCGAAGTCCATATGACCGGACTACTCTGAAATGTGGCGCTGGCGCACAGCGGCAAGCAGAGACAAAAATAACTAATGACTAAGTGGGGTTTCAATCGTAATCTCCTCTTTTCCTAAAATGATCTTGCCAAGGTTAAGAATACCGGGAGCCTCATCTGGAATCGAGATAACCACGTTCCCGTACAGCGCGTTGGCAAATCGAATACGATAGGTTCCAGGGGACAGTCCGGTCACCACAAAATCACCGGATCGGCCCGTCAATATCTCTTTGGCTGGCATCGGCTCAGGGGTATCTTCACCCGTCATCACGGCACGTTCCAAACTTATTTTTTTACCCTTGGGATCCACCAAGGCCATCATGATCATCTTGGCGCCACTGGACCCCAAATCAATGAGATATGCGCTGTAATCCACTGGATTAACGGTGTACGATTGTTGCCCCAGATCTTGCCAAATATCGGCATCTGGCACATCAAGGAAGATGCGATTTTCTGTATAAGGGGACAAATTATGCAATACCAGAGGACCTAATCCGTCCGAATGCAGATTATTGTTCACCACCACTTTTTTATTGGCGAGGGTTTTATGCGGGTTGATAATGGCAAAACTGTTTCGAATGGGGCTCGACAACGCCAGTACCCCATTCGCAAACGCAAGGCCTACGCCATAATTAACTACTGAATTTCGAACATTGGGGCCATTTTTTGCGGCAAACGTATCCATATATCGATATTCCATATCCATTCGACTCCCGCGATAAGTCACCGTATCGAGTTTGGACGTCGTGCTCAGTTTTCGAATTATTTGGCTAGAGCCATACACGTTATTATCGCTGGACTGGCTTTGGAAATCGACTCCCACCAGAGATTGCTCCCCGGAGCGCGCCTCTACCCCCGCTCGAATATTACGTTGGGGGTCTTGAAAGGTATACCTCCCCCCAGAGGCCCGTGAATCTGCCAGTAACTCGATTTCATGAGGGGTATCCGTAAACGCCCATTTGAACGCCACTGTAAAATCAGATTGGTCTGACCGCAGACGTGCATTGGCGTTGATATTCCAATTGGCCTTATTGGGCTTATGAAAAAATCCAATATTGATCTCTTGAATAGTCTGCCCATTGTCCTCACTGACTGACAGTCCAAGTTGCGAATTGGTATATGGGTCAAATTCGGTTCGGTTAATCACTCCAAGCCGAGTTTGAGCCACATTCCGATAGTTGATTTGATTCGAAGCAAATAAATCGACATTACAGTTGAGCCAGGGCCGAACCGTCACTGTCGCCGCCAATTTGGTCCGATAGATATCCCATCGGTTTAAGTTATAAAAATTAGGCCCAAAATATTCAGCATTGGTTTCCCATTTTACAATTAACTCATTGCTGGGTTCAGGCAAACGATACCCCGTGAGGATCGCCATGACTCCGATGTCCAGACCTCCGGCAGTATGTCCCATCGCAACAGACGACCGAAAAATACCGACAGGCAAGGCATTACGCATATCGACCCCCACATTATATTGATCTTGTCCCCCATTAAAAAATCCACCCACCATCAAGTCATCGGACACACCCAATTTGTAAAATGTGGAACTTTGTAAGCGGTTGTTATAAAACAATTTGGTATTTTGAGTCACTTCAGTGGGAATTCCGATACGAGATGAAAAGTCAGATTCGCCCATCGGCAAAAGCCCCGTATCGAACGCGATGGTTTGGGTGAGTTGAATTTTTTTTTCGGTCGATCCCACATATTGGACCACAATATCAATTTGATGTACGCCCTCCGCAATCGGAATGTTGTGAAATTCTTGATTCCCTGCACGAAGGCGATACGCCCGATAGGGCACATGATCCACTAAAATATCCACGTCAGCGTCTTTGTCGAGATAAAACGATACATCTTTCGACGCCAAGCGATTCGTGCCCCTGAGGTTTCTAAAATCCACACTCGCGATCCCCACGCCCCACAAATTGATGTCCCCTAAATAGTTAGTTCCTGGCTCAACGGTGTCCCCAAATATCATCTGAGTATTGGTTTTATAGTCGTTCCGGATCGCGGCAATTCGGCTCCAAATCCATCCGGAACGGGCCACCTTGATATTTAATGGATCTGGATAATAGACGCTGTCCCCCCGGAATCGGAGCAGGTTTTCACGGAAGTTTAGTACCCCGTCCATATGGTAGCCGTCGGTAAAAAAAGTATTCGGAACATCATGATCAATAAAATGGGTGCCTTGAAAATTAACGAATCCTGAGAGTATTGCAGGTGGGTAGATAGTCTTCTGACCGACGCCCCCTCTTGAGACGTTCACGATATTAATTTTACGCGTCTTAAACGGGGTTTCCAGACGAATAAAAGATTTCGCTTTGCTCAATTTAAGGGTATATCCCAAGGCCTTGAGCGCCTCAGACCGAATCGTCCCGCCTGCATGTTGAATCGCGATCACCGCTTTAATCCCCTCGTCGGTTTGAACCTTCGCTAATAAACTACACAACTCCTCCGTATAAAATTCCACTTCAGAATCAAAGGACTGGGTGTTCACCACCAGCTTCCCCAAGGTTTGGTCATCCGCAATGAGGGTCATTTTGTCGGTTTGCTTCACCACCGGCAGCGCGGTTCCAAATGCCCGTCGGAACAAATCTTCCCGAGACTGAACGGGCCCCGACGCCACCTTCGGAGAATCCGACGCCGCTTTGGCGTCGGCAGACGTCGACATCGGTGCCAATTGCGCAAAAATCGGAATGCTGGCCCCACTCAAAATGAAGGCGACTAAAAAAAAGGGCTTAATCAAGTGATTTACACGTATATTCCGCACGAATTCGCGTCTTTTCAAATGCCTTGGGAAGGGGCAACTCAATCATGCGAGACCCGCCGCCCAGAAGAATAATCGTTTCCACACCGGGGAATTCAGCGGGTGGAATCGCTGAATTCACCGCTCCGTTGTCTTTGAGGGGGTATATCGTCAATTTAAGATCACCCAGTCCCCGTCGTGAATTCCCGGTATTATGGAAGGTCAACCGGACCATGAGACCGTTGGCTGTCGTAATGACCTCCGGGTCATCCAATATCACCCGAGCCACCATTCCCGGAGGTTTGACATAGGCCGCCAAGACATACCTCGTTACAAAATCGACTTTAGCGGCGTAACCCTCATATTCGGCCTGTCGCTTCACTTCTTCAGGATCGAGTAATTTAATTTGACTCACGACAAACCGAAATGGCATTTCTGTGGTCACTTTTACTTTGTTCATCCAGGCAATTCGAACCACTTCTTCCTCGCCCGGATTCAGGAGCAGCTGAGAGGGATAAATGATAAACCAACCGTCCGGAACATCGCCCTCGGTCTCCACTCCGTTGATATCAATCGACCGCTTCTTGACCCCCACTTCCACCGCAATCGGTTGGGGCTCATTGTTGATGATCACCATCCTTTTTTGGGAACGGGCGCCCGTTAAGTCAAAATTCTTATCTTCGAGTGTGACCTGATAGGCACCAATTGGACCTGACAGAAGGGCGACGAATAGTCCAGTTAATACCGGTATAATTCCTACTTTAAAATAATGTTGCATGCGATCGCTCCTTCTTAATATTGACTCGACTTTTGTTTGACTTGCTCAAAAATATCACGGGGTAATCGGTTCAGCTCCAGATTTTCAGGACCTAATTTATACGCTTTTGCCCAATACTTAATCGCCGCGTCACGATCACCCACCGAAAAATAAATCGACCCCATCTGTATAAAATAAACCGGTTGCTGCGGTAGCAACTCCACCGCTTTTTCCAGTTCTCGAAGCGCCTGATACGGTTGGTGGTTCAAATAATATTGTTGGGCTTTTTGATAGTGGTGAAAGCTTTCGGCATCTTTTGAATAATCCGATGAAATTTGCTGCGGTTTTTTGGCCGGTTCGGAGGCCGTATTGGGTCCCGTGGCCAGTTTGGAAATTTCGGAATTTAGGGCCTCTTTAGAGGCACGCAATTCGGTCAACTCTTTTTCGATAGATCGCCGCAATTGAATCGATTCTTTTTTGATCGTTTCGTAGTCGTCATTACTCTTTTTGAGCTTTAAAAATTCCCGAGTATACGATTCAAAAATATCAAAACTGCGTTGAAATTGAATACTAAAAAATGAATGGGACGCCAAACTCCCAGGCGACTCTTTGACCCTGGGGGTCGACACCCCCAATTTCCACTCGGTGCCATCGACCGTCGCTTTATACCCCACACTGACATCGGTCCCATCACTTTCGGCCATCACGTTCCCCAACGGGGTTGGAACCGTCAGTCCAAAAAAGGTGGAGTTCAAAAACGAAGAGGCTCCCCCCGTCGCTTGGCCAGTTCGTCGTTTGCAGACCCCCATCAAGACTTCCCCCCCAAACACATCCGCCGATAACCCCAAATAATGAAACAGATGGTTAGAGTTCGTCGATTTCTCATCTTCCCACGTGCTTAATGACGGATCGGAACTAATATTCAAAATCCCAAATCCAATCTTTAATTTGCTGTAATCGGGAATATCAATCATCGTGGCCTGAAAGTTCGCAACGACTGTATTTGCCCGTAAAAATACCAGACCCACGTTCAAATATTCCGTCACCGCATAACCAAATTTAAAATCAAATTGGTACTGTTGGCCCGACGTAACTCCTGTTAATACCCCGATATCGACTTTGCCCGGCTTATATTTCACGATGTCAGGCGCATTAATCAGGGACGACCCCGCCCCAAACGCTGCGGCTTCAATAGGACCCGCAAAGCCTAAACAAATCAACAGCAAACTCATTAACCGTCGATGAGCCATACGCATTATTTTTTTGCCTTCACTTTAATCTGATCGACAAATTCCCTCAGCGACGTATTTTTGGGATCAATTGTGATACTTTTTTCCCAATTTAGGTAAGCATTTGGCATATCATTAAGCTTGTAATACACCGATCCCAGGCGAGAATACGTATCCGCCGTGGGGAAAATATCTTTAATCTTTTCTAGTTCATCCCGGGCCATTTCATAGTTTCCTTGGGAAAAGTATTTCGAACTCAAATTCAACCGCCGAACGGCGTCTTCCACGGTGGCGGTTTCAACTTTTTTGATTATCGGTTCCTCTTTTATGGGGACAGCCAAAATATCCGGTTTAGGCAGCGTTTGTTTATTTGCTATTTCACAAAAAGAGAATCCGATGGTGACCACGTTATTCACAGTATTAATGCCGATCGGTCCCGAGGGCGAAACGTACGCATGAAGAACGAGCCCGTTTTGAAGGAAATGTTTGTACCCTATATTAATTAATCGACCGTCCCATTCGATAAAGCCATGCCCTACCTCAAAATCAACTTCGACTCCGCTAAAGGACAAAATCGAGGGATCTTGAGTTCGGTTGCTCCCCAGTCCAAAATGAATCCAGGTTCCCCCCGCCATTTCCCCCGTGTAATTCGCATAATAATTCAGTATCGGATACCCCGGCCGCAGCGTTGAAAGGCTACCCGTATTGGTGATTCCCGCTCCGAAATAATGGGTCATTTCGGTCCGAGGATCATTAAATTGAAATAACGAAAACTGGACTCCCACCCCGCCATTTTCCCGGTCAATCACCCCACTCAGCGCGACATGAGGGGTCAATTGGTCGTACACAAACCCATAGCCAGTTGCCTGGGCATCGGTATTAGAAATCCCCACACCAAATAACATGCCCCCGTCAACCTGAGATGTTGCTTTGGGTTTTGCAACCGGGATCCGAAACAGGGTAAAGAATTCGCTACTGGCGCACATCGAGCTTTGAATCACAAGCAACCCAATCCCAATCCATATCGACCACCGATGCCGGATCATGCGGCCGCGTCAATCCGGAAACAGGTCACAAAATTGGACAATACCGAGATCACTTTTATATCAATCTCCACTAAAACAGCCCCCCATGACAGTCGATTTCAGTGTAACACCCCAACTGTGACAATGAAAAATCACTCCAAAAATCAAGGTGAACCGAGTCGCTCATGAACAAACTAAATTCACTCATCTTATTAGCATTCATGACTCACCTCCAATTTATGGTTAATTTATAGGGGCCGGACCGATGATTTAGAGATAAAACTGAAGGGCTGATAGTCATCCACGGAGTATAAACACGGGAATGTAACGATTCTTTTTTCTACCGTATTCACCAAATCCATTCCATATACATCATGAAAAATACCTGAAGTTAAATTGATTCCTCCGACAATGGAATGATGCCGAACCAGAAATTCAAGAAAATCCCGAAGTGTTGTAGTCACCGTCTGTTGGGGCACTTGGCCCAGCTGCGCCATGGTATTGAGGATGACGCGACTATGGGTTTCCCCAATCGCCTTAAAAAATGCATGGGTGACCGTTGGCTTGATCGATTCCAAATAAAGCAGCAAAATCGCCACTTTTTCTAACGCATCCTTGTTTAATTGTCGTTTTTCACCCTGATTATTCACAAAGCGCTCCTCAAATTTAAAAGAACCCCAGACCGATTAGCCGCTATAAATCCGATATTGAGATCGAAATAGTGTCAGAAAACGTTCCACGAAAAAGCTGTTTATTGACCGGAAAATTGGCCTTTAATTTATACAGAAACCCCGTCGGAATAAGCTGAGTACTCGTTGAAAATTGCAATACCCGATCCGTCGTTAAGCTGATGTTCGACAACTGGGTCGGTTCCACCCAAGCACTTCCGGAAATCGTCGTGTCCGCCTCGGTGGTCACGGTATAAGTCAACGTATTCCCTGGAAGATCATGAGTACCGCCCTCCCGTCGCAACTTGCCCCCATTGGCGCTCGACACCGTGACCAAAAATCCAGAATTACTCTCCGACGTCACCCCATATTTTAAAATCGTCGTTTGCAACGGGCTGGACTGTAAGTTCGAAAAGTTAATAACACCTCCCGCCAAATCATTGACTGTTACCGTCGGCAGACCTGTTGCCTGACACACCGCAGCAGCGCCCCCCCATAGCGACCCCGCCACCAGGATCCAAAGATTAAAATTCCTCCATTTAACGATCACAAATTTCTCCTTGGATTTTTCGAAGTGGCCGAGTGGGGCCCAGTGGCCCCCCCTCCAATACCGACCAAAAACGGTCCCTATATTGTGTCGGCAATCGTAATAGTTACCGTGTCTTTGAAAGTGCCACGGAATAACTGGGGCTTTATAGCTGTGTTGATCTTGAGCAGATAATTGTAGTCCTTCGTCGCCGTCACAATAGCGGTGATGTAATTCAGGTTTACGTTACTAGATAAAGACTGGGCAGTTAATGGACCTGCTTCAGTTGTCCCCAAAAAGTTGGCCGAAGCATCCGAATTGTCGGCACTACTGGCCGCAGTCGTTACGGTATAGGCCACAAAGTTACCCGCATCTGTGGGACTAGTGACGTAGGTACCATCAGAGGCTAGCCGAATCAACTTGCCCAAATTGTTGCTGGCAAAGGTGACCCTAAATCCAAGCGAATAGTTGTTGGACACCTTGTACTTAGTCACCGTTACTCCCGACAGGGCTGTCGTATGGAGATTATCCAAAGTCCCACCCATATCGGTCACAACGATTTCGTTTATAACAGGAACAACCCCTGAAAACGAATCGTTACCAGTCGCCGACGCCATTACAGGAATAGCCAGTCCCAACACCACCCCCAATGCCAAACATGAACCATTAAACATTTTCATAGTACCCCCCCTTATTTATGAGACACTCGATAGAGCCTCTCATCCCAAAAAAAAGACCCCAAACCCAAATCGATAACAAAAAATAATTTTGATGCAATCCCCCTCTCTATTCTGACTATGTCATCGATACCCACAGGAAGTTAAGGTTCACCGTTTATAATCGATTCAAACATCTATATTTTGAGCGAGTGTCTGTTGTGGCTATTCACCTCACCGACAGCTCACGTTGTGTATCCCCGCCTAAAACCGTATAATTTGAGCTTAATGTCACGCTCAAATTGGGTATTTAACGGAATTTTCGCAGGGTGCCTCTTTTTTAGATTTTCGTTACCCCTCTTTTCTCAAAACGCGCCTATCGAACTCAATCCACCCGTCTTACCCAAAATTCTCAGATTAATTTCTGTTAGCCCCAACTCCGGCACCGCAAACACGGTCATTCCGACGACAGATAAGTTCGTTTACAGCCCCAGTTATGCCCCATACCCCAGTTTAATTCAGATCAATAACCCAACGGACTACAATCAAAAAAACGGCTATTTTTATAAAGGGATACCTTTAAAACCCAGCCTCAACCCCTTCATGATTGTCGCCACAAATAATATCGGAAAATCCATCAAAAAATATTTAAGAATTTTTAAAAGCGATAGTTCAAGTCGACCGACGCTGAGTCACGCCAAGAGTGCCGATAATCCACTGATCGTCGCCCAAATTCTCAATCAAACCAAAACCAAAGAAAATCAGGAGCTCGTCGACGCCAGCACCAAAGCACTCCAATTTGAATACACCCGCATGGGATGGAAACCGTCGACCCTCCCGATCACTGAACAGGAAACCATTTTCAAAGAAACTTCCTCCGCCATATTACTGATGCAGTTGGGGACGGATTATTATTATAAAAATGATTTTCAACACGCCCTTATTTCCTACAAAAAAGCCGCTGAAATCCTCCCCAAATTTCCCTATATTTATGTGCGATTAGGTTCGATTTATTACAAGATCGGGGATTTTTCAAACGCCCGTCTGGCCTGGGAAAAAGCATTGAAGTTAAACCCAAATTACCCTGATATTCGACGGTATTTGGATACGCTCAACAACGACATTCATCCCCCCAAATAGCCGGATCGATAGACCCTCAAAAACAAAAGAATGCGCGACCATGACCTGAGACTCTATTTTTTCCGACCGGCCCAAATATGGCCCACGAGAATGAGCGGGAATAAACACCCAACGATACTGTGAATCCAACTCGTGGTGGACCGCACGATTTCCCCTCCAAAATAATAAAGACCGTATCCTGTAACCACTAACACCGCACAGGTTCCGATCATCACGATTCCACCCCATCGATTTTTTTTATTCGCCCAACCCCGACTGATATGGGTCGGAATCAGCGAGCCCAACGTCATTAAAGCCACCATCGCTGCCGCGCCGTGAACTTTCATCACCCACGACAGCGGTTGAAACAACCGCACCACCCCGGTGATAAACAACGCACCGAACGTGCAATAAAAAATCCATTTAAGAACCGGTTTGAATTTAAGTTTATTTTTCATGAGGTAAAAAACGCCACGGCGTCATACTGCGCCAAAATCGGAATTGAATCGTCGCCCAACGCGAGGACAACCTTGGTTAGGGCATCCGCAATCATACAGGTGGGTGCCCCCACACTAACAGAGATAGTGTCGGATGGAGAGGACGTCGCAAGTGCGGATGCCTGAAGGTCCCGAATCGGAAAAATCGGGGCATGTGTGCGCGGGTGTTTAACCCAAACCATCGGGAAATAGTCCCCAAAATAACGCAAATCGCCTCCTGCGTTTACTATGCCACCAGAGACCCCGGCCGATTGTAACTCACGCACTGCCTGATCCACCGCATACCCCTTCGCGATGCCCCCCAAATTGAGTTGCAACGGTCGTTCATATGTCACCGTCCGATTTAAAGAATCTACGACGACACTCCCGCCGTCGGTTAAGCTAGTTGAGGCGTCAAAAACACCACTCGTCCGCTCAAAGAGAGACTGCACTTGGACCAGCACCTCCAGTAGTTCAGAACTCACCGATATCGCCTGGGACACGGCGCCCCGATTTAGTTTTGAAAGTTCGCTTTGGGGATTATAAAAATTCATCCGATGCTCGACGTTAACCATCGCCGAAAATGCAGATTCCATCGCCACGGAGTCATCGTCAAGGAGTTCGATTTCAACCAATGTTCCCAGCAACGGCCGACACCGACGCACCTCAGGATTTACTTAAAACGATGTCATAAAATGCCAGAAGTCGCCGTACGCCGTCGGTGACATGCCGACTCGACAACGTCGCGCCGCTGATGGTTTTGATATCCTTATCCGCCACCACCGGTGAGGCGGATGTTTTCCCAGCAAACTGCGCTCTCCACTTGGAATCCCGAATCTCGCTGCCGTAGTTTTCCCGGTAGGTTAGAATCTCAACTTGTTTGACATGCCCATCCTCAGTCAGCGCCAATGACCAGGTAATCAGATCATGCTTCCCGATCACCTCGTCGACGATAAACCATCCTAAGAACGTATCTTTAGTGTAAGCCGCCCACACTTTTTGGTCGGAACTCCGAACAGAGACTCTCGATTTTTTTTCAATTTGAGTCCGTTGGTCTTTGGTCAGCGTAACATCGGCAGCACTAAACCGAGTGGCGTGGGGAAAACAGAGCTTTTGGGCCTGTACCACGGTTAAATACTCCGTTGCCGAACACGCACTCGCACTGCCCACTAAGACCACAGGTACCAACCAAAACAATCGATTATCCATACCCAAAATAGCCTCTATTCCCACTCAAAAGTTGAGACTGAGTATAAATATAGAGCTCGCTATGGTCAACTTTAAAACTATGAGACATAATATCAAAAGTACTGAGCCTCAGTATCAAAAACAAACATAACGAGGAAGCCATGTTACCCCTAAATAAATCCATTAAGACCCTACTTGCAGCGATCCTCATCAGTGGTGCGGCGATCAGCATTCACGCCGACGAAAAAATGTTTGGGTACAGCTATCAAGCCGATTCCATACTCCCCAAAGGACGAGTAGAAACGGCACAATGGGCGACCCTGCGATCCGGAAAAAATCAGGGACAATACGCCCGATGGGACATTCGTCACGAGGTGGAATACGGAATTACAGACACGTTCACCGGTGCGTTATATCTGAACTTTACCAACGAATTTTCTGATGGCGTTACGAGTGTGGATAATGGCAATCGCATGAAATTTGATGGAGTGTCCGTAGAATTAAAACAAATGATGCTCAGCCCCTATAAAAATCCAATCGGGGTATTGCTGTACTTGGAACCCACCTACAGTGGTAAAGAATTTGAATTGGAAGGAAAAGTCGTATTAGAAAGTATTATCGATGAAAAATG
Source organism: bacterium (assembly GCA_947465765.1). Lineage (GTDB taxonomy): Bacteria > Margulisbacteria > Marinamargulisbacteria > SXXA01 > SXXA01 > CAIPHK01. The sequence continues at coordinate 855 of CANIAP010000012.1, read as the reverse complement.
GCATATCGTAACCAACCTCGTGGCCGAACAAGAATGGGAATACAGCGCTTCTGGAACCACCCACAGCTCCGTATTCAAAATTACGGGCGGGGCCGCCTACCCACTGGATCCGACCTTGTCAGTGGGAATCGAAGGCAAAAGCACAACGAAATATAACGGATTTTATTCATCCGCTCAGTCCACCACCTTATTTCTTGGCCCAAACATCCACTTTGGGACCGATAAATTTCAAATTACCGCAACCCTGTTAAAACAAATAACCAATGTCATGGATTCCGCCGAATCGGTTGAAGCCCGCGTCATTACGGGTATTTACTTCTAAATTGGCGCACAAAAGCTTATTGAGTCTTCTGGCCATCGCGCTCACCTTAATCGGATTTTATCCCTACATCCGATCGATCCTAAACGGCCACACCCAGCCTCACGTTTTTTCATGGGTGATTTGGAGCCTGACAACAACGCTGGTATTTTTTGGGCAACTGGCCGCCCATGCCGGCGTTGGCGCATGGCCAACCGGAGTGGCTGGGGTTCTTAGCATGGGTATCTGCATTCTGGCCTACCGAAAAAAAGGAGACCTCCACATATCCAAAATAGATTGGCTATTTCTGGGAATCGCACTCTCCACTATTCCATTGTGGGCGATTACATCCGATCCACTCTGGACCGTCGTTACTCTAACCGCTGCAGATATCCTGGGGTTTTTACCCACAATACGAAAATCCTACCACTCTCCATTTAACGAAAATATGACAATGTATGCGCTATTATTTTTGAGCAACATCGTCGCAATACTGGCCCTAGAAAGCATTTCCGTCACCACCGTTATATTTCCGATGGCGATGTCGGTGGCGATTG
>CANIAP010000011.1 GCA_947465765.1 bacterium | reverse complement strand
TCTCTTACGTAACGTCCGTTCAAGGTAGTGTCCAGACTAAACCCTTCGGGCGGCTTTCAGCCGGTCTGGACACTACCCCTCACTTCCGTTTTTAACCAAATATGGGTTTTGGGTAAAACCCAATTTTACAGAAAAAGTGAAGCACAACTCCCGTTAGGCTGATGCCGGCCCCATCCACTGTAATGTGGCCATTGTGACGTCATCCGACTGAGCCGCTCCTCGCGAAAAGATCTGTAGGTCGTGGAGAACATGCTCACATACTGCCGAGGCAGTGTATCCCGAGGTTTCGGCTAGACGACTTTCTAAACCCGATTCTTTATAAAAATCACCCCTAATATTTCGACATTCGGTGACGCCATCCGTAAATAAAAAGATCATATCGGAGGGACTCAGTTGGAGTTCTTCGGTTTGGTAGGTCGCGGTATCATCAATTCCCATGGGTAGCCCCGGAGATGAATGGATTTCGGTGACCGCTCCTCTATTCACGACATAAGGAGGGTTATGTCCACCGACCGTGTATTTAAGTAGACCGGTAGTGAGGTCGAGTACTCCGTAAAATAGGGTTACAAAAAGTCCACTTTTATTTTCATCACATAGTTTTTTATTAACGATTTCAATGACTGCCGAAGGGTCTTCAATTTGGCTAGCGGTGGCTTTAATTAAGGTGGTCGTAATTGCCATGAAGAGCGCGGCGGGGATCCCTTTTCCAGAGACGTCGCCAATGCTAAATGCGAGTTTGTTCGTATCATCAGACAACATAAAATCGTAAAAGTCGCCCCCCACGGCTTTGGCGGGTTCGATTATGGCGAATAGATTCAATTCGGTGCGATGCGGATAGAGTGGGAAGTCCCGAGGGACCATGTTCATTTGGATGCTCCGAGCGACGGCTAACTCGCTCTCAATTTTTTCCTTGATCGACGTTGTTTCTCGGAGATTTTTAATATAGGCGATTAATTGATTCTCCAGCTGTATAAAGGTAATGGCAAGGTCACTGACTTCATCTGTGGTGGTTCTGCCAATTTCTAAGATGTGTTTTTGGCCGGGGAGGGGAGATAAAAATTCTGAGTTTGATAGGGCTTCGGCGTAGTCCGCGAGTGCTTGCAACGGAGAAGATATTTTTTTGACGATGGTATATGCGAACCCAATCGTGCAAATAAATACCAGGAAGACGACGAATTGTTGGGTAAAAAATGAGTGAATAGCCAATGAATTAAGCCATTCTTCATCCATTCCCACTTGGACTGTGCCGCCGGATTTTCCATGAATGGGTTCAACAATATCAAATACGGATCCGATGTCTCGAATTTTTCTGTCTCGTATTATGGACCTAGTTCCGGGTTGTGCGGCAGAGAGCTCCACGGGAATTCTTCCCGAAAATGTGTGGTACTTGATGAGCCCTTGGCGGTCCCTAATGATGATGTAGACCACCCCGCGAGCTTCGAAGTATTGGCTCAAAATGGCTTGGGCAACGGGTGTGTCTTGGCTATCCAGGACGGTAGTTCCAATATCCGCCAGGCTCCGAGCGATGGAACGTCCCCGGCTTCTATACTCATCGGCCATATGGCGATAAAGATTCCAACTTGAAAAAATAGACGTTAGCAACGCGATCCCACCGAAGAGAATTGTGAGCAGAACGAGTATTCGCTTAAGTAGCTTGCTCAATGGTTTATCCCAAAGTTACTGAAGAGCGTCGTTGTGAAAAAATGAGGTTCGGATTGCTTTCCAATTGGTTGCCAATCGTATCGGTTAGGGTAGGGCCGTAATCATGTCCGGGATATATTACGGTTTCTCTGGGTAACTTACTAATTCTGACCAGACTACTTTTCATTTCTGCGGGATTGCTTCCCGGGAGGTCAGATCGGCCACAGGCATCCACAAATAAGAGGTCGCCACAAATTAAGTGTGAGCTGTACTGAAAGCAGATACTGTCAGGGGAATGTCCGGGGGTATAAAGAATATTCCACTGGGTATTTCCAAATTCAAAGATGCTGGCGTCGTCAACAGAAAGAATATGGGGGCTGTCAGGCTTAAATAAGGGGTTTTTAAAGAGTACAATCGTAGGCGTTCCGTTGACCGCATTAATGAGATTGTTTAGTTGATTTACATGGTCAAAATGCCCGTGCGTAACCCAAATCTGAGTTATGGTGACATTAAATTCAGCCGCAAAATCGATAATTGGAGCGATATTCCATGCTGGATCAACGACGGCCATGGTTTTGGAGGTCGGATCAAGTACGAGATATTGCAAATTTTGCATTGGACCGGATTGGAATTGGATAATTTGAAGGGACGATTCAGTAGAGTGGATTGTGTACTTATATTGGCTCATGAGTGAGTTTCTCTTTCTATTATAAACATGCCGATGGGGGAGAGTGCGTTACTGAATCGTGCAAACAATGGAGGTAGTCGATGGTCGGTATGGGTCATTTCTTTAACGATTCTGTATTTTTTTTGATGGCACATGGTTTTGAAATCTCGGATCGTGACGATTCGAATATTGGGAGTATTGTACCATTTGTATGGCAAGGTCGGAGTCCTTGGGGACAATCCGGCTACGATTTGAAGTCGATTTTTCCAGTATGCAAAATTGGGGAAAATTATAATCGCCCGTTTGCCCACCCGAAGCATTTCAGAAATAACAAATAGCGGTCGTCGCACCTGCTGGAGTGTTTGACTCAGAACGACATAGTCAAATGACTGATCTGCGAATTCTTTAAGCCCTTCGTCGATATTACCTTGAAATACATTGAGGCCATGTTTAATACAAGACAAAATAGAGTCAAAATTAATATCGATTCCATAAGCACTGACCTGTTTTTCATCCTTGAGTCGAAGTAGGATTTCCCCGTTTCCGCAGCCGAGATCCAACACCTTAGTGTTGGCGGGTATGGCGTCCACGATAATTTGCTGACGATGTTTACGATTAGTCATGATTAGATAAAAAATGAGAAAGGAGCTGTTCAAGTTCGGGACTTTTTAATAAAAATGCATCATGGCCATAAGGGGATTGAATGTCGCAATACGACACCGGTTTGTTGAGTTTCATCAATGCCTTTACTAGATCTTTACTTTGTTTCGGGGGATATAGCCAGTCGGAAGAGATAGATACAATTAAAAATCGGGATAGGGAATTTTCGAATGCCTGTTCCAAGCTTTTATATTTTTTATAGAGATCAAAATAACTAATCGCTTTTGTTAAGTACAGGTAAGAGTTGGCGTCGAATTGAGATACAAATTTTTCCCCTTGATATTTAAGATAGGATTCAACCTGAAATTCAGTATCAAAGTCATAGCCGTAATCGGATTTTGTCTGAAGATTTCGTCCGAATTTGAGCATCATGGCTTCTTCTGAAAGATAAGTAATGTGTCCAATCATTCGGGCGATTGCAAGGCCTTTTTCAGGTTGATTTGTAATTCCGTAATAAAACCCATTATTCCAATGCTGATCGAGAATGATGGCATTTCTCCCGACAGCATCAAATGCCAATGACTGCGGAGATAGCCGACCTGTGGTTGCTATCGGGATGACCGAGGACGTCATTTCGGGATACATAATGGCCCATTCAAGCGCTTGCATTCCGCCCATTGAGCCTCCAATAACACTCACTAAACGCTGAATGCCAAGATGGTGGACTAGGGCGTGCTGAACCTTAACCATATCTCCAATGGTAATCACGGGGAAATGAAGGCCATAGGCTACTTGGGTCGCTGGATTGGGGGAAGATGGGCCTGTGGATCCTTTGCAGCCCCCTAATACGTTGGAGCAAATGACAAAATACCGATCGGTATCGATGGCTTTTCCGGGACCAATAACTTCGTCCCACCAGCCGACATAGTTCGGGGTATGTGCCGAATATCCTGATGCGTGCGAATCCCCCGATAACGCGTGACACACCAAAATGGCATTGGTTCCGTTGGAATTGAGGGTTCCGTAGGTTTCGTACGCGATTGTGACATTTCCAAGCGTTTGGCCGCTATCCAGGGGTAATAAAACATCTGTAAATGTAGTGAAGTACTGCAATTCAACAAGTGGTTGTGATGTCATGGCTTGTTTATTGGGAAATGGAGCGGGAGAAGAGATTCGAACTCTCGGCCACCAGCTTGGAAGGCTAGTGCTCTACCAACTGAGCTACTCCCGCGTGGGCCCGATTGTACCATCGTATTGAATCTGGTGGAAGACAATTACTGGCGCGCGATATCTCTAAAAAGGGCCCGTCGGCGCTTTTCTATTTCAGGGTCGTGAATCGGTACCTGCGGCAAACTTAAAAGTGTTTTTATTTGTTCTGATTCAGGTCTCATCTGGCGGATAAGGAATAGCCCCTCGGTTGAAATTCCGGTCTTCTCGTGGGCAGTAATAATCATCAAGGCGGCGGATAAATATTCGCCAGGGGTTTCATTTAACCGATTCAATAGGTCATGGGTTTTGAGTAGTGTATCTTCTGCTCGCTGTGGGTTGTTCGCTGTCATATTTACTTCCGCAATTTTGATAATGCTTTCAATTTGAATGGGTGGCGTCTGTAATCGACTTAGTTCAACTTGAGCTTTTTCTAACCAGTCATTACTTTGTTTGATGCTATGCGATCCTTTGGCGATAACGCAGTATCGGTTAAGACGCTGAGCCGGATTTTGGATCAACATAGTGGCCGTACCTGCGGCGTCAAACGAATTTTTGATGATAAATATATCGACCAATGCCCCGTAGGTTCGGTCTCTGACGATAGGATCTAAAATTTCCCCTGCTAACTGAATGGCTTTATTGGGCTGAGCATGGGTTGCAAGCGACAGTATGAATTTTTCTGCGGCCAAATAACGCAACGATGTCGGATTAATTTGCTTCAATAATAGTTGGCTGTACAGATACTGTGTCGACTTTCCGAATTCGCTGGCTAATTTGGGTAAGTAGATTAATCGATCTGGCTCAGGTAGAACGTTGACGATTTCAAAGGCCTTTTCAAAATTATCGTCCCTCACCAGTTCTGTAGCCACCGAAAATGCCGCGGTGCTTTTGACGATTTTTCCGATTTGATTGAGCATTTGTTGTGCGTGATCACTGTCTTTTAAAATGGCGTATTCTGTCGCCGCAGCGCTTAAAATAGAATTCCGAGATTCTGCATTTACTATTCCGTCGGATATTGATTTGGCCTCCAAAAATTGATTGTTCTGGATATATGCTATGGCAATTGATTGTAACGCAATTTGCCGTGCACCAGGGATTGTAATGCTTTTAAGCGTTTGAATGGCAGCGTCAAATTGATGCGCGCCGGCCTGCGACTGGACGACCTTTGCCAATGATTTCTGTGCCAAGGTACTGTCTGATATGCTCGTTGCGATTTCTATTGCTTTCTGAAAATTCTGGCTGTCGGCCAGTTTTGAGCAAATGGTTGCTAATGCTATGTTTTTTCCAGAGTCGGTAATTATGTCGGCGACCTCTAACGCGTTGGTTATAAATCCATTGGCTGCGTATCCTTCGGAAACATCCAACATTAGTCGATTTTTCCGAGCAATATTTGAGACTCCCTTCGCGAGGGTGGCTGCGGTGTCTATATTTTTTTTCTTGATTAAAAAACCAACGGCTGCGTCAATCGCAGAGTTTTTTTCAGCGGGATCTTTGAGTTTAGCAATAAATCCCAACGCTTTATTTGTTTCGTCGGCGTCGATGAGCTCGACAACGATATTACTCGCCAGCAACAGATAAGCGTTTCCTAAATTGGCCTCTCGAAGTTGGCTTAAAATTTCTGAGGCGGCCCCGTCGTCGCCTCTTGATGCATAACCAAGGGCAACGTTCGACAGATAGCGTAAACGATTTTGAGGGCTCTTCTCTTTTTGTGCCAGGAAATAAGCGGAATCTACTGCGTGACGGGACATTTCAGGTTCGGTCGGTAGTGCGGATTTTCCTTGCGCCGCCGAAGATGTTGTCAATATGGTTATCATGACAATTGCCGTTGTAGCCCAGGATTTCACTTCAATAGCTCCACTAGGATTATGAGGGATCCGATACCGATTCTATAATATGCAAATGGTACCAATCGAAACCGATTGAGAATGGTAAGAAATAATTTGATGGATGCTAGGGCAACAATAAATGAGGTGATTAATCCGACCCCAATCGCGATCCATTCGGCGTTAGTGAGTAAAAATCCTGACTTCCCGAGGTCAAATATTGATGCAGCTATAATAAGCGGAACAGCGATCAGGAATGAGTAGCGGGCACTACTTTGATATCCCATTTTTGACAGCAGGCCACCTGCGATTGCTGATCCTGATCTGCTCATCCCTGGCCATAACGATGCGCATTGAGCGACCCCGACGGCAAGTGCTTGCCTATAGGTCATCTCGGCAACGGGAGTTTCTTTGATTTGAATACATTTTTTTTCAATAATCAATAGAGCAATACCGCCGACTACAAACGCTATCGCTACCCACAATGGGGTGAAGAGTAGTTTTTTTATCATGGAATGTGCGACTACACCGACAATGGCGGCGGGGATGCAGCTGATAAAAATTAGTTTCGCATCTTTAGAAATCCAATGGCGTGGTTTTAAAAAGTGGGAGAAAAATGGCCAATACAACACTAATGCTGCAGATATTGCTCCGGCCTGTATTGCGACGTCAAAAGTAGCGGCAAATGGCTCGGGGAAGGCCAGAAGGTGACCCGCCAAAATCAAATGGCCAGTCGACGAAATCGGTATAAATTCGGTGAGTCCTTCGATTACACCGAGTAGCATCGCTTTGGCAATCATAATGGGGACGCATTATAGCGATGGACCTATTGCAAGTCTATTTATTTAGTTTATTCGATGTTTTGTTGTGCTTCGGTAACGGGTAATCCATGAGTATGACAATTTCCGGAGGCGATTCATGTCCGAGCAAGATATTAAAATAATAATTGATAAAAACCTAAGTCGCAGCGATGAAATTAAAAAAATATACAAGATGCAATACACGATGGATTTTGGCGATATTTCTATTGTGTACGAATTTTGTTTGAACTAGGATAACTGAGGCAGATATGGAACGGCATCATGAGCAAACCACGCGTAGCAATAGTATTAACAGGGGGCGGAGCGCGAGGCGCATATCAAGCGGGCGCTATTCGGGCCCTCGGTGAAATTGCGCGAGATCATGGTATTTCCAAACCATTTGATATATTCGTGGGTAATAGTGCCGGAGCGCTCAATGCGGCGTGGCTAGTCGCTAACGCAGACCAATTTGGATATGGCACCCATCGACTTGCTGAGTTTTGGGAAGGTTTATCTACCGAAAACATTTTTCGGACTGATTTTAAATCATTAATGGGGCGTGGGTCTCGGTGGATTTGGGAGCTCAGCACTGGCGGGTTATACGACAAAAAGGCAGTGAGATCCCTTCTGGATACGGCGCCGTTACTCAGGTTGATATTACGAGAAATTCAATTTGAAAAAATCCATAAAAATATTGATAGCGGATTGGTGAGGGCCCTGGCATTAACGTCGGTCAACTATACGACTGGAAATAGCCGGGTGTTTCATTATACAAACGAGGTAGTGACCCCCTGGAAAAAAATACGACGTGACAGCGTTGAAACCGTGTTAACCGCGAAACATATCATGGCGTCATCAGCCATTCCGATTTTGTTTCCTCCAGTTCGGATTGGTGTGGATTATTACGGAGACGGAAGTCTTCGAAATTACACACCAATGAGTCCGGCGATTCATTTAGGCGCAGAGCGGATCTTGGTTATTGGGGTGCGTGCCAAAGATAGTGCGAATGAACCTCCGCCTCAGCACCCGAGTTTCGCTCGTATTTTGAGTGTCTTGTTGAATTTCGTGCTTTTAGACGCGGTTGACTACGATTACGAATCACTCACTAGAATAAACGATATATTGGGCGAAACACCCCCATTTGACTTAAAAAAAATTGAGGTACTGATGATTCGTCCGCAAGCCGATTTGGGCGCGCTGGCAATGGCTAACGTGGGGTCGGCACCTCCGTTACTTCGGTATTTGATTCGGGGACTTGGAACCGATTCTGAAGCATCGGACTTGATTAGTTATCTTTTGTTTGAAGGCCCGTTTCTGAGGAAACTCACCCAGTTGGGTTATTCAGATACCCTTGCAATGTCTGAAGAGATTGTGCGCTTCTTGTCAGTTTCTGGAAAATAATAGGATGTTCAAGTAAACTGCGCGATTATGTCGGAACAAGAACAACACGACCATCTTGAGTTCAATGATGGGCTAGGTGACCTCCTTAGGGAGAAACGGCCCGGACGCAAAGGGTTACATCGCTCGGTGTGGATTGCGGCCGGAGTGGTTATTCTTGTGGTATTGCTATTTGGAGTTGCCTTTAAATGGGGTACAAAGATTCTTTTTAAGGCCAAAGTGGCTACCGCTCATATCGCAGTTCCAGACTCTGATGCCTCAAAGGTGGATACAGAAAATAAACGGTTGATTCACGAGATGGAAGCGTTATTGGCTCAGGCGTCATCTAATGTCTCTCGCGAGGATGACGTTTCATCTCCGGCACCAGTCCCTTCAGCGAAGTCTGTGTCTCATTCTTCAAAATCGGCAGTACACCATTCCAAAAAATCCGTTCCAAAAATTGTTCATGCGGCTCCGATTTCTCGACCTGCCCCAAAGTCAGCATCTGTAAAAAAATCTTCGGTTCCTCTGCCTTCAAAATCGGTGGTCGCACGATCCCCAAAGCGAGCCCCCATTGTCTTGAAAGGCGCATTGCTTAAGGTGGTTGCAGGTACATTTAATAGCCATGGTGAGGCCATTGAAATTGAAACGCGTCTGAAAAAATTAGGGTATCCGGTATATATTAAGGATCAAGGAAGTTCATGGGTTTTGCAGGTCGGTGCGTTTCGGAATACTGCGGTTGCCGAGGGTATGGTTGCCGATCTTCAGCGAAAAGGCTTTAACGCGTCGATTGTTACCCCTTAGGGGGGCGACCATGCGATTGTTTCTGGCGTCTTCGTCGCCGAGGCGATCTGATATTTTGAGTCAATTTGGAATCCCGTTTGAGGTTATTCCGAATTGTTTAGAAGACGAATGTTTGGAGACAGCTGTGTCGCTTCGGATGGCGGTTCGGCGACTGGCGCTTGAAAAGGCAGTGAGGAGTGTTGGGGATTTCTCAGGTCTTATTCTGGGGGTGGATACCATTGTGGTCTGTGATGGTCATGTAATCGGAAAGCCTCGGGATCGGATGCATGTCCGAGATATTATCGGGGGACTTCAAGGTCGATCTCATCAGGTAATTACAGCGTTTGGGCTAGTGGATACGGTTCACAATCGGAACCTGTCCCGTAGTGATATTGCGACGGTGACGATTCGTTCGATGACGGGTCCTGCCATGGATCGATATTCCCGCGAGGCCCCCGTTTTGGATAAAGCCGGTGCCTATGGCGTCCAAGATGAGACCTTTCCGATTGTCGAGAAGGTGATTGGTTGCCGTTATACGGTAATGGGGTTACCAATCGTGCAGTTGTTAGGCATTCTAAAAAACTATAGTATAGATGGCTGATTGATAGTGAACTGGAGCGAAGATGGGCATCTGGAATAGTATTCTCAAAAATTTTTCTAAAGATATGGGCATCGACTTAGGTACCGCGAATACGGTGGTTTACGTCAGGGGTGTCGGTATCGTTGTACGGGAGCCGTCTGTTGTGGCTTTGGACAAGGCCACCCGACAGGTCATGGCGATCGGTCAAGAAGCGTATAGTATGGTGGGACGTACGCCCGGAAATATCATTGCGGTCCGTCCGATGAAGGATGGGGTTATTGCCGATTTTGACATTACGGAAAAAATGATTCGGGAATTTGTTAAAAAAGCCATTGCGGGATCACGGATTTCCCGGCCCCGCGTATTAATTGGGGTTCCTTGGGGGATTACTGATGTCGAAAAGCGGGCCGTTTTAGACGCCTCTTACAATGCCGGAGCGAAAGAAACATTTTTAATAGATGAGCCAATGGCAGCGGCTGTCGGCGCTGGGCTTGCCGTCGACCAACCGACGGGGCAGATGGTCGTAGATATTGGTGGAGGGACCACCGAGGTCGCTGTTATTTCTTTGGGTGGCATTGTGACCTGTCGTTCGATCCGGATTGCCGGAAATGAGCTGGACGATGCGATTATCGCCCATTGCCGAAAAAATTATAATTTATTGATCGGCGAACGGATGGCCGAGAAAATTAAAATTGATATTGGATCTGCATATCCATTTGATGAAGAATTGACTCAAGCGGTTCGGGGTAGAGATTTATTAAGCGGTCTTCCACGAACGTTTACGTTGTCATCCTATGAAATTCGGGATGCGTTGTCCGAACCGGTTGCAGCGATCGTAGACACAGTTAAAATGACACTGGAACGGACGCCACCGGAACTGTCAGCCGATATTATGGAGCATGGAATTGTAATGGCGGGTGGGGGCTCGTTACTTCATGGACTGGTTAAATATTTGTCCGAGGAAACGGGAATTGCGATTCGCAGAGCTGAAGATCCCTTATCTTGCGTGGCCATTGGCACCGGGCGTATCTTGGAAACGGAATCGTTGATGTCGATGATTAGCTCATCCATCACCAAAAAATCGTAACCCTTGCGTTTAAGATTCGACCCATGACCTTGTGTCGTGGATTTTCACCGGCAAAGCCGGTTTTTTCTGCGAGTAGGGCCATGAACTGGTGAGACTTTTCCTCTAACATTTTGAGGGTTTGTTCTTCAAACTCTTTGTTTTCAAGGGCAATATTTAATACTTGGTGCCATTGTGCCGTTTGTTGGAGGTACTCGCTGGAGTCTTGGGCGTTTTCTTCATCAATCTTTCTCTTAATCCATTTATTGGCTTGGGTAAACGACATCTCTTGGTCCTCTATAGGGTAGATGACGGATTCCATTGACGACATGATGGAGCCACACAGGGCCTCGACGTGGGCTAACGTCATTTTTAGTATTCCGTTTTCTCCCCACACGACGGATTCAAAGTGATCGAAGTCCATCGTCCCATCGGGATGGATTGCGGTGCTAAAGGTCAGCGCGACGAGGTCAGAATAGAAGTACATATAGTCGTCTGGGGTGTCAAAAAACCAGGTGTCGGACACGTACATCCAGAACATTCGGGTGGCCCGTAATGGGGATTCTTTGGCAACCTGGATGATATTCCATAAGGGGCCTAGGATCGCGCCGTTGTGAGGTGCAATCTCTGCTAACAGCTCCAGTAGACTATGGATCAGGGGGTGGGAAATGATTTTTGATGCTTCACTAAATGTGGCGATACGGAGTGGGAGTAGTCGGTGTTGGATTACCGCGTGGCCTAGCTCGTGGAAGAGAATGTTTTCTCGCATGTCTTTTAAAAATTCGGATTTATGGTCGGCGAGATCAGACTTCGATCGAATGCCGTAGGCAGCGCAGGTGAGTTTTTTGAGTTGATGACCGGCTTCAAATTCAGTCCTGTCATGAAACGGATACGGATAAGAAATAAACGACTCCCATTTAAGCTGAAAAATTCCTTGGAGCGATATGTGCCTGACAAAAATTTGATTGTGCCCGATCGCGGCGGCAAGAGAGGTCACCATATTTGCGGTTCTCATGATCTCGGTGGTGAGGTCGACGACGCGGTATTCGTCACACTGGTGTATTTGGCCGTGGCCTAAGATAAGCTCCCGTTCGTGGCCGTAGTCCCCTGATTGAAGACAGAGGTCGGATCCGACAAATTGAAGCAATTGGTTGATCCATTCGGAATCATGGAGCTGAAATTCCATACCTGCCAACCTAAATCGGTACTCTCCTAACCGGTCTTTGATTGCGTGGAGTGGTACTTCTGTAATATTGAAATCGGCGTAGAGTTGGGGGAGCTGCGTGTTAAATTGACTGATATGGGACGATTCCACCGTCATATCTTCGGGTAGATTGAGGATGATTCGAATAAATGAGAGGCGGCTGGCATCTTCACCCACCTCACCCCAAACGCCGGTTTGTTCATGCTGCCAAAACTGCAGCAGTGCAAAATAGGTGGCCTGGCGAATGAGGTCCGTTTCGATTTGGGTTTGGATTGTCGGGGCATCGAGATTAGATGGGTTGGATTCACTTATCCAGTGATCTAATGAGGTGTAGCGAGAAATAATGTCAGAGGACAATTGAACGTCCAATGGCGGCACGTTATGAAATGATGGACCGAGAATTGGTGGGGTATGCCACTAGCCCCACTTCAAAGCATCGATCGACAATGTATTTCATGTGATCAAATTGATAGTCTTCCGCTTTTTTTCGGCCACAAGACAATACTAAGAATTTCATTAAATTCTTTTTGACGGATTGGGTTAGTAGATTACGAACCTTTTGTTCTTCGCCGGTGAAGTGATGAAAATAGGAATACATATTGGTCCAGAATGGTTGGAGGAAATGATATCCTTCGGGGTCAATTTCCGGATAGGTTTTGCGGGCCTGATGTAGTCGGTCTTTGACCATTTGCTGAAATGACCATGTGACATCATCAATTTGAAAATTTGTTTTTTTTGCGATGCTGCCAATTTCGTCGGTGTCCCAAATAAAGAGTTCTTGGACCCGTTCGATCATCGTGAGTTGTTTTTTCTGAGTTCGGTCTTCTTGATACGTAATGTCTTTGGCCATTGCTGTAAAATCAATGCTTCGGTCATCTTTGATGTACCGTAGCATGCACAGGACCGCCAGACTTGCGTAGTCATACATAAACTTGTCTTCGGTATCAAAGAACCATACGTCGGATAGATAGGTATAGAACATCCGTTCAGCTCTGGTGGGGGATGTTTTGCTTATTTTGATCATCTGGGCCATCGCACCGTGCCCTAATTTGTGTTTGGGTGCAAAATCCGCTAATAGCTCATAAATGCCATCGTAAAAATAGCAGTTGTATTGGGTTGCGCCGAGGCCAATTCCAATATTTTCAATGGGTAAAAATATTTCCCGAATAACGGTGTGTCCAATCTCATGGTAGATAATGCTCTCTTCCATTTCTTGAACCAATTCATCTTCAATACGGGGCAAATCGCTTGCCTCGGCCCAGTTATACAGACGAAGTGTATGTTGGCGGATGCCGTAGGATATATTCCAGTACGGATCTTCTTGGACTCGCCAGTCTTCATACTCAGACGTAATAATAGGGGCCCATTTTTGGTGAAACACCGTCCGCATGGATTCCTGACGGGTCATAATTTCGTTATCGAGGACGCTGGCTGCGTTGGCGACGGGGAAACTGGGGCTACGGATGAGTTCGTCTGTAAATCGGGTGATCGTGTAGATTCCAATTTTCTTTATTTTTGCATGTCCCCAAATGACGGCTATCCCTTTTTTGTATTTGGTCATGTGGAGGACGTATTTTGATCCCACAAAATGAAGGAGTTTATTCACTACATTGTTTTTTTGGAGTGGATATTGTTTCCCAAATAGGGTAGGGCGCCAGTTGTTAAAGTCCAGTTGAATGGCTGATTCGGTCTTGGTCGTTAGCCCAAATTCAGAATACGCTTCTTTGATAAGCTCTTCGAATTTTGCCAAATGTTCGTATTCGAATGAATCGGCCGGTGAGAGTTTAAGTAAATTTTTGCCAAAAGATAGTTTGACTTGATAGTCGGGACCATCGTTCCAATTACCCGATGATTCAAATAACCGATACATAACAAACGCATGCTTTCGGCATTGGTCTGCAAGGCTATTTTGTATGTATGCCCGTAACCTTGCTAACTGCTTGGCATCGACACTAAGATTGTTGTCGTGAAGATACTGATGAATGGTGGGGAATTGATTTAATGTTGCTTCGGTGATCAACGAAAGAATTTCGCGAGATGGCTTACCGTTGGAATCAAAAATTGAAAGTAAATTATTTGCCATAATGTAGATCACTCCGCTGCAATATTCTGGCAGCGGAGTGATTGCCGATTAACTATAGGCTAGAGGCTGGCTCGCCATCTTTCTGAACTCCTGCTTGGCTAACTGCCGCTGACGCTCCTCCACCACCGACCACCTCTGAACTGGATCTAGGTGGGGACGATGGTGCCACAGACGCTGTTGAGGGTACTCCCCCTTCTAGGCCTGGTAGTACTCGCGCCTCTGGTCCCCCTTGTTGGACTAGACCTCCTGCTCCCCCCATTGGTGGTGTTGAGGGTCTTGATGTTACTTGTGATCCTTGTTGCCCTGGTATTCCTTGCATAATAAATCCTCCTGAAAATGTTTTTTTTTATTCTTCCGACTAGTTATCGTAATTTTTCCCCGATTAATTTCATTTAATTTTAACGCCTGTGTGCGGACAAATCAACTGAGGGGTGTTGGCGTCATGCCTACCTCAAATTTAAACCGACAAAACTCCGATGAATTCGCCGATTTCGTTGCCTAAAAACCGGGTGGTGAGCTGGATGGAGACTTTTGTGGTGGGGAAGGCTCTTTGAAAGTAGTTTTCCAAACTGACAGCCACGGGGTGCATGTTGTGATGCTCAATGATGATGATACGAGGGGATTGGTTGTTGCGGTGATAGAGTTCTACCACCATTGCTTCTAGTTTTAATAGGCCTTGGGTCATATTGGATGCGGTTCCGACGATTCCGGCTGTTTCTCCAAATCCGATAATCGGAAGTTGGTTTGCGCCTTGCATTTGGTCCTTGAACGGGGACTGCCGTTTCATTTTTTGATACCAAAAATGACCGTTGACCGTCTTGGTTTGGGAGGGGACGATCCAATAATGAATCAATGGGAGCATCTTCCGGATGATGCCGTCGATTTCGTCCCGACGTTGGAGTTTGGCCATTCGGACTGCGACCTCTCGGACGAGGATTCCAAGCGCTAGGCCGTATAGTTTGGTATCGATGACGATGATGCTGGCGGTGGGACGGGTGAGCGCGTGTCGGGCATGATGATAGGAATGCCAAAAATCAGAATGGGGAAGGAGCGCAAACACGGTGGTAAACCCAGAATTTTGAAGCGATAAAAATTTGTCGTGGAAAATTCGGATGTAATTTTCGGGATCGTAGTCCACCACGTAAACGGGCATTTTTTGGAGGAAGGGGTCCGGGATTGTTGCCGATGGATGGGTAACTAATGCCGCGACCAATCGCCGCATTTTTCGTTTTTGGGTGACTAAATTTTGACCGATACGATCGAGGAGCATGACCAAAAAAATCAACTGGGGGGATCTTAATAATGAGGGCCACAATGAATAGATAAACATCATTCGGAGTGTATTGAGGGTGGCCAATAGCCCGTCGATATTGGGGCGGGTTACGGTGGGTTCTGTCCGTTGTAATGCGATTGCGCCGGGAATATTTTTGATGTTTTCTGCGGCCACAAGTTGGGATATTGTCATCTTGCCTTTGGCTCCGGCATTGAGTGGATCGGATGCGTTTTGAAGCGCGGCGGCTGGGGTTTTAATGAACTCATCAATCAGTGACGTTAAATGTTCGAATTTTCGGAGCTGAAGTTTATCGATTGATTGCATGATATCTTGGATGGTCTGAAGATTCATGTTGGCTTTGTTTTTGACAAATGCAGTTAATACACTGTTGGAGATTCGTTCGAAGTCGATGGCACCCAAGGTCAGCTTGGGGTCTAAAAGAAGCATCAACATCGATGATACTGAATGGATTTGGTCTGAGTTGAAGTTGATATAAATGGCGCTGAGAAGTCCCGCTGTTCCAATGGATTTGGCCTCTTCATTTTTATACGTCACCAGACGGCCAAATTCTTTGATGGCATCCATCCGGTCATTGGGATCGTCTGACTTTTTGAGCGCTTGGAGCGTTCGGAGTTTATCCATGAGTCGAGTGGAACTGGTTTCAGAGTCCTGGCGGGTGACCGTCAGCTGCTGAAGGATATTTTTGTCGCTCTCAGGCCCGCCAAATTCGGAGGGGTTTACTCGCTCGACATCTTCGTTACCCAACCGAATCGCCGATAAATTGGGATCTTCGGTGGTTCGATGAACCGATGCCGGTGGTAAAGGCGCGAATGATCCTGAAATCGACGAAATGTCCATTGAGTTTAGAGTGCGGCTAGCAACGAAATCATTTCGATCGCGTTAGCGGCAGATTCAGCCCCTTTGTTTCCTAATTTGGTACCGGCACGTTCAATGGCTTGTTCGATACTATCGGTGGTTAAAATCCCGAATACAATCGGAACCCCGGTCGATAATGCGACAGAAGCGATACCCTTGGCGGATTCGCTGGCCACAAAATCAAAATGGGCGGTTGCTCCCCGGATCACTGCGCCAAGGCAGATAATGGCGTCGTAATTCTGGGATATGGCCAATCGCTGGGAGATGATGGGGATCTCAAAGCTACCCGGAACCCAAACGACCGTTATGTTATCGGTGGTAGCGCCGTGGCGTTCTAAAGCGTCTTCAGCGCCTTTGATGAGCGCGTGGGTAATAAAGTCGTTAAATCTCGCTGCGACGATCGCGAATCGTTTGCCTGTTGCATCAAGCTTACCTTTAATTTCTTTCATGATTGTTCCTTATGCGCTGAGATGACCCATTTTTTCGTTTTTGGTACGGAGATACTGGGAGTTATGCCGGTTTGGCGCTATTACCAGGGGCACTCGAGCGTTAATTTCAATTCCGTACCCTTCAAGACCGACGACCTTCGTGGGATTGTTGGTGATTAGGTTAATACTTTTTAGTCCCAAGTCCAAGAGAATCTGTGCACCGACCCCATAATCTCGAAGGTCAGGCGCAAATCCCAATTGAATGTTGGCTTCGGCGGTATCGTATCCCTTGTCTTGGAGTTTATAGGCGCGGAGTTTATTCGCGATTCCAATCCCTCGTCCTTCTTGGCGCATATAGAGGATGGCCCCTTCTCCGGCCGATTCAACCATGCTCATGGCCTCATGGAGTTGGCTGCCGCAATCACAACGGGCGGAATGGAACACGTCGCCGGTTATACATTCGGAATGGACCCGAACAAGAACGTTGGGCTTTCCGCTAATGGCTCCTTTGGATAATACAAGGTGATCTTTGCCGTTAATAACATCGCGATAACAGGTGATGTCAAAGTCGCCAAATTCGGTAGGAAGGGGCACGGATTCGATCTTTTCGATAAAACGTTCTTCTCGGATTCGGTGTCGAATCAATTCTTTAATTGTGATCATTTTAAGGCCGTGGATTTTGGCGAATTCAATCAGGTCGGGAACCCGCGCCATTTGACCGTCTTCTTTGATGATTTCACAAATTACTCCGGCCGGAACCAACCCCGCCATTCGGGCCAGATCAACGGCGGCTTCCGTGTGGCCCGCGCGTCGAAGGACGCCCATTTTTTTAGCGCGTAATGGGAAGATGTGGCCGGGGGATACGATATCTTTGGCGGGGGATGCTGTATTGATAAATGTTTGGATGGTGCGGGCTCGGTCGGCAGCGGAAATTCCGGTGGTTATACCGAGATGCGGGGCGGCATCAATGGAAACGGTGAACGATGTTTGAAAACGATCTTCGTTTTTTTCCACCATTTCTTTAAGATCCCAATGGTCTAGGAGGTCTTCGGTAACCGGGAGGCAAACGAGTCCTTTGCCGTATCGAATCATAAAGTTGATGGCGTCGGGGGTGACGAAACTGGCCGCCATAACCAAATCGCCTTCGTTTTCTCGGTCTTCGTCGTCGACGACAACCACCATTTTTCCGTTCGAAATATCATCCAGGGCATCTGGAATTGAGCTGAAGGGGTTCATAAATAACCTGCTTTGTTGAGTGTGTCGAGAAGCGATTTATCTGATGCTCCTTGATTAAAACTGTGAAAATTATACAGATACTTTGCTACGATGTCATACTCAAGATTGACAAGATTTCCCGATTTTTGAGCGTATAGTCCAGTGTTTGCAATGGTATGTGGAATGATATGACATGAAAAATGGGTGGCACTGACATCGACTACGGTGAGGCTGATTCCGTTGATGCAAATCGACCCTTTCGGGATCAGAAAGACTCGGAATTGGGGCGAGTAGGCGATTGAGAGGATTTTGAAGGGCCCTTCGTCGGATATCGTCGAAATCGTTCCGACCTCATCGACGTGCCCGTAGACTAAATGACCGCCTAACGCGGTGGTAGGGGTGGCACTGAGTTCCCAATTGAAGCTATCTCCGACTTTAATTGAGTTAAAACTGGTTTTTTTTAAGGTTTCTTGAAGGAGTTGGACCGAAAACCCGGTGGCATCAATATCAATTGCTGTGGTGCATACCCCGTTGAGGGCGATGCTATCGCCGGGGGCAATTTGGATGTTTGCCCCTGGTAACCGAATACGAAGTTGAAGGCCGGTGCTTAATGCGGTGAGCGCGGTGACCGTTGCAGATCCGGCTACGATGCCTGTGAACATTGTTTGACGTATTGTCCTAAAATGCCGTTAACGAACCGGGGCGAGTCATCTGAAGAATATTTTTTACAGATTTCGACGGCTTCGTTGATAATAATACTGGGGCTGATGTCTTCGTAAATAAGCTCATAAAACGCCAATCGAAGAATGGCTTTGTCGATTGGGTTTAGCCGATCAAAATCCCATCCGATGGCCATTTTCTCAATAATAGGATCAATTTTGTCACGGTGGATCCAGGTTTTCATCGAGAGGTCATTGGCCCATTCGATAGTATCTGACTCAAATTTATGGACCTCCCAAAAATAGGAGACGACTTTATCAACCTCGGTAGCTCGGATATCGGCCTGGTATAAAATCTGCATGGCTAATTTCCGACCGGTACTGCGTTTACCCATTTTCTTTAAGCATATATTTCTCGATAAATGAGGTATCAAAGTCCCCGCTGATAAACTGAGGGTGCTGCAATACTTGGATATGAAATGGAATGGTGGTGTGAACGCCATCGATGATGAATTCATCAAGTGCACGTTTTGCACGGGCAATGGCTTCGGTGCGATCGCTTCCCCAAACGATCAATTTGCCCAGGAGAGAATCGTAAAACGGGGGAACCACATAGCCGGGATAAATATGGCTATCGACTCGGACGCCGATACCGCCGGGGGGTAAAAAGAGATTGATTTTGCCGGGGCATGGGGCAAAGTGACGAGTATGGTCTTCGGCATTGATTCGGAACTCAATGGCATGGCCGTGGAAACGAATATCCGATTGCTGAAGTAATAGTTTCCCCGTTGCTGCAATCCTAATTTGCTCTTTCACCAAGTCTATCGAGGTGATCAATTCGGTGACGGGATGTTCGACTTGGATCCGTGTGTTCATTTCCATAAAATAAAAATTGAGGTGTCGATCGACCAAGAACTCAACGGTTCCTGCGCCGGTGTACTTAAGCGCGGATGCAACCGTGACGGCAGCGGTTCCCATCTTTTCGCGGAGGGTCTCGTTTAGGACGGGGGAGGGGGCTTCTTCGATTAGTTTTTGGTTACGGCGTTGGATCGTACAATCCCGTTCGCCGAGGTGAATGGCGTGGCCGGTGGGGTCCGATAAAATCTGGATTTCCACGTGGCGGGGATTTTCAATAAATTTTTCAATGTACATTTCGCCGTTTCCGAATGCGGATTTGGCCTCGTTCGTTGCGAGGGTGTAGAGCTCGTGGAGTTGTTTTTGGGATTGGACAATTCTCATGCCTTTTCCCCCGCCGCCGGCCGAGGCTTTGATCATCAATGGGAACCCGGTTAGTGCTGCGATCGCATCGAGTTGGTCTTCTGATTCAACAATGCCTTCAGATCCAGGAACGGTGGGAACGTTGAAGCGTTTCATCGTCGTTTTGGCTTCGCTTTTATTGCCCATTAATCGAATATTTTCAGGACTGGCACCAATAAATACGATGTTATTGGCGGCGCAGACTTCGCTAAAATGGGCATTTTCCGATAAAAATCCGTAGCCCGGGTGAATGGCTTCCGCGCCACTGACTTCAGCGGCAGAGATGACCCTTGGAATATTGAGGTAACTTTCTTTAGGAGAGGCGGGGCCCACGCAAATAGCTTCGTCAGCCAATTTGACGTGAAGGGAATCGCGGTCGGCTTCAGAGTAAATGGCGACCGATTTGACGCCCAACTCTCGACAGGCGCGGATGACCCGTAATGCGATTTCCCCCCGGTTTGCGATTAGAATTTTTTTAAACACAACGGGTCTCCTTGAGTGAACATAAAGTTCAAATTAGTGATTGTAAGGTACATTGAGGACAACAGTTTGTCATCATCCTTGAGTAGAAACTTATTTTAAATTGGCCTCAAAATGAATCATATCGGTTTCCGATATTGTGAAATATCGAGCTTGAGGGTGATGAAAAACGAGGGCGGATACGGAGGCTTCGGGGTGCATCATATATTCTTCGGACAACGTGATGCCGATGCTTTCGGGATTGAGTAGGCGGAACATCTTTTCTTGGTCTTCCAATCGGGGGCAGGCGGGATACCCAAATGACATTCGTACACCCGTGTATTTGAGTTTAAAAATATCTTCGATGGGGGTTCCCGGAGCGTCGGGAATTCCCCATTCATTTCGGATTTGGGTATGGATGTATTCGGCGAAGGCTTCGGCGGTTTCGAGCGCGATTGCCGACAATCCGTGGGAGTCAAAATAGTCGCCGGCGTTGAGAAGTTTCTTTGCGATTTCGGAGACTCCGTCTCCGGTGGTGGCGACGAACATTCCGATGAAATCCATCCGATCTTCCGCGACAAAATCGGCGAGGCAGAGCGTTAGGCCTTCGGATTGCCTCGGGAAGGTGAAGGTTTCGATGACTTGGGTACCCGTGGGATCGTAAATCTGAATCGAATCGCCCAATCGTTTGGCGTTGAAATATTGAACTACGGATTTGGCGGATAATAGTGTGTCTTGGAGTATACGTTGTTTTAAAACGTCCAAGCGTTGGACTAATTTAATCATTTTTTCATCGCCCCGTTCCAGGCTTTTTTTGACATTCCCTTTGTAGCCCAGGTGATTGCCGAAGACCATTTGAATGTTTAAATAGTGCCAGATATCGTCGATGTTACCGGTGACGATTTGTCGCTCAAAGGTGGGGGGCTTTGCGATGAGTCCGTCATGGTTGATGACGAGTTTTTCCTTAAATTCCCTTCGGGAGGATCCCCGTTCTCCGGTGGTTCCGGAACTTCTGACTTCGGCCTGTTTATTAGTAATCTTTTGGAGTGTGTCGACGCTGGTCGTGGGGTCCATCAATGCATTGGCTACAGCGAGGCCGGTCATTGCGTCTTTACAATACACAACAGTGCCTCCGTACTCCGGGGCAATCTTGGTGGCGGTGAACGCTTCGGTTAGTGCCGCGCCGCCCACAAGTATCGGAATAGAAATTCCGGAGGCCTTGAGATCCGATGCGGTGATGACCATTTGTTGCGCGGATTTAACGAGGAGGCCCGACAGGCCGATCAGCGTCGGAGAATGGTCTCTGTAGGCCTGGATTAACGTTTCAGGGGGGCATTTGATCCCCAAGTCGATGACCTTGTATCCATTGTTACTCAAAATGATTTGGACGAGATTTTTCCCGATATCATGAACGTCGCCTTTAACCGTGGCCAGTAACATGGTCCCCCGGACATTGGTTTCTTCCTTAGTCATAAATTGTTCGAGGTGGCCCACTGCGGTTTTCATGACTTCGGCGGATTGCAATACTTCGGCGACGATGAGTTCGTTGTTGTTGAACATTTTGCCGACGATATCCATTGCGCGCATCAACGGGTGGTTAATGACGCCCAACGGATCCCATTGGGTTAACGCGAGATCTAGATTTTCTATCAGGTACTCCTTGGTTCCTTGGACAATGTTGATTTCAATGCGTTCTTCCACAGATAGTGCGGACCGGTCGATAATTTCGGTCACCCCTTTTTTGTGCCGAAAGTGAGCGGCAAATTGGGCGACGGGGTCATTGTCGTTGTCGGTTCGGTACCAAATGAGATCGTTACAAAGGGCTTTTTCTTCATCGGAAATCTGGGCAAATCGAACGAGCTTTTCGGCGTTGACGATAGCCATGTCCAGTCCGGCCTTGGTGCAGTGATACAGAAAGACGGAATTGAGTACTTCCCGTCCCGCAGTCGGGAGCCCAAATGACACATTGGAAATACCAAGGACCGTTTTACACCTTGGGAACTGCTCTTTAATCTTTCGGATGCCGTCGATGGTTTCTTTCCCGGATCCAAAATATTTGGAGTCGCCGGTGCCACAAGGAAATACGAGGGGGTCAAAAATAATATCTTCGGGGGCGATCCCGTAGGTTTCGGTGAGGATTTTATATGAATCAGCGGCAATTCGAAGTTTGTCGTCGGAGGTGACGGCCATTTCGGAATCAATACACCCGACAACAACGGCGGCTCCATACCGTTGGACGATGGGCATCAGGGCTTTCATGTTCTTTCCATCGTCTTCGAGGTTGACGGAGTTGAGGATGCATTTTCCTTGGGTCAGTTTGAATGCAGTTTCAATCACTTCGGGGACCTGGGAATCGATCATAAATGGGGCTTTGACCAGCTTCGCAGCGTGGCTCATAAATGCGTGAATATCAGCGATTTCATCGCGATCGGGATTGCTGAGACAGACATCGATGATATGGGCGCCGGCTTTGACTTGTTTTCGGGCAATTTCGGCGGCTTCTTCAAATTTCTCTTCGGTGATCAATGATTTGAACGCCCGCGAGCCGATGATATTGGTCCGTTCCCCGACAATGTAGGGGCGACCGTCATCATCGAGGATTAGTGGGTCGAGCCCGGAGACACGGGCGTTACCGTCACTTTTGGGGATGCGGGGCGTCATGTTGGCGAGTTCGGCTAGTTTCCTAATATGGGCGGGGGTGGTGCCGCAACATCCCCCAATGACATTGACCCAGCCGTTTTGAATAAAGTCACGAAGGGTACCGGCCAACGATTCAGGCCCTTCGGGGTAGGTGCCGTCGGGATCGGGAATGCCCGCGTTGGGGGCGACGGCTACTGGGAATGGGGAAATCGTCGCAAATGTACGGATATGATCGCGCATAAATTCGGGGCCAGTGGCGCAATTTAGTCCGATATATAACGGGTTCATATGGGCGACAGATGCGTGAATTGCTTCGACTCCTTGACCCGCGAGCATGGTTCCCATGGTTTCAATCGTAGCGGATACCGCAATCGGAAGCTGGATGTTTAGTTTTTTGAATGCGGCGAGAATTCCGATATAGGCGGCTTTTAGATTAAGGGTATCGATGGCGGTTTCTAGAAGGAGATAATCCGCCCCGGCTTCAATGAGGGGAATGGCTTGTTGTTCAAAATGGTGGGCCAGTTCGTCGAACGTGACGCCCCCGGTGACCGATAGAGACTTGGTCGTGGGACCGATGGACCCGGCGACAAACTGGGGTCGTTGGGCGGTTTCGAACGGAAGCCCTGCCCGTTTTGCAATTTCCACCGCTTTGTAATTGATCTCGTAGACCAGGTGGGCAATGTCATACTCTGCCAATACCAACGGGGTTGCACCAAATGTATTACTTTCCACAATGTCGGCACCGGCTTCGATAAACTGTCGATGGACGGTTTCGATTGCGTCGGGCGCGGTGATGTTGAGGTATTCGTTACAACCGAGAAAGGGCTCCCCGCCAAAGTCATCGGCGGTGAGGTCCATGTCTTGAAGGGAGGTTCCCATCGCACCGTCGAGGACGAGAATACGACGACTAAGGTGCTCGATGAGAAGCTGTGACTTTTCTGGAAATTTCATTGTTGGGCCACCAATACATAAGTTTTAGATTAAAGGAGGTCGAGTATAGAGAGCGTGAAGAGGCATGTAAACGGTCTCGTTGGTTGATATTTAACTCTTTGGAGGTTCCTGGCGAATAGCCAGCCACAAATACTTCGTCAGTTTCTCTACCTCGCTAAAATCACGGTTACCATTTGCGGCTCTAAGGTGCGTAATATATCAAAATTTGCCGCTTTTGAGGCGCACCGCATTTCGTCAATAAGCCGTGTAAATTCCGTGGTTTTTGGTTTGCCGTCTGACGTTGACTCGAAGTAAACGCCGCTGATGACGCTTGAATTCAATGACTCAATCAGGGTGCTGATTCGGTCTCGATGGACGGAGGTCTTGTCGGAGTCCGGTACGTCCCATAACCGACATTCGAGCTCCAATAGATTAAATCCAATTTTAGCCAATTGATACGGTTTTTCAGGGTTGCTCCTATTGGATTCTGTCGCGGAAATGAGACGTGACAAATGGGTGAGCATGACCAAGCTCCTGTTTTTTATTGGCTCAAATATCGGCGACCGATTGCGTCGTTCGGTTATTGCCCAATCAAAAAATTCCGTAGGAAGTTCGATCGTGGTGCATGCGCTTTGGACGAGGCCCAACATATCCACAGTGCCAATTGCTATTTTTTGGGTCATCCCTACGAGCTTGGCGGACATCGGATACCTGTCTTCAGAAATTGAAAGTATTTTATTCATTTGTGATCTCCACGCTTTAATCTTCTCCACCAGCGGCACCTCCGCCGCCCATACGGGTGCTTGCGACTCGGATTATTGTATCAAAAAACAGTTCTACCGATGCTTTTCCTTTTGTTGTGATGAAGCCGGGTACTCCGTTGGACCCCAATCCCTGGTTAGATGCTTTTGTGGTCGCCAGTAACGACTGGAGGGCCGGGCGATATCCGGAGGAGCACCGATTCCATACCTTCTCTTGTGAGCACCATTGATTTCTCAAGGCAGGCTATCGTTTTGTCTCGCATAGGACCTGCATCGCCATTGCTAATCAGTTCGAGGCGGATTTGAGGTCTTTCGGGATGATCTCCCATCAGAAGGGTATGTAAGTCTTGGCCGAATACGGTGGCAATAGGGAGGGGATCTAATTTGACCAAAGACGGGGGGCCTTCCACCGACGGAGACCCGATAAAATGGCTACTTCCGCCGGAAACGGATACTTCGAGCGCATCACCACTGGCTTTCATACTGTGTGCCATGAGCATCTCTATGGGTGGGCGTGGAATCGGCGGACTATTCATCGCTACTGAGGCCCCACCGAAACCCCCCGAAAATAAAGGGGGATGCAGGGCCAGGTGGTGGTGGTCCGCCAATAGGGGGGCCTGTTAGCCCATATGCTCTTCTAACGGCCATGTTGATAAAGATTTTGTACAAATTCCTTTAAAAAATTCGGGGATTGAGGCACTTTATTTATCTCAATCCTTTTGGAACTAAAGGCGTAAGTGATCGATCGGACTTTTTGATCTTTAACACATTTGTACAAAATCCCGTCGGGAGTAAATGTGACATCGTAACGGTTCTCGGCGGGCCCTCTTTTTTTTACGACAAGAGTGCCTATCTCCTGGTGGGACCGAAAAATTTCAAGTATTGGTTTCACAATGTCATCGATATCCTGAGTAGGATCCGAAGATATGGTTGGTTTAGGATCGATCAACGGCGGCATTGGCGGATTATTTCACAAATTCGGGAGTCTGAAACACTGGTGTGCCAGACTTGGACGGACGGGACAGAAATGATAATTTGATCTTTTAATGTGCGCGTTGATTACCGGAGGTGGATTGTGATGAATCGATGGATGGCCATGCTGACTGTAATCGGATTGATTTTGGGTGCCTTAGTGGTTGCTGCCAATGATCGGACCAATAAAGGATATGTTTCAGTGAGTACGTTGTCGCAGCATTTCAATGGAAAAGAAGCGGGTTCCGGATATTGGGGATCTGTATTTATTCCGATGCAGTCCCTTTGGGATATCGATAATCGGCTCCTGGAAAAAATAAAGGCACCGTTCACGATTGAGCAAATTCGCCGGGATCGTAATGGAAATCGAACGATCAGTCCGTTTCAAAATATGGAGCTGCCTGAGTCTTTCCCACGGTCTTTGCTTCGGAGAGATGGCGTAACGTTTGCTCAGTATAACTCTCAATATCAGGCCACCCAGTCAACACCCGCTCCGGAGGCATCCGAGGGCGATGATTCTGGGATTCCGTTATCTGATCTGCTGGTACCGGCGACTCAATCCGAATAGATCAGAATAACCGTGGCTGGGCGCTGTTTGGGAGATTCTCGACGTCGATGGCGTAGTCATCGGCGATGATTTCTAACACCGGTTTAATGAGGGTCGTTACGTAGTAATGATGGTCGACGATGTAGGGCGGTGCCGAAATTGGGTGAGGGCCTGTTTTGCTGTGAATGTACTGAACTTTTCCACTAAATTGTTTGGATATTCGGGCAGCGATAATATGGGGTGGGGCGTTGGTGCCATATCGTCGGGGAGATTTTTTGAGGCGCTTACTAAAAACAAGCTGAGAATCAAACTCGCCAGATTCTAGCGTTCGAATAAATGACTCGATCCACGAGAGCATCGGTTGCTTTTGAAACAGTGTCTGGAAAACACCTTGGATCGTACTTGCGAGTAACTGGGGCTGGACTAATTTCCCCCCTGTTCCCTGGATGTGGTCAATCTTGAAGGTGCCGTCGATGGTCGTCCTGCCCGTAAAAAAATGGGGGGTTCGGTTGGGGCCCCAATGACGGGTTGCGGGGATGTAGAGGTGGTCGTAGCTATCTGAAAAACTTAAATTAAATCGGTTAATGCTTGGGTAGGGACGGGTCATTTTTCGATGGATGCTATCGGACAATTTGCCGAGTCGTTCGACGGACAATGGTCGATCGCCAGTGGTGACAATTAGTTTTCCATTATGATGGAGAATGGGGCGAAAATCGTTGTCCCTCAATGTGGTTACGATGGCCCGGAATAGTATCGTACCGGCGGTTTTGAGTTGGAGTTTTGTTTCGGTAGAAAAGAACCGGTGGCTGGACGACTGGGTGAGTGTTTCGAATCCATTATATAGGTAGAATTGGCTCATATTAAGAATGGGTGCCGGGATGCCTTTTTGAGCAACCACTGCCGAAAATAGGGGGGGATACACAGACGCCTTACCCTGGGTGGCGATATACAAGGCATCGATCCCAGTCAGTTCCGCCGCGATGGCGATGATGTGGGTGAGATCGATCTCGGCGATATGTTCATGATGACCGGGTACCGCTTTGATCCTAAAATGGTGGGGTTCGGTCAGGATGGATTCTGTGACTGATGATGGGTGGACCCGATGTTCCAGAAAGGCCCTGGCGTAGGGGATATCGAGGGCTTTTTTGGGATGGACTGTAAACGTCAGCGGACAATTAAGGTGCGTTGCAACTGAAATAAGTGTGGGAATAATATCCAGTTTCTGCATAATTCGGGTGACTAATTCACAGTCTTTCAGGTTGTAGAGGCCCAACGCATGCGGGTCATGACGGTACATGCGTTCAATTTCGTAAACTTTGTCGGCTTCGGGACGGATAAGTTTGCCTTCCCCTAGAAATTGTTGGGAGACGGCCTCTAAAGAAAAGCCATTTAAGGGGATACCGAGCACCTGAATGCATTCATCGCCGTCGAGAATGACGCGACCGGGAATAGTGGGCCGTTGTTTGCGCTTTTCGGGATCATCGATCCATTTGAGATGATGTCGCCCCAGATCAAAATCGACGTTATTTTCTAGGCACCGTTGTGAGATAAACTTGATATCAAATTCATGAATATGCCACCCAATAATGATGTCGGGGTCAATCGATCGGAACCAGTCACAAAATTGCTGGAGGAGGACTTGTTCAGAGTCGAAGTAGTCAATTCGATCGTCTTGAATTCGTTGTCGGGCAAGCATAAAACCCTTGGACAATTCACGATCGCCATCTTGGAAATGGACCCCGATACAATACAACTTGTTTCCAAAGCAACTGGTTTCAATGTCGAGCGATGCGGTACTTAATTGGGGAGTCCATCGATGGGCTGTTGGGGTAAAGGTAGGATCAATGATAACGCCGTCCACGATGGTCTCGGCCTGCCAATGAATAAACGATCCCGGGCATGCGGTGATCCATTGGTCACAGGATGAAAATAAGCTAACGTCTACGGCGGATTCGTCGGTCAAAGAAAATAAAACGCGAAAGGTCAGCGGCGTATTGTCGGATGATTTTCCGAATAGAGTGAGATATTGTGAATCTTCGGAGCTCGAAAAGTCATATATGAATGCGGTGCTGCTTAACACGATGGATTTTTCTTTCATCTAATTGTTATTCTAATTATGCCTCAAGGCAACTCAGTTTGGCTATTCAATAAGGTGGAACATTGGAAATTACGCTTGCGCCCATTCAAGTTTTATTAATCGAACACAGCGAAGATGATACCTCGTTGATTGTTACTGCGCTTCGTCATGAGTCCCCTCGGTTTCGTGTGCATCGAGCGAGATCGCTCGCCCAAGGTGTTGCCGCCGCGGGGATGATTGATCCCGATGTCATTCTGCTGGGGCTCAGTTTGCAGGACGCGTCGGGCCTGGATGCGTTTCAGAGACTATTTGACGCCCACCCGCTGATCCCGATTGTGGTGATGACCAGCGAAGAAAATCAGCCGGTTGCGATGGAATCCGTTAAATTGGGCGCCCAAGACTATATCGTGAAGCAAAAGTTAGAGTCTGATTTGCTTGAAAAAGTGATTCATTACGCCATCGAGCGCCAGCGTATTTTGCGGCAATTGACCTTGGAAAACGATAAAAATCGGGCGCTTTCGCGGAGTTTGGAAGACAAAGTCAGTTTACGGACTCGGGAACTCGAAGAGGCGAAATCGCGCGCAGAATATAGTGCCCGAGTGAAGACTCATTTTTTAAATAATATTACCCATGAAATTCGGACGCCGATGACCTGTATTTCGGGGTCTCTCGAATTGATTCAAAAAAATGGAGTGCCGTCGAACATGGAGCCATTCATCGATATTATTCGGGAATCGAGTAATCGGATTCATCATTTTTTTGAAAGTGTATTGGATTTTACGATTATCCAATCCGAACAAATCGTTCTTCAACGGAAGTCATTTCTTCTCAGAGATGTCGCGAGCCAATTGGATGCCTATATGGACACTTTTTTAAAAAACCCGTCGGTGAAATATACATCCCGATTGCGCAATGATACCGTCGCATTAGTCGGTGATCGGCATTACCTGGTGAAGATGGTTCAGGCATTGTTGAGTAACGCCATTCGATACACTGCAGCGGGGACGATTACGGTGGAAATATCGGATCAGATTGATCCAAAGAGCGCCCGATGTGGGCTTGAGTTTTCTGTGGGAAATACCGGGTATCCCATTGATCCTGCGGTTGAAAGCCAGCTATTTGAACCATTTTTTCAGGTAGAAGGGGCCAAAACGGCGACGTATTCCGGTGCGGGAGTGGGGCTGTCAATTGCCCAAGCGATTGCCAACAAAATGGAGGGAACCGTTCGGTTTTACCGAGACCCTGAGCGCGGGAATGTCTTTGTAATCGGGGTGATTGCTGAGAGGCGGTCTGAAACTAGGTAGGTTCCGATAAACACCATAATGTAACGGAATTCTCTGGTGGGGCACTTGCATAATTACCGACGGTGGCCGAAGGAATATCTTTGACCCCTTTATTTTAGACACTTTTTTGCAGGTCATAAAAAGACCCGTGAAAACCTATTTTTTTTCCAACTGCATTTTTCGGGTTGAACGATGAATATAGCATTGGACATGTTTCGTTTTGGAACGGGTATTAGGTTTGAAGTAGGGGTGATAACCCTCCGGAACAGTATCGTGAGCCAACGCTATAATTTCTCCCACGGGACCCGTAGCAGAAGACGTTAATCGGCGACTCACTTTAACCTCAGGAGGAGCAATCGGCGTAGGCATTAGCCGAGTCGCCGCATAATAAACTCATAATAACTCATTTTTTAAATACCTGGAGGAGCCCATAGATATTAACGAAGCCATTTTTCGTCTGGGCACATTTCTCGTAAAGGGCGCACATGCGTAAGCTGTGTAACCGGAGCGAAAATGGGGTTAGGCGTAAAATGGCTCCCCCGGTAAGATTCGAACTTACGACCTGGCGGTTAACAGCCGCATGCTCTGCCACTGAGCTACAGGGGAACGTGAGGTAAATTATAGGGAACAGCCTCGATTCGCGCAAGGGAGTCGAGGCTGTTCCCAAGTCAACGACACCGAACAATCTCCGCTGGCGTCACCAAATAATCCATTCTCACATCGTGCGGCAGCTGCCGTAACACCGGCACCACCTGCCAGTCATACCCAATCCCAATTTTAATCCCTGGAGTTCCCGCCAATAATCGATCATAAAACCCACGCCCATGACCGATCCGCCCACCAGACGCAGTAAACCCCACCCCGGGCACCACCCAACATTCCACCCGAGACTTCGCGTCATCAATTTCTAATGCGGATGCCACGGGTTCCTGAATCCCAAACCTACCGGTCACTAAATTAAACCCAAAGGGCCCTCCATAAGGCGCCACCGAATAAGGGTTTTGACTATTAGCGATGGCCTTAGGTGCAAACAGCTGACACCCTTTAAATTCCATTTCAGGAATAATGCCCGCCACGTTGATCTCATTCTCTGCCGAGAAATAAATGGCCAAATTTTCAATCTGTAACTGAGCAAGCAATCCCAGCAAATGGTCGCATACCGACCGACTTCCATTGGCAACGTCTACCGGCGACAACTGCCGCCGGCGCAGTTTAAGTTTAGAGCGTCGCTCGGACACCAGAAAATAGCGTTTCCGTAACCATATCGCCGATGTCCGTGGTCGAAAATCCCATCTGAGCGGCGGCCATCGATTTCATTTTTAAAATCACTTCAATTTTGGCCGATTCAATGGCCGTGGCGGCCTCAGAAAGCCCCAAATGATCCAGCATCATATGCGCGGCACCAATCGCGGCCATCGGATTAATTTCATTTTTACCGGTGAACGCAGGGGCCGTTCCCCCAATCGGTTCGAACATCGACACGCCGGATGGGTTAATGTTGCCACTCGCCGCTACGCCCATTCCCCCTTGGGTGACGGCTGCCAGATCGGTGATGATGTCTCCAAACATATTCTCCGTGACAATGACGTCAAACCGCTCGGGACATTCGATCATATAGATGCAAATTGCATCCACATGGCAATAATCAGTTTTAACCTGAGGAAATTCGACGGCAAGTTCGTTCATTACCCGTTCCCAAAGCCCAAATACGTGGGTTAGAACATTGGTTTTTCCACAAAGAGTGAGTTTCCCAATATAACCCGCGTCTTTTTCTGCCGGGCTAAGATTTTTCCATTGCGAGTTCGAATGGCGTTTCACCACCTGCTCAAACGCAAATCGAAGGCAGCGCTCCACTTGATGATAGGTATACACCATCGATTGTACAGCGACCTCATTCGACGTCCCCGTCATCGAACTTCCGCCAATCCCCGTATAAAGCCCCCCGGTATTTTCCCGAACAACGATATAATCAATGTCCAGATGGGTCTTGTTCTTGATCGGAGTGGCTACGTTTTCATACAACCGAACCGGCCGAAGATTAATATATTGATCCAGCCCAAATCGAAGTTTCAGTAAAATCCCACGCTCTAAGATGCCGGGCGTAATATCAGGATGCCCAATGGCTCCCAATAGAATCGCGTCATAGTGGCGCAATGCCTCAAGTTCGTCATCACCCAGGGTTTTTTCCTCGGCAATGTAGCGTTTTCCATCATAATTGAGATGGGTATAGTGCAATATAAATCCAAATCGAGACTGGGCGGCATCGAGAACTTTAATGGCTTCTCGGATGACTTCGGGGCCGGTGCCATCCCCACCGATCACTGCGATTTTGAATGTGTTGACCATGTGATCTTCCTTTATAACGTGGGTTTAATACGGTGTTCGCTGCGTTGGGATAACATTTTGTTAACGGCATGGAGATACGCTTTTGTAGATGCGACTAATACATCCAATTCGGACCCACGGCCGGTGAAGATATTGCCACCATCTTGGATTCGCACAGTGACTTCACCTAACGCGTCGGTGCCTCCGGTGACGGAGTGGATCGAAAAATCCACCAAGTCTATTTTTTCGCTAATGAT
Source organism: bacterium (assembly GCA_947465765.1). Classification (GTDB taxonomy): domain Bacteria; phylum Margulisbacteria; class Marinamargulisbacteria; order SXXA01; family SXXA01; genus CAIPHK01. Next base: position 8,543 of record CANIAP010000011.1, on the reverse strand, counting down.
GTGGCCGATGGTTTGAAAAATGGCATCCACGGGACCGGCTCCCGTTTGGGAACCCTCTAATATCTCATCTTGATATACCAACTGAACACATGCGATCGGACGGGTGGTATTTCCGGCGACAATTTGAACGTATTTTAACCCAAATATTTCCGGCGCTTGGTACACCTCGTCAGATACGATGGATTCCAAATCTTTATCCGAGACCTCTTTCTTGGAATCGGCAATCGCTTTAAATCGATCAAATGCTTTATTGATGGCCTCGGCATTGAGTTCAAATCCCAAGTCTTTCAACCGTTTGGAAAATGCATGACGTCCAGAATGTTTTCCCAATACCAATTTTCCGTCGTTTAATCCGATGGACTCCGCATCCATAATTTCATAGGTGCGTTTGGCTTTTAACATCCCATCCTGATGGATTCCAGCCTCGTGGGAGAATGCATTTGCCCCGACGATCGCTTTATTGGCTTGAACCAATGAGCCGGTAATATTTTGGATTAACCGGGAGGTCTTCATGATTTCTCGCGTATTTACTCCGGTAAACGCCTGATAAATATCGTTACGGGTATGGATGGCCATGACGACTTCTTCCAACGCCGTATTACCCGCCCGTTCACCAATTCCGTTGATCGTGCATTCAATCTGTGACGCACCGGCCAACACACCGGCCAAGGCATTTGCCGTCGCCATTCCTAGGTCATTGTGGCAATGCACGGAGACATCCACCGTTTCAATTTTGGGAACGTTATTCATCAAATGACGAATCATCGCGCCAAATTCGTCAGGGCTTAAATAACCGACCGTATCTGGGACATTAACTGTGGTGGCACCGGCGTTAATGACTTCGGTAAATACGCGCACCAAAAAATCCCAATCGGAACGCCCTGCATCTTCACAAGAAAATTCCACTTCCTCGACGTATTGTTTGGCTCGTTTGACGGCGGCCACTGCATTTTCTAATACCTGATCGGGGGACATTTTTAATTTGTGTTCCATGTGGATTGCGGACGTTGCAATAAACGTATGGATCCGACCCCGTTGGGCCTTTTTAATGGATTCTCCCGCCGCATCGATATCCTTGGGGATGGCTCTGGATAAACTACAAATCACCGGGGTTCGTATTTTTTCGGCGATCAATGCGATGGATTCAAAGTCACCTTTGGAACTCACGGCAAAGCCGGCTTCTATAATATCCACTCCCAATCGCTCTAATTGGTACGCTATTTCTAGCTTTTCTTCTTTGTTCATTGAACAGCCGGGGGACTGCTCACCATCTCGTAATGTTGTGTCAAAAATCTTGATTTTTCGGGTCATGTTTATCACCTTTGAAATTTAAGCCAAAAATCATGTGGGGAGTATATCGAAATTGAAGTGACATTGTCACCTTTCAACTTCGATCCGTTTAAACTCCGCTTAACTCGGGCACTTTAGCGAGAACACTACCGAATGCAGAGGAGACAAACGTACGATGATGCCCGCCAATACCCAGTTCCCTACTCTCTCCGTTCCCCAACATCGGGCGCTGACGGGCATTGCCTCGCGGACTGCCCAGAATACCTCCGCCTCCAGTATCGGTGCGCCTACCGCTAACGGATTGACCCCTATTCCGATGACTCGGTCCGTGAGAGAAGAAAGCAAGGCAATACTCGGTTCCTTGGGAAATTCCATTCGCGCATTAATCTCAAAACCCACCGACATGGCACTTACACGGACCTCCGCGCCTTCAAAAGTCGGGGACGTACAAGGCGCACCTCAAAAATCAGCCATCAGTCGATTGTTTACAAAAATTGTCGATGCAATTAAAACCATGTTCGGATACCCAACCAACGTTTCTAAGTACGCGGAACTCCCTGCGCCCAATGTAAAACCCCAAGGCCCACCCTCTGGAGATAGGCTACTCACAAAAATGGATGCGTTGGCAGCTTTGGTTACCACTAACGCATCGTCAACCGATATCAAAGCAAGCGCAAAGGACTTTATGGCTACGGTTCAACAGTACCCCGTTGGGGATGGTGATACGGCCGGATCATCGAACAAAAGCGAGGCGACCCGCCTAGTTCAAAACATCGTTCTAAATAGTGTGATTGAAAATCTTGAAAAGGCATCTACAAAAACTGAAATTTCGGACCTCAAAACAACATTAGATACATTTTATAGTCCCAATGGACTCGCCCACGAGCTCAAATCTGACTTTGGGATCGGCTCCGACCCGATCAAAATAGTGGCACAGCAAGCTGCAGATACCTTTTGCAAGGCATTCAGCGACAATACCCATATTGCGAGCCTCAGCATTGGGGAAATCCGCCAAGCAAAGGAAACCATGCCCGCCTTTTTGAACAAGATTGGGGCCTCGCCAAGCCAGGTTAAAACTATTTTACAGAACTTGGAAAATATGGATCATTTTGCAACCCATTTCGACCACCGCCCAGAAGGGACGCCTGGGTCAGGAGACGGTGCAAAATTCGAAAAGTTATCCCCTAAAAACAAGGAAAAGCTACTTCAACTTTACCAAAATGACGGTCTCAAAAAAGAGGATGCCGCTACGTCCAGCTTCCTTGGAAAATTGGCATCTACTTTCGAGGGAGATTCCAATGGCATTATCGATGGAATGACTGCCGGTATTCAAAGCACAACCCCCGGAAAACAAAGTCAGACCCAGTATCAATTCCTCCGATTCGTCTCCGATTTTGGAGGTTTAGAAGGGAAGGGAAACTCCCATTTTGACGATGTAATCGTAAGACTTGGAACAGCGTCTGAAAAGATTTCGACGAACGGAGAACCCGTCAAAACAGGATTCACAGTCGCCCAACATAAACTCCATAACGCTCTTTCCGGCTTTTCTGAAAAAATGAATGAACTTAACCCCGGATTAAAGCTACCCAGCGGGGCCTCCATGGGACGGCTACGCTTCGATGAAACTACTGTTAAAGCAATCGCGGGCGCAGCGGGTGGAGTGGGTAACGTTAACATGCTTCTTGCCCGGGTTATCGATCTCCAAGATAAAATCCAAAGTCGAGGAGAGCTAACCGGGCCTCCTTCGGATGCCACGAAAGAGACCTTCACACGATGTGGATTGGTCCCGACAGGACAAACCTCCGAAGAGTTTGCGACCAGTCTCAAAATTGGGGGAGTTAACAGTTCTTCTGAAATGCAAATCTTCCTATCTACCTTGGGAGATGTGGCAAAAGAACTCGCAACCAATAGTGCATTACAAGGAAATATTTCCAGTTTGGCGGGAGATCCCAAAGAATTATTGGCCGCATTTGGAGAAAAACTAAACGTCAGCAAAAGTGAAATCAACGCCCAACAAACCGTAAAAGAAAAGGTAGTGGGTCACGTTGGAGATACACTCTCAAACGCGAATCAAACCATCACATTCGGATTAAAAAGTGCGGTTAGGCTAATGAAAGGCCTAGATGCAAAAACCATCGGCACCTACCAAGCAGAAACCAAAGGCCTGTACGATACCCAATCCAAACTTGAAGCGACGATCGATGCCGCCGTAAAGGATAGCGAGGGCACTGCAGAAAAATCTGGATCCGTAGCGGCCAGAGAAATCCAACTTCAGGACAAGGGGGTTCCTGGATTTCCGACAGGGGGAGGTGCCTCCGCCTCAATGGAATGGCACCTTAAAGGCGAAGGGTTCCCTCTCGGTGCAACAGAAGTCACATCAGGAGGCAAAAAAGGAACGGTATCGGTCAACGCGAATCATCTTCAGCTGTGGCAAAATCGCCAGATGCTCACTACTGAAAAATCGGGATTAAAGGATCTCCCGACCGGTACCCAATTTGAGACCAATGCGTCAGATTCAGTCACCGCTGCGTTGGCTCAAAAAACAACCTTCATAGAAGGTGCTCCCGCGAATATTCTCAAAGGGAGTAAATCGGACGGTAATGCATTTTCAAAACACGACCTTATGCCATCTGTTGTCAAATCATACGTCCCCGAGGGCACCCAAAGTACCAAGGTCGGGTGCTTCGCACTTCAGAGAGGTGCCGATGGCCAAATCTCTGAAAAACATATCGGCGATCTCACAAAGGCCCAGGTTACTCAATACAAAACCGATTTGGTGAGCAAGGATAAATCAAGTTCAAAAACAGTCGATAGTCTTAGTCTGACGATTACATCCCAGCCTGACAATATCGTCCTCAACAAATATTTAGACCGAACCCAGCTTGGAGAAGTGACGAGCGAACATCTGCAGCTGGCCCAAAACAAACAGATTATATCCGACGAAAAGACGGTCCTGACCGGAACGGGGCTCACGTTTAAGGCGGGTGATGCGGATCCCAAAGTGACGGACGCATTAGCGTCAAAAGTAGAATTCCTGGAGAGCGGGAATGCCAGCGGAAAATCGACGCTGACACCGGGCATCGTCAAAAAGTCAGACGATGGCAAACTGATGTATTTTGAAATTCAGCGAGAAGTGGGAGGGGCAATTAAGGAAACCCCCGTAGGTCAGCTTACCAGTGGCCAAGCAACGAACTACCTCAATGATCTAACGACCAAAGATGCCAGCAAATCCGACACGGCGGATCGATTGGCCGCCAAATATCCCGGGGAAAAGTTCAATGCTCCCGAACTCCATAGTTATCTCGGGTTAACTCAATTGGCCGGTAACAAAGATAAGTTAGCCACCGTATCGACAACGTTGGCCCATAAAAAAGAAATGTTCGGAAACATGGTAAGTAAAGACTCTATGGACCAGGTTAAAGGTGCGATCGTCACTGTCATAAAGGACGAGATTAATAAGGGGGGGAGTTTTGACGCCATCACAGGGGATGACAGTAAACTTGCAAAAACAGTAATCGATGGATTGAATGCCACGGCAGCGAAAGACGGATCACCCCCCGTCGGGAAAGATGTCGAAACCATGGTGCAATACGCCGCACAAGAGGTCAAAGGAGATGGCATCGCTGCATTGGGAGGTTGGGTTAAGGGGATTAATTTATCCGAAGCGGGTGGAAAACATTTGGAAGAGACCTCCTTTGCCAGTTCCTTCGCCGGTACCCAAAAAATGATGGAGGGTGCCATTGGAAAACTCGACAAACCCACCGACCAAATATCCATTGGGTGGGGGACTCTGGTCAACGTCGACTTAGGGGTTGTGACAAAAGCCCTGTCCCCTGTGGAGATTACAGTCGGAGTCAGCGCAAGCAAAAGTAATGATATCAACATATCAAAAGGCGACGATGGAAAAATAAATATAACGTTAAATTCTACCGTTGGTGCAGGTGCAGATATTGGAATCGGATTTCTGAGTACACTCTCCGCCACATTCGGTGTAAATGCCTCATCAACAGGGTCATTAACTTGCACATTTGAATCCCCAGAGAAAGCCAGCGGATTTATGGCTGCACTTCGCACAGGAAAACCGGAATTGGCCATTTTTCACGCTGAAAGCATTAATGCGGGAGACGGCAAAACAATCTCGGTCAACGCACAGTTGAGCGGCGAATTCGCCATTCCCGTCAATGAAGCGTTAGGCGCTCAAATCACACCAGAATTTAATATATCGGTCAGCGGAACACTGTCCAAGCACACCACCCCAATCTCTTTGGCGAACAATGAGCGGGCCATCGAAACTACCACATCAACGACCCGTGAGTATTCCCATAAAGCGACCATCGGAGTTGCTATTGGTGACCTTTCCGGCACTGCTGCCAGTGATTCAAGGAGTTTCAAAACCGAATCTATTCAAACCGTCTTAGTTAATCCAAGTACCAACACGCTCAGAAGCCACGTCACTTCCCAGGTACTACAACTCGATATTAATGGCACGACATTTACTGATAAAAAAAATGCCATCAATATCGGGGAAAAACGCTTGGGACAAATCGTTCATTTGCCCACCTTGGAATCTAAGTTTCCTGTCGAAGCCGGAATATTGAGGGGCCTACTTACCCAATTTGACCCGATGTCTCAAAAAATTAATGTATCTGAAAAACTCTCTGACAAAGCCATTGTTGCATTCAATAATGCGAAAGCAAATCCCGAGGAACAGGGGAAAATTCTTAAGAATCCAAAGAATTTTGAAATGACCATCAGTATCATTGATACCCAATCCGACAGCAGCGAACAAACCGTTTCGGTCGGCGTAGCTTCGGCGACAATGTCCAGCAGTGTCTCACAAGCCAGCTCAAAATCAGTTTCTTTTGCTAGTTCTTTCTCGATTAGCCGAGGGGTTACCTCGGACTTGACGGCCGGGTAGGACGAGGGCCATAACCGGATGGGTTGGATTTTGAAGACCCGCCACCCCATGAGGGTTTGCCGGGACCGGCACCGCGATTGGGTTCATGCCGTTGGGTGGCGCCTGAGCCCGGTTGTCGTCGATCGCCGCCTCGGTTGGTTTTTGTGGGGTCGCCGTAGGATGCGCCATTCGAACGCGGGGCACTTCGAGGGTCCCTTGGGGGACGCGCAAATTCTTGAGTGCGTCCTACTTTTTCTTCGGTGTAATTAAACCCCTCTAATTCCTGGATCCGGATGTCTGATCCCAATTTACGTCGGATAATGTCTCTCATTTCGTGGTCTTCCGGTGACACGAGGCTGTACGCGTCGCCGGTTCTGGCGGCACGACCGGTTCGTCCAATTCGGTGAGTGTAGGCTTCAAATGTATCGGGGAGGTCATAATTAATCACGTGGGATACCTTGGAGACGTCGATCCCCCGAGCGGCGATGTCGGTGGCGACCATGATGTCGTATTTTCCATCTCGAAATCCATTTAACGCTTCTTGGCGTTTGTTTTGGGAGAGGTTGCCTTGGAGAGATGCGGCACGGTAGCCCGCTTTTTGTAGCTTTTCATCGAGCCCTTTGGCCCGGTGTTTGGTACGGGTAAAAATCAGGACTGCGCCCGTGGCGGTTCGTTTTAAGATTGACATCAATAGATCGGTTTTGAGGTGACTTTTGACTGGGAAAAACGTATGACTGATCGAGTCCTTGGCTTCGGTGTGACCGACTTCGATGGTGACAGGTGATTTCAGAATGGCGTGAGCCAGTTTCCGAATGTCGGAAGGCATTGTCGCTGAAAAGAAAAGGGTCTGACGTTGCGCCGGAACGTGTTTTAAAATTTCCCGAATATTGGGCAAAAAACCCATGTCAAACATGTGATCCGCTTCGTCGAGAACCAATATTTCTAAGGTATTAAATCGAATCGTCCCTTGTCGGATATGGTCGAGGAGTCGGCCAGGGCATGCAACAAGAATATCGACACCGCGTCGTAATTTGGCCAACTGGCCGCCCATACTCACGCCGCCGTAGACGGTGGCGCTGCGAAGGCCGGTTAATTTTCCGAGGTCGGAAATGGATTCGTGAATTTGTTCGGCGAGTTCTCGGGTTGGGGCAATGATCAGGCCACGGAGTTTGCCGCGTTCGCCGGGTAAAAATCGTTGAAGCATGGGTAATACAAAAGCGGCGGTTTTTCCGGTTCCGGTTTGGGCGAGGCCCATGACATCTTTGCCTGCTAACACATTCGGGATGGCTTGTTCCTGAATTGGCGTTGGGGTGGTGTATCCCTGGGCTTCAATTTGGGTCATGATTTCGGGTGAAAATTTATAATCTGAAAAGGTCATGGGGACTCCTGAATTATTCTTTATGAGAAGAAGGGATATGAGGGTTTAGTCAACGAACTACAGCCTTGAGCCAAGAGAGGATCTGGCTGGGCCAGTCCGAACGTGTTTCATCTGAGCGAAGCGACGTGAAACAAATCTAAATAGCGGGTGTAGTTTGAGCGAAGACGAACAAACGGCCGAATATCATATCGGTTTAAACCCCTTCTGTCACATTTTATGACTTTTTCACATGATATACCGCGACGCATTCAGTGCATCCCTAAACCGTTCCGCGAAGGACACAAATTCAGGGTCGGCATGGGATGCGGCGTGGGATTGTAGAAATTGATCCAGATCGTACCCAGCGGTTTCGACACGGATGTCACCGAATAAACTAGCGGTTCCTGCGAGTTTCTGGGCTTCATGTTGCAATGCCGACGTGTCAGATGTTCCGTCAGCGGCGAGCGCGGCGTTCACGGCGGTTTGTGCCCCATGAATGCGTTGCCTATACGTATTTTTGACTGCGTCAGACCATCGAAAGTCCATTGATGTTCTCCCCCCCGGGAAACAGTGCTTTGTTAGAATTGTATTACCCGTAATTGAATTAAATTAAACGACAGATGCCCCTTCATACAATTAAATATATAAAATCCCGGCTGGTACGCAGCCACCCCTCATTTGAGTGGAGTGAGGTCATCCCAAAATCACCCGCAAAACCTGATCCATAAAAAATAGAGTAAGCGATCCACGAACCACATCCCTTCCGCCGGAGGCGAAAAAAAGGTGGAGTCAGTCAGGTTGGGGTAGTTGGGTGTTCGATGGCCTGTTGATTCAATCGCGATGTGTTCCTCCAATTCCAGGGCAACAAGGCCTCGTAATCACTGAAGGACACACAGTACGGAAGTCGTTTCAACATCTCGGTATAATAAGCCATCGGCTCAAGCCCATGAAGTCTAGCGGTCAAAACAAGCGAAAAATGAACCCCCAATGAATCCGCAC
>CANIAP010000010.1 GCA_947465765.1 bacterium | reverse complement strand
TCTCTTACGTAACGTCCGTTCAAGGTAGTGTCCAGACTAAACCCTTCGGGCGGCTTTCAGCCGGTCTGGACACTACCCCTCACTTCCGTTTTTAACCAAATATGGGTTTTGGGTAAAACCCAATTTTACAGAAAAAGTGAAGCACAACTTTGCTGTCCTTAAATGTTGCGTCCGAAAATGCGGTGTTGGTTAATTTGGCCGAACTAAAATTGCAGCCGATAAATTCACAGTTAAAAAATTGGATGTCCAAAAGGCCGGTATTTGAGAAGTCGCAGTAGGTAAATGTGCACTCTTCATACTCCCCTTTGGCTAAAGGGGTGTCGTTGAAGTTAATTTTGTTGAATTTTTTTTCGTTCATTTAAATTCGATCCTCGAGAGACTGTATTCTAACACCGAGGTTGACATGTCCCGTCATCGATATGCCAAAATCAACGGTTGCGCGTTGGTCAGTAAGCGGCCATAGCCCATTTCCTTCAAAAGTAGTGTGCGTCTTTATGAACATGGGCAAAAAAGTCGGCTGAACTTTCGAAAATGGTCTTTAAAAATTGAAGCGCCTGACGGAAGCGACGCATTAACCATTTTGCTTCGCTCACCCCTTCCCTAACTTCCGATAAGGGGCAGGGACCTCAATTAACCTCGAATCCGTTTTCTCCCTTTCCGAAAAAAGACATCATTTCAAACACAAAAATCATTGATATGCCCATTAATTAAGTGAGTATTCAGCCCACTGCCCTTACAAAGGGGAGGGTGGTGGGTGCACGATCGTTGACCTACCAGCACGCGGATCATGTGGGTCAGATTGTGGATGATCATTGGCCCGGGGCAATCGCATCGCCACCGGCGGGGCCCGCCGCCAAAGACTGGAAGAAGTGGTTCACCCAACAACGTCGTCCACATCATCGCCAAAATCGCACACACACACATTTTGGGCTGTGCCGGTTCGAACTTTAGAGCCGGTACCATTCGCCATTTTACAAACAGCGCGTTCGAGCGAGGTGACTATAGTGGTGCGCCTGACGAGATTCGAACTCATGACCTTTAGCTCCGGAGGCTAACGCTCTATCCAGGCTGAGCTACAGACGCACATTGTTGACGGACGATGGGGCATACTGCTGAATTTCCTCTCAAAAACGGGAGGTCTGACAGCACAATGACCCCATGATATAGTACGTAATATGATTCATGCAATTGTAATGGCGGGCGGTAAAGGGACTCGATTTTGGCCATTGTCTCGGGCCGTTCGGGCCAAACAGTTTTTGCGAATTGTCGGCGAGCAAACGCTCTTGGAACAGACCATCTCGCGTGCCAAGAATGGGGTGGATCAAGTTTGGATTGTTGGAAATGCGTGTCACGCACCTTTTTTTGACGAAGTAGACTCCACACTGACGCCAGACCATATCCTTTACGAACCAGAAGGCCGAAATACCGCCCCTTGTATTGGGTGGGCGGCGGCGGAAATTTTGAAACAAGACCCTGACGGGGTGATGGTTGTCTTGCCATCGGATCATTGCATTGCAGACCCTCAGGAATTTCAGCGATTGATTCAAATCGCAATTGAGTTGGTAAAGACCGAAAATTGTTTGGTCACGCTCGGAATTAAGCCAACGTTTCCTCATACCGGGTTTGGCTATATCGAAATCAAAGGGATCGAAAATGAAGTGGGGCAAGTCGTTCGGTTTCGAGAAAAACCCAACTATGACACGGCAGTTCGATTTATAAAAAGTGGCAATTTTTACTGGAATGCCGGTATTTTTGTTTGGAAGGCCCGCACTATTTTCGACTTAATTAAAAGTTATATCCCCGAAGATGCGGATGCTTACGATCAGATTTTGGCATTGGGAAATGATTCCTCCGATCGGCCTCAATTGGAGACAGTTTTTGGAACCCTTCAAAAAATTTCCATCGATTTTGCGGTGATGGAGCAAGCGGTTGCGTTGACTCGGATTATTCCGGCCGATATCGGATGGGATGATATCGGAAGTTGGTCTGCATTAGAAAATCATTGGCCAAAGGATGAGTCGGGGAATGCCAGTCGTGCCGATGTAGTCGCGGTAAACAGCCGTAATAACGTGGTCTACTCCCAAAAAAAGTTAGTGGCGCTCATCGATGTCGATGATCTTATTGTGGTTGAAACTGACGATGCGATCCTCGTATTACCCAAGCGAAGTGACCAAAAGATTAGGGAACTCTATGAACGGTTGCCACAGGGGTATCAGTAGGGCAGTAGGGGTGAGTCTCCGGGGCGTAAGGTAATGACCCAACTCTGGATTACGACTAATTCCCCTGGCGAATTGGCCAGTTGGGTCACCCCGATCGTTCACCTATTTAAAGCGGAGTTTCCTGACGTCGAGGTCGTGGTTGCACTGGTTCCGTGCCAATATGCCAGCGGCCATGAGTTGGAAATTGCAACTCGGATTCCCGGTGTAAGCCGTGCCTTTTCGCCCTCTCAAATGCTTAAATATTTATTGAAGTTAAAATGGGGGGCACGTCGAGGAAAGGGGGTCGTGCTCTACCTGGGGGGCGATCCGATGTACGCCAAATGGGTGGGGTTAATGCATCGATGGCCGGTTATTGCGTATACGGAACATGGGTATTCCTTGGGTTTTGGAATCAAAACTACTCTAAGAAAGTCAGTGATTGGCGATTTGATGGCCTCCCGGACTGCACTTCGGCTGCCAATGACCGGAACGAAAGATATCAATATCGTATTTTTTACGGGATCACGACCCACTCATTTTGATGTTTTTGCACCGTTTTGCGTGGATGTCGCGAGGCGGTTAATCGCGGAACGCCCCGGTATAAAAATCGCGATTCAACGGTCACTCTTTATCGACGATGAGCGATGGGATCACTTTTGCGCGAGGCACCCCCTTTCCGGAATCGAGCTATTAATGGGATCCAGCTTGGATGCATTGGAACGTGCTGAATTGATGGTGTCGTTGCCAGGGACTTCGACCGCTGAAGCCATGTATATGCAGACGCCGATGGCGGTGTTGGTCCCTCTAAATCGACCGGAACTTATTCAACTGGATGGTCTCGTGGGGCTGATTGGAATGATTCCATGGCTAGGGACCCTACTCAAAAAAGCAGCCATTCGATTCATGATTCGCCGTCGTCGGCTAGTCGCATTGCCAAATATCATGGTTCGGCGGCAAGTGGTCCCTGAAATTGTGGGTGTTTTGGAATCAACCCCAGTGGCGGCACAGCTACTGGAGTTATTGGACTCTCCCGATCAATTGGCCGCACAGTGTGAGGTCTTTGCCCAATTCCCCGCGACGACCGTGGCGGCGACTGCCATTGTGACCGAATTAAAGCGATGGATTTAGTCGTTGCCGCGCAGGAGATGTTTCGACGGGAAGTCGATGCCGCCGTCGCCCGGATTCTGAGGGCCGGATGGAGGGGGGATGTGGATGGTTTGCAGACGGTATTAACGGAGCGACAGTCCCGATTTGTAAATCCCAATGTTCAGCGATTCCTTCAGTCTTATTTATCACTGCCCCAACAGACGGTCTCAAATATAACCGTTGACGAGGCCGTTGTGACGATCACCGGGGCCGGTGAAGGTGACGATTATGCCGCGTTCGAAACGGCACTTCGGGGGCTTATTCCATGGCGAAAAGGGCCGTATTCACTCTTTGGTGTATCGGTAGACGCTGAGTGGCGATCGGACCAAAAATGGGATCGCATCGCAGAATTTAAAGAGTGGTTTCATCACCGGCGGGTTCTGGATATTGGGTGTAATTCGGGATATTACATGTTTCGGCTATTGGCACATGATCCTCAAATCGTGGTGGGAATTGATCCCTCAGACTTGTTTTTTTTTCAATTTCACAGTCTTTTTCAATGGATGCAGGATAAACCATTGGCGTATCTTCCCATCGGCTTGGAGCAATTGTGTGGGTTCGATCATTGGTTCGACACGATTCTGTGTATGGGAATTTTGTATCACCAACGGTCTCCGATCGAGGCATTGCGAGGGTTACGAAACGTGATGAAAAATGAAGGGACCTTAATTCTTGAAACGTTGATACTTAATCGGGACGGGGACTATTCGATTACTCCTAAATCAACGTATGCAAAAATGGCCAATGTCTTTTATCTTCCGACGTTGGACTGCCTGTTGAACTGGCTGAACCGGGCCGGATTTCGCCGATGCAGGGTGCTCGATGTGAGCCGAACAACGGATTCGGAACAACGGCGAACGCAGTGGGTAAATACCGAAAGCTTGGCCGATTTCTTAGATCCCAATGACCCTACCTTGACGGTGGAAGGCTATCCCTGTCCGTATCGGGCGGTGATCGCCTGTCATCGACTGTGATGATTACGTATACCCAGGTCGACGACACAAGATTTCGAAACGCCTTTTGCATCCATCCCCCGTCGTTGATACAATCGGTCTCTTGTGACATCTCCACTAGAAATTGTAATTGAATATGGCTCCTTCCATCATATTAAGGTAACGGTCTATAAAGACGGAAAGCGGATGTCTCCATTTTCCCCTGGATTATCGAGCTCTTTGCGGCAATTGGCGCGTCAGTCCGGTGCCTATCAGACTATTGATGACGAGTTGTTGCGTGCGTTAGAAACCATTGAGACTCCGGTTCGCCTCAAAATTCTTCGGCAAACGCCAGTTACGGCGGACTGGGACCCAGAGGCATTCTATGAATTGCGTTGGGGACTCAATATCTCCGGTGCGGACGTCGAACTTCGCCAAGAGGCATTGGATCACTTAGGGCTGCCCTGCGTGGTATCTCCAATTGGGAAACAGTTGGTTGTGGATCTAACCCGACATAAGGTGGGGCGAGTATTGGCCTCCAGCGACAACGAACCGACCGATATTGAGGCTAAATTTCGTAAACAACGGACTGTACAGACACGGATTGTTGCTAAAGCCCAAAGTTCGGATGATCTGACGAAGGTGGGTACTCGGCATTACAACCAAGCACCGGTATCTTTTGAAACGTTTGAGCAAATTGCTGCGATGCGGTTTTCGGCCAATGACCTGCCGGTGACACCGATTTTGGAAACACCGGTCTATTTTATTAACATTGCGCCCCATCCGTCAGATTCGTCGATGTGTATTATTCAACCTGGATTTTCATTAGGCTCGGATACCTTTTCCCTCATCGAATGTTTGACCTCAGTAGCCGAAGTTTTAGTCGATTTGCCGGGGGCGATTAGCACCCAGAATTGGCGACGGATTTTGTACGAATTACTTGAAAATGCGATCCGTACCGACACGGTAGACCCGGACCTGATCATTGCGTTGATTGCACCTAAATCAATCCCGGTATTACCCCCCCAACTCGAAGCAGCGTCAGATCTGATCCGGCGTTGGATTGCGGCTCGGGATGATCGGTCGGTGTCCGCATTGGCTGGTAACAATTGGCATTTTTCTCAAAACGATTGGTTGCGTCAGTCTCTGTGTATTACTGCTCCGATCGCAGCCTATGACGAGATTTCGTTTGACGACACCGGCTTTGCTGCGCCGGCCGAAATGATTCATAAAATTGCAGAGAAGTTAGAAAATAGTGTTCGGGGTCATGGGATTCAATTGCGTTGGGATCAGCAACCGCTTCACTTTGAAAACTGGGAAATCCAGGCTAACGTCTCCGATGAAGGGGACCGGTACGTTTTGGAGCCGGTCATCCAATTTATGGGGACCACCATTCGGATGGAAAGCTGGGATGAAATTCTCACTCTGAACGGTATTAAGGTCAGCGATACCGAAACTGTGATGCTTTCGAGTGAGACGATTGCCGCATTGCGGGCGTTGCTCCGATATCAACCCAAAAAATCGGAAGAAAAAGGAAAACGGGCGTCATCAATAGTTCTGACAGGACGGTTACGGATTTTGGATGTGTTGTATTTGGTTAAACACGGCATTCGTATTTCGTTATCTGATGCGGATCAAGAGTTATTAAATTCGCTGACCCAGTTTGTCCAGTTAGAGGGTGAAGAATTGCCCAAAAACTTTGTAGGATCGCTTCGGGAATACCAGAAAATAGGGTTTGATTGGTTGGTCTTTTTGTATCGACATCGGTTTGGTGCCTGTTTGGCGGACGATATGGGACTGGGTAAAACGATCCAAGCCATCGCCTTTTTGGCTTGGGTGGCGGAGCATGCCAAAGGCTCTTGTAGCCTGATCGTGGTTCCCCCCAGTCTGGTCTATAACTGGCGACGGGAGCTGGAAAAATTTGCGCCAGATCTCATTATTCGGGAGTATACCGGCGCGAAACGGGAATTGGTGATGGAGGGGACGAATGTGTTGATCTCGACCTATGACATCATTCGACGAGACATTGATATGCTAGAGGGAATTACCTTCGAAACGATTGTGTTTGATGAAGCGCAAATTATAAAAAATATGATGGCCAGCCGGTCGGCCGCAGTGAGACGATTGTCCGCCCGGTTTAGAGCGTGTCTCACCGGAACTCCCCTCGAAAATCACGCGGGTGAATTTGTATCGATATTAGAACTGGCGGTTCCGGGACTTACTGAAGGGATGCCCTCAAAAACTGAGGCCATCGATTTGTTGGTTGAGCGGGCGCGTCCGTTTGTGTTGCGACGAACCAAAGAAAAGATTTTGAAGGAACTTCCTGAAAAAATTGAAAGTACGGTTTATCTTCCGTTATCGGAGGCCCAGTTGGCCTACTACGAAAAAGTAGTGGCGGAAGTCCGTGAACAAGTCCAACAGATGTTTGAGAAATATCGGTCAGGCCGGGCGGGTTTATTGGCGATAACCGCGTTGTTACGCTTAAGGCAATTATGTATTACGCCGACCTTAATCGACCCTGATTATATTGATTCGTCGCCGAAAATCGACTATTTGGTGGAAACCCTATGTGAACTTCAAGAGGAAGGGCATAGTTCGTTGGTATTTACGCAATTTCGGTCGTTTGCCAACTTATTGGCACCGTTGCTCGTAAAAAGGGGGGTTCGATTTATCCAAATTGATGGGCAAACCCGGATGAACGATCGTAAAAAGTTAATTGAAGACTTTCAGAACTCACCTGAATCGATGGTTGCATTAATGACCCTCAAAACAGGGGGGATTGGACTTAATCTAGTCAAAGCCTCGTATGTATTCCACGTCGACCCTTGGTGGAACCCAGCCGCTGAAAATCAGGCCTCTGACCGTGCGCACCGGATTGGACAGATCCAGAAAGTTAACGTCATTCGCTTAATTATGCAGGATAGCATCGAAGAACGTGTATTAAAGCTAAAAGAACAGAAGCAACTCTTATTTGATCAAGTGGTCAACTTAGGCTTATCCCGAGGTAAGTCGGCCGCGCTCACGAAGGATGACTTTAGCTTTTTATTGAGTTAGCAGAGTCGCGATATTTGACCACTTAATGTGCGAGTCCAGGCGAAACATCGTTCGCCCGGACATGATCCGTCACAAGTTAGAACTTGATCTTTACCTCGCCGCCGTTAATCGTGCATTGGCAACCGAGTCGCTTGTTGCCTTCCATCCCAAGGTCCCGTTCTTCGTCGTTAACTGGGCTCAAATTGTCCATCCCAACGAGGATTTCGATCTCGCATGTGCCGCAGACGCCGTTGCTACAGCCAATCGGAACTCCGCCTTCTTCGATCGCGTCGACGATTTTGTCGCCGTCGGCGATATCAATTTCTTGGTCATTTACATATAGTTTAGCCATGGGTTCCTCGCAAAGTTAGTGTCATGTCTATATACCATCCTTCGCATGGTGTGGTAAATATTACGATCACTATTTATAGATTTTTTTAATCGGTCGGAGGGACCTTGTGGTATTTTTTCAAAATCGGTTTCGATGGATCTCCCCATTGCTTTGTATTGCCTTAACTATTGCAGCGGGCTGCGCCAGTGGAAAAAAGGTAGACCCCAATCAACGCGTGTACGTCGGATATTACCAGCTCGATCACAATGTTCAATTAAATCCCCAGCAATTTAAAAACTCAAAAATGGTTCGGCCTCACTTGGTCGAATGGGCGGCTGATTTTTCTTCTGAATTCCCAAAGCCTCAAGTGATAGCGTTTCAAAAATTAAATATCGTTCCAATGATCTCGTGGGAACCGCGAATTTGGAATAATACCAACAAGGTAATTTCCATGGAATCCATCGCAAAAGGAGACTGGGATCCCTATATCAAGTCCTGGGCCACACAAATTCGGCAAGTGGAACTCCCTGTATTGATCGCATTTGCGGCGGAGTTTAATTCGGAGGTTTATCCTTGGGGGGTTCCCAATAACAAGCAAGATGGGCATTCGTATGTTGAGGCCTATCGCCATGTGGTGTCTTTGTTTCGGACGGAAGGGGTATCCAATGCCATTTTTGTCTGGACAATTTTGCCGGTCAGTTCCCCTAAAGCAACGTGGAACGAGCCGTTGGCTTATTATCCTGGAGATGAATACGTGGATTGGATCGGATTGGCTGCGGTAAATCAACAGTCGGATATGAAGACTATGTTTGGCGAAATGTTAGCAAATCTAGCGACGAATCATCCTCAAAAACCGATCATGATTACTCGGTATTATTTTGAACCGGGCAAGAAATCGAACGCGGCTGTGGTGAAAGAACTCCAACAAGATATTACGTCCGTCAAAGCGATTATCTTTTCAAACCCTAAGACCCTGAAGATTGATCCGACCTTTTTTAAACAGCCGCTATTTCAGGCGAGCGTTGATGAGTTTGCGTATTTGCATTTGTAGATATTAAAGTCTCGGTTTAAACCTGTTGAATTCTACTCCAAGGAAACCCCGGATTGTTGGCAAATAAGTTGGGTCGATTGTCGACCCATTTCCGTGAGGCCGATCCGTTTTTCGAGAGGATTAGTGGGATCATCGACATACTCGGCGATGCCAAATAGGACCATCGGGTCGAGACAGGTGTCGATGATGATGCGATGGGAAGTTACCGGATTATCGAATCCCAATTTTTGACCCAAAAATGTGCAAAATTCGGAGGTTTCAATCGCGCCTTGGAGCTCATACAGAAGAACCAATACGTTGAGGCGGTTGTCTTGGAGATGGGTAACCTGAGGATTGTCTTCTTCAAAAAGATAATTCCAGTCCAACAAATCCCAATAGCTTTGAAATAGACTGAGTTGTTGCAGGGTAGGCGGCATGGCCAAAAATTCTTTTCCTCGTTTGAGAAGGAGCGGCGTGTCGGTGTGATTGAGGGTTAATTTGCCCAGTTCGCAGAGGATGTCGATAAATTCTTCGTCAGGATTCTCTGGGTGCAGAGCACCATCTTTTTGAGCGAGGTGTTGAAGATAAGAAACGACGTTACTTAGGAATTCATCGGGGGTGGAATCGGGAGGTGTGTCTGGCATTAAATTAAGCAAACTGGATAAGTTCACGTGGCGCAATAGCGGCATCGGTTAATAGGTGCATCGGTTTTAGATGAGAAAACCATTTCTTCAAAGACAGGACACTCTGTTTTTCAGCGACTTTCATATTACAGTAAAAATAACATCTCCCACATTCAAGCACCAAGCGCAACCGAGCCCACTACTACTGCGTCCATGGTAAATAGGGAATCGTAACCGTGTGAATCATCACGGTGGGGCCATAGCCGGAAAGGCACGCGCCGATAACGATCACGGCGCCCAGTATGATGAACGGACCAAAGGCAATTTTGTCGGTACGGGCCTTTATTTTGAATAGTAAAAGTGGCGCGGTGACCATGCCGCCGACAATAAACCCCACATAAAGAGACCACCCGGCGGCGGACCAGCCCAGTACTGACCCCAACGCCGCCATGAGTTGGGTGTCACCGCCGCCAAACGTGGGTCGACGGTAGATTTTTTGGGTTATTGCCGAAAGTGCTCCCATACTTCCCCCCGCAATGACTGCGGCCATCACTGCTGTGGTCCATGAGCCGGTGAGAGCATGTCCAAAGACCCCGGTAATGCCCAATGTATGCGATAGGCTATTGGGGATGAGTTGGGTTTCCATGTCGATGAAAAAAATCAGAAGCCCGAGATAAGCGACAATCGCCCAATACAGTAAGGGCGCTGAAAATCCCCAGTAGGCCACTAGCCCCACACTTGTTCCGACGCAGAGGAGTTCAACTAGTAGATACCGTCCTGAGATTTGGGCCTTGCAATGCCGGCATCGTCCCATTGATGTCACAAAGCTGAAGATGGGAATGAGGTCCCATCCATTCAATGTCGTATGGCATCGAGGGCATTTGGATCGTGCCATTCCGATGGGCAACTGCCGGGGTAGCCGATGGATCAACATATTAGCCACGCTTCCGGCGATGGCTCCGACAACGGCGACGACGGAGTAGATCATCAGTTGTCGGTTCAGGTGGATGTGGTTTTTCTGTCTATTTTTTCAACAACTTGAATGCATGATTCCAGCGACCTTCGGTAAGACCAGGAATACACCACAATATACACAAGGGTTCGATTGCGCGTGCGGCTTCAGCGCCACCCATGTCTTCAGCATCCCATCCCACTTTATCGAGAAGTTGCGCGACATCTTGTTTGGCATCCGCGTTATTCCCACAGATGAACATGGTGGGGCGTCCCTCAGAGAATTTGGGATCGATCATCAATCCATTGCCAATACTGTTGAATGCTTTTACAAAATTGGCTTTTCGGACCTTGGTTTGGAGGATTTCCATGAGCGACCGATCGAGGGACGTAAAAAATCGAAGTACCCCGTTTTCGGGGGGAAGATCGTCGATGGGGTTGGTCGCATCGATGACGGTTTTGCCGTTGAGGTTGGCGTGGCCAGCGGTTGAGAGTGCGGTTTCTGCAGCAGATCCACGGACGGCAAGAATGATTATTTCACCGTGACGTGCGGCTTCGGTGAATGAGCCGATCGTCAAAGCCCCTTTTTTGATTCCTTTTTTCCATTTTGACAGTTTGTCGGGGTCCGATGTCCCGATCAAGACATTATGGCCGAGTTTGGCGAATCCTGCAGCGAGTGTTTGTCCGACGATGCCGGAGCCGATAATTCCTATAGGAAGAGGCATAGTTGAATTCCTTTAGATGGAGTTGAGTTTGGTTAGGCACCTATCATAATAGCCCCCCGGTTAAAGTGCCATCGTCGGGTTGGCAATTTTTTTGTATTTTTTCGGTAAGAAGTTGACTCAAAAGCATCCGATAGGATTCTATTCCCACGAAAATATATAAATGAGGAGAACCGATACAATGAGAACAAGCGCAATTTCATTAAATTCAAACAGTCAAAAAGTAATGAGAGGTATTCGACATGTTTCTCAAAAGTCAACTCCGGGCTTCTATAGTCCATCCAGTATCCAAAAGGCGTTTGAAAAAAGATCAACACCAAGTTTAATGAAAGAGGCGATTATGCTTAGGGTGCTAGGCAATGAAAGGGTCAGCAAACCCTTGGGGAAACTGATTAAAAAAATACCTGATCGCGTCTTAGATATGCCACCTATTTCTTGGGCCTTTGGCCCCATAGCGTCGCAATTTGGGACAGTGAATTCCAATTTAAATGAGGCTTTAAACGGGTTGCACACTCATGATGTGGCTGATTTGGCTAAGGAAGGAATTAAAGACCACGAAGATCCTAAGGCTATTGAAGCTCGGCATCTGGAAACCATCCGCCATCCTAATGTAACCCACATGGCGTTAAAAGTATCTTCATTTGTACCTGAAAAACTACTGGTCACGGGCATAGAAACACCTGCTTATGAAAAAGGGGTTGAGATGTTGACCCGGATTTGCCAAGAAGCCGAGAAATTGTCTAAAAAAATCTATATTGATGCCGAAGGCGTTCCAGAACAACGCCTTATTGAAAAAGTTCAAACCAGTTTGGGAATGCAGTTTAACAACACGGTTTATTTAACGTTCCAATCTGTTCGATCGGACACGATTAAAACCTTTGAGCGGTATCTGGAGTTGTGTACAAAAGCCGGGCTTTCGGTCCGTGTTAAGCAGGTTAAGGGTGCCTATCAAAAAATGGAAAGCCTTGTATATCCGGCTTTTTATAATCCCACCTTTGAGGAAACAGATGCGACCTTTAGAGCTATGATTAAAATGGCCCATCAGTTTCAAGGAGAAAAACATCAGTTTATTGGGAGCATGAACCCTGAAGTTATCCGATGGGCGACCGAGACCTTAAATGAGGACGAATATGTAATTGCTAACTTGAAGGGGATGGACGTAGCGTCTGCGATGGGGGTGAAGGGCTCCCTGCTTTACCATCCGATCGCCCTAAAACCCTCTGAGTTAGCCAAGTACGGGGTAAGACGTTTAATCGAATTAGGGAATCCGGTGAATCTGACCGAGCGGCGGTCTCATGTGGTCGAGGAGGGGTTAAGAATAAGGCTTGGAATTAATTAAAATTGGTTTAACCAAGTGACCAAATTACTATAACAAGAGGAGATTAAATCAATGATCACACGAATAATGGGAATGTCTGTGGTGGGCCCCGCGTCTTATGCGATTCACCAACTGAGGCAACAGGCCGTCCGGCACCTGCCCCGCGTAATGCCGGTAGTCAGGAATCAGCCGTTTTCTACGGACCGAGATAAGGTAATCAGGCTCAACTTGCAGATACCATTTAGAACAAACGACGGCACGACTATTAAAGAGACCCATCATACGGTTCTTAGTGCATTGCGACAGGGAGGGAATATCGATTCTTTGATGAGCCTAAGGTATTTAAGTCTTTCGGAGCCTGAAGAACAGACGATTTTAGGCGATGCGAATCGTGCGGGTTCTGAGCTGGATAAGCAAAATTCAGCTTGGACGCTTTATAGCCTCACCAAATACGCCGATGATGCTTTTTTAAGGAAGCCTGAAGCACTGGATACCCTTGTGGAGTTGTATAGGGGTTTAGACTCAGAGGCGGCTAAGACGCAGATAGCAAAAGCGATTGTGAATATCACTTCTCATCAGCCTGATCAAGTCGGTTCTTTTTGCACACCGGAAGTTAGAGATATTCTGGTTGACTATGTAAAAACGGGGACTCTTTCACAAAGAGAATGCAAAAAAATAACCGATTCATTTTTACATATCACCGCCAGTCACCCTCAGGGGTCTGTATTTGGGACTATTGCGGTTCTCGAGGCTGTAAAAAGTCTTGCGCTGAGGGTTCAAGAGGGGGTCAAAAGAGAGGATATCCGTATACTAGGCTGGGAGGGTACATCGAGTTTAGCTGCGAATAATATTGCAAGTTTTATGGCGCAGTCGTTAAGATTAAACCCTGACTCACAAGCTTGGTTGAGCACGTCTGAAGTCAGGGATATTCTTTTAGACTTTGGCCATCATAGTGCTAGTGCTCTTAATGGGGTTCATACGGGTAAAATTTTAACCGCCATCCAGGAGATTGTTAAAAATAATCCCGCCGGAAAAGAGAGATTTAGTACTCCCGAAGTCAGAGATCTACTGATTAAGCTTGGGACGTTATCACAATCCGATAATTACTTACGAGGCGTCAGAATAAATGACCGGTCTCATCATGTTGAGGAGACAATAAAGGCAATTATTGACGGATACCCCACAGGGGAAACATTGTTTGATACTCCTGAAATGAGGACTTTGCGTAGCAACATCCAACATGATTTAGATTCTGCAAGAAATTATCCCGGATTTTAAATGCCCATAGTCATTGTCCGTTTTTGACCCACCGAACAGAAAGGATCAGCGCCTACAGGGTGTATTCGTTAGTGACGCCGGGGGCGGCGCCACTAACGCAACTATGTGCGATTGAACGTCATGCGACCCTTTTTCTAGAGTCTTTATAGACGATTATAAACATCATTCCCCGTCGAATGGGAGTCTGTAAAACTGCTTCCATCTTTGAGAAATGTAAAGACGTGAAGTCCTCAACCTTAACCACCTCCACTTTCGGCCAGGATTCCCCCGTTTTGTTGTTCTCACAGTTTTTCTAATTCAAATATTACACAATTTCAACCTTCATGAATTGGATCATAGGGTATTAAGCGTTGCGCCTTAGAGATATACTCGGGATATGTTTTTTTGGGATCATTCTTATCCGTCGCTTATCGAGAATGTGGCTGCTGACGAAGCCCTACTGGATTGGGCGGAATCAACCGATTCGGGGGCCGTTCTTCGGTTCTGGGAATCCCCCGAATACGGGGTGGTACTGGGCTATGGAAATTCTGCCGCAAAAGAAGTGTCCCTTGCACATGCGTCGGCGCGACGTGTTCCTATCGTGCGTCGGTGTTCTGGCGGTGGGACTGTTGTTCAAGGTCCCGGCTGTTTTAACTATGCGTTTGTGTTGCCGGTTCAATTGGACCCCACTTTGAACTCGATTACAGGCACCACTCGGTGGGTGATGGGGCGGTTGCAATGGGTCTTTCAGGCACTGGCTAGCCAGAAATTACTGTTGCCGGATAACCCTTTGGTAACGTCGGATCGATATACAGTTGCGTTAGCCGGAGACAGTGATTTGACGATTAACGGTCTTAAATTTTCTGGGAATGCTCAGCGCCGTCGAAAAAAATATGTGTTGTTTCATGGGACTATTTTGCGGTCATTTGATATCGCCCAAATCACCGAGTTGCTCAGTCATCCGTCTCGGGAACCCGGATATCGGCACCGTCGGACTCATGCGGAGTTTGTGACTAACGTTGGGATTTCACAGGCCGACCTTGTCGGTAGCCTGGTGCAGTTCTTTCATGCGGTGCCCTTAAAGGCCTGTTTTTCAGATCAAGTTGTTACAGATTATGTGAATTCACGGTATTCTACAGGGTCATGGAACGAAAAGTTTTAGCCCTTTCCTTATTGATTTTGGCGCTGCTTCCGGCAGGCGTCTTTGCCCAATATAAAAATCGATCTCCAGCGGATATGTCACGTCGGTTTCCGATGCCGAAGGAAAATGCAGCGGTCCCGCAGTCGACATCCGTTCCCCTAACGACATCGAAGGTTCCTACTGCGAGCCAAGGGATGCTGCTGGTGGATGAAAAAGGCTCCGTTTTACGGCTGACGATGACCGGGGTCGGGCATGTCCGTGCGGTGTCGGCTGCCGGCTATCCATTTCCGTCAGGCTGGGAATCATCGTTGACTCTGAAGGCCCAGCCCAATAAATCGCTCAGTTTTGATGTCCGATTAGATATGAATCAACGCTCCGTTGGGGAACGATATGGTGCCGGGGCAACTTTGGTTCCAAACGTCGCCGCAACTTGGATTTCTGATGTTAAAGATCCTGAAATTTATCAGATGGTGACTCGGGTAGGGGACCTGCGGCGGATGACGGCAGGTAAGGGGCTTTATTTTAAAGACATGAATGAGCAAGGTGTCGTTATGCAATGGGTGGGCCGAACTCAGCAAATGAGTGTGGCGTATTTGTTGAATGGGTTGGTGGCCAGTTCAAATATTGCAATTCTTGATTGGAGTAATTCGGGTCGGACCCTGGGTGTCGCCGCGTCATGGACAGTGTTGGATGATCTTCCGGGGCGGTTATTCGATTCGCGGTTGTCGGGATATGGGCGCTTGAATGGTTTAAATTGGGTCGACGTCGACTGGGAATTGGGGCTGTCTGGGACCCCCGCCTCCGATAAACCGGGATATTCGGTATTGATTGCGCCATCTAAAGAGTTTAAATCCCCAAGTTTTTATTGGTTCTCCGGGATGACATTTCGAGGGTATTACGGATCAGCGATTACGCCGTATACCAATACTGCCGCGGAAGGGCGACTGTTTTCGGATGTGCGGTCCTCCCTTTTTGATGAAGATTTAGAGGTGGACTCCTGGCGAACGGACATGATTTTGGGGGCTCGCGCATCCCGTATCCAATCGTTGTCATTCCGGCTTAAATCAGAATTGCTATTGTTTGGAAACATGTGGGGATATGCGGACTACGAAGGACTTAATGTAGTCCCAGATTCGGGTAGTCAAATCTCCCGACATTTTTTTGGAACCGGATTTAAGTTTGCGTTGAGTCAACACCATTTTGGCTATGTGGGTGTCCAAAATAAGTTTTTAACCTCGACTGGAGCGGTTAATGGGGCGACCGATACATTGTTATCGTCGAAATGGGCGCCGACAGTGGTTGCCGGAATTAAATTTAAATTTTAAGTAGGGAAATATGACACATACGACATTTTATCGGAAATATAGGTCCTCTGATTTTGCGGAATTAGTGGGCCAAAATCATGTCATTCAGACGCTTTCAAATGCGATTGCCCACGATCGGTTGTCTCATGCCTATATTTTTTCAGGTCCGCGTGGAACCGGTAAAACGTCGTCTGCCCGTATTTTAGCTAAATCACTGAATTGCCGAACGGGTAAAACAACATCGCCCTGCGGGGTTTGTGACCTGTGTCGCAAAATTACGGCAGGACAATCCGTTGATGTCATTGAAATCGATGCCGCGTCGAATACCGGGGTTGATAATATTCGGGGTCTCAATGAGCAGGTTGGATTTGCCCCCGTTGAATGTCGGTACCGAATGTTTATTATTGATGAAGCCCATATGTTGAGCTCGGGAGCGTTTAATGCGTTGCTCAAAACGTTGGAAGAGCCACCGTCTCACGTGGTGTTTGTGTTGGCCACTACAGAGCCTCATAAAATTCCGGCAACGATTCATAGCCGATGCCAACATTTGCAATTTCGCAAACTAACCATGGACGAGATTTCAGGACAATTGAGGCATATCGCTACTGAAGAAAATATATCGATTTCGGATGTGGGGCTTCGGGTTTTGGCCCGTAATGCATCGGGGTGCATGCGTGATGCTATTTCATTGTTTGATCAGGTTTTTTCTTTTAAAGGATCTCAAATTGAGGACGCGGATATTCAATCGATGCTGGGTGCGGCCGGTGTCGATACATTGGTGTCTTTGCTGAAGTCCGTATTTCAATCCAATTATCCGAGCGTCGTCCAATCTGTGGTTCAATTGGCCGAATCTGGTGTGCATCCAGTGCAATTGATCGAAGATACAATTGATCTATTGAAAGAACTTCTGTTTTTTCACTATGGCTATACCGATCATCTGGATGGGGGACGCAAAGACACAATGGTCCAATTGGCCGCGTTGGCTTCCGCGGATCGGGTCCAGTGGGTATTAGAGTCCCTGTCGCGGACCTTGCCCGAACTTCGAAATTTTCCCGATCCTCAATTGTTAACCCAGATCCGATTCTTATCGGTGACAAAGGGCCCTATGCCTCCGTCCGTTTCACCGGTTACTAAAGCGGCGGAGGTTCCGTCTCCTTCCAAAGATCCTGCTTCGGATCATATGCGACGCCTCAATGAAATTAGAGATGTTGCGATGGCTCGGCCTCCGCTCGCCCCTCCACCGGCGGCGCCAGCCCCGGCTCTATCTAAGCCGCAGCCCCGAGCCCCAGAGGTGTCGACGAGTAATACGGGGACCCCTGCTCAGCAGTGGCAGCAAGTGATGCATCTGGTCAAAACTGAAAAACAAGCGTTGTTTTCGGTACTAAATCAAAGTCAACTGGACTCCACTGACAGCCAGTCGTTAGTGATACGACTTAAGCAGGATTTCCAGTTTTTTCGGGAAAAAATTAAAGAACCTAAAAGTCAGGAGCTCCTTCAGCCAATTATTGAACGGGTGTTTGGCCGGCGATATGCGATTCGATTTGCGGGAGATTCATCGGAGCCGCAGACCCCATCGCCAGGTGCAATAAGTACGGATATAACCCCGATTGCGAGGAGGGCAGAGCAACGTAGTTCGGATACGGGTGTTAAGAAAATCAATCATATTATTGCACTCTTTGAAGGTGCAATCGTCGAAAACTAGGTTTATCGCCGATTCATTTCGAGGTATAATTCAGTTTCCCGTGTATTTTACTGTGATTTTTGATTTAAGGAGAACCCGATGTTTGAAGGATTGAAAGATGTTGGCAAGCTGATGAAGCAAGCCAAGGAAATGAAAGCTCAGATGAAAAAAATTCAGGATGAGCTAAAACAAGTATTGGTTACCGGATCTGCGATGGGTGGAAAAGTTGAAGTCACCATGAGCGGGGAATTGGATTGTACCTCGATCATCATCGATCCTGCGTTGTTGGATTCAAAGCAAACCGTTTTGGTACAAAAAGCCCTTAAAGAAGCCGTTAATGCCGCCACTAAAAAAGCCAAGGATGTTGCGACTCAAAAGTTGTCCGTAATTTCTGGAGGCCTGAACTTACCCGGTCTTTAACCATGTTGAATCCGATTGCCCCATTGGTTGAACAATTGGTCAAACTTCCAGGTGTGGGACAAAAATCAGCGCAGCGTCTTGCGTTTTTTATTTTGTCGATGCCGGTAAAGGATGTGGATCAATTTTCAACAGTGATTCGCGATGTGCGGAATCGGGTGACCTACTGTCAACAGTGTTTTAATTTAACGTTGGAACCGTTGTGCGCGGTATGTTCTAACCCAAAACGAGATTTGTCTCGGCTTTGTGTGGTAGCGGATCCAAAGGATATTTTTTCTATTGAACGGACCCTTGAGTTTAATGGAATCTATCATGTGCTGGGAGGTCTTATTTCTCCTCTTGATGGAGTAACTCCGGAAAGTCTTCGTATTTCGGAATTGATTTACCGACTTCGGTCGGGGGACTTTAGGGAGGTGGTGTTGGCGGTTAACCCAACGATTGAAGGTGAGGCAACTGTCTTGTATTTGGCGTCGATGCTAAAGACTTTTTCGGTTCGATTAACCAAGTTGGCATACGGTTTGCCCATCGGTGGAGACCTGGAATATGCAGATGAGTTGACTCTGCAACGTGCAGTGGCAGCTCGGATAACGATTGAATGACAGGGCTGCGGAAAAAAATAGGGATAAAAAGGCGGGGTAGAGTCAGAAAGACTTTTACATTTGATATAACAGAAGGACTGTCGTTATGAATCGTGAACAACTCAGTATGGTACTTTCTCTTCGATGCAAAATGACGAAAACTAGGTCGAGAGAAATTCTTGATTCTTTAACTGAAATTTTGGCTGAAGAGCTTCTTCAAGGTAAAGATGTTTTGATGGTGGGATTTGGTCGGTTTACAGTGCGTGAACGGGCGGCTCGAAGAGGACGAAATCCTAAAACGGGCGCTACAATTGCGTTGCCAAAGACTAAGTCTATTGGATTTGTGCCAAGTAAAGGGCTTCGATTTGAACTACAAGGAAAACGAAATCGGTCGTGAGGGCATTCTCGACAGCGCTGCAGAAGTGCGGCTGCTGGTCGAGATTTTGCCTGATCCGGTTCGGAGTTATTTATTAAAATCCGATCGGTTGGCTGATCTAAATGAGGTCGTTTTAGACCTTGGGTATTTTCCGGAAATTCGTTGGGTCGCTGAACTGGAACGCAAAATCGATTTTGGAGTGGTGACTCAGGTCCAGTTGGATCGGGTAATATCAGCCGTGGGGCGTTTTACCTCGGATAATCGTGCAGGGATCGAGCGGACACTTCATCGGGTGTCCGCGATTCGTAATCGGGATGGAAAAATTTTGGGTGTGACTTGTCGGGTGGGTCGTTCTATTGTCGGAACGATTTCCCATATTCGAGATATTGTCAGTAGCGGGAAAAATATTTTGTTTTTAGGCCCGCCTGGAATTGGTAAGACCACCAAGTTGAGGGAGACCGCAAGAGTGTTGTCCGTGGATATGGGGCGACGTGTCATTGTGGTGGATACCTCCAACGAAATCGGGGGCGACGGGGATATTCCTCATTCGGGGATTGGATATGCCCGGCGTATGCAGGTGGGGTCTCCAGAGAGGCAACATCAGGTCATGATCGAGGCTGTTGAAAATCATATGCCTCAGGTGGTGATTGTCGATGAAATTGGGACCGAGGCAGAGGCTGTTGCGGCACGAACCATCGCGGAGCGCGGGGTTCAATTGGTGGCGACGGCGCATGGGTATACATTCGAAAACTTAATCAAAAATCCGATGTTATCCGACTTGATCGGTGGGATTCAGAGCGTTATTTTGGGAGATGATGAAGCAAAACTTCGGGGTACCCAAAAGACAGTTCTTGAACGGCGGAATGCGCCGACATTTGACGTCATTATTGAAATCAGAGAAAAAGAATGGGTCGCGGTGTATCGGGATACTCGGGTCGCGGTGGATTCGTTTTTAAAGGGCGAACGCGTTATCCCAGATCTTCGGCGACAAGAGTCTCAAAATGAGCAATCGAGTACGGTGGATTTAGACGGCCTTGATGAGGCAGTGGATGCGGTTGGCGAAGACATTCGCTTGGTATTGAAAGATCATGAAATTCGAGAATGTGAGCCTCAATCCGAAGCGTTGCGTCGTATTCAACACGACCATGTGTCTGCTGCAGGGCTCAATTCGGTGGACGTGGGATCCGCGCCGTATCGGCGTGTTCGAATTTTCCCAAAGGCCCGATGATGTCGGGATTATTTCTTACGTTTGAAGGAATCGAAGGTGTCGGAAAGACGACTCAACTCCAGAAACTGGTGACGTGGTTGAGTGAGCGGGATGTTCCGGTGATTCTAACCCGGGAGCCGGGGGGAACGGCATTTGGCCAACAGTTGAGATCGATTATCCTCGATCCATCGACCCGTTTTCATTCCAAATATACCGAGATCATGATGTTTATGGCGGATCGCTTGGAGCATGTTGCCGGTGTAATGGAGCCCGCGATCCGAGATGGCAAGGTCGTGCTCTGTGACCGATTCATCGATTCAACGGTCGCGTATCAGGTCGGGGGGCGTGGGTTGCCCGCTGATTTTGTGGAAGGGCTTCACTCATTGTTGCCATTACGCCCTGATTTTACGATTTTACTGGATGTAGAACCTGAGGAGGGGTTAGCGCGCGCGAGAGGTCGGGCGAAGCTGGATCGTTTTGAGCAAGAAACGATGGCGTTTCATCGGCGGGTTCGGGCGAAATATTTGGAAATTGCAGAGTCTGAACCCCGCCGAGTATCGGTGGTGTCAACCACGCAGTTAAATGTAGACACTGTTTTTGATAGAATTCTAGACATTGTGACGCCGATTTTAAATCGGAGTGGCCATAGTCTATAAAGACGATGGGATATATAGAGAAATGTCGACACCGAAAAGTAAACGTGGTTTACTTTATTTTTCGATGCCGTGAAGGGAGACCATAATGAAGATTGCAAATTCGATACTCGATCTAGTTGGAAATACGCCCTTGGTTCGTTTGAACAAGGTAACGGAGGGTATTCCCGCAACGGTACTTATCAAATGTGAATTTTTTAACCCATGCGGGTCATTAAAAGACCGTGCGGGGTTTGCGATGATTGAGGCCGCTGAAGCTGCAGGGCAGATTAAGCCCGGTACGATAATCATCGAACCGACTAGTGGAAATACTGGGATTGCATTGGCGTTTGTGTCTGCGGTTAAGGGGTATCGACTTATTTTAACGATGCCAGAATCCATGAGTTTGGAGCGACGTGCGTTGCTGAAGGCATTTGGCGCTGAGCTAGAACTGACTCCTGCCCACTTGGGTATGCGAGGCGCGATTGATCGGGCCCGTGAATTGTCAGCGGAAACTCCGGGGTCGTTCATTCCATTTCAGTTTAGTAATCCCGCCAATCCGGACGTTCATTATCGGACAACGGCGGAGGAGATTTGGCGAGACACCGAAGGCTTGGTCGATATTTTTGTGGCGGGCGTGGGGACCGGCGGTACAATTAGCGGAGTTTCGCGATTTATTAAAACTCAGAAACCCGGATTTAAAGCGATTGCCGTAGAGCCTAAAGATTCAGCGGTAATTTCAGGAGGGCAACCTGGTCCGCATATGATCCAGGGAATTGGGGCCGGGTTTATTCCTGATAACTATGATCCGACGGTTGTGGACGAGGTATTTACGGTGGGCAACGAAGAATCAATGGAGATGGCCCGACGTTTGGCTCGGGAAGAAGGCTTACTATCGGGGGTGTCCTCGGGCGCAAACGTGGTTGCCGCCTTGGAGGTCGCGCGACGGCCAGAAAATGCGGGCAAGATGATTGTGACGGTTGCCTGTGACTTTGGTGAACGATATTTAAGCACCACATTATTTAAACAATAGGAGTTCTGAACTATGGAAATAACAATCAACGGGGATAAAACAACGGTGGACGGAGTTAATATATCCGTATCTGATCTTCTTAAAATCAGAAATGTAGATATGCCCGATATGGTATCTGTTGAGGTAAATGGAACGATATTGGAGCGATCGGAATTTGATTCAACCCAGGTTGGAGATGGCGATCAAGTCGAATTTTTGTACTTCATGGGTGGGGGCAGATAGCCATGTCATCCTCTTGGTCCTTCAATACCAAAGCCATTCATTCGGGATATACTCGGGATCCGGCAACGGGCGCCACGTCAGTTCCTATTTATCAAACGGCCTCGTTTTCATATCCCACCGCTGAGGCATTGGCGGATGTATTTACCGGTCGAAAATATGGCCACGTGTATTCCCGGATCAGTAACCCAACGGTGGCGGCTTTGGAGGCGCGGTATACAGCGCTGGAATCTGGGATTGGGGCCATTGCATTGGCGTCAGGAATGGCGGCAATCTCAGCGGCTCTAGAAGCGCTATGTGAAGTCGGTGATCATTTGGTTGCATCCAGTGGGCTATTTGGGGGAACGCTTCATCTTTTGAAGGAAGTGCTGACCCGTCGAGGGATAACCACGACGTTTGTTGATTTAAGCGACATTGACGGGTTCCGGGCGGCGATTACTCCGTCGACGAAGGCGCTTATTGTGGAAGTCATTGGAAATCCTAAATTGGATGTTGCGGATCTGGGGGCATTGGCGGCGGTCTGTCATGACAACGGTATTCCGTTGGTGGTGGATAATACGCTGACGACATCGTATTTGTTCAACGCGAAGCAATGGGGTGCCGATATTGTTGTAAATTGCCTCGGCAAATTTGTGGCAGGTAACGGAAATACTATCGGTGGAATTGTCGTCGATACGGGTAAATTTGATTGGTCGAACTCTCGATCGCCGTTGGTAAAAGAATTTTCAGAAAAATTTGGAAACTTTGCGTTTATTGCGGCGACTCGGAAACATATTGTTGTGAATACGGGGGCCTGTATGGCCCCGTTAAATGCCTATTTATTGATGATGGGGCTTGAATCATTAGGGCTTCGTATGGAGCGTCATTGTGATAATGCATTAGGATTAGCGCTCTATTTTCAAAAATCTTCTAAGATCGTTGAGGTTCGGTATCCGGGGTTGCCAGGCCACGCCCAAACGACACTCGTTCAGGCGCAGTTTAATGGGAAAGGCGGGGCGGTATTGACGATTCGATTAGGTTCAAAAGAGCGTGCGTATCACGCAATGAATGCCTTGAAGATGGTCTCGATTGCTACCAATTTGGGCGATGCCAAAACCCTTGCGATTCATGTGGCATCGACGATTTATCGGAATTTTACCGATGAAGAACGTCAGTCGGCGGGTGTGTATGATGACTTAATTAGAATATCGGTAGGGATTGAAGGTATCCAAGATATCATTGCTGATTTTGATCAAGCGTTATCTGGACTGGAATAAAGGAGCCTGTGATGAGTTTAAGAGATGACCAAATTGATCGGTATAGCCGGCATATCATTTTGCAAGATGTGGGCGGTAAGGGCCAAGAAAAAATTCTGGCCTCAAAAGTTTTAATTATTGGAACCGGCGGACTGGGTGCCCCTGCGGCGTTGTATTTGGCGGCAGCTGGAGTGGGAACCCTTGGTCTTATCGACGGTGACCGAGTGGATTTATCGAATTTACAACGGCAGGTTATTCATTTTACTCCAGACGTTGGGAAACCCAAGGTGGAGTCGGCTCGAGAAAAAATTAATGCGATTAATCCTGACGTAAACGTCATCACGTATCAAGATGTTGTTCACAGTGGAAATATTATTGATCTGATTTCTCAGTACGACTTCATTCTTGATGGGACGGATAATTTTTCCGCAAAATTCCTGATTAACGATGCCTGTGTGATGGCAAAAAAGCCATTCTCTCATGGCGGAATTTTACGGTTCGATGGACAAGCTCTGACCTATGTTCCTGGTAACGCATGTTATCGCTGTATTTTTATAACGCCGCCCCCTAAAAACGCGGTTCCAACCTGCAGCCAAGCGGGTGTGTTGGGTGCGATCGCCGGTATTTTGGGAACGATTCAAGCCACCGAAGCCTTGAAATTTATTACAGGGGTTGGGGATTTATTGACCAATCGTCTGCTTGTTTTTGACGCCAAAAAGATGAATTTCCGGACGGTGAAAGTAAAACGAAATCCCAAATGTCCGGTATGTGGAGATCATCCGTCGATCACCGAGTTAATCGACTACGAAATGCCGGTCTGCGATCTTAAAAAAGCATGATACGGATTCTTCGATCTGTCGTGGACGATATGATCGCGCACGCGCGATCTCTCGTGCCGGTGGAGTCCTGTGGCTACATTGCCGGGACGTCGACCCAAATGACGCGATATATTGTGATGACGAATGTCGATAATAGCCCGGATCATTTTTCATTTGATCCCAAAGAACAGTTTCAAGCCGTAAAATCCGTACGATCAACCGGTGAAACGTTGCAAGTGGTAGTCCATAGTCACCCGGTGACCCCAGCCCGTCTTTCTGCCGAAGATATTCGCCTCTTTAATGACCCTCAAATGATTTATCTGATCGTTTCTTTAAAAGAGGAGCCCCCAATTTATAATTCATTTCGGGTGTTCAAGCCGGAGCCTGGAATTGTTGATATTCAACCCGTAGTGATTCAGGTTGTGGAATGAGTAAGGAGGTACTCTATAGTTCGATTAAGGCGGAGCTAGTAACAAGAGGATGCTCTGTAAACCCATATCGTGCCATTCAACACGGCATTCAATTTTTGGTTTTTTTGGGAACGGATAGTGGCCTCGTTCGAATTTATGAAGGCAAAAAAGGGGTTCGCGTTGATTTGTCTCAACTGGTAACCGTGTCTGAGTTAGATGAGATTGTTCGGGATGTCATGGGTATTGTTAAAGCCAAATTAATGCCGGTGTCGACTGAACGTGTCGAGATGGATCGACCACCGTCTCACACCGGTGACCCCGACGAACTGGTGGGCGTGGATGAGTCCGGTAAAGGCGATTATTTTGGCCCATTGGTAATTGCCGGCGTCTTTGCGAATCCGGATATTGCGGCAAAGTTAAAGGCGCTGGGGGTTAAGGATTCGAAGCAGTTATCCGAAGATCAGATTTTTGAATTGGAGCCGCAGATTCGAGAAATATGTCCGTTTACGGTGGTGATTCTCAATAACTTGGTTTACAACGACGTCTACGAAAAGTTTCCAAATCTGAATAACATTTTGGCATGGGGTCACGGTCGAGTAATCGATAACATGGTTAAACAGATCAACTGCAAATATGTATTATGTGACCAGTTTGGACATCAGTCCCTGATTCAAAATGCGTTGCTACTTCGTGGGGTGGATGTCGTGTTATTTCAACGGCATCGGGCGGAAGATAATGTGGCAGTAGCCGCTGCGAGTATCCTCGCCCGATCGGGATTTTTACAAGCGATGAAGCAAATGCGAGAGAAGTATAAGATTCGATTTCCGAAAGGCTGCCCACCGGAGGCCTATGCGATTAGGTCTCAGTTTATCGAGCGGTATGGGGAAGATCGCTTGGTCGAGGTCGCCAAACTGCATTTTAAGTTAAGCGAATAACCCCACCCAAACCCTATTCCAGCTTCGCGTTGATTGCGCGCAAAAGCCGATCGGTTGTATCCCACCCAATACAGGCGTCGGTAATCGAAACCCCGTACTTGATTGTCGAGAGGTCAGTTGGAATTTTTTGACTTCCTTCGAACAGGTTGCTCTCCACCATAAGTCCATTGATTTGTGTATATCCAGATTTGATCAAATCGACGACTGTTAAAGCCACTTCTTCTTGCTTTTGATGTTGTTTATTCGAGTTGCCATGGCTGCAATCCACCATCATCGATGGTTTAAATCCGGCCATACTCATTTTTTTGGATGCCAATTCAATGGTTTCAGGGTCATAATTGGGGGTTTTACCGCCTCTTAAAATAATATGACCAAAAGGGTTGCCTCCCGTATTGATGATTGCAATATGCCCTTCTGGATTAATTCCCAGAAAACTATGGGGATGTTGAGCGGCTTGCATTGCGTTGATCGCCACATCGAGATTGCCTTCGGTGCTATTTTTAAATCCAACGGGCATGGATAGACCGCTGGCCATCTCTCGATGGGTTTGGGATTCGGTCGTGCGTGCGCCCACTGACGCCCAGGATACCAAGTCCGCAATAAACTGAGGAACAATGGGGTCGAGTACCTCGGTAGCGATTGGAATTCCCATTCCAGTAATGTGGAGAAGGAGTTCTCTCGCCAAATGAAGTCCTTGAGAGATATCGCCTTTTCCGTTTAAAAAGGGATCGTTGATAAACCCTTTCCATCCGATCGTGGTTCTTGGCTTTTCAAAATACCCTCGCATAATCAGAACCAAATGAGGGAGCTTTTTTTGTAATTCAACGAGCTTGGTTGCGTATTCTATGGCGGCTTTGGGGTCATAAATTGAACACGGACCGACGACCATAAGAAGGCGCGGATCTGTGCCTGATAAAATGGATTTGATGACCTTACGACTTTCGACCACAGTTTCGTTGGATTGTGGGCTCATCGGTATTTTTTCTTTTAATTCGTTGGGGGAAATTAAGGGTTCCACATTAACAATATTTAAATCTTGGGTGGGTTGCATAGTGTGCCTCTCGATTTGGACAGTTGTCGACACGATATCAGATTTTCTATTGGGGGTGAAACAGTGCCTAGGTTTGAGGCCAGGCCCCTAAGGGTACTTAGCGTCTATGACGGTACTTCATCCATTCAATTGGCTAAAAAAAAAAGGATATGATCATCGGATCCGATACTCCGTCCACGAATCGATGCAGTCGGTTCGTGAAGATATCTGGCGGCATTGGACATCCGTACCCTTCGGGTTAACGTATCGCCAGCTGCGGGCCAATGAACAAATACTGTCGTCTCAGGTTCGATTTTGGGTGGTGATCTTTTGGGATGACGATATTCCTGTAGGAATTGCTCAATTTCAACTATTTCGTCTCGATGCCCGATCGTTTGCAGGCGCAGCTCAACAACAAGGAATTTTTGACCGGTTGGAAGGTAAGTTAAAAGAATTACTTCACCGGAGTGTCGGGCTGTCAAAAATTTGGGTGTTACTTTGTGGAGATCTCTATACCACTGCCCCCCATGCGTTTTGGTTTTTGCCGGAGATATCGATGGATCGTCGGTGGATCTACCTGATGACCGCGTTTCGCCGGGTGCGTCAGTGGGTATCTGACTGGGTGTCACCCGAGTTGATGGTCATCAAGGATTTCTCTGAAGGCATGTTGCCGTCGGTGGATCATTTGGATGACTCTGGATTTCACCGAATTTCGACCGATCCTAATATGGTACTGGATATTGCCCCACATTGGCGGTCGTTAGGAGACTATATGGAGGCACTCAATTCTCACTACCGCCGCCAGGCAGCTACTGTCATCGCAACGTCGTCGGGCGTCCGGTGTGAATTTCTATCCCGGGAGGCGGCGATCCACCATTCGGCACGATTGGATGCGTTACATGAACAGGTGTATGAAAAGGCGGTGATTCGATATTCGGCAGTACCTACCGGATATTTTAAGCTGATGGCCTCTCAAATGACCGACCTGTTTGGCCTGAGGGGGTATTTCTATAACGGAATATTGGTTGGGTTTGTGAGCTACTTTTGGGATGCGGATTCGATGCAATGCCAATATTTGGGAATGGATTATTCTGTTAAAAATCAGGTACCTCTTTATCAATTGATGTTATATGACGTCTTAGATGTGGCGATTCAAAAAGGAGTAAAACGAATTGAATATGGCCGAACCGCCAGTGAAATTAAGGCCTCATTAGGGGCCCATCCTGTTCCGACCTTTGCAATGGTCAAGCATCGCAATGTGATTAAAGATCAATTAATTGATCTCTTTGTTGCGCTAATGCACGCCGTTGAATTTAAAGAACGCCACGTCTACAAAACTAAGGGAGGCGATACGCCGTCGATAGCGGAAATCCATCCCGAATAACCTCGGCTTCGCGGGGGTAAGGCAAGGGTCCCCGTCGCAATCGGTGATTGGTGATGAATAACGTCGCATTTTCAGGTCGGTCAACTACGGTAAATTGACTTCGTTTTTGACGCGGCAGTAAATCAATATTTGTACTGGCCGGCAGATTGTCGGGCAGAATTTGTGTGGGCGTTATCGAGGAGAGAAGTTCCCGATAGCTGACTCCCCAGTAATCCATTTCCCAATTATAGATAATCGACTCTCTTTGTCCTGCAAAACTATTCAAATAGCAATGTGCGTATGGAAAATATTCTATCCAGGTCCACGCTGTATTCAGCGCATACAAGACGCCGAAAACACTGACAGCCCAGGGTCCCCAAGAAACACGTTGTGACACAAAGCATAATCCGGCCATCGTTAGAATTACAATTCCAGGATAGATAAAGAAGAGGTGCCGCCATCCATCGTAAAATGGGGTTTGGGTGATGATTCCGATGATCACGGGGAGCAGCGAAATGCTCCCGAGAAGACATAGGACGTAGTTGGGTTTTTGAATCCATTTTTTTACGGTTGTGATTCCATAAAGGGCACTGCTCAAAAACCCTAAAATAAACAGGGGGCTGAGCGTAATTCCCATCCATACGGGGATATAAATCCAAGGCAATTGTTGTGCGCTAATTAACTCTCCGTTAAACAGTACTGACCCGGTCCAGGGATAATTTGCCATTGTGATGAACGCCGTTTTGAATTCCGTCCAAGGATTGATCCACAAAGTGGGCCACCCAAAGTAGGTAATCAGGGTTGCGATCAGTGCCGTGACTATCAAATTGGCGACATGGCGAATCGATGGACGCCACAGTATCAGCCCAACGGCCATCAATACAGCGATGACACTGATCGCGTTTGCCCGACATAATATCGCAAGTCCGAACCCAATTCCCAGGACGACCGACCGTTTTAATACGGGGGTGTCCAGATAGCGGAGAAATAACCAGGTTATGATTGTGCAGATACTCATAAACGGAATGTCTTTGGAATTAAAAAGACCGTGAGTCGCGATCAATGGGGTCGTCGCAACAATGCTTCCTGTGATCATGCTTTGCAACCGGGATAGTCCGGCCCGACGGCTAATCAGAATGACAAATGGAATTCCGGTTAAAAAAATAAGCCAGGTGATCCAATGGCGGAGTTCATAGATCGAAACGGTGTCCTGGGTCCATCCCAGGCTTTCGGGGATGTGAAGGAGCGTGGGAATCAACGGCCCGTAATACCGTTCGGTATCTTGATATAATTGGGGATCTTTATGGACGACCCACTCAATAATGACCTCACCGTAGTGGCGTTGAAATGACTCGTCCCACGAAATTCCTATTTTGGGTATCGCCAGCCAGGGAACGACAATGGCAAATGCGACGATGAAAATGCCGATAACAATGGACGTGATCCGCTGGGTCACAGTCGTTTTGCGGCGTCGATGAGTTCTTTCATTTTGTTGTAGTCTTTTTTGCCAGGGGCGGATTCGACACTCGATGAAAGATCCACCGCGTACGGATTAACGAGCTTTGCGGCTTTGTTTAGATTGGATACATTAACCCCGCCGGCCAATATCAACGGGATATCGAATTCTTTGGCCTTGAGCGCGAGTCCCCAATCAAATATCTTCCCGGTCCCACCTTCCCGTCCCGAGACCTTGGTATCGAGTAATACGGCTGAAACTGAACTTTGATACGGTGCAATGGCATCGACGTCATTAATGTCTTCAATTTTAAATGCTTTGATGACGCGGCGTCTCATTGATCGGCAGAAGGCCGGGGATTCATTTCCATGAAGCTGAATTAGATCCAGTTTGCAGCGGTGAACTACCGCATCAATAAAGGCCTTATCGTGATTAACGAACACTCCGACCAACAATACGAACGGCGGAAGAAATAAGCTAATTTCCTCAACAATGTCAGGAGTGATATAGCGGGGGCTATCTTCATAAAAAATAAACCCAATCGCGTCTGCGCCAAGGTTTACAGCATCGATGGCGTCGTCACGATTGGTGAGTCCGCAAATTTTGATCTTCATAAATTTAGTGGATGAAACCTTACCCCACGTGGTGCTGGGGATCAAGTATGGTATTACGATCGTCCGCCACTCGCTCGCTCCCGTAGAGTGTCGCCAATAAAATTGAGTGATAATACGGTGAGGGTGATGGCTAGGCCTGGCGAAATCGCCATCCAGGGCGCGGTGTAAAGATAGTCGGTGCTATGTTGTAACATACTGCCCCAACTGGCCTGCGGCGGCTGAACTCCTAACCCCAAAAAGCTCAATACTGACTCGGTGAGAATGGCGCCGCCCATCGTCAAAATCCCCGATACTATAATTGAGCTCACCGCATTGGGTAGCGCATGCCGAATCGCGATTCGCCAAGGAGAAAACCCTCTGGCACGTGCGGCAAGAATATAGGGCCGTTCCCGAATCGACAAAATTTCTGCACGCACGAGCCGTGCAATTCCCATCCAGCTGGTCGCCCCGATCACGACAATCGCGTTGATCAGACTGGGGCCTAAAATGACCTGAATAATCAGGATAATAAACAGGGTAGGAAGGCCCATAATAAAATCAACGACTCTCATTATAAGCTCATCGGTGAGCCCGCCCATAAATCCTGAAAATAAACCGATGATAGTTCCAATAGAGACGGATATTGTCATTGCAATGAGTCCCACACCAAGAGAAATCCGAGCGCCGTCAAGAATCCGGCTTCCGATGTCACGGCCAAGGTCATCGGTGCCGAGGATGTGGTGGATGTCGGGTGAGGTGGGGTTGGTGTTGCCATTGAGATGAATATCATTGGGGTGTCCGATCCAAATCATCGAAATCGACAATATTGAGATTAACGTCAAAAATCCAATGGACAACCGCGTGGCCCAGTTGCCCATCATGAGGCGTTTCGATTAATTCGGGGGTCGGCCCAACTGTACATGACATCCGCCAAAAAATTCCCGACGAGGATTAATACCGACGACATGAATAATGTTCCCATGAGGACCGGGTAGTCTCTGGAAAAAGCAGCGTTAATCCCCAATTGCCCCAGCCCCGGCCATGCGAATATATATTCTACAATATAAGCGCCGCTAACCAATCCCGGTAGCTCCATTCCAAGCAAGGTGATAATAGGGAGCGCGGCGTTTTTAAAGGCATGACGAGATAAAATTCGCCAAGGCGAAATCCCTCTTGCACGTGCGGCTAGAATATAGGGTTGTTGAAGAACATTGATCATTCCGAATCGATAATACCGTGTGAGGCCGGCAATCGATCCAATCGTACAGGCGATCACTGGCAAAATAAGATGCTGAATCGTCGAACCTATAATCGCAATTTTTTCGGATGAATCGAGGGTGGGATCGTAAAATCCAGACGCCGGAAGCCAGTTGAGGGTGACAGAGAAGATCAGAATGAGCATCAATCCGATCCAAAATGTGGGAATCGACATTCCGAGAAAGGTGATAAATGTAATCAGCATGTCGGGCCATTTCGTTGCTTTTGCCGCTGAAATAATTCCAAGAAGAAACGTAATCACCAATGTCAGAACCAAGGAGGTTAACGACAATAATAATGTCGCAGGTAGTCGATCTGAAATCGCTTGAATGACGGGCTGTCCAGTGGCGGTAGAAAACCCAAGGTCCCCGCAAATTGCCCGTTTTGACCAAGCCAAAAATTGAACCGGAATGGGCTGATCCAACGCCAAATTCTTACGGATTTGGAGCAGATCACTCGCATTCATTCTGGGGTCCAAAAACATGTTGCTGGGGTCCCCGGGGGCGAGGCGCATCAGTACAAACGACACAAACAGCATGCCAATAATTAAGGGGATAGAATACAGAATGCGACGGACCCAATAGCCCATTAGTCGGCAGAAACCCCTTCGATTCTAACGAATAATCCCGCTGGACCAGGCTCAGATAGTCCATGAATCCGTTGATTCACGGCAGAAATAGTGCGTGGATAATACAAAAATAGGTAGGGGAGATCATGGCCAATTAAGGCGGACGCTTCGGCATAAATCTGGGCGCGCTGGGTATGATTATTGACCGTCCGTCCACGGGTTAATAAGGCATCGACTTTGGGGTTTGAATAGCCAATAAAATTGAATCCTTTGGGATACTCGGACGAGTGCCAAATGCTGTAGTCATCCGGGTCGGGGCTGAGCGACCATGACAACATGCAAAGGTCGAATTTCTTAGGGTCTTTTCCGGAGTTTACGATTCGCAAAAACGATTGCCATTCCATTGGAACGATAGTCAATTTGATGCCGACTTTGCCCAATGCACTTTGAATGATTTCGGCATTTTTTGGGCTGGCTTTTCCACCCTGGCCGTAGATAATTGTAAATGCCAGTTCAGATCCGTCTTTTTCATAAATCCCATGGGTATTTTTTTTGTAGCCTGCGCTTTCGAGCAACGTGGCACTTTTGGCGGGGGCATAATCGTATCGTGTGATGGCATTTCCGGTGGGGTAGGCCCAGGATACAGGGCTAATTGGGACGTCCGCGACGGTTCCGTGACCCTTGAGAACGGCATCAACAATGGCCTTTCGGTCCACGGCGTAAGCAATGGCTTGCCGTACTTTAATATCTTGGAGGTGATGATTCTTGAGGTTGAATCCGACAAAGCTATACTGAAGTTGGTCGTATTCATAGAGTGCCAAATGACGAATTTTTTTCATTTCCGCTAGATCTTGAGGATTGATATCAAACTCGTCGATATCCCCTTTTATGATCGCCACCTTGCCTGCATTATAGTCAGAAATAGGTTTAAATATAATTCGATCCAGTTGGGGAGGTTTCCCGTAATACAATGGATTTTTGACGACTATAATATGCTGACCGGCTTTCCATTCTTTAAACTTAAAGGGGCCTGTACCAACGGGGTTTCGGTTAAACGATGCCGTATTGATATTGGTGTTATCTAGAAGATGTTTTGGAATAATTTCTGCCGCAGCTGAAAGTAAGAATGGTGCAAACGGCTCTGGAAGTTCGGCCTTAACCGTATGGGAATCGACCGCAGTGAATCGAATCGGTTTTCCATTGATGACATAGTTACTTCGTCGAACGGTATTGGTTTTGGGGTCAATAATCGTATTAAACGTAAATACCACATCGTCCGCAGTAAATGGGGCGCCATCGTGCCAAGTCACGTTAGGTTTTAACTTGAAAATATAGGTCTTCCCATCGGGACTAATGTCATATGACTCCGCCAAATCGGGTTCCAATTCGAGCTTTTCATTGACCTTCAACATACCACTAAAAATGGTTCCGACCACCTGAGCGGAATACGCGTCAGTCGTCAAAATTGGGTTGAGCAGATTAGGCTCTCCGCTTAACCGAAGATTCATAGTTCCATGTGAGCCGGTTGATTTTCGGGCGCAGCCTATTCCAAAAGTAGCCGTAAGGACGATGGCAAGGGAACAGATCATCGAAAGGGACTTTTTTAGCATTTTCGGCATAGAGGGAGTTCCTTTAATTGTTATTTCATGGATCCAAGGGGATGTTCAATGAACCACTCGGGAGTGAGGGGTTCTGACAAAATGACATCGCCTAATTGAACGTCTGGAAAAAACTCATGGAGGTCTTCCCAGTAGATGGGATAGCCGCCTTCAGCCGCAATTTTTGCGTATTGTACAAAGAGTTCTTGACGCAGCCGAAGTGGGAGTAGATGGTCTGCGTCCCATTGTCGCTTCATCATCAGTGCGGAGTGAATCACTTCTGCGACCACCCGTGGGTTACTTGATTTATTGATGTAGTCCAATACCCCATTCTGGAAACTCTCGACGGCGATATCATGGGCACGAAATGCGGTTTGAATAACAATCCCCACTTTTGGGATGAGCGCTCGAAGTTCTCCTATAATTTCATTGCCCTTTCGGCCGGGCATTTCAATATCCAAGATAATAAGTTCGATATTTTTACGAACCCTCGCGATATCCAGCGCTTCAGTAGCGGAATTTGCCGTTAGAACCGCATATTGCTGTTGGAATTTTTTAGAGAAACTTTGGGTAATGGTCGGGAGGTCATCAACGATAAGAATCACCTGTTTCGGCAGTTCCATGGCTTGGGGAGGAAGGTTTTTTAATGCGATTTGAAACGCGGGTTCTTTATGGCGATGCTTTAGTTCACTCATCGCTTCAAGTAACTTATCCATAGAATCATTCATATGAGACAACGCTTTATAACGACGGGTTGAATACATATAGATATTAGATAGACTGACGACCGGAAAAT
Organism: bacterium; assembly: GCA_947465765.1. GTDB lineage: Bacteria > Margulisbacteria > Marinamargulisbacteria > SXXA01 > SXXA01 > CAIPHK01. The sequence continues at coordinate 12,870 of CANIAP010000010.1, read as the reverse complement.
CTAGAAAAATTCGATCAAGGCTTTGCGTGATATGGTCCTGGGTTGGGTTGATAAGTACGTCATTGACCTGTTGACGCAATAAGTCGAGGGTGTCTGAGTGAGAGATATTAGAACCGACAACAATAATTGGGATCACATAATGGCGAGACCGAAATTTATTTAAAAAATCTTCGGGGTCCTCCCATGAATTCCAATCCAACACAACAACAGACGCATGCTCACTCGGCGTAATCAGCGATTCCAATTGGTATAAGCTGGACACGCAATAATAATCTCGAGTGTTACTGACGAGTGGTCCTACGATCGAGTCTAGAGTTCCAATTCCAGAATGATAGACAATGACCGTTTCATTTTTTTTTTTGCTTGGCATTATGGGCCCCTTTGGGAATATTATCCGAATTCCTGTGATTTAATTTACAGTTTGAACGGGCGCCCTGTCGAGGTGATGATCGACTGGAAACCAGACATAAAATATAGCGCCGGGAACTTTTTTGGGATCCGATTCCACCCACAATTTGCCCCCCATTTGATTGACCAGGCTGGAGACTAGGCTCAGTCCCAGTCCATGTTGGAGACCATCGGCCTTAGTGGTAAAAAATTGTTGAAATATCGAGGCCTGAATCGTTTTTTCAATACCATGACCAGTGTCATGAATTCCGATGAGAATCCCAGGTTGACCGGTGGTATCCGATAGCATGGGGTCAATCGTAATTTTAAGGTGGCCGCCGGTGGGCATGGCTTCTGCGGAATTGGTGATCAGATTGCTAAGCACCAAAAGCAAGGCTTTGCTATCTGACATTATTTCCGGTAATCCGGGTGCACATTGTGTTCTAAAGGAAATCTCTTGGCGGGTTAATTTGGTTCGAAAAAGTAATAAAATACGGTTTACGATTTCGGGGATGTTGTGACGGGTGGTGGAGCTAGTAAAAGCGGAGCCCGTTTCCAGCATGACATCGACGATCTGCATAAGGTCGCTAATGGTGTCTTCTACCGCTCTAACGCTGAGTTTCAGTTCCTCTGGATTACCGATGTCATCTTCAATGGTGCTGAGAGTCATGCTTGTCGCAAATAGTGGATTTTTGATTTCGTGAGCAATGTTTCTCATGAGCTGCGCATAGGTGGCATCTTTCCATGATTCTTGCAGTAACGCTCGATGTTTAAGTAAGTCTATATTTTGTTGTTCAAGTAACGTTTCATACCGACGATTTGATACGAAATAGGTACCTACGGACAAAATGAGGAGAAGAAATGTAGTTAATATCGCACAATTCCGAATATAAAATAATGTCGTTGTGTTGACGTTTTCGATATATGGAATCCAGGAATAATGACCCAATTCCAAAAGAAAATAGGTCCCGATCGGCGTTGCGACACATGCGGTTATCCATCCGACTTGGTCATATTCAAATAATAATAGGGGTAGCGGAATGAGGGCGAACAATAGAAATTGTGCGCCAGCAGAAGGGCCCAAAATATTGGCACAAACAAAAAAGCTAACGGATGTGCAGATAATCAATATGGATTTACTGGTGGAATAGTAGGTTGCCTTATTTAAGACAATTGACGCCCCGTAAAGCAATACCGTCAATATCACCATCGCGTTCGCAAAGTTCCAATCGAGGTAATAGAAAATTCCGATGTAGGGTAATGCGAGGCCTAGGAAAATAATGGCGATTCTAAATGATAAATCGTTCTTTCGCAGAAGGATTGATTCGGAATACACTTCCTTCTTGAAAAATAACGCAGAGAATAATTCGCTAATATTCAAGATACACCGACGTTTTTGGTTCGGCTCAAATCGTTCCGTCAAGGGTTCGTTTGAATATCAAATACATACATAAAAATACTTCCCAGGATTGTATGTATTGCACTGTTTGGTCTTTTAGCAATGGGTTTGTAATGCGAGTAGCGTCGGTTTTCATGGTTTCAATCTCTTTTTCCCATGATCTAAAGAATTGGCCTTGAACGCCAGTTTCGATACTGAGTTTGTCGCTAAATTTATCGATAAGATCAATATGGTGCTTTAATCTACCGATGGACCTTCCTTGGAGGCGCATACTTTCGTCTGGCGATTCCTGTGCCGTACTTAGAGCACAAACAGCGAGAGAGTTGACTGAATAATCGGTCTCTGGGATCTGTAATCCTCGTAATTTCGCTCTTTCGAGCTGCTCGATGACCTGTGTAAATGCTTCTCTCCGAAGTACCAACAGCGACAGATAATCAAAATCGGATGGGGGATCACCGTCAAAGTAAGTCGCAAAGAAATGATTTGAGTATTGTTCTTCTTTAAGAAAACCTTCAAATTCTCCGATGAAAGTTTTACTGCTTGCGAGTAGAGTTTGGTTGTATTGAGCGGTTATTGCAAACGGAAATGGACTTGAGAAATCGTTTTCTCTGCGTTCACGAGGCCAGGTTGCCGCAGCATTTGAATCCGCCGCATTTTTTTGAGATTTGCGGATAATTTCATCGACCATGGTGATATCTGGTGCTTCAGGCAATGCAATGTCTTGGCTTTGGGCAATCTGAATTACGAGAGATTTTTCTAAATATCGAACACATCTCACCATTATATTAGGGTCCAAGTTATCCGAGATGGTTTGAGGTGTAATTGTGGGGTCATGCGGGCGGCTATTCATGTATTGTGAATAGGTGAGGGATCCCATGACTTCTCGATGAATTTCGAGAAATTCTCCCTTAACATGTGCATCGAAATACTCTTTGCCAAAAAGGTTTTCCAGTTGACTAACTGCATCCATCCAAATCGAAACTGCAACATCAAAATAGGGTCTAAATATCCCTCTTCTATGTCCATCAACCGCTGCCCTGGACTCAACGAGCTGGGCTGAAGTCTGAAATGGTATTTCTGAAAATAGGGTGGTTAATTTTTCATCCTGAATATTGTCAGCAATGTCGTCTCCACAGGCAATCTGAAGAACCAAAAGATTTGAGATATCAAATACCGTCCTAAGCTTTCCCTTAACCTCTGCCTCCAAATCTTTCGATCCCTTTATCTTGAGGTCTTGAAGAAGAAATCCCACAAGGGGGTTTGCGGTCTCTTCTATTTCTTCACGGGTCCATCCAAAGAGTTTTAAACTCCTTGCGGAAAATGTGATTCCGGCGGGGTCTTTATCTTCTATTAGTTTTGTTTTTAACTCTTTGCTAACTCTTTCATATGGTGGATAGCTAGATTCTCTACTGCTATTGAGTAACAAATGGGATGAATTTGAGAACATCTTTTCCAAGATACAGGCCATTTGCGGCATCTTATCCACCGTTAATCGTTTGATGGAATCGGGCAATTCCACATCTTGGAGCACATTTAAGACGTTGGAAGTAAATATATGCAGTATTTTTTCTGCGGTCTGGTCGAGTCGTTTGTCCAGAAAATGGTGTAATTGACTCGCATAGGACGCTCTTAGGTTGGGGCTGCCAATACTACTAATTGCGGTTTCTATTTTTTTTTCGAAACCGGATGGGACTGCGACAATTTTATAAAGAATTTGCATAACTAAAATTTCAACTCCCGAAATCAAAAAAAGCCGGTTACTCAGTGGATAAGTGCAATATTGTTGGCTTAATTATATAAATTACCACACAACACTAATTATACAAAAATATTAAGGATATATGTATTAATTTTACAGTGCTGTCGGCTCAACCAATGGGTGATGGTTTGGTTCTTTATTTATGATAAACTCGGTCCCAAAGTTTATCAGTTTAGGAGGATCTAAATGATGTCGTCTATTGCTCAATTGGCCTCGATCGATCATGTCCTTCAGTCTGACCCCGAAGTTGCGGCGGGGATTTTTAAAGAATTGGGTCGGCAACGCGATAAGATTGAAATGATCGCGTCTGAAAATTTTACCTCGTTGGCAGTAATGCAAGCACAGGGGTCTTGGCTTACGAATAAATATGCTGAAGGGCTTCCCCATAAACGCTATTATGGAGGGTGCGAATATGTAGATGTGGTGGAAGATTTGGCTATTTCCAGGGCCAAAGAATTATTTGGTGCCCAACACGCAAATGTTCAGCCTCATTCGGGCGCGCAAGCCAATATGGCAGTCTATTTTGCCACTTTGAAACCCGGAGATACCGTGATGGGGATGAATTTGGCGCATGGCGGCCACTTAACCCATGGGTCACCGGTTAATATTTCGGGTGTGTATTTTAACTTTGTTCCGTATGGGGTGACCAAGACCACGGAGCGTATTGATTATGATGAGTTGGATCGTTTGGCGGATGAGCATCGACCAAAGATGATTGTCGCTGGCGCGTCCGCTTATTCACGTATTATTGATTTTGAACGAATTTCAAAGGCCGCGAAACGGATTGGCGCCATTTTCTTTGTGGATATGGCCCATATCGCGGGGCTTGTGGCGGCTGGCTTACATCCGAGCCCGGTTGGAATTGCGGATATCGTTACAACGACCACTCATAAAACACTTCGGGGTCCACGAGGTGGGTTAATTCTATGTAATTCTGAATATCAGAAAGCGATCGATAAAGCGGTGTTTCCTGGAACTCAAGGCGGGCCGTTAATGCATGTTATTGCTGCGAAGGCCATCGCTTTCAAAGAGGCGATGGCTCCCGAATTCACCACGTATCAATCTCAAGTCATTGAAAATGCGAAGACGCTAGTTGATGTGTTAACCAAACGTGGCGTTCGTATTGTTTCCGGTGGGACCGATAATCACTTATTCCTGGTGGATCTTCAGAGCAAATCAATTACGGGCAAAACGGCAGAAGCCGCCTTGGACGAAATCGGAATTACGGTTAATAAAAACGCGATTCCGTATGATCCAGAAAGCCCGTTTGTAACGTCAGGTATTCGAATTGGGACGCCGGCGGTGACCACTCGGGGAATGGGATCCGGAGAAATGGTCTCCATTGCGGAATTGATCGATGAAGTCATTTCTGATCCCAACAACACGAGTCTTAAAAAGCGAGTGGGGGATGCGGTTATCGCAATGAACCAACGGTTTCCATTGTATCCGGACCTTGCGTGATCCGAATTGGATTCTTAGGCCCCAAGGGAACCTTTAGTGAATTGGCGGCGTTGGGATATCTCCAGCGCCGTGGGATCGATCTCTCCGATGTGGAACAGGTGCCGGCGAAAAGTATCGCGGCGCTGTTTGAGATGGTCCAGGATTCCTATGACCTGGTGTTCGTTCCCGTCGAGAATTCGATTGAGGGCCCGGTTTTGATCACTCAAGACCTCTTGGTGGCGACGCCTAATGTCCAAATTGAAGAAGAGTTTTCAATTCCAATTGTGAATCAATTGCTGGTGCTGCCAGGGGTGGATTGGAGTCAAATTACCGATGTTATTTCTCATCCGCAACCGATTGGCCAGTGCCGACAGTTTTTTGAAAATAATTTTTCGATTGTTCCAAAATTCCATTTTTCGGATTCAACCGCCACTGCGGCGGGATTTGTTGCGGATGGGAAACCGATTGTAAAAGGGGTGGATCCTCAAAAAACGGCGGCGATCGGTAGCGATCGATTGGCCGAATTATATGGTTTGGAAATTGCTCAATCATCTATTCAGGATTCGATAACGAATCGTACCCGGTTTTGGGTGTTATCTCGATCCCGATCTGCACCCACCGGTAATGACAAAACCACAATTATTTTTTCAACTTTTCGGGATCGTCCGGGGGGATTGGTCGACATTTTGGGAGAACTTTCCCGTCGTGGTATTAATCTGACGAGTATTAGTTCCCGGCCCACAAAGGCCGTTTTGGGGGAGTATTTGTTTTTTGTTGATTTGTTGGGACATTGTGATGATCCTGATGTTAAATCCGCATTAGATAGTGTGGGTCAGAAAGCATCTTTTTTTAAATTGGTTGGGTCATATCGAGTGAGTGAGGAGTCGTAAGTAATGTTGGATCCAAAATTTGTCCGTGAAAACACTGATGTCGTCAGGGATGCCCTAGATCGTCGCCGATATCCGCAGCACTTTTTGGAAAGTTTTCTGAAGGCGGATGTACATTGGCGAATAATGAGCCAAGAACTCGATCATCTCAAAAATGAACGCAACAGAATGACCCCAAAGGGTAAACCGACTGAAGCTCAATTATTGGTCTTAAGGCAACTGGCCGATACGATCAAGCAGAGACAGGATTCGGTAAATCATGCAGAAGATGCCGTGAAGAACTCTGCGCTTTTTTTACCCAACATTCCCGACGTAACTGTGATCTCTGGGGAAACTGAATTAGATAACGTCGAGATAAAACGGGTGGGTGAACCTCGACTATTTGAATTTCAACCATTACCCCATGATGAATTGGCAACGCGACGTGGACTCATTGATTTTGAGGCTGCAGTAAAAGTTGCGGGGGCGCGATTTGCCCTCTATCGGGGGAATGGGGCACGGCTTGAACGATCATTGATTAACTTTATGTTGGATCTTCATACCCAGCGCCACGGTTATACCGAAATTATGCCTCCGATCATCGTCAATACGGCGAGCCTTACAGGTACGGGCCAGTTGCCTAAATTTGAGTCAGACTTGTTTCGGATTGCCGACACTGATTTTTGGTTGAGTCCGACAGCAGAGGTTCAGCTGACGAACAGTGTACGGGATACGATTATTCCCGAGGAACAATTGCCGGTACGATTGACGGCACACACGAGTTGTTTTCGGAAAGAAGCGGGGTCGTACGGAAAAGATATGGCCGGGATTATAAGACAGCATCAATTTAACAAAATTGAGTTGGTTCAGTTGGTTAGTCCGACGGAGTCGATACGGGTATTGAATGAGCTTTTGGGGCATGCGGAAGCGGTGTTAGAGGCGTTGGGATTGCCGTATCGGGTGGTCCAATTATGTACCGGTGACCTTGGCTTTTCCGCAGGGATAACCTACGATCTCGAAGTTTGGTTTCCGTCTCAAGGGAAATATAGAGAAATTTCGTCATGTTCAAACTTTTTTGATTTTCAGGCGCGTAGGGCGATGATAAGATACCGCGACAAGTCGACCGGAAAAGTGAATTATCTCCACACGTTAAATGGATCTGGATTGGCGGTGGGCCGTACGTTTGCAGCGATTCTTGAGAATTTTCAAAACGAAGATGGGTCTATAACGGTGCCGTCTGCGTTGGTGCCTTATTTAAATATTGAACAACTATAAGGTGGAATAGCGGGATGAAAGACAACAAGGAAACTCTTCGGTTTATCAATTTTTTTAAAGCTTTGGCGAATGAAGAACGCATTGAAATGGTTCGGCTTTTAAAACAAAATCAGGAAATGTTTGCTCAAGATGTTGAGCGTCATTTTTATCTCGAACAATCCACTACGTCCCATCATTTGAACATATTGCGGCGGGCAGGTATCACTAAAGCCCGTAAAGAGGGACGAAAAGTATTTTATTCAATTGACTATGAGTCATTTAAGTCCTGTTGGGATGCGTTTGAATTGGTGATGTTTGCGGATCAAGCCAATCCCAACACATAATTTCGTTGCATTTTAAGGGGTAAAAAGCTGCGATTGATACCGTTGAAAGGGTGAAAAAATCAATGATAAATCCAGATGATCGGTCGATACAAGCCGCGGATGACAGCGATACGGTCTTTATTGCACCTCGTCGCCGTGATAAGCACGATCAATTTGTAAATATATTAAAGACAATTCTTCCTTACATTGGATCTGATGAGGGTAAGATTATCTTGACCCAAGTGATGATCGCGTTAAAAGTTGAGGGTGTAATTGGTGTGGAGATGACGCCTAAGGCCGAAAAAATGGTAAACATCATTAGCGAGTCAATCATGAAACAACCCGGAAAAAAAATAGAGGCACTTAAGTTTGCCAATCGGCTGCTTGAATAATGTTTGGCGCGCTTGGATTGGGGGAATCTTTGAATGACACCGGGGGTACCAATGTCGAATTATAATCCTGAATTCTTTGCCTCGAATCGGATGTCTGAGCAGCTGGTGGCAGCGGCTAAAGAACGTTTGGATGAAATTGGGCATCCCCACCTTAAGCAGGAACTTGACGATGCCTTGTTTGGCAAAAATCAGCCTCGTCCAGACGTTAAGTTCAGCGATCAAAAAGGGTGGACTGTCTAGTGAATGTATCCGGTGACGCGTCGCTCAGACAATCCAATAAATCTGGATCGGTTCCTGTTCCGACGGACACGGCTCAATTTACGAAAGCGCTTCAGAGTGCAGTAACGTATTTGCAGACTGTGGTGGTTCCTGCCGCAAATGAAGCGGGGCAGATGGCGTTGGCCAGAAAAAAAGAAAAAGACAGTATCTATCGGGTGAGTGAAGTTGAGGAAATGAAGGATGAGGACGAAGTGGAGCCTGTCCATAAGGTCGTTCAACAAATTGCCGCACGAATACGGACTATTGCGGAGATCGAGCAAAGAACGCTAGGCCTGTAAAATCCTTCCCCACACGTTCATTGCTTTACTGACTTCTTCGATATCGTGAACACGGACGATACTCGCGCCATTATTAATGGCCCATAACGTTGACGAAATCGTGCCCGCCAGGCGCGTGGTGTTATTTTCGCCGGTTATTATCCCGATAAATGATTTTCGTGAAGTGCCGACCATAATGGGGTAGCCCAACCGTTCGAATTGCCGGAGATTTCTAAGGATTTCTAGATTGTGATTGAGCGTTTTTCCAAATCCGATTCCAGGATCAATAATGATTTTGGTGACTCCGTGCATTTTTGCGATCGCGACGGATTCAGTCAACTCACTGATGACCTCCGCAACGACGTCATCATAATGAGGGTCATTTTGCATGGTCACTGGCGTGCTTCGGCTGTGATTGAGCACCAAAATTGCGTTCCAACGAGTGACACATTCAGCAAGCGTCGGGTCAAAACGGAGGGCTGAGATGTCGTTGATGATATCTGCACCTGACTGCAACGCAAATTCAGCAACCGTGGATGATGTTGTATCGATGGATAGTGCGACGGAATAACGATTTTTAAACTCAGATAGAATAGGGGTCATCCGATCTACCTGGATGGAGGGGGCTACCGGAATTGATCCTGGACGGGTCGATTCAGCGCCTATATCAATGATTTCAGCGCCGTGGAGTATCAGGTTGTCGATTTGTGCCCAAGCGGCTGCAGGTGTTGAATATGCGCCGCCATCCGAAAACGAATCGGGAGTCAGGTTGATGACCCCCATTAAGATCGGCTCGGGGGACTTAGTTCTTTCCCAGAATTTGTTGGAGTTCACCAGATTGGAATAATTCAGTGGTAATATCGCAACCTCCTATAAATTCGCCGTTGATATAGAGCTGCGGGATTGTGGGCCAGTCGGAGAATTCCTTGATGGCTTGGCGAAGGGTTTCGTCGGCCAATATGTCGCGGGTCACGAAATCAACCTCAAGTTGGGTTAGGATTTGAACCACTTGGGAAGAGAACCCACACTGAGGCTGGCTTTTATCGCCTTTCATATAAAGGACAACAGGGTTGCTTGTAATGTCGGCTTTGATTTGGGCTTTGGTCGTTTCGAGATCGGTAGTCATAGGGCCTCCTATTGTTTTTCCCATTGAGAGGGAGAGAATGTTTTTAGACCGAGTGCGTGGACGTTGGTGGCAAAGGCCTGCGTCAATGGTTTCATCACCATCTGATGTTGCTTGATCAATGATAGCCCTTCAAACTCTGGGCTGATCACTACCGCCTGAAAATGTTGGCCATCATTCATCGGGTCTGTTACCAGAACTTCGGCATCGGGGATGGCCTTTAAAATGGTGTTGCGGATTTGATCGACAATCATTGCCTAAGCCACCTGATGTTGGGTGAGCCACTCGATGATATCCAATGATTCATAGAGCGCTTTACCGTCAATAAATAAACAAGGAACCTGAGATTTTCCACCGATTTGGATCAAAAATTCCTTTGCTAGCGGGTCTAAATGGATATCTTTCATTGTCACATTTAGCTTGTTTTCTGTGATGAATCTCCGTACTTTTTGACAATAAGGACAGGCTTCGAAATGGTACAAAGTGAGTTCGGGTTTGTTCATAGTACAGACAATACAATTAAAAAGCAGACGTCTTGTCAAATTAAAATTGACGGAGGCATTGAATTCAGTCACCCTGACGACAACATGGCACCTAAAAATTCAAAAAGTTCTACCGTAACGTGGATTAAGATCGTTGCGATTGTTTTAGTGATTGGTATTTTTAAATATTCATACGACGAACTGGCATCTGAGGGTAATCCGCTTACTGCACTATTGTTTAAGATACGGGCGCCGTATTTGGACCCTGGGTATTTGCGAAAAGTGGTGCCAACAGCTTTTCGAATGGTGAGTGGGGAAAAGACCGCGAAGATTGATGCCGGGACTGAGTCTTTTTCGATAGATTATACTTTTTCATATCCTCAACTTGAATATTACGGCGAAGTGTTGGGCCGAAGTGAACTCAATCGATTACTACGGGCCAATTTTGAAACGGTCGAGGCGCGGATGTTGGACGATTTAAAAAAAGATGCGAGCGCCCACCTTACGAACAAAACGTTGATCCCCGGATTTGGGAGTCAATCTGCATCGCTTAAGATTCAAGGGGATGTCGCTTATTTTTCAAAATCGATTGTGGCCATTCGCTATCGGATTCATTGGAGTTTTGGCGGGAAACGTCAGCTGTATCCGGCGCAGCGGGTAGCTGGTTTTTCGGTTGATATTGCACAGAGTCGGGCGTTACAGCTCCGTGATGTTCTGGGATACCCCTATCAAGACTTTATTGTGCGGCTTTGGGATCGGGCGCGGGTTGATTTAGATGAGGCTCACCGGGATACCAGTCAATTCAACCTGTACAAAGATGACCCTGAATTTTACATTTCCCCAGCGGGTTTGGTTTTGGTCAATTTATCAGATAATCCGGATTATTCGGAGGTCGATGTCAAGATTTCGTTCAGAGATAATCGGTCCTTATTTCGGTCATCGGGTCCGATTGCTCAGATTACAAATCCGAGTAGGCATGGTGAGTTGAATCCATGAAAAACAATCAAAATGCCCTTATTTTTTTACTTGCGGCGATATCGTTCACCCACATTCTGGATTTTGTAATTATGATGCCTTTGGGGCCTCAATTGATGCGTATTTTTGATATTGGTCCGTCGGCCTTTGCTTGGATTGTATCGTCGTATACATTTAGCGCCGGATTGTTTGGATTTTTGGGGGCGTATCTTTTGGATCGATTTGATCGTAAAAATGCGTTATTGGTGCTGTATTTAGGGTTTTTAGCCGGTACGTTGGGCTGTGCATTTGCACAAACCCATTTTATTCTAATTGTTGCTCGAGTAGTGGCTGGGGCGTTCGGTGGAATGTTGGCGGCGTTGATCTTTTCTGTAATTGGGGACGCATTTCCGGAATCTCAACGGGGACGTGCGACGGGATTTGTCATGTCCTCCTTCTCGGTCGCATCAGTGGTTGGCATTCCGGTCGGTCTTTGGGCGGCAGGGCATTGGGGATGGCATTCTCCGTTCCTCGGGATTGGGTGTTTCGGGTTGATCTTTGCCGCGATAGCCTGGAGGGTGATGCCCTCGATGACCGGCCATTTCCAGCACAAAACCAGCGTCAAGTTAACCCCTATCAGTTTGATTGTTCGGACGTTACGGTCTCCGAATGAGTTATGGGCCATTGCACTGAACTTTCTGTTGGTGTTTTCTGGATTTTCATTGATTCCGTATATCAGCACCTTTTTGGTGTCGAATGTAGGGATGCCGGAGCATAATTTGTCGTGGGTGTATTTGTGGGGTGGGGCACTGACTTTTTTTTCATCTCCAATTATTGGGCGGTTGTCCGATCGGTTTGGAAAGCGGCGGATGTTTATAATCGTCGGGTTATTAGCCCTTATTCCCATACTTGCGTTGCCGCTGATGCCCCGTTTGCCGATGGGATTAATGTTAATCGTCACTACACTGTTTTTCATTCTAGTATCGGGCCGGTTTGTCCCGGCAATGGCGATGATTACGTCGAGCGTCACAACGGATCGTCGAGGGAGTTTTATGAGTATTGCCACTGCGGTACAACAATTGGGATCGGGGATTGGGGCATCGGTTGCTGGGGTGATGATTGTTCGAGGTTCGGGCGGAGAACTCCATCATTATGGATGGGTGGGCGTCATGTCGGCCTTGGTGACACTGTTGTCCATTGTGGTGGCATTACAGGTCAAATTGGTGAATCCCCACGTTCCACAACGTCCAACTGAGGGTGAGGCTGGACAGTAGTTCGGCTGGTTTTTTTTTTTAGGGCGGAATGGTATAGTAGCCACCCTTGCCGAGGTGGTGAAATTGGTAGACACACTAGCTTGAGGGGTTAGCGGGGAAACCTGTGCAGGTTCAAGTCCTGTCCTCGGCACCAACACTTAAATTTATATGATGTCATTAAACCCTATCGCATTTGGAACATCCGGGTATCGTGGAATTGTCGGCGATACGTTTACTATGGCGCATGTTAGGGAAATTAGCTCGGCGATCGGCCTGTGGATATTGGCGAAGCGGGTTTACAGTGTCGTCATTGGATACGACCCACGACAGGGTAATTCAGTGGGCGTTGACGGTTTCCCTCGGGTGGCTGCAACCGTATTGTCAGATATGGGAATTGCGGTTCAGCTGGTGGAGAAGCCGGTTCCAACACCCTTGATTTCTTGGTTTGTTAAGACCCAGGGCGTGGGCGGGGGAATCGTATTTACTGCGTCTCATAATCCACCTGAGTACAACGGAATTAAATTTAATTCGCCGCCAGGGGGCCCCGCATCCCGGGATGTAACGACCGCAATTGAAGGGTTTATTCTGAATCGACCCGACGTCCTTGTGGTGCAATCGGCGCCAATTGTCCTGGTGAATCCGATTCCGGATTTTTCGGACTTTATCTGTGTCTACGTGGGGGGGCTCTATCAAAACTCGTCT
>CANIAP010000009.1 GCA_947465765.1 bacterium | reverse complement strand
TGGGGCGAGGTAGACCGGGGTGGGGTGGCCGTAGGCCGGGGTGAGGTGGGGTGAGGTGGGGCGATGTAGGCCGGGGCGAGGTAGACCGGGGTGAAGCGAAGTGAAGCCGGGGTGAGGTAGACCGGGGCGAGGTAGGCCGGGGTGAGGTAGGCCGGGGTGAGGTGAAGTGACGTGAGTCGCCCCCCCCCACGCCCCAAGGAAATTCCCACCACAAAATTTCAATGATTAAACTTTAGAATAGTGGGGAACTACCCTACAGCTACAAAGGAGGCCCATTTCTTCTGGGCTTCATTTTGGTAGCCATTCCAATTTCGCGAGGTGAATAGTGTCCGATTTTCCGATCGGAGGCGGCATTCCCAAAGGGAAAGTCTCGCCGTTGTCCCCATCATCGTTGACACCTGAATCTCTCGACACATGGGTCGGAGACCGGTGTCCGTTACCCTCTCGTTTTGATATCAGCTTTTCTCGAATTACGGACCTTTTACTCAGCCATCTGGATCTGGACGCGGTCAAACCACAACGCAATCTCGACCTCATCAAAACCGCCGTTAATAACTTCAAAAACGAAATGGCCTCCGTGGAACACCCGCCTGAACCCGGCTCAATGCTTTCCAAACTGTCCACCATGTTGGGCGGTGATTCCGTCCGTGCCACCGACGAATACCACGCGATTAGTCGGCTCTATGGCACCATCTATTCCCAATTTCCCGACGAAGCCAGCCTGCATATCGACCACGAACAAATCGATCAACTCAACCACGATCTCTGGAACGGCGGACGGGTAAGTCGCCAAGAAGTGAATTCGTTAACCCATAAACTGAGGCAGTTGTTGGGGGAGTTGGGGGTTTAGGAAGACCTTCGTCCGGAGGTCTTCACCTCCCCCCCCCCGATTTGGACGTTACAACCCCACCGCGTCCCTCACCTCGCCCAACGTCACCGCCGCTACCGCCCGAGCCCGTTGCGCGCCCGCATCAAGGATCTCCTTCAGGCTGGCTTCCGTAATCCCCGCCCGCCGTTCTCTCACCGGCTCCAACTGGGCATTAATCCGATCGGCACAGCCTTGTTTACACGCCACACACCCTATCGCCGCCGATCGACAGTCCGACGCCACCTCCGCACACCGTTCGGTTGTGTTAAAAATGCGGTGATAGGCGTAGACCGGACACACTTCTGGGGTTCCGGGATCCGTCCGACGAACCCGGGCAGGATCGGTTAACATACTTTTCATTAAGCGATTGACCTCGTCCACACTGGCGGACAACGGGATCGTATTTCCGTAACTTTTGGACATTTTTCGGCCATCTAATCCCGGCAACATCTGAAATTCAGTGATTTGATCCCCTGGCTCTGGAAATAAGGGACGGTATAAATGATTGAATCGTCGGGCAATTTCTCGAGTGAGCTCCAAATGGGGCAATTGATCCCGTCCCACCGGAACCGCCGTTGCTTTGTAGATCAAGATGTCCGCCGCCTGAAGCACGGGATACCCTAAAAATCCGTAGGTATTGAGGTCTTTTTCACGGATTTCATCGATCTTGTCTTTGTAAGTAGGCACGCGCTCCAACCACGGAAGCGGTGTCATCATCGATAAAATGACGTGGAGCTCGCTATGGGCCGGAACATCCGATTGAAAAAATAAACAGGCCCGATTGGGATCAATCCCCGCCGCTAACAAATCCATCGCCAGGTCGAGTTTGGACTGTCGAAGGGGGGTGGGATCTTGGTAAAGCGTCGTCAGCGAATGTAAATCCGCGATAAAAAAGAAGGCCTCAACCTCGGATTGCAACCGTACCCAATTTTGGACCGCACCCAGCCAATTGCCCAAATGCATTTTGCCCGTCGGTTGGATCCCACTAACCAGTCGTTGCATCATCACCCTCCAAAAAATTGCGTAATAACTCTTTTCCATACTCCGTCAGAATCGATTCGGGATGGAATTGAATTCCCTGAACATTCAATTCCCGATGCCGAAGGCCCATAATCAACCCATCCGACGTGGTCGCTGTAACCTCCAATATCTCGGGAAGCGTCGCGCGATCCACAATCAACGAATGGTACCGCGTCGCGTTGTAGGGACTGGGGATCCCCCGAAACAGCCCCGTCCCATCATGCAAAATGGGCGATGTTTTCCCGTGGACCAGCGTCGGCGCATGCACCACTTTCCCACCGTACACCTGGCCGATCGCTTGATGCCCGAGACACACGCCCAACAGAGGGACTTTTCCGGCCAATTGCCGAACAACGTCTTCGGAAATCCCAGCAGATTCGGGTCGGCCTGGACCCGGGGAAATCACAATCCGTTTCGCGCCCAGCGCGGCCAATTGATCAACGGTAATTTCGTCATTTCTGAATACCCGTACCTCTGCACCCAACTCCAAAAAATATTGGACCAGGTTATAGGTGAACGAATCATAGTTATCGATCATCACTAACATCTGGCGGCTCCTTCAACACAGGCCGTCAGCACTCCACGGGCCTTGTTTTGACATTCTTTATATTCGGTATCGGGATCGGAATCCGCGACCAGTCCGGCTCCCGCTTGCACATAATAAATTCCGTCTTTGGCCACTGCGGTGCGGATCGCAATACAGACATCCATATTACCCCCAAAATCAACGTACCCCACGGCACCGGAATACACCCCTCGAGCGGTCGGTTCAATCTCATCGATGAGCGCCACCGCCCGCACTTTGGGGGCCCCACTCACCGTCCCAGCGGGGAATGTCGCTTTAAGCAATGCAAAGGCCGATGTTCCCTCACGCACCCGCCCCTCCACGTGAGACACGATGTGCATGACATGAGAATATTTTTCGATTCCCATCATTTCTGTCACCGCCACCGATTGGCAGACCCGCCCCAGGTCATTACGGCCCAAATCCACCAACATCACGTGTTCGGCCACTTCTTTTTCATCCGCCAACAGTTCTTCGATGAGTGCCTCTTCGCGACGCGGATCCTTCTGAGGATCTCGTGGACGCGTTCCCGCAATCGGGCGTAACGTCGCCAAGCCATCGGTCAATTTTACCAAAATCTCAGGGGACGAGCCCACAATTTGATAGGCCCCAAAATCAAAGAAAAACATATAGGGCGACGGGTTAATCAGCCGCAAATCGCGATACGCATCGAAGGGCCTCTTGGCACTTTCGACTTGGAAACGAAGCGACAATACCAATTGAAACACATCCCCATCCCGAATATGGTCCCCCGCTCGACGAACCGACTCCTTAAACTGATCCGGCGTCATCGACGCAGTCACGTGATCAAACACGTCCCCCGCAACCGGAACCACCGACCGAGGAATTCCGTGGGACGGTGAGTTCAACCGTTGGAGTACCCGGTCGATTTCGGCATGGGCCTCCGCCGCATCACCGATCGACATGGCCACGATAACGATCACCCGTTTCGCGTGGTCAAACACCACCAAGGTCCCGGGTATAAAAAACTCACCCAGTGGAATTCCGAGCCCCGGTTTTTCTCGACACTGAATTTTCTCGATTTGGCCGATAATTTCCCATGCAAAAAAACCAAACAATCCGTTAGGGAATGGTCCCCCTGACTCATTCGGTTGATATCGGTCAAAATCAGTTTGAATTACATCAATCGGATTTCCCGCCACAAAATGCGAATCGCGTCCCGACGAGATATGAACCCCGTCCGACACCGCCCGATATTCCACCAAGGGGCGACACCCGATAATCGAATATCGGGCCACCGATTCTCCCCCCACCACACTTTCAAACAAAAAACCCGGCGTGGGCGCCAGTTTAAGATACGCCGACACGGGAGTATCCAAATCGCCAGAAATAGTTTGGGTGACCACTAAAATCGGAGTGACAGGCATCTCGTCTACCCCATCTTGGTGAACGGAGGAATCACCGACAAATGCTCAATCCGACCATCCCTGATATAGACATGAGGGCCGACCACACATCCGGTCCCAATTTTGGTTTGGCCTTGGATCACCGAAAACGGATGAATAATCGTATCGTGTCCGATCATGACCGTTGAATCTATAAAGGTGGTATCCGGATCAACAATCGTGACCCCCTCTTGCATAAAATGAAGGTTGTTATTTTGATATAAAATCTTATTGATTGCAGCCAAATCCATCCGGGTATTGACCCCAATCGCGTGGTCGGAACGGGGGGTGCAATAGGCCGACACTGGCCGACGTTTATTCTTTAAAATCTGGATGACATCCGTTAAATAATATTCTTTTTGGGCATTGTTCGTGGTGACGTCCTCGAGACTTTCGAAGAGATCCGGAACCTGAAATACGTACACACCGGTGTTGACTTCGTTGACCTGGAGTTCTTCTGCGGTACAGTCCTTGGCTTCGCGAATCCCCAATACGGTACCCATCTTCCCTCGCAAGATACGCCCATAGGTCCCGGGATCCGTCATCACCGTCGTTAATATGGTAACCGCCGCATTCGATTCAGTATGAATTGCGATCAAATTCCGCAATGTCGACGCCTCTATTAGCGGACAATCACCGGCCAATACAAGGATCGTATCGGGACTTTTGGCATTCAAATGGGGAGCGACTTGCTGGGCAGCGTGGCCCGTACCCAACTGGGCCTCCTGTAATACATAGGTTATTTTTTCGTCTTGCACCGATTTTTTTAGGAGATCAGCCTGGTGCCCCACTACCAAAAATATATCGGTGACATCCATCGCTGAGACGGTATCGACAACATAGCTCACGATGGGTTTCCCCGCGACACTATGCGCCACCTTAAGGACGTCCGATTTCATTCGGGTTCCTTTACCTGCTGCCAATATAATTGCCTTTAATGCCATGACTGCCTCCGCGAGATGACTTTGGCCTTTGGCCATGTTAGACTCTTTTTTCCCAATTTAAGGAGATAATAGATGAACATTACCATTAAATCCCACCATGTGAATATCACTGGCGCACTTAAAGAATACGCACACAAAAAGGTTGAAAAGATCCTCAAATTTTTTGACAACATTCAAGACGTTATTATTGAGCTCGATATCCGAGACACTGCGGATGAAGACTCCCGCCAGTTTGCGGCAGGCATCCTTCACGCATCTCAAACCGTATTGCGTGCCGAAGAATCATCTCGCGACATGTACTCAAGCATTGATTTGGTCTGTGACAAATTGACCCTCCAACTTAAAAAACACAAAGAAAAACTTCGCGATCACAATCGCAAGTTGGCTGGAAAAGGGGTGACTGACAACGAACCCGTTGTAAAATCAGACGCGCCGAAGGACCTAGACGAAGACGAACTTTACATCGCTAAACCGATGGACATCGACGAAGCAGCGGATGTGTTAACCGAACGAAAAACGCCTTTCTTGATGTTTCGCAACATCCGATCCGAAGAAATCAACGTCGTTTACCCGATGGGTAAAGGCAAGATCGGTTTAATCGAACCGTAATTTCATACGGTTATCGGTGATTACCCGTCCAACCGGGATCGTAGAGACGCAAAATTTTGCGTCTCTACCCCCAAATTTTCCGTCTCTACGAAATGAACGACGGGTACGGGGAATAATGCGGAGCCATCCCACCTCACCCCGGCCTACGGCCACCCTTCTCCATTGACTGCGTCAACAGAGAAGGGCTGTAGGTTATATTTATTGAATATGACATCCGACTACGATGCGTTTCGAATCAGCACTAATTGAAATTAATGTCATCAACCTCGTCGTCAAAATAAAAATATCCGACAGCCCTTCTCTGTTGACCCAGTCAATGGAGAGGGGTGGCCGTAGGCCGGGGTGAGGTGAGGCTGAAGTGAGGCGAGGTGGGGGTGAGTGTTCGAGGACCCCCTTGCGAAGGGATTCCCGCCTTCGCCGGGAATGATCGTTAAACCCTACTTCTTACACACCAAATAAATACTCGGTGTTAAATCTGTCCAACTTAATATCCCTTGTAACGCCATATCCCACTGGGTCAACGTCTCCGGGTTCACCTTGTTTTTCAAAAACCCCGATCTGAAAAATGAGGTGTTCACCTTTTCTAAGGTAATAAACCCTTGGGCCTTTACCGCATCATAAATTAACTGGGGATGAAAATTAGAGAAGCTCCCGACCGGAGTCACCCTCTTTGCAAACGGATTTTTTTGTTTTCCCATCAAGAATCGACCAATATTAATCCAATGCCGGAAATTAGGGATTTCAAAAATCACAATCCCACCTGATCGTAATAACCGATGAAGCTCTGCGATAAACCGGGGGTAATCCGGTAAATGATGCAGCGTACGAATCGAGATAATGGTATCCACTGACGCGTCTGGAAGAGGAACGTCGCGCGCATCTCCTTGGATAAACGTGATTTCACTGCGCTCACCTAAGCGTTCTTTGGCTTGAGTTAGCATATTTTCAGCGTAATCAAGAAGAATAAACTTCTTTCCAAATGGACCGTAGGCATCAAACAAGCGGCCAAAGCCACATCCCAAATCCATAATTTCAGCGTCATGAACCCCGTATTTTTTTAACAGCCGGGCGATCGTCCGGTGTTCACACAGATTTTCGTAGCGACGATCCACTTCATCCCAAAACTTCGTTTTATAATCGTACCCAGCATAATCGCAGACCGATCCCATATAGACTCCTATTTTACGAGGTGCCGAAACACCACTTTTAATGCGATTTCCAGCGGCATCGATTCATCCAATTGGGCGGATGCCTGAGAAATCGCGGTTTTGACCTCATCGGGACC
Source organism: bacterium (assembly GCA_947465765.1). GTDB lineage: Bacteria > Margulisbacteria > Marinamargulisbacteria > SXXA01 > SXXA01 > CAIPHK01. The sequence continues at coordinate 53,580 of CANIAP010000009.1, read as the reverse complement.
ATACCCCAGTTGCCGCAAGGCCATCGCCAAATCGTCGCCTAACGCGGCCAACGGTTTCGCGCGGGACTTCCCGGTACTCGCCCCGGTCAAATCGACATGAAATTGTTTGGGCAACTTGTCTTTGAGTTCGATAATCAATCGTTCCGCCAGTTTTTTACCGACGCCTGGCACAGCGGTAATTTGGGCCACATCTTCTCTCAAAATCGCTGAGACCAACTGATCGGCATTAAATATCGAAAAAAACTTGATCCCCACTTTGGGGCCGACCCCTGACACCGAAATCAATATCCCAAATAGCTGACGATCGCCCCCACTCACAAAACCGTACAGCGATTGCTGATCTTCGCGAATGTAATGGTAGGTATAGACCTTGATGGCCTCGCCCGGTTCCGGCAACCCAGTGATCACCGACTGAGGGACAAATACCTGATACCCGACCCCACCCGCGTCAACCACAATCGATTCTTCGGACGCTTCGCAGAACGTGCCATTGATAAAACTAATCATGCCAGCGATTTTAGACGAACCGAATGAGCGTGACAAATGGCGATCGCCAAGGCATCCGCCGCGTCGTCCGGTTTGGGAATTTTATCGAGATTCAAGAGCTGCTTTACCATCTGTTGGACTTGATTTTTGTCCGCACGCCCATAGCCACTGACGCCCAATTTCACCTGAATAGGGGTGTACCCGTAGACCGGCAAACTGGATTCTTCGCCGACCAAGAGGATCACCCCCCGGGCCTGCGCCACGATAAGCGCGGTTTTGGCGTTGGTATTAAAAAACAATTCTTCGACGGCCATGTGAACCGGAGTCGTCCGCCCAATCAACCCGCGCAATTCCGAGGCGAGCTGCCCCAGACGACGGGCGAGTGGCGTATGGGCCGGCGTTGAAATAACGCCGTATTCGATTAACTTCAATTTGCTGCCAATTTTTTCGATAACCCCAAATCCCGTCGTGGCGATGCCGGGGTCCATGCCGATGGTGATCATAGTGGCCCCAATTGTAGTGTAAATCAGCTATTTCCACGACCCGAGGACCGTGCTCATGTTGCAACAATATTGCGTTTACCGTATTATCCGTGGCTCAAAATATTGATATCGAAAGGACCCTCATGAAAAATCTATTGATTTTATGTTTCATTTTATTCGGGAGTCTCCCGATTTTGGCACAAACCACCGCGTCTCAGAACATCGCTCCAGTGACCGTCGGTGTAGTCGGAATAGTGCAAGGGGCCACTCATTTAAACGCCAAATCCCAAACGAACGATCAAATTCGCTTCGAAGAACTGGAACTCAATATCCAAGGAAAGGTATACCCGGATGTGGATGCCACGTTAATTGTCTCTGTCCATCCCGAAGACGGGGAATTTGGCGCGTCGATTGAAAATGGATTTCTCGAATTCAGTGGCATTGGGGACGGCCTGGGCGCCACCATCGGACGCCAATTTGTTCCGTTTGGAAAACAAAACAAACTCCATCCTGAGCAACAATCCATGATCGATCGGCCCGCCGTCATTTCCCAATTCATGGGGGACGAAAATGTAATCGCGGACGGACTCTCACTCGGTTACATCCTGCCACTTCCATTTTTTTCACGACTTGAAGTGGGCCATTGGAAAAATACGCGATCAGGAACACCCTCGACCCTCCCTTTTTCGCCAACGGGATATCTATCCACCGCAAGACTCTGGTCCAGCATCGAAGTCAGTGACGACACCGAATTAGAACTGGGGTTGAGTGCCATTCAAGGATTTGGGCCTCAATATGCCACCCACCGGGATGACGCCACTGTCGTGGGAAGTGACCTCACACTTCGCCGGTTTCTGGGCTCCAAAAGCCGGATCATGATCCAATCAGAGGTCTTACAGCTCAATCGCAACGTCTCCGATTCCGCATTTTCTCGGACCGGGGGATTTTTGTTGGCCAACTATCGCTCCGAAACCGGATGGGAAGTGGGACTTCGCTATGACCACACCCAACTCGCATCCGTTGATGGCGGCAACGCGGTGCGTGATATCGCGATCAATGTCATGCAAAAATTCAGCGAAACCTACTTCGGGCGGATTGAATACGTCCACAATCTGGTTACCAACGATCCGGCGATTTATGGCCAAATCGTATTTAATTTAGGAAGTCATAACCATGCGTTTCAGTAAATTATTTCTAGTTTGTTTTCTCGCATGGGCCGCCCCCGCGTTCAGTGCAATTCGAATTGTGACCAGCACGGGAGATCTCGCTGATATCGCCAAATCTATCGGGCAGAATCACGTGGCAGTGACCCGGCTTACCGATGGTCGGCAAGATCTTCACCAGGTCGAAGCCCGCCCGTCGATGGTCAGCAAAGTCCGTCAATGTGAGCTGGTCGTGGTGATTGGAATGGAACTCGACGGATGGATGGATAGCATTATAAGGACCGCCGCAAATCCCCGAGTCATCCATGGTAAATCCGGCTATTTAGATGCGTCCGTTGACATCAAAAAAATACCGTCTCGGGTCAATCCCAATGCACCGGGCGTTGGCGATATTCACCGAATGGGAAATCCGCACTATTGGTTAGACCCCATGAACGGGATCGTTATCGCCGACGAAATTCGTGATCGATTGGTCCAAATCGACCCGAAAAACACGGCGGATTACAACCGTAATTACGAGGCATTTTCACAGTCGATTCGGAGCGCGATGGTCGGGTGGCGCGCCAGTATTGCCGAGGTCAAAGATCTTCCGGTATTGTCATTCCATTCCAGTTGGGATTATTTCCTCCACGCATTCGAACTTCGCAATGCCGGGACGGTTGAAGTCTATCCCGGGATGGGATCATTGGGCGTCGATCTCGCCGCGTTGAAATCCAAAATTAATCGAGGCGACTATTCCGTGCTCATTTATGAACCCGCCCAAGCCCAGATAAACGCCCAACTATTTAAACATTTGGAAGCGACTCGCCTCAAATTGACCCCGCTAATTCCGTCCGTCATTGACGGATCTCCCGCCAATACCTACAAAAACTTGATCGGACATAACGTCTCCGCCTTGAGATCCGCGTTGGATTCCGCCCGGTGAGCATGCTGCTCATCCCGTTTTTGGCTTGCACGTTGCTGGCCGCCATCCACGGCTATTTTGGGCTCCATGTTTTGCGGCGGGGAGTCATTTTTCTGGACATCGCACTCGCCCAATTGGCGTCGTTGGGAGCCGTGGTGGGGGGCATCGCAGGACTGGCCATGGGGAGTCCCCAGGGGTACGCGGTTTCCGCCGCGTTTACGCTCCTGGGAGCTGTCATTTTTACGTTATCCCGAACGGCGTCTCGGAGAGATATTCCTCAAGAGGCCATTATCGGAATTGTCTATGTGGTCGCTGCGGCGGCCTCAATCGCGGCATTGAGTCGATTCCCTGGGGAAGGCCATCAACTCCAGGAAATGATGATCGGAAACATTTTATTTGTGTGGCCACCCGATCTCATCAAAACCGTGATTCTATACGCCGTCGTCGGGGCGATTCATTTCGTTTTCTACCGGCAGTTTTGGGCCGTATCCACTGAAACCGCGCCCCCCCGCCAGGCGTTGTGGTGGGATTTTGCGTTTTACGCCACCTTTGGGCTAATCGTGACCTCCAGCGTCAAATTGGCCGGGGTATTGTTGGTCTTTATGCTCTTGGTTGCACCGGCGACAGCCGCGGTATTGTTGACCCACCATCGCCTCAAACAATTGGGCATCGCGTGGGCATTTGGGAGCATTTGCTGTGGGGTGGGACTTCTCGCCGCGTTGCGTTGGGATTTTCCCCCGGGTGCAGCAATTATCGTGACCTGTGGAATTGGGTTACTTGGGGTTTGGGTCGCGAGTCGGATTCGCCCACGGTGACGGGACAGGTCCATCTCTATTTAACCCCCGCTCGGTGGCTAACCTCGGAGATGGACCAACTCATCCGGTCCCTCATTGACTCATCGTCTGACCAAGTCCAAATCGTTGCGAGCACCACCGAACTCAAACAGGCGTTGATTCGACGATATACCACCCCCACCCCGATTCAATCATTTCCCCATATCGCCACTTTGGACGATTGGGTCATCGGCGCATCGGGAATTTCAATCCGGCGATCCCCACTACTAGACGCCGCCGCCCGTCAATTGACCATCGAAACACTGGGAATCGATCGCCCCGAGCTGGCGCGTATGCTGGCATTAAAAGGGATCTGGCAGCGGGTCAACACCTTGGCCGATATCGCCATCATGCACGGACTCGGACAGTCATCGATCGATCTCATTGGCCGACAATGGTTTCCGACCCTTCGAGGACTCAATCTAGCCAAAGTCCTCTCCGCAGTGGATCATGCGCGAGATACAATCGGTATCCGGGACCAGCGATTTGCGTATCGATATTGCATTCGTGAACGGTGGCTTCCGCTATCCAAAATAGTGGGTCAAACGACGCTAATTCTGGCCGGATTTGCGGAGCCATTACCCGAAGAAAGACGGGCGTTATTGTCGATTATCGGCGCCAGTCCATTGACCATCATTCCCATCCCATCCACGCCGTTTGCGCCACCCGCCACGCTGGAGTGGATGGCCGCCCTCCGTGAATTACCCCAAGTTCAGGAACTCCAATTGCCGATCACGCCCGATCGTCCCACCACCACGCTGTGGCAACCCCAAACGCCCGCCGAGGAAATTCAACTCATTGTCCAATTGGTCCGTGACGCAGGAACCACCGATATCGGCATTGCCCTCGCCGATTTTGACCGGTTCAAAGGCCCCCTCGCCACGGCCCTGCACGAGGCAGGAATCCCGGCGTCGCTCCACAACGCCGCCCGACTCTCGGAAACAATACCAGGGATGGCGTTGTCGGCGACCGTCGCCGCTATCTGTTCGGGGTTTAGGGTCCGGGACATTGGCCACTGGCTGGATATTCGACGCCACTGTCCATCCCCCCCCGGCTATTCCGCCAACGACAGTGTGAATTGCAAAAACATATTGATTCAACGGGGGCTACTCGATACCGATCGATGGCCAGAAGGACCGTGTCCACCCGGCATTTCCGACGCACTTTGGACGGCGACCCAATTCCTAACGACGCAATCACTCGATACGCTGGGAACGGCGATGCGGAACTTGGGGCACCCGAACACACCGAACTGGAACCACTCCGCAACCACCGAATGGGCCTCCGTATTTCAGTTGATTACGCAATGGGATGGGATTCGTGATCAACTCCCCCAAATAACCCACAGTTCCATTTTAACGGAGGCTATCGCCGGCACCCGTACCCCGACTGCCGACGGTGGACCGATCCGAATTTGTTCCCTCCAGCACGCAGCGATGGTCCCGGCGGATATCTGGATTATCCCCAACGCCACCGACCGGGCGTTCCCACCCCGCGATCATTCCTTGGGGGATGTCTCACTGCCTGGTGAAACGGCCATACCCGGACCCGATGCCCGTATTCGATCCCACCAGCGTTGGGTGGAATGGGTCATCGGCCAAGCCCACCGCCAGGTTCATATATCGGCCCCGCTCATGATCGAAACGGAACCCCAAGTGCCATCCGGCGCCCTCATGGCCACCCTGTCTACGGCCCAAATCACCTACGACGTTGCCACACCGCACTTGGCGACCCCGAACTCAGAACAGACATCCACCGAAACGACGCCGAGTATCGTGATTACCCCCCTCGAATCAATTCCTTATTCGGCCTCCCAATTGGAAGCCTACCAAAAATGTCCGAGACACTATCAACTGAGCCGCCGCCTCAAATTGGAACCGCCATCGTCCCGTCAGTTAGACTTAGATCCGGACGAACAAGGCCGGGTCATTCATTTAATCGCGGGACAATGTCTTCAGCATCTTCAATCGCAGCACGGTTCGCCTGAGGAATTATTTCCGATTGGAATCCAATGGCTGGAAACCACGGCGCGACGCCTAGTCCGCGCTGTCAGAGGGGGCACTGTCGGCACCATCATCCACCGCCGATTGCTCGGCACGGTCGACACCCCCGGATTATTACGAATCGCACTTCCCGGGTGGATTGAATTTGTTCACGAATTCGATACCCTCGCCGTTGAACAGTCGTTTGATTTTGAGCTCCCCGACACCCCCATCCGACTCCGAGGAATGATCGATCTCGTCGCACGCCACCGCCCGACCGGGATGACGGTCATCGTCGACTTTAAAACCGGCTCCACGCCCATTACCAAAATACATCTCGAGACATTGGAACATCTCCAACTCCCGCTTTACCGACTCGCACTACAGCAGAGCGGAACCCCCGTGGATGCGGGAATCATCTGGACGGTATCACGCCAAAAAAGTGAGCGCAAAACGGTGATGGCCACCCCCCAAAGCCACGAGGCACTGGTCCCCAAACGTCAAAAACCGATGATCATCACGCCGGAAACTGACCGAGCTCTCGTCGATCGAATTCGGTGGATCGTTGCCCAAATTGAAACCGGTCAATTCCCACTCTCGGGACTTCCGGAACTATCGCGCCAGGAAGCCGCCCGCCCCGAAGCGGTGTGTCGACATTGTAGTTTCTTTTTTAGCTGTACGTTTGATCGGAAATGCTGAACGAATGGCGGCGGAAATTTTTAAAGCCCCGCACACGCCCCCTCAACAATCACCCGAGCGAGATCATTCATGAGTTTATTTTTTAACTATGGGTTGGCGAGGAAGGGGGCCTCGGGGATACCCTACCCAACAACTGCACCCTATTTTTCACACCCAATTTTTTATAACTATTTTGAATGTGATTTTTGACAGTCGATTCCGAAATGAATAATTCATTTCCTATTTGACGAGCACTTTTTCCGTCGACCAGCAGTCCAACAATCTCAGTTTCGCGCTGAGTTAGACCCTCGTCATAGGCGTGCGCCCTATTCCGAGCTGGAAACCGCGATCCCAATCGATCCGCCACGATGGGAATAATCGCGATCACCATCGAAATCAATGCCCACCGCAACGACACAAACTGGGACTGTTGACCAAAATACCAATACGCACCATGAATTACGATTGCTGTAATCGCCAAAATTCCATACGTCCAGCGCAACCGCCAACTTGGATCCTGCCGTCGCAGCCCAAAGAAAAAAACGCCATGCGTCACGATTGCCACATAGGGTCCGACGATCAATCCCAATCGGTTAAAAACAAGTACTTGGGCCAGAGGAATCTGTCCCCGATACATCAATGCCCCCACGTAATAGGCACCATTCACAATGACACTTGTCGCCAGAAGACCCGTGACTAAAATCATTACGGCAACAAGTATTCCTCGCGTAAAATAGGCAGCTTTACCTACTTCAACTCTCACAAAATAGTCCTTTCGGCGGATTCAATATCCCCCACATTTTGGATTACAATGCCGCCATCTTTATAGCAAACAAGGAGCCTTCTAATGAATCGAATCATCATATCAATCTCAATTGTCGGAATAGTAGCACTGAGCGGGATCTCACGCCCACTCATTGCCATCGATCGGACCGAATTAGTCCAGGCCTTCAATCAAATTACTGTCGAAGATATCGCCACCATGAGTCGCCATATCGACACTATTGCCAAAGATTCTGCTCGAAATACGGGATACGTCAAAGGGTTCCCCACCGGTGGTGGCGGGGGGGTCTATCTGTTTTTTCCTAACGCATCGGGCCTCAACGCATCCAACACAACCCAATCGGGAAATCTCACTCAACTCGTTGGGGGGGCAGGGGGATTTGTCACAAACCTATCGCCCGAGTGGGGAATCGGAGGGCTCTTTGGTGGAATGGGCGGCAGTGCAGGAAAAAAAGTTGGAACCGACTACCATGAGTTTAGCGTCGGCGCGTCGTTCCAAATGGTCCAACTCCGATACAAACCAATCATAACCCCTCAGTGGATCATCGATTTTCAAATCGGGGCAGGAATTTTACATGGGGGATATTTTGCATCCGTAACCAACGAGCAGCTCGCTGGAACAGATATACTTCGGACCAAGGCGATCACCCCAGCCTTTATAGTTGGGGCAGATTTCCGATATCGCATTACCCCCACAATGTATGTTGGAACTACCACGGGCTACTTCGCTGCCAAACTTGAAAATTTGCAGCGTGCCGGGTTTACCGATTCAGGCACATCCTTGGATTTTTCAGGTGGGTTTGTGGCGATCACGATGGGCGGAAATTTTTAAAGCCCCGCACACGCCCCCTCAACAATCACCCGAGCGAGGTCATTGAGCACCACCCCCTCAATGCCCTCCAGACCCGGCGACGCATTCACTTCAATGACATAGGACCCCTTCCCCGACCGCAGGATATCCACCCCTGCCAAGCGTAAACCCAATGCCGCCGCCGCCGCACAACTCATTTCAATTTCGTCAGGTGTGGGCGTCACAAATTCGGCGGTCCCACCCCGATGCAAGTTCGATCGAAATTCGCCGTCTTGGGCTTTGCGCCGCATCGCCGCAATCAATTTCCCATCCAACACCAAGCACCGAATATCCGCATTATCGGCGTCATGCACAAATGCTTGGGCGATAAAATCCGTCCGTGACGACTGAAACCAATCGATAACACTCGATGTACTTCGTGTGGATTCTGACATCACGACGCCGGCCCCTTGGAGACCGTCCAACACCTTAAATATGACGGGGACTCCCAACGGCTTGAGCGAACGTTCAAGTTGTTTAGAGTCCACACTAAACACCGTCCGTGGCACCGGAATATCAGCCAACTGGAGACATTGCAACGTTTGCAATTTGTCACGGGCAATACTAATCGCGTCAACCGTATTCAGGAGCCGGGTCCCTGTCATCTGAAGGTGCCGCAACACCGCCATCACAATAGACGACCCGGTGGCCCCCACCCGAGGGATGGCCACATCGACGGGACGTAGCGGCCGATTTTTAAGGCGGATCGACACCGGATTGAGCGACAACACACAGCAAAATGGATCAATAACCACCGGCTCATGCCCCAGCTCTCGAATTGCCTGAATAAATCGGCGGGACGAATATAATCGAGCGTTACGGGTCACCAATCCCACTCGCATTATGCTATCTTCCGAATCATCGCTGCGATCCTCTCCCTTGCGCCCACCGTCGATGACGGCAATTGCAGTCGTCGGGCCAATTCAATCGCCGCGATCAACGACGCGGGCTTCAACTGAGGTTCTTTTAAGATAATCGATCGCCCCGCCCGCTCCATCACCGCCGCATTCGCGGTTTGATGATCGTCTTTTGCATGGGGATACGGGATCAATACCGACCGAGAATGAAATTCCAACAGTTCAGCAATTGAAGTCGCCCCCGCCCGGCATACCACCACCGATGCGCACCGATAGAGCATATCCATCGATTCGGCATAGGGAACCATCACTCCGACCACCTTTTCGCTCGGGGTCACAATCGACTGGATCGGCCCAGAATACCCCATCGACCGATAGTCTTTATCCCCCATAATATGGACCAAAAACCAATGATTCGCCGCAAATTGGGGGATACTGTCCAACACCGTTTGATTCAGCGCCCGCGCGCCCTGGCTCCCCCCAAACACCAAAACCACTGAAACCTGATTTTCAAGAATCGGTTCCAATTGATCCATCCATCGGTCATGCAAAAATTTCTTACGCACCGGATTCCCCAAGGGCTCGGCCTTCTGCAACCCAACCGTCCCCGGAAACGCCGTGATCACCTGTTTGGCCATCATGGCCACCCACCGATTGGTTCGTCCTGCAATCATATTTTGCTCCAACACAACGATGGGTATGCCCATCAATTTGGCCGCAATCGCTACCGGAAATGTGATCATCCCACCGGTACAAATCACCACTTGCGGACGAATCCTCCGAAGATGCCCCAGGGCCCTAAAGACCCCCGACACCACCGTCCATAGTGGAAAACTGGAGGACGCGATCCCATAAAATGGCAGTCCATGCCGACGCACCATATCCCCATCGATTCGATCGGTCGTCCCCAAAAATACAGACTGATAGTCAGACAGCTCCTGTGCTAATGCAATCGCCGGATATACATGCCCCCCGGTTCCCCCACAGGTTAAAACGATCTTATCCTTGGGCATCCGTAGTCCCTTTCGGCGGCGACGACATCGAGATATTGAGAATCACCCCGACCGTAAACATCGACATGATCAACGACGTCCCGCCAAAACTAATGAAGGCCAACGGGATCCCCTTGGTCGGAAACACACCAATCACCACGGCAATATTAATGAATGATTGCAATACAATTTGGAGGGTCAACCCCAACGCCAAATAATACGAAAATAACGTATGAGACTGCATGGCGATTTTCATCCCGCGTTGGAAAAAAAAGACCAATAGCAAAATAACAATCATGGCCAGTACAAATCCGCCCTCTTCGCAGATAATTGAAAAAATAAAATCGGAATATTGAAGCGGAAGATACGAATATTTAAGATGGCTTTGGCCAATTCCTACCCCCCAAATCCCCCCCGATCCAATGGCGATAAAACTTTGAACGATGTGATAACTTTTACCCAACGGATCAGCAAATGGATCTAAAAAAGTCCGAATCCGTTGCATTTGATAGGGGTGAAGCAAAATACTTCCCGCCATCCCCCCGAGACCGAGGCCAACCATCCCAAACAAATGAAACAGGCGTGCCCTCCCTACAAATAAAAGGGCAAAGATGACCACCGCCATCAACATCGTATTACCCAAATCGGGTTGTTTCGCCGTCAACAAAATAGGAACCAATACCGATGCAAACAAGGGGACCAGACCCTTTTTAAACGAGCGAATCTTGTCCTTTTTTATAGTTAACACCCACGCGGTAAACGCAATGACAAAAAATTTCAGAAGTTCCACCGGCTGAAAACTAATAAATCCGAGATTGATCCATCGGCGCGCCCCAAATGCCATTACACCGACCCCGGGAACCATCGTCAATCCGACTAAAATACAAGATATGAACAGTCCCCATCCCACCCATTTGTAATACCGATAATGGGGCGTTTTGAGCCCAACGGTAAACAGCCCCACCCCCAGCACTAAATAGAGGCAATGTTTTTTGATAAAATAATAGCTATCGTTATAACCGGTATACCCGACCACAGAACTGGTGGAAATGATCATAATAATGCCAATAACAATCAAAACAATGGTGATCAGCAACAACGGCAAATCGGGCTGACGACTAGGCAATTTGAGTGCGGACATAGGCTTTGAAATGATCTCCTCGATGGTTAAAATCACGAAATTGGTCAAAGCTGGAACAGGCCGGGGACAGCAAGATCACGTCCCCAGACGCGGAGCCATCAAACGCCCGACGCGTCGCGTCGTCTAAGGTCACGACTTTTGAGATGGGAATGGGGCAATTCTCGGCCCGAGCGACACTCATCACCCGATCGGCAATTTCACCATATACCGTTATCGTAGCCACCGTCGAAAACAAGCTCCGCATAAAAGCCTCCAATTCCAGCCCCTTATCCTTACCCCCTAATATCAAATGAACCGGCTGATCAAACGCATCCACGGCCACGAGAGTTGAATCCGGATTAGTCGCTTTGGAATCGTCAAAAAAAGACCGTCCGTTCACCGTCGTTACCCATTCCATACGGTGGGGAAGCGGAACGTAGTCCGTCAATCGCGCCAACGCGTCCGGTACCGACATTCCGAAGGGCATTACCGCCGCAATCGCCATTGCCGCATTCAAATGGTTATGGGCCCCAATGAGCCCCAGTCCCTTGCCCTCCACCTGAACCGCCCGGCTATGATCGGCAACCGCGAGGGTTAACGCATCCTTCGCCGACAAGGACCGAATTTGAGGTCGTGCCGTCCGAATAATCGTTTCAATCCAAGAATCTCCAGCCAGAACCACCAATGTTTGATCCGATGTTTGGGTCCGAAAAACCCCTGTTTTGGCCTCAGCATACCGCGCCATCGTCTTATGCCGTTCCAAATGATCGGGAGTAATATTCGTGATAATCGCCACATCCGGCCGAAAATCGATGACCTGCTCCAGCTGATAACTACTCACTTCCACCACAATCACTGGCGCATCGCGACCCACCCATTCGATCAATGGAATACCCACATTTCCCGCAAAAGGGATCGATAATATATGCGCGATCATCGCTGTCACGGTCGACTTTCCATTGGTCCCCGTGACCGCAATCAACCGAGGCGGCTCGGGCTCCCGTTGCATCAGCTGATACGCAAATTCGATCTCCGACATCACTATCCCTGGGCATTGCGGATATTGCTCTGGGGGAATCCCAGGGCTCACCACCAAGACGTCCGCCACCTCGGGATCCACGGGGAGAAATCCCATTTCTGCCAGCTTCGCGATGACCGCCGTACCCGTGATTCCCGTACCTAAAACCGCTATCCGATCCAGTAAAAAATCCACACCGTCACTCCCATTAACCCAACTCCAACCGACCAAAATAAAGCCACCACTTGCCATTCAGTCATTCCACTTAACTCGAAATGGTGATGCAAGGGGGCCATTTTAAACACCCGTTTTCCGGTCAGTTTAAATGATCCAACCTGAAGTATCACGCTGACCGTTTCAATCAAATACACCCCACCGAACCCCAACAATACCCAGGGATTCCCCAAGACCATCGATACCGCCACAAAAAAAGCCCCCAAGGCCAACGACCCCGTGTCCCCCATAAACACACGGGCTGGATTGAGGTTAAACACCAGAAAGCCAGCCAGAATCGAAATACATCCCAGCATCAGCTGAGTCATCGTTCCCATCCCCATCGCATGAAACAGAACCGCAAATCCAGTCAGGGTAATAACCGACAGTCCGCCCAACAATCCATCCAAACCATCCGTTAAATTAGTGGCATTGGACACCCCATTGAAAAGTAGCCAATACAACGCAAATTCCCACCATTCTAAGGAATGGATTCCAAAATGAAACCCCGCCACCGCCACCCACCCGATCACCGTTTGAATCAAAAATTTATGCCGGGCCTTTAACCCCAAATTCTGGTCGCGCTTGATCGACAAAATATCGTCCAGCAACCCGATCGCAGCAAACCCCACTAACGCCGCCAAACAAAACCCGACCGGCCGAGACGTCAGATTCAACCCCACGCTGACCCCTAAAATCCCAAGAACAATTCCAATCCCGCCCATCGATACGGTGCCCGATTTCCCTTGATGCTGCGCCGGAGACAACTCATAAATCTTCTGAACCCCACGCATCACTTTCAAAAGATGAATAAGGCAGACAAACACCGGTATCGAAACCAAAAACACCATTCCAAATATCATGAGAATTGCGCTTTCACCGCATCCACAACATCTTCCATTTTCATGCCACGCGACCCTTTAACCAAGACCGCATCCCCCGGTTTAATCTCATCAAGCAATTGGGCGATTAATTTTTCTTTTGACTCAAAATGACCCATCCATAACGACTCATCATCCGTCACCATTCCCTGAGTATGTGCCCCGAATGTAAATATCAACTCGACCCCCGAATCAATGGCCAAAGCCACGACTCGCTGGTGTTCCTCAACCGAATGTTCCCCCAACTCCAACATATCCCCCAGAACCAAAATTTTTCGACCGACTACCCGGCGGAGTTGTTGAAGGCAATACGCAACGCCATCTGGATTTGCGTTATAGGTGTCATCCAACAATACCCCGTGCCCCCGAAGCTCCGATTGCACCATTCGATGAGCGGAGGGTCGGTAATAGGTCAGTCCCTCCCGAATCTGATCTTCACTCAAGCCAAAATGACGCCCCACCACAAAACAGGCATTCAAATTTTGCTCCGGTTTATCATGCCCCCCAAACGGCAACACCTGAAATTCCGCTGTAACCGCCCGTTTAACCATATAGTTATAATGCGGGGAGGCCACATTTAAAAACGCAGACCGCCCCTTTCTTTCCCAATCCAAAGGGGGCAAAAAAACCTCGCTTTTGGCGCGCGCTATTGCCCGCTGACTTCCCAACAACTCAACATGAGTTAGCCCCACATTGGTAATCAAGGCATGGGTCGGTCGCGCAATTTTTGCCAGGGCCCTTATCTGTCCTGGCCCCCGCATTCCCATCTCTAATATCAAAATATCGGTATCGACATCCGCCCGAAGAATCGTCAGAGGGACACCGACCTCGTTATTCTGATTTTCTTCCGTTTTAACGACATTAAACCGAGTCGACAACATGCCATAGAGCATATCTTTTGTAGTGGTTTTCCCCGCGCTCCCCGTTACGGCAAGCACCGCACACCGAAGTTTTTTGCGATATTTTTTGGCATACGTCGCCAAATTCACATCCAGGACCCGCGCCCCCTTCCTAATGGCTTCGGGGATAAAATCCCTTCCATTAAAATTAGGCCCAGCCACGGGTATAAACGTATCCCCGGGCGCAATGGTACGGGTATCAATCGAGACTTTCATTACGCTCCTTGAGGGCCGCCCGACATTCTTCCCGGTCATCAAAATGATGCCGTTCGGCACCAATAATCTGGTAGGTTTCGTGACCTTTTCCAGCCACCAGAACCACATCACGCGGCTGGGCCTGATAAATCGCCCACCGGATTGCCGCACGCCGATCAACCAACACCATCGCAATATCCGGAGTCAGCAGACCACTGCACACCTCCGCAATAATCCCGTCGGGCAATTCTGATCGCGGATTATCCGACGTCACAACGACAACATCCGCATATTTCTCTGCCATCCGCCCCATTTGCGGTCGCTTGGTTCGATCCCGATCCCCCCCACACCCAAAGACGATCAGCAATCGACCCTGTCCTCGCATGGCCATCAACTGGGCTTCAATCGCGACCTTCTCCAGGCCGTCGGGCGTGTGGGCATAGTCAACAATAACCTCAAATGATTGCCCTTCTCTTATCATCTCGAAGCGTCCCGCAGGCGCTTGCGCATTCGCCATACCTGACGAGATCACCGATTCTGCAATCCCATAATGCCGAAGCACCGCCACCGCCGACTGAAAATTCTTATAGTTAAACCGTCCAGGAAGAGGCACCTCAAACGAAATGACTTCCTTCTCAAATTGTTCGGGATAAATGGCGGTTCCAGGCCCGACCATAAAGTTCATCTTTGTGTCCCGGTACGCCTCAAATGTTTTATGGTAATCCAAGTGATCTTGGGTGATATTGGTGAGCAACCTCACATCAAAATCAACCCCATGAATCCGATGCTGAGCGATCGCATGAGACGATACCTCCATCACAAAATGGGTCCCCCCATCATCCAAATGAGCCCGCATTCGTCGCGCAATTTCAAAGCTTTCAGGAGTCGTGAGTTCGGCGTTCAACGTCCCCAACACCATCGGCTTCAGTCCCGCCGCCTGCAAGCCCTGGGCAATCAAATAGGTCACCGTCGTCTTGCCATTGGTCCCTGTAACCCCGATTACCTTCAAGCGCCGGGAGGGGAACCCGAAGTGGTCATTGGCAAACCCCCCCATCTCAAGTCGCGTCATCCGACGCACTTCAACCGCACCATTTGCAAGGGCACCCGCCTCAAATTGCTCGCCACCCGGCAAACAAATGAACCCGTCACCCGGCTTTATTTTTCTAGAATCATATTGATAGTCCATAAGTTTGCTAGTATATCAGCCTCCATGTTATGATTCCACGCTCATTAAGCTCAATTATCGGCATTGATTGCCACTAAAAAAACACAAAATTTTTACGGCCCGCTGATATCTAATCTAATTGAACACAGGGTAGAGGAATAACGGGTGGCCCCAACGACTAAAGACGCCTTAATACACCAATATTTTAATACCGGCGATAGTGTAATCCTCGATAAGATCGTAGAAACATATCTTCCACTGGTTGAGTATGTGGCCAAAAAGCTCGCGTTTAACCGTGACGACTTAGACGATCTCATTCAAGTGGGTACGATCGGCTTGCTTCGATCGGTCGAGCGGTTTGATCCCACCAAAGAAGTCGATTTTTCGACATTTGCCGCCCCTACTATAATTGGCGAAATAAAACACTATTTCCGTGACAAACGGGGAATAGTAAAAGTCCCACGAAAACTCCAGGAACAACATTCCAAGATCAAGCGATTTATCCGCGACGCCCAACACGCGGGGCAAAGTCCCACCATCACTGAAATTGCAAAATCGTTAGACATGACAGAAGAAGGGGTCATCGAATCGATCGAGGCCTGGCAATCCGGCTCGGTCATTTCTCTGGATTCACCCGTCTATTCCGGCAATAGCCGTGGGGACGGATCCACTCAAACATTGTTGGACAGCCTCGGTGGTGAACACAAAGAAGACGCCATTTTAAATCGGATCACGTTGAAAGACGCCATGTCTAAACTCGATCGTCGCGAACGAAAAATTATATTTTTGAGATTCTACAGAGGTCTGTCACAAAACGAGATCGCGGAACGAATGAAATTGTCACAAATGCATATTTCGAGACTTCTAACCGGCGCGCTGAAAACACTCAAAAATACGATTGATCGCCATTGAACCCACACCGAGGACACCCCAATGATATTATCCACCGACCGCTATGATGCTGATGGAATTTTAACCCGTTTACCTCATCGATTTGAAAACGTCCTACTTGATCAGGTCGATTGCATCAAAACAGACGTTGACACTCGCGGAGAATTTTCGGTCACATTTTCCCCTGATCAACCGAGAGCTATTTTCCTCCAAAAGATCGACGACGGGAAATTCGGGATTATTCGAACCGCATGTATGGAGATTTTGGCCCTCGCTTCGATTATCTGTACTGATTATCCCGATGACGGCGTTATTATCTTTGCATCGATTAGCAACTTTGTAGCCAACGGGGACCTTCCCGAAGGAACCCTATTAACCGGTGAAGTTGTTAAATTGAAGGGCAAGGGGAATTTTGTCCGATGTCGTGGATTTATCGGAACCGCTGTTGACCCCCAACTTGCGTCCGGCGAATTAATGGCCTTCATTATCCCCAAATCCCAATTGGACGACCATGCCAGTACCCCCAAGATCGTCGACATCCCGACACTGACCCATACCCTCCCTATCGACCGCTCTGCATTTCACAAGTCCCCTGACATGGTGATCTGTGATCAGATCCGAAAACCCTATTCTGACGGTACCATCGTCGGACAATATCAATACCCCGCAACCCACCCCCTAACCAAGGGGCATTTTCCGGGAAACCCGATCATGATGGGGATTATGCAAATGTTGGCGATTGAAGATGTATGCACAGTGACATTTGCTCAAGACAAGACCACTATTGGAAAAATAGTCGCCGGCCAGTGTCAAATCATCCGCACCGACGGTGCCCTGATCGCTGAAATCAAAAATTTTGAAGTTGAAATTAATGCTGATCGATCATCGTTTCTGTCCACCAAAAAGGTGGTGTTTCGGGAGTCCATCCGACCCAAGGATACCTTCCTGATCTATCTTTACGATATTACAGTCACATGATTGCCCCCCGGCATTTCAGCATATTAGTCGCGACTAACCTTTCCAACGGAATCGGTATCAACAATACGCTCCCATGGAAAATCAAGGCGGACATGGCCTTATTTAAGACGATGACCACGACGGCTCCGGACGGAAAATTCAACGTCGTCATCATGGGACGAAAGACATTTGAATCGCTGCCCGATGCGGTCCGTCCACTACCCCATCGCATGAATTTAGTCATCACCACCAATCACGACTACCCCGCAGAGGGAATTACAATCATTCCGACCCTAGAAGCCGGCCTATCGCGATGCGCCTCAGACCCCACCGTAAACCGGGTATTTGTCATCGGAGGCGCGCAGGTCTATGAGACGGCAATTGAGCACCACAAACTCGATACCATCTACCTCACTCGGGTAATTAACGCAGCCCCCTGCGACGCCTTTTTCCCCACGATCCCAGAGAGGTTCAAACTCTCTCAGCATTCCGGAATCATCGATACTCCAGAAAAAATTCAAATCCAATTTGAAGTCTGGCGCCGTACCTAGTTAAACGACCCGTTCATCAAAGTAACGCGTCAGCGACGATCGCCAACAACAGCAGTGGCAAATAAATAACGGACATCTTCATTATCTTAAATGCGGTCTCACGGTCTCTATAGTGCCGAAATTTCATTACGGTCACCATAAACCACACCCCCAAGCCGGCAGCCGACACTGAGTAAATTACCCCCATATGCCCTAACATCCCGGGAATAAGCGACACACCGACCAAAAGAATTCCGTTCACCATCATTTGAGAATAAGTCCGGTCCCCATTCCCATCTTCAACCGACAACATTTTGAACCCCGCTTTGCCGTAATCATTTTTATACATCCACGCAATCGAAAAAAAATGGGGCATTTGCCAGAAAAACATGATCAAAAATAATTCCCAGGCCCCACTTCCCAAGTGTCCTGTAACCGCCCCCCACCCCGCCATCGGTGGGATCGCCCCCGGAATCGCACCCATATACGTATTCAGCCAGGTCATCTGTTTCAACGGTGTATAAAAAATAACGTACAAAAAAGCAGTTAAAAACGAGAGAAACGTCACCCAAGAGTTGGTCCACACCCACAATATGACTAACCCCACAGCCAACAACCCAAATCCCAAAACAGCCGCCTTCCATGGGGCAATCACGCCTGACGGAATGGGACGATTTTTAGTACGATCCATCAACGCGTCAATATTCCGTTCCAGGAAATGATTCAGTGCGGCCGCACCGGCAGCCGTGAAAAAAGTACCGACCAACAAGGGGAACAAAATCCAACCCACCGATGGAAATTGGGATCGCGCCAAAAAGAACCCCATCGCCACCGTAATAACCTGCATAAACGCAATGCGAGGTTTGATCAGCTCAATGAACGGTGAAATAATGCGGCGCATGATAAATCCTATGATAAACAACATGCCCGGTCGGCGCAAACAACGCTTCCGTGTCACGGTCATTGCCAGCCTTATATTAGTCTATTTTTTGATCTGGGTGGGATCATTTGTTCGTAGTACCGGTGCCGGGATGGGCTGCCCCGATTGGCCCAAATGTTTTGGGCAATGGATCCCGCCCACCCACGCATCTCAACTCCCCGAAAACTATCGCGCAATATACTCCGACCGTGGGTATGATCAGCTGGAATTCAATCCCGTTAAAACATGGACCGAATATTTAAACCGCCTGACCGGGAGCATTATCGGTTTATCCGTCATACTCACATTCGCAGCCGCCGTCTACGCCCGTAAGGAACTTCCTAAATTCTCCCCATCACTGTGTGCATTAGCTGTCGGCATGATCGGGTTTCAGGGATGGCTGGGTGCAACCGTCGTGGCGACGGTTCTGACACCTTGGGTAATCACACTCCACATGGGCGTCGCCATCCTAATTATCGTCCTCTTAAACATCATTCTTGCCCGTACGTCGGTGGCTCGTCGCCCCAAACCCGACCTCGCGCTTCGTATTGCAACATTGGCAGTCACCGTCCAATTCATCCTTGGAAGTCAGGTCCGCCAACTCGTCGACCAAGGAGCAGCAGCAACGGGGCTATTGGCAGTGGGGAAAGTCTATTTGATCCACCGATCGATGTCTTGGGTCGTCCTGGCCTCAGCTGGATTCCTCGGAATCCGTTGGTACCGTGCGGGCCTTATGGGGATTTCATTGCTCATATTGACCCCGTTAGCATTCCAAATAACCAGTGGAATCGTGTTCTCCCAATGGGGTCTTGTGGCTGCGTTACAACCGATCCATTTAACCGCCGCAGCGATTACAATTGGAACGTTGGCTTATGCCTGGACGCCACAGGGGTCGGACTAATAACAGCGCCGTCCCCCCACCAATCAAATAAACTACTTGTGGTATCCCTCTTGAACTTCACCGGGTTCCAAGGGGATTACTGGGCTTTTTAAGTTAATCTGGGTCGCCTCTAACGGCGAACGATATCCTCTAAATAAAACATCCGAAAATACAAAGAGGAAAAAAATAAAAAGAAACACAAGGCTCCCTAAAAAAGCGACCCGGTTAAACCCATGATCCCACTTCATCCCCATAAAAATGCTGATGACGATACCGGCCTTAAGTACAGCGACGGCCATCGCAACAACAAGGTTGAATGATCCAAAGTTAAATTGGGCCACGAATACCGTGATAAATGTCAGTATAAGAAGCGATACCAGCGCCCCAACGTAATACCGAACGGGAACTATAAAATGATGACTATGCTCTTCAGAATGCGCGTGATTACTCATATAACTTACCCCACCAGATAAAATAGTGGGAATAAAAATATCCACACCAAATCCACAAAATGCCAATACAAGCCCACCATCTCGAGTGGGGTATAAAATTCAGAATAAAAGTGCCCTTTGGCATTGCGCCTCAGCAACCAAAGAATCAGCCCAATTCCGACCACAACGTGAATGCCGTGAAGACCCGTCATCATGAAATAAATGCCAAAAAACAGATGAAGATGTTCCGATACGGCGTGGGCCGTAAAAAACTTCGCAGGAAGATATCCATGATGAATTTTTGCGGCATATTCAAAAAATTTCACGACCATAAATCCAAACGCACAGACCATCGTCGCCGATAAATAGGCGGCTGTCTTTCCCCGTTGATTCACTTGGGCGGAGCGAACCGCCATCACCATCGTAAAGCTACTGGTAATCAAAATCAGGGTATTTAACGCCCCCATCCTCCAATCCAGCAAATGGTGGGCCTCGACAAACATTTCAGGGTAGGCCCATCTCAAAAATGCGTAAGCGACAAACAGTGCCCCAAAAAACAAGACTTCCGTTACCAAAAATACCCACATGCCCAACTTAGCAGAATCAAATTCATGCCCTGCGTTCGCGAAATGATGGGCGACTTCGTGAACCTTGTGAGCGTTTAAGTCTGTCATTACACTTTCACCTTATCGTATTCGTAAGGGCCACAATCCACTATAGGTGTATCCAAGAAATTCTCGGTGATCGGCGGGCTTTGCGTGGTCCATTCTAACGTCAACCCACCCCATGGGTTATCCGGCGCTTGTTTTCCATTCAACAGCGACTCTACCAAATAAAACGCCATAATTAGAAATCCAACGGTTAAAACCCAGGTACCCGATGTGGAAAATGCATGGAGGGGTTGAAATTGATCCAAATACGAATAATAACGACGCGGCATTCCTTTGGTACCCAACAAAAACTGAGTAAAGAACACCATATTGAATCCCACCATAATAAACAGCCATGCCACGAACGCAGCGCCTTCGCTATACATCCTGCCAAACATTTTTGGCCACCAATAATGAAGGCCTCCCAAAAATGCCATCACCGTCCCACCCATCATGACGTAGTGGAAATGCGCTACAACAAAATACGTGTCATGTAAGTACACATCTAACGACAAGGACCCCAGCATAATCCCGGTAAAGCCCCCAATACTAAACAAGAAAAGGAATGCAAGAAAATAAAGGAACGGCGCCTTCAAATCAATCTCGCCCTGATACATCGTTGCAATCCAGTTAAATATCTTAACTGCCGACGGAATGGCCACCAAATAGGTTAATAACGAAAATATCATGGCCGCATAATCCGACTGCCCCGACACAAACAAGTGATGGCCCCATACTAAAAACGAAATAATTGCGATGGCTAGACTTGAATAAGCGATCATCTTGTAGCCAAAAATATTCTTTTTACAAAACGTGGTTACAAGTTCACTCATGACCCCCATCGCCGGCAAAATCATGATATAGACCGCAGGGTGACTATAAAACCAAAAGAAATGTTGGAAGAGCACCGGATCGCCACCCAATGCCGGATCGAATATCCCAATCCCTGCTACCCGCTCAATAATCAACAGAAGCAACGTAATTCCCAACACCGGCGTCGCCAATACCTGAATAATAGCGGTGGCATATAACGCCCAGACCATCAGGGGCATCCGGAACCACGTCATACCTGGGGCACGCATTTTATGAATGGTCACAATAAAATTAAGCCCCGTAAAAATAGAGGAGAATCCCAAAATAAACGCCCCCAGCGTCATAGAGATCACGCTGGTACTGGTTGTTATCGAATAGGGCGTGTAGAAGGTCCAGCCCGTATCCGCCGCACCGGCAACCATTGAATAAACGCAAAACACGGCACCAAAAAGGTACAAATAAAAACTCATCAAATTCATTCTAGGGAAGGCGACATCTTTCGCGCCTATTTGTAATGGGAGCAAAAAATTACCCAGGGACGCGGGAATAGAGGGAACAATAAATAAAAACACCATGACCGCCCCATGAAGAGTAAACAATTGGTTGTATTGTTTTGCCGTAAAGAGCAGCTTCCCCGGATTGAGCAGTTCCATCCGCAACGCCAGAGCAAAGAAGCCGCCCAACCCAAAGGAAATAGCGATAAACAAAAGGTACATAATTCCAATTCGTTTATGGTCCAACGTCGTCAACCAAGACTTCCATCCCTTGGTTGCATTAATATAATCAGTTCTGACAGCAGGTAGGCTCATTTCAATATTTCTCCCGATTACTTTAAGGTTTTGAGATACGCAATTACGCCATCAATTTCACGGTCGCTAAGAAGTCCTTTATAAGAAGGCATCACCGGCTGGTAACCCTGCACCACTTTCGCGATCGGGTAATTCACTGATTCCTTAACGTAATTTTCGTCCATAATGACGCTACCGCCACCGGTCATCGGCCGACTCGTTCCCCAAGTACCCTTCCAGGAAGGTCCCACCATGGCAGACCCATCTATTGAATGGCATGCCACACAGCCTTTGGCGCTGTACACTTTTTCGCCCAGCTTCTCTAGCGGCAACCCATCATCTGCGGACCCTGAGTTGGCCAGCCAATCCTTATACTCTTCGGCAGATACCACGCGTATGGTGCCCTGCATCTGAGAGTGCCCGTCGCCACAAAATTCGGTGCAAAATATTTGAAAATTACCCGTCCGTGTCGCTTGAAACCAAATCTTAGTGTACCGATTAGGTACAACATCCCGCTTGATCCTCATATTAGGGGAATAAAAACTATGTAGGACATCCTCCGAGGTCATCACCAAAATGATCGGAGTATTAACCGGAACGACCATCTCGCTCAGTGTCTTAGTTCCATTTTTATATTCAAATTGCCAGATCCATTTTTTGCCAACAACGTGAATTTCCTCCCCATTTTTGGGGGCAACCGACATATCCAAAAATCCAGTGAACCCCCAATAAAAAACAAACAAACACAAAATCAACGGAGGCACAGTCCATGCCAGTTCTAACTTCGTGTTATGAGTAATGTGCTCGCCACCGGGCTGCACGTACCCTGGCCGTTTCCTATATTTTAAAACAAACGTCACAACCACAATTGTAATCGCGACAAACAGAATGACGGACACCCACAAAATAAAGGAATACAGAGAATCTACGTAATTACCGAACGTTGACACGTCGGCAGGGAACCATCCTTTTCCTGCAATTAAAGACTCATTTACAATTTTATTATCCATGATTTTTCCTACGGTTCTTGGTTGTGAAATTTAACCACACGATGGCCAGTCCCAACACAATGACAGTGACAATGCCTCCTAGCTTCATAATATTCATAGCAACCAACGCGTACCCTCTTGCATTTGGATCATACGCATAACAAAACATAACGACCTTGTCAGTCGTTGAAACCAACCGACGATTACTGGCCTCCAAAATGGCCAACTTAAAATCCTTCGGCTTGTACTCGATACCATAGAGATACCGAGACACCTTACCCTCAGGGGTTAAAATCATAATCGCCGCCCCATGAGCAAACTCTTTGGTCTTCGGTAGATATTTATACCCAAACCCGACCGCGTCGCCAACACGTTTAACTTCGGATTCACTACCCACCAAAAAACGCCACCCATTCTCTTTTACTTTATTCCCCACCGCGCCCACATAGCGACTCGAGAATTTGCGAGCAGACTCCGGCGTATCGGAAGGATCAATACTGACCGTAACAATTCGATACCGCTCACCCACATTCCCTGGAGTGCTTTTGACTGCGTCCGCCACCCCGGTAAGTACCAAATTACACAACATCGGGCAATTATAATACGCCATTACCAACACCACCGGCCGGCCATCCGAGAACAATTCCGTCATCGATATTTTGGACCCGGAAGAGTCGGTAAACGTCGCGTCTAACGGAATTTGTCCGCCAATATTTTCGGAAATACCGGCTTCTCTGACGTCGGCCGGTAAGACAGACGGCGCAGGAGATATCGCCCACACCGTACAACCCATTGCTAAACTAACCAAAAAACCCGTTAAATAAACGACCAGGCCGCGATTACTTTTGATATGATTTCACCACAAGATCCATGGCCACATCGATCGGGATCTGGACCACGCCCTTCTCTTTATCAACCCACTTCAACGTCGTCGCCATCTCCCCTTCATACGCCCGCAACTCGCTCAGCTCCGCACCGATTCCGCCGACCGCCTCACGCCCGCGAACAGTATCGGATGAGGATGCCATGTAATACAAAGACCCAAAATAACAAATAACAATTAACGAAACCGTGGTTAATCCCATGCTGAGCCAAATCCCAATGGAGTTAGGCTCGTTAACAAATTCTTCTACATGCCCTGACATAACGATTGCCTCCTTAGGTGTGGTGACGAAGCGACTCCGGCAAGCGCGGGTCTTGTACCGGAATCAACGATGCATTGCGCAATCGCAACCAAAAGAACCCAATATAAATTCCACCAATTCCTACAAAACTAGATATATCGGACACTGAAATATGAATGCCATTGGGGGTGATATTCGGCATAATCAGCCAATATATATCCAAGCAATGCATCACCAAAAACCAGACCATCATTGCACAATGAGCAGTCAAATTACGCCGAGTGTGTTTCGACATGAAGATCAGAAACGGTACAAAAAAATGTCCAATGGCTAGTGTCGCCGCCACGGTGTTCCAAGAGCCATTAAAGTGCTGCATAAACCACACTGATTCCTCGGGAATGTTGGCGTACCAAATCAAGAAATACTGACTAAAAGAAACATACGCCCAAAAAATATTAAGCCCGTACAAAAATTTTGCAACATCATGATAATGCTCAACCCGAATGATATCCTTTAAATATCCAAATCGTCGTAGTGTCAATGCCACTAAACTCATAATAGCGAAGGCCGCGACAGCGCTCCCTGCAAAGAAATAGACGCCAAACATCGTTGAATACCAATGGGGGGTCAATGACATTGCCCAATCGATAATACCAAAGGTAAGCGTAATCGCAAAAATCAAAATCGCCGCCGCTGAAAAGGCCTGCATCGACAAGGTTAATTTGGGATCGCCCGACGAATCCTGCTTCACCGATTTTTTATAAAAGTAACGCGCCATCCAAACCCACGCGCCCAAGAACAGGACGGCACGGACTAAGAAAAATTTAATATTCAAATATCCGGCCTTACCTTGCAAAATCGGATCTGCCGCAACCACATCCGCGTGGGTCCAATGATACAATTCATGAATACCAAACAGAATCGGCAAAAAGAAAACCGCCATTACCCAAGCATTCATTGCAAAGGTCTCAGGAATGCGCCGAAGAACCACACTCCACCCGGCTCGCGTAAGATGTTGGATAATGACAAAAAACAAAGAGCCTAACGTAATTGACAAGAAAAACAAAAACGAAAACAGATAAGAAAATGCAGTGTGATGCGGATTACCGCGCCACAATACCGCCGTCAACGCGAGTGACAACCCACCCAATAAAAAAGAAATTTTAGGAAGCGTCGATGCCAAAAACCCGGATAACCGGGGAACCTTCGTACTACTACTCATTGATTAAACCCTCCTCACCTATTGCAACTTAGCACGAACCGAGTCCGGCAATTCTTGCTCTGACGCTGTTCTTGATTTTTGAATAGCGCGTAAATACACCACAATCGCCCATCGATCCGCTTCGTTAACCTGACGACGATACCCAGGCATACTTCGAACGCCATTACTGGCCACATCAAACAGATACCCGTCCTCAACCGCCACCAATCGAGGATCCGCTAAATCGGGGGGGGGTACAAACCCTCGGGAAATAACAGGCGTCTTCCCTGTCCCCGCACGATTGTGACACACGGCACAATAAATATTAAACCGTTCTTGGCCCCGTTTAATCAGCTCAGGGGTTACATTAACGGGAACCTTCGCCACGAACAATCCTGCCTCAGTTTTGCCCGTGTAATATTCAGAATCTTCTTTTAAAAAATCGGGACGGGTGTGATTTCCATCATAAATAGCCCCAGTGCCCCAAGCAACGGTACCCTCAGGAACAGTGCGGGGATTGGATTGGGCTTTAACTTTAGCTTGCCAATCAAAATTGGGATTCAAATGAAAAGGCTCATTGGTGGTCTGATATCCCCGACACCCAACCAATCCAAGACAAACCACACCGGCCAAAACAAGACTGCGTATATTCATCATTATTCCTCTACCACCTCAACCGACAATCCGCCAATTTCCTGCAAGAACCGAGCGGTACCCTCCAGGGAGAATCGCGAATCACTGGACTCCACCGTGACAAAAAAACCATGTGAAGTCGCAGTTCGAAATCGATGATTTTTAAAAAGTGGGTGATACAGCTTAGGAAGCCCATTCAGTGCAAACATCCCAAACACCGCACCAAAACCAGCAAACAAGACCATCAACTCAAAGCACACGGGAACAAACGCCTGGAAACTAAATAACAATTTCCCACTGGTGACCACCCGATAGGCCGAAACCGACACCCACGTTTGAAGGGCAATCGCACTGGCCAAGCCAGTCGCCCCACAGGCCACAACGATCCAGCCCAACACCGAATCCTTAATTCCCATCGCAGAATCCATTCCGTGGATAGGAAAGGGACTATAAGTCTCAAAATTCTTATAGCCCGCGTCACGAAGTTTTTCTGCCGCGTGAATCAAGGCCGACGGATCTTTATATTCTGCAAGCAATCCGTATAACTTTACGGTCGTCATAATCTAGTGCTCCTCTCCCGGTTGATGAGGATTTGCAGCGGGCATCACGCCCTTCACCTCGGAAATTGCAATAATGGGCAAAAACTTTAAGAACAATAAGAAAAAGGTTAAGAACAACCCAAACGAGCCAATAAATTGACATACCTCAACCCAGGTCGGGCTGTAATAAAACCAACTCGATGGAAGAAAGTCCCGATGCAGTGAGGTGACCGTAATTACAAATCGCTCAAACCACATCCCAATATTTACAAAAATTGAGATAATAAACATCATTGGAATCGACCGACGAATTTTTTTGAACCAAAACAACTGTGGAGAGATAACGTTACAGGACACCATCGTCCAATACGCCCAGTAATACGGACCAAAAGCCCGATTGATAAACGCATATTGCTCAAATGTATTCCCCGAAAACCAAGCCATAAAAAACTCCATACCATAGGCATATCCCACCATTGTCCCAGTTGCCAGAATAATCTTATTCATGGTTTCCAAGTGATGCATGGTCATAAAGTCTTTCATATTGAAAAGTTCTCTTGCAGCGACCATCAGCGTCACCACCATCGCAAACCCAGAGAAAATCGCTCCCGCAACAAAATAGGGAGGAAAAATGGTGGTATGCCACCCGGGAACCTGGGACACCGCAAAGTCAAAACTAACAATCGAGTGCACCGATAAAACCAAGGGCGTCGATAACGCAGCCAATATCAAATACGCCCGCTCATAATTCATCCAATGCCGGTTAGCCCCACGCCATCCCACAGAAAAAATACCGTACCAAATCTTCCGAGTCTTAGTTGTTGCTCGGTCACGAATAGTCGCCAAATCAGGAATCAGGCCAACAAACCAAAAAAGAAGGGAAATAGTAAAATAGGTGCTGACCGCGAAGACGTCCCACACCAGAGGACTCCGAAAATTAGGCCAAATCCCCATTGAATTGGGAATCGGGAACAAGAAATAGGCAACCCACACTCGCCCAACGTGAAACACAATATAGATTCCGGCACTCATTACCGCAAAAATAGTCATCGCTTCCGCAAATCGATTAATGGACGTCCGCCATTTTTGCCGAAACAAAAATAAGATCGCCGAAATCAAGGTCCCTGCGTGGCCAATCCCGACCCAAAATACAAATCCGACCAAATCCCAGCCCCACATCACCGGATTGTTTAATCCCCAAACCCCGATCCCGGACCAAACCAATTTCGACAACATGGCAATCAGCAGACACAGACCCGAGACCGCCACGCCGAAAGCAATCATCCACCACTGGGGGGCCTTCGCCTCAACAGGTCGACAAATGATATCGGAGACCGATTTAAAATCATGCCCACCCAAAACAAGAGGGGTTCGTTTTGACGGATCGTCATTACCCACGACTAACGCACTCATTTTAGGCCCTCTCTTCCACTAATGTAGGATGCGGATTACGAACACTGGCCAAATAAGTGGTTCTGGCCTTGAGATACAACTCCGACAAAATGTGGTAATCACGGGGATTTTTCTTCAATTTAGCCACTTTGCTTTCTGGATCAAGAATATTCCCAAAAACAATCGCATCGGATGGACAAGACTGCATACATGCCGACTTAATCTCCCCGTCAACGATTGCGCGACCTTCATTTTTTGTCCGAATTTTGACTTGTTGAATCCGCTGAACACAGTAGGTACATTTTTCCATAACTCCGCGCATCCGCAGGGTGACATCAGGATTAAATTGCATTTGAACCGTCTTATCTGGTTCCCGGAAATAATCAAAGAAATGAATCCGATTCTTTTCTGTCGATTGTGGATTTCGTTGATGAAAGTCAAAAAAATTAAAGCGTCGTACTTTAACCGGGCAGTTATTTGAACAATATTTAGTTCCAATACACCGATTGTAGGCCATGTCGTTCAAGCCCTCTTCGGAATGCACCGTTGCCGCCACCGGACAGACTTGCTCACAGGGCGCATTCTCACACTGAAGACAGGTCATCGGCTGCTGAACCATTTGAGGATCGTTGGTGTTGCCTTCGTAATATCGATCGAGACGAATCCAGTGCATTTCCCGGCCATTGGCGACCTGGGATTTTCCGACTATCGGAATATTATTTTCTGACTGACACGCAATTAAGCAAGCGTTACATCCGGTACACTTGCTCAAATCAATCGACATACCCCATTGATTACCCGTGTCATAGGCGCGTTCTGGCCACGACGACTTCATCGGGGGGCCTTCGTGTTCCTCTTTGGCAAATTCAGGGTTTTTTTCGTATTCCATTAGATCTGCCGCACGAACCAGCTTTCGATCTTCCATCGACCCATGCTCTTGGGTCGTCGCCAACGTGTATTTTTTACCCGTTTTTTCAATGGTAATTCCACCCACAGTGGCCATTGCAACACTGGATCGGAGGGGATACCCGTTAAATCCTGTCCCCTGTCCGATACGACCATCCACTCGGCGACCATACCCCATGGAAAGAACAACGGTGTCATCCGCCGTTCCAGGTTGAACAAAGACCGCGACTTCAATTTCATTTGACTTCGACTTTAGGTTAACCAAATCCCCAGTGACGAGGCCCATTTTCTGGGCAGTATCCACACCGATTAGCGCCGCATTATCCCAGGTCAATTTGGTGACGGGATGGGGTAACTCTTGAAGCCACCCATTGTTAGTAAATCGACCATCGTAGACCTTAAAATCGGGGACTAGCTCTAACTGAAGTCCTTTTTCGTTGATCGGTTTTACCGTCAACGACTGTGCGACTGGGGCCGAAACGGACACGACCGCTTCCGAAACCACCCCCTCATGAAGCCATCGTCGCCATGATTTTTCAGATCCCTTCGCCGTCTTTAACGTCTTTCGGACTTCGTCATATCCGTTTCCAGCGACGCTTGAAGTTAATTGAGACACCCACTCGATGTCCGACGTTCCGTTATAAAGTGGTGTAATCAGCGGCTGAACGACCGAAACCGTTCCATCAATCGATTGCGCGTCTCCCCAGGCTTCCAAGAAATGTGCCTTCGGAACAACCCATTGGGAAAAATGAGAGGTTTCGTTCGGAAACAGTGTGAGGTGCAAGGAATGTTTTAGTTTTTTAAGAGCATCCCCGAATGCGATATCCGATGGCGCCGTAAATACCGGATTTCCCCCCAAAATAAAGAGGGTATCTACATCGCCATTTTTAATCGCATGCGTGAGTTCGCGAATTGACTCAACCGACCCGTGTTGAGCGTAAGATGCGTCGACAAAATGAACCGGATAGTAAGAAACACCGTGTTCGGTGGCCCCAATCGCCGCATTCACCGCCACCGCCACTGCATGTGCAAAGGGACTACACTGACTTCCCACCACAATCGCGGACACCCACTTAGGCTGAACTAAGTCATCAACGATTGCCGCAAGCTCTTTCGCAGGAACGACATT
This sequence comes from bacterium, assembly GCA_947465765.1. Taxonomy (GTDB): domain Bacteria; phylum Margulisbacteria; class Marinamargulisbacteria; order SXXA01; family SXXA01; genus CAIPHK01. The sequence continues at coordinate 23,307 of CANIAP010000009.1, read as the reverse complement.
GCCTAATTTTTTGGACCAATCGGCCACTTGGGACCGGAAATCCGTCGACACATTTCCGACTCGGCTAAATACAGCCACCGCAATCTGCGCGAGCGCAGCGTCCATCTGGCCCGGCTGAATCCGGAATCGATGATCTGCTTTGCCGCCGGTCACCGTGAAATGCGACTCAAACATATACAACCGATTTAAACCCCGATCCGAATCAGGATCACGACGGGTTGCAAATTCTTTAGCACTGACGACATTGCCCGGTTCAGTTCCCAAGAAATCCGCACCGAAGGCAACCAGCCGATCCACTCGGTCAAAATGGATCTTGGCACGCAATGCCTTACCCGATACCGACTTAATCCCGGTAACGGCATTATCATCATTGAGCGCACTGTACTGAAACACAGAAACGTCTTTGTACATTAATTTAAGTTCAGCCAGCACGCGATTCATGGTCGGGGACACATTGGTATCGACCAAAACCGCCAACTTAGCCCCATGTGTGGCCTTGGCTTCTTCGATCCGAGCCGAAAGCCAATCTCCGTACCCATCCACATCCCCAGACGGAATGTTGCAGTGAACCCGTTTCAAACGATCGGGATCATACAAGTCCAGCACGGACGCTTGATTTATTGCACTGGCCGCACCCAAACTTCCTGGATGGGAGGGGTTCCCCTCCACTTTGGTCGGACGCCCTTCGTGGCTCTCAATTAACAATCCCACCACATCGGTACCCAAGGCCATCGACGTCGCGTAATAGTTGGGACGTCCCGGAACCAAGTTCTCAGGGGTGCGTGCATAGGCACGAATAACTTGTTTGGGGCGACGGAAACCCGCACACCCGGTGAGCCCGGCAAACGCAAATGATGCGCCCATAATCTTAATAAACGTTCGTCGAGATACGTCATCACCTAAGACAGAAGCATCCTTCGGAAACTCGCGATTAACAAATTCTTTGAACTCAGGAGACTGCTCCAACTCCCCAATGCTTCGCCAATATTCTTTATCTGGGACGCCGGAATTTATCTGTGACATGTACTGCAATCCTCTCCAGGCCGAATTTTATAGGCTTCTTTGATTTGTCGGCCAACTTCAAGCTGATTATCCGCTTTCCAATCAAGCTTGGTCACAAATTCGCGGGGGCGCAAATGATTCTCAGGGGCACGATGGCACTCCAAACACCAGGACATGCTCAACGGCTTTACTTGGTGAACCCGTTCCATTTGGTCAACCCGACCGTGACAGCTATAACAGGAAATCCCCGCCGTAACGTGTCGACTATGATTAAAATAGACGTAGTCAGGGAGATTATGGACCTTAACCCACTGGATCGGCTTATTATTCACGTAGCTGTCTTTCAGCTTCAAGATATCGGGGCTCTGGGTCTTGATCTGACTATGGCAATTCATACAGGTATCCGTACTTGGGATATTTGAATGAGACGAATTTTCAACCTGGGTGTGACAGTATCGGCAATCGATCCCCAATTCACTCACATGCAATTTATGGCTATAGGGGATCGGTTGAACAGGGGCATATCCGACCTCTAAATTTTTGGGAGAAAACCAGTACCAAAACACGAAAACAATTAAACACAACAAAAGCCCAGCGCCAGACAATGCGTATAGCGGGAGCTTGTTCACCCATTTGGGGAACACATAATTCGAAACGGGTTCATCATGGTTCATCAAGTCAACTCAGTCCTTTGTTCCTATCGAAAATTGGGAGAAATAGAACGAAAAAAAATCGGAGTTATTATATCAATTTGTCGGTGGATACGAAAGATCAACTTTTATGCTCAATTGTTGCTCCAAAAAACCAACCACCTCGGGGTTTGCTAACGTCGTAACATCCCCCAGTGGTTGACCATTGGCTACACTTTTTAACAAGCGCCTCATAATTTTGCCGCTCCGGGTTTTGGGGAGGTCCGGTGTAAAAATAATCCGCTTCGGTTTGGCGATCGCACCAATCGCCTTACTTACCCAGTCGATTGCGGCACGTTCAAATTCGTCCGACGGGGTGACGCCTTCTTTCAGAATAACAAAGGCCAAAATGGCTTGCCCCTTAAGCTCATCTGCGATTCCGACTACGGCGGCCTCAGCAACGCCATCGAACTCTACAAGGGCACTTTCGACCTCCATCGTCCCAATCCGATGACCGGCCACGTTCAAAACGTCGTCGACTCGCCCCAACACCATGATATAACCGTCGTCATCCACTGTCGCCCCATCGCCGGCAAAATAAGTATCAAACGTATCCCAATACACCGATTTAAATCGATCGTTATCCCCCCAAATTCCCCTTGCCATCGACGGCCATGGCGACATAATACTGAGCAACCCGCCGCCAATCTCGACTGGCTTTCCGGACTCATGGAGAACCTGAACATCGATCCCAGGCAACGGCAACCCCGTGTACCCCGGCCGCATGGGGCTTAATGCGGGAAGTGTCGAGATCATGATGCCACCCGTTTCCGTCTGCCACCAGGTATCCACGACCGGACATCGCCCTTTTCCGATAACGGTGTAATACCACATCCACGCTTCAGGGTTGATCGGCTCTCCCACTGATCCCAACAACCGCAACGACGATAAATCATGTTTCTCCGGCAGATGATTACCCCACTTCATGAACGCCCGAATCGCCGTCGGTGCCGTATATAAAATAGTCACCTTGTGACGTTCAATAACTTCCCAAAACCGATCTTTGTCGGGGTAGTCCGGGGAGCCTTCATACATCATGACGGTCGCCCCATTCGCCAGCGGCCCATAGACCAGGTACGTATGCCCCGTAATCCATCCGACATCGGCGGTACACCAATACACATCCGACGGTTTTAAATCGAAGACCAATTGGGCAGAATACTTTGCATGGGCCATATAACCGCCGGTCGTATGAACAATCCCCTTTGGCTTTCCTGTAGTCCCCGACGTATACAAAATGAAAAGGGGATCTTCGCTGTCCATCGGCACAGCCTCTTGTAGATCAGTGGTATCGGCCATTACCGACTGATACTCATCGTCACGACCGGGCTGCATTTTGATCTCGTTTCGAACGTGGCGTACCACCACCACCGCTTCGATCGCCGGGCATTTTTCCATCGCCTCATCGACGATCGACTTTAAGGGGACCACTTTGCCGCGACGATATCCGCCATCGGCAGTGATCACCAGCCGCGATCCAGAATCATGAATCCGATCAATCAGACTTTGGGCGCTAAACCCCCCAAATACAACGCTATGAATCGCCCCAATACGGGCGCAGGCCAATATAGCGACCACACTCTCCGGTATCAGTGGCATATAGATGGTAACGCGATCGCCTTTTTGAATCCCATACCGAGTCGTTAGTACCGTAGAAAACCGAGCGACCTCATGATGAAGTTCGGCATAGGTGAACGTCCGAACGTCGCCCAACTCCCCCTCCCACACCACCGCCGCTTTATCCCGACGATCGGTATCAAGGTGAACGTCCAAACAATTATATGACGCATTAATCGTCCCGCCGACGAACCACTTCGCAAAGGGTCGTTCCCATTCCAGGACTGAGGTCCACGGCGAAAACCAATGTAATTGAGACGCCTGTGCTTCCCAAAAACCCAGCCGATCAGCCGCGGCAAGCTTATAAATTTCAGGGTCAGAATGTGTCGCATTCGCTTTAAATTCGTCCGATGCGGAAATGATGCGCTTTTCGTTCGATAAGGTTTCGATGGTATTTTTCATTTAATAGTCTCCAATTTTTAATTACGACAGCCGTCGTAGTAAATGCAACACGCCTTCTTTGATGGCGCTCTTATGGACCGACCCGCCGGCCCCCACGATTTGGTCTCGATTGGCGATAAACCAATCATAACCTTCAAAAAACATCTCATCATTACTATATTTGGGGGTCCATCCTAACGCCTCCGTTGGGGACACATCAAAATGGAAGGCTTTGTGATAGGTCAAATAATGCCATGGGGCCAAAGGACTTAGGTGAAGCCAATCGAGCGCCCGCAAGGTATTGATACTCAACGTTTCCGGGAGAGACACCACCTTCCCCGACCGTCCCGCGTGGCGAATCGTGGCCTCCAACACCTCTCGTAGTGTCCCAAAGCGATTGGTCCCAACGTTGTAGGCTCCCGGTTGTTGAACCTTGAGTGCCAACATATAGGCATCCATTAAGTCCTTCGCATGAACAAATTGAAATTTTACATCCCCCGACCCGATCACATATACATTTCTATTTTCATTAATCCAATCAAACAATATTTTAAAAATACCTAACCGATGGTCCCCTAAAATCGTTCTCGGTCGAATAACAATTAATGGGATCTTTGCTGCGTCGCACAACGCCGTGACGCGTCGTTCGCCTTCCCATTTCGCGCGACCGTAAATTTCGGCGGGATTCGGCACTGTTTCCCGGGTGATAGGGCAGTGCTCGGGAATCCCAAAAATGGCGCTTGAACTCATATGGATAAACGCACTTACACCGGCTCGAATGGCTTCCTCCGCCGCGATTTCACTACCAATCACATTGACATCCCAAAACCGACCCGCAGATTTGGTCAGGGGCACCAAGGCCACATTGTGATGGACCACATCGATCCCCTTCATCGACACCGCAACCCCCGCCCGATCCAGAATATCGCATTTTACAAACTCAATATCTTTTGAACGTTTCGGGTCATCCAATACATCAAGCACCCGAACCGACTCGCCTTGCTCTAGCAAATACTGGGCAATTAGACTACCCAAAAACCCACTACCACCGGTGACTAAATGCCGCATTACATGTTCCTCATATTTCGATTTTTTGATCTAAACACCACTGAATACTACGACGCATCCCCTCGCGCAAGTCGACTAGGGGACGATAACCCAACTGCAACTTCGCCTTTTCGATTGCGCAAGCAATCGTCAAATTCATCTCGGACAATACGTGAATTTTCTGATTATACGATCCCACAGATTGCAACATCGCATCGGCAACACGGGCAACATCCGAAATTATCGACGGCACACGCAATGTCCTCGCGGAGACACTCATCGAGAAATCATGTTGTAACAACGATTTCACAGTATCCACAATTTCGTTCATCGAATAGGGTTGTTCGTCTGCAATCCAATAGGCTTGGCCACTCGCCTGGGGCACCAATGCCGCCAAAATGAGCCCTTGGCAAAGATTATCCAAATACGCCATCGAGCGCCGATTTTCGCCGGATCCCACCACCGGAAATTTGCCCTGTCGAATCATCTTAAAAAAAAGAGATTGTCGCGGCGGTTGATACGGTCCATAAAACCAAGGTGCCCGCACGATCGTCGCATCCAAGCCCTTCTGGATCCAATGATCCATCCGGTGTTCTGCCTGCATTTTCGATTTTCCATAGTTCATATATGGGCGATAGGGCGACATCTCGTCGAACAAATGGTCGACTCTGGGATTCGCACCGAAGGGGGAATTGGACGACATGTGAACCATACGTTTGACCCTTGATTCCATTGCGGCAGCGGCCATGTGATCCGTCCCCATCGTGTTCACCGAATAAAATTCAGAGACCCGAGAGGGATGTATAATCCCCGCTGTATGGATCAGGATTGCCCCTTCGGCGTTAGCACAAAATGCCCGACAATCTTCGATCCGGGTCACGTCTCCCCTGACGATGGAAATTCTAGACATCCACTCCTCCGAAAAATTGACTGGGTCCTCGGGAGTGACTAACACGCGAATGTTCGGTTTATTCAGTCGTTCTGTCAGGTCAGGTAGCCCCTCAAAGCCATTGAGACAATTTCGAATCAACTGCTGCCCCAACCATCCGTTCCCACCCGTAATTAAAAGCAATGTATTCATCGTGACTCTCCCAATAATTGAATTGCGTTACGATATGCAAGAGCCATAATCGACCCTTGCGGATTAACCCCAACCGACGAGCATAGAATGCTCCCATCCGATATATAGAGATTATCTACCCCGTGAACCCGCCCGAAGGAATCCACCGCCGATGTCTCGATTCGTTCACCCATCGGACATGACGCCATCGCATGAACTGCGGTAAGTTCTGCAAACCCAGCTCGGACGCGGGCCGCCGATTGTTGGATCGACTCACCATCGGTAATTATCGGGCTTCCGGCCACCGACGGAAAAATCCGAGTCGCACCGGCTGCAAATAATACGTCGCACAACGAAACCAACCCATCGGCAAGTCGATCGACATCTCTCGGCGTCAACGCATACGACACCACCGGCGCATCACAACCGGGGAGGGCCCTTACCCGCCCATGACCCTCCGGCGAAATACAGGCGTAATACGCTCCTAAAAATGGGGCCAACGTGGCAGTTTCATTTACAAGTTCAGGATAATTCAGTAGGCCTACGGCGAGGTACGGACGACTTCCGACAGAACACCCCAAGGTGACTCCTTCTCCCACATTCGTGACCTGATGACTTCCGATCTCTCGCCAATTCTGATTGACCACGGTATCGAACTGCGCAAACACCTTGATCATCGGGTGCAACTGGAGTGATCGTCCAATATTCCTGGCAACGCCACTTCTTAGAAGCAATGTCGGCGTCTGGAATGCGCCCGCGCACACAACAACCTTGTCACACTCAATGTCCAATGAACGCCGATCTTGCACACTCCGAACGACCCATTTACCCCCCATGCGCCGAAGTTGTTTCACTCGAGTACCTGACACAATCTCTCCGCCCGCCTGAATCATCCTTGGAAGGTAGGTCTTTGCCATCGATTGTTTATCGACTCGGACAATACCGTCAGTGCCCGTTTCAAATTTGGCCCACAATGGAACATCCGTCACAGTAGCCCCAATCGCAGCCGCCCCTTCAGCCAATTTAACAGACGCCAGCGCCTGAGGCCCGGGATGCGAGGCGACATGAATATCCCTTTCACATTGGGCAAAAAAATCAGGGAGTGCAGAGACGTCCAGAACCCCTTGATCGACCCTCCATTGTTCCAAAACATCGTCTGGAGTTCGATGATATAGCCCACTATTAATTTCGCTCCCGCCCCCGACGCACCGTCCCTCGACATACGCAATGGGAGTGGCACCTAGGCAGGGGGTGAGTCCGCCGTTCCGATACAATTCCCGCATCTCACCGACTCCGTAGGAATAACGAAGCAATTCGGGATTCACCGGACGTCCCTCTTCGATCAAAATCACCTGTCGCCCGGCTTCAGCCAAAAGCGCAGCGGTGATACTCCCTCCCGGTCCAGATCCAATCACCACGACGTCCGCCCTCTTCATTTCGCCCTAAGAGGGAGGTTGTCCGATGAAAAAACCGCCAATGTAATTAAGCTTTCATAAAAACGAATCGTGTTGCGACACACGCCAAACCGAGCATTTTTCCACCGGTGAATATGCGATAACTGATGAATGGGCGTCATTCGAGAAAATCGGTGACCAGCCCAAAGAATGCCGCTCCACTCAAACATGATCGTCAATAGAGCAATACCTCCGTTGAGCCATTCTGGAGCGAGTTTACGATGAGCCAAAACGCTATCCGCTACATTAACGGAATCAAACGAACGCCCTAATGTCGCTTGAAAAACAGTGCAAAATGAGATGACCGCAGCCCTATCCAACCTCAAAATGACGCCCCCAACAATACCGCCCCAATCGCTATCGAAACACCATAAGACGGAATATCCCGGATGACAAAGCGTACCGGGTCTTCGTTGACTTCACCCCGAAACATCAGGGCCCATAGTCGAATGGTCCAAAATAAAACCAACGGGCAAACAAGCCACAAAATGATGGGATGCTTGTAGAGTCGAATCATCTGGTCAGAGTTCAAATACAGCACCAACACCAGCGATGAGATGCAACTACTCACCATTCCGAACTGACTAACCACAGGAAAATCGACTTTGCGATACCCTCTCCGAGATACAAACTCCCCCGCTTGAACCACTTCACGGAGTTCGATTGCCCGCTTCAACAAGGCCAATCCAAGAAAAAAGAAAACGGCAAATGCCAGCAACCATGCCGAATATGCCAACCCCGTCACGACAAATCCGACCCCCAATCGGAGGAGGTAAAGACCGGTAAGGACAAATACATCGACCAAGAAAAGACGTTTCAAAAACAAAGAATAACTCGCCGACACCATGGCATACAAAAACAGGAATCCCATTAAGGAATTAGAGTATAGAAATGCCCCGGTCATCGCTGCACAAAAAAGCACCCCCGCAATACTGGCCGCCGCCACGATCGATATCGTCCCAGCCGCAATAGGCCGAAATCGTTTAACTGGGTGCGTCCGATCACTGTGTCGATCCAAAATGTCGTTAAAGATGTACAGCGCCGAACTCACCCCACAAAACGTAACGGCGCTCACCAGGGCGATTCGAAAAATATGAGGATTAAATAGTTGGTGAGCTGTAATCAACGGGACAAAAATAAGCATATTTTTGACCCATTGATGGGGGCGGAGAAGTTTGAAAAACGACCCCATCCTTACTTCAAACTCATCATTTTATGGGTCTGTGGGATTATACGAACATCCGCCAATTTTTGATGGGCAAAATTATACGCACGTTCAATATCCTCCACCGTGGCTCTGTCTTTTACCGTACCAAACGGTGTCACCGGCTGAATCACAAATGGAACGTCTGGCGCAACTGTAGCCACGGTGTTGATCATTTTTTTAAGCTCTAATACGGGGAAATCCTTGGTTAAGACCCATTTCACAAACACATTTTTTCGCCCACTTAAAATGGCCATAAATTCAGCGAACTCTTTGTCAAAACCCGGCTTATAATCCACCGAGAAATACTCAAACAAGTCCACCACCTCACTCAAGTGTTGGGGAAGCGTGCCGTTTGTTTCTAAGTAAGCGGGGATCGGAAGAAGCGGAAGGAGTTGTTTCAACGCTTCCACTTGAATCAACGGTTCGCCCCCGGTAATCGAAATGGAATGGGGCCGCTTAGCCAACAATGGGGCCAATTCGGCCATGACCTGATCGACGGTATATGGCTTCCGCTGGTGAACAAAATCGGGTTCATCACAATACGCACAATGAATATTGCAGCCGTAAAAACGGACAAAAATCTGAGGATATCCAATCCACGGACCCTCGCCTTGAAAACTATAAAAAATCTCCTTGATGTACATTATACTTTGAGGACATCGGCATACTTTGCCATCAATTTACGCTCATGCTCGCCAAATTGAATATGCAGTATGACCTTATCGTCCACTCCTTCGATTTTTTTAATGACCCCACGTCCCCAACTGGCATGTTCGACCGGTTCGCCGATCCCATACAGAGACTGGATTTGAGGCTCCGATACCAGTGGGTGGGGAAGCCAGGTCTGAATATTAAATCCCTCATCATTCATACGATCAATCAACATCTCATGGGATTGCGCCAACCGATCCGAAAAAAAACAGGCCAATCGGGTTCGCGGAAGTTCTTTGATAAACCGAGATACATCATCGACCCATTCCGCCCCGACCATCGACCGACGAAACGCCGAGGTCAATATGACGTGCTTAGATCCACGACTCATTCCAATGTATAACAAACGCCGTTCTTCTGCCAAAAGTTCCGGTTGAAATTGGGCGTTGGAATGAGGGATCAAGCCTTCTTCTAGGCCACACACAAATACACACGGAAACTCATACCCCTTTGCACTGCGTAGCGGAATCAAATTCACCGCATCCCCAGAATTAATTTCGGCATCGTCTGGCGTCGTCACCGCCACATAATTCAGCAATTGTTCCACAGACCATTGGTGCTCCAGCGCGACCCCAATGAACTCATCAATCGTTTGCAATCGCTCCATAGCTTCCACTGTATTTTCTTCTTCCAACAACATCCGATATCCACTATCGTCCGCGATTTGGCTCATAATCGTGGCGGCAAGAATCGCTGGATCTTCTCGGATCTCCATATGCCAATGAGCCAACAAATCAATCAATCCGATCAATTTTGCATCAATATCCATCTCGATTTTGAGCTCCTTACCCTGCAACTCCAAAATCCCCGCAGGCGTCGGGGGAATATGTCGAAGCACAGTGGCCACCGTCGGCTCGTCCAATTGGAACGGAGGCAACGCTAACAGTTGGGCCAAAGCCTGCCGATCGGCTGGGTTAAAGAGAACCCGCATGTACAGCAAAATATCTCGTATCTCGTAATTGGCATAAATCACTGATCGCCCAATACTTCTAAACCGAAGCGCCTGCTGACGCAATTGCTCTTCGAAAAAATAGGCTTGGGATTGGGTACGATACAAAATACAAAAATCGTTAAGCGACAGCATGTCCTGTCGACGAAGCGACTTAATCTCATCGACCACATACCGAGCCTCTTCCTGCTCATCAAACGCCAAAAAGTAAACCAAGGACTCGTCATCGGCTTCGATAAAATCATCATCATTTGGAACCGATTTTCGATCCCGCCGTAGGGATTGCGAGGTATCGACAATCGCACTAATCGATCTAAATACCGTCGTCAGGCAAATAGTTTCTAGCCCTACAAAATGGCGAGAGGCTTGGATAATCGCGTCGCCAGTAGCGCCCCATTCCACCCCGACGGCCTGTTCCGAATCGCCACAGAGTGTCAGGTGCGTTAAATAGGGGGCAATTTTTGCCACCAACTGGCTATATACCGGTCCAAAATCTTCGTATTGATCAATAATCCAATATTGATACCGATTCGCAATCCCTTGGCACAATTCCGGACGCTCTGTCACCAGGCGAAGCGCTAAGCCCACAATATCTTCACGATCGATCGCGTGAGATGTTGTTAAATACAATTGGTAGGCCCGATAGAGCTCGCGAAGTGCTTCGGAAAATCCAGGATCCCCATCCGCCATCATTTCGGGTGAAATTCCAGACAATTTTAGCCGACGAATATGCTGAATCGCGTCTCGAGGAACCCACTGAGCGCCATCAGATGCGTCGTCTCCCCCCACTAATTCAATGACGATCCTCAATTGCTCGATGTCATCATATACCGCAAAATGCCGGTTCATTCCAAGAACCCCCGCATGGGTCCGCAGCCATTCTAAACATACCCGCTCCAGCTTATCGAACCTGACTTTTTGAGCATTTTCTGCCACAAGCTGTCCCACCCAGGCCGCCATATCCCGAACCGCCTTGTGAGATCCAGACAAGACCAAGACACGGTCATTTTCCTTTTCTTCTAAAATGCGAGCCACTTTACGGGCGATTACGGTGGTTTTACCCGCGCCTGACGGCCCCGTAATCAATAGTGGCGACTCAAAATAATCAATCGCTCGCTGCTGGTCCGTTGTTAATTTAGGCACGTTGGGTGGCTCCTGTTAGTTCAGTTTTGGGTTGCGATTCCATCGATTTGAAAACTGAGTCCATTTCATCGACGCCGCCCGCACCTTGAAATCGCCATTTACTTCTCCGAACTCAATCACACCATCCATTAAATATTTGATATTGTTCAATGTTTGGTCGGACACGGTCCCATCTTCCACCAAAAATAGCGTCGTGACGCCCCCAAACGAAATCGCAGTTCGGGCAATTTGACTCAGAAACCGTTGCACCGACGGCAAATCAAAATTAATTAATAAACTGGAAATGGAATCCACCACCCGACGGCCGCCAAGCTTACTTTGAATGGTCTGCCCCAATTCAAAACCGGCATCGGATATCACCCCTGCCAATTGATTCAACTCCAACATCCCGTTCACCGCAAACCGCTCCGACTCCGGGACCGAAAAGGTCGACCATGAATATGCATCAACAAACCGAACCAATCCCAAGGTTTCAAGTTCAGATATTGGATTTTTGAGATCACGATCCATAATCGTTCGAATTTGATGAGGATTATCATCCAACGCCACAAACAACACTCGCTCCGACCGCTGAAGACCCCGAACCATAAACTGTCGGGCAAACGTTGATTTTCCACTACCGACGGGACCCATCACCAAAATATTGGACCCTTTTGGGAATCCCCCATACAGGGCCTCATCCAAGCCACCCACCCCAGTGGACACCGTATCAATCGCCATTGGTTCCAACACCTCACCCCGGGCCAACGGAACTTCTTTTCGAGTTCGAAACCGTAGCAAAAGGGCCTTTGCCCGCGCCTTCAATTCCTCGACATTAAATGGCTTGGTGACAAAGTCATCGGCCCCTTCTTCAAATCCGGTGAGCTTGTTGTATTCATCCCCCAATGCCGAAATAATAATAATCGGAGTGTCTGCAATTTCAGGGGTAGATCGAACTGCTTTACACACCTCGAATCCGGTTTTTTTGGGCATGATGATATCCGTGATAATCAGGTCGGGCCGCTCCCGAATGGCCAATTCAATGGCCGCTTCACCGTCGCTCGCCGTTACCACATCCATCCCGATGTCCTTAAAGACCATCTCGGTCAGAAGTAATACATGATATTCATCGTCAGCGATTAAAATTTTTGTCATGAGGTCATACTTAAATGGGTTGTCGCAGTACAATTCCCCGTTGAGGAAGAATTTCAAACGAATATTCCGAAAGATCCACCCGGGTTCCCCGCATTTTTTTCACGCGAACCGTCCGAATATATTTAGTATTTAACTTTTCAAGTTTGAGAATAATGATCCCCGATGCCGCGAACTCCTCGATCCCGTGATGACTCACTTTATCGGTACCGACTGGGGAATATGAGGTCAACAGTGTGGTGCATTCCGCGTTGTCTTCAATTGCAAAAATGAGCCGACGAATATACTCCGCGACCTCAGGAATATGACGTTCAGAAAATATCAAAGGTGCAATCGGGTCAATCACCAATCGGGTGGCCCCAAAGTGCCGCACAAAGCCCAGGACCTCGGTGATGATTCGATCGATATCAATACCACCTGCCCCCAATTGGGCCGACGCAAAATGGGCGGTAACATCCACAATTTGAAACAATCCCGATTCCAAATACTGTTGCAATGGCCAGCCTAAGGCCTCGGCATCGGCAATCACATGCTCCGGTTTTTCGTCGATCGAAATGTACACCGTTTTTTCGTTATGTTTTAGGCCTTCAAGTAAAAATTGAAGCGTAAATATGGTCTTCCCAGCGCCCGGTTCCCCGGAAACAAGATAGGATCGCCCTTTGGGAAATCCACCAAAAAGAACCTGGTCAAACCCTTCAATTCCACTCGCAACTTTTTCCATTAGACCTCTTCTTGATTTGTTTCGCTTAGCGACAGACGCTGCTTCAATTTACAGTAAAAGCTTTTCGGCTGCCAATCGTAGTGCCCGCCCCCGATGACTCAATTCATGCTTCAATTTTGAGGACATTTCTGCAAATGTCTGGGTATATCCGTCCGGGATAAAGATAGGATCATATCCAAACCCGTCTCCCCCCCGCATTTCATGACTCAAAACTCCGTCAACCCCACCGCTGATCGTGTCGATCCGCCCATCTGGAAAGCGAAGCGCAATCACACATCGAAATCGTGCCTGGCGATTGGATTCGCCCGCAATGGCCGACAAGATCTTGGTACACATTTGGGAACTGGTGGCCCCTGCCCCCGCAAAGCGAGCCGAATAAATCCCCGGGGCCCCATTGAGTGCCTCCACCTCTAGACCGGAGTCGTCGGACAAATAAATGGTATCGAGAAATAACGGCAAAAAATCGATTTTCTTGATGGCATTGGCTTCAAATGTCAGCCCGTCTTCGACTGCGTCGTGGGGGTATCCAAACACGTCATCAAACCGACAGACCGGAAGATCTCCCAGAATCGATTGAATTTCAGCCACCTTATGCGCGTTACCGGAGGCCACCACCACCCGCATCACTTTGCTCCCCGCTGAATCGAATACACATCCGCCACCAAAGCGACCGCTTGGCGAATCCGACTAAGCTGCTGAATATCACGAATATTAACGGTAATCACCGCCTTCATCCGCCCCCCAGTTTTCGCCGTTTTAGTTCGAATTTCTTGGATATTCGTCTTGGTATCGGTAATTCGATGAATAATATCTTCCAGAATTCCAATACGATCAAAGGCTTCAATTTGGATCGTTGCCCGAAATAATTTACCCGAACCGGCCAAACTCCACTCAACATCAACGAGCCGGGGACGATCGGCATCGGATAACCCCAAAATATTCGGACAATCCGTTTGATGCACCGCGACCCCTCGCCCAGTCGTGACATACCCGATGATTGCATCGCCAGGCACGGGACTACAACACTTGGGGATGGTGACCAAGACGTTCGTTTCGCCAAGAACCCGGATCTCGTTAATCCCATTTTTTTGAACGGCCTTCGACGGCGGTGGCAATATCGCCGGACGATGTTGCGGCTCCCGCTTGAGCAATCGCTCCACCGCAACCTCGATTTCTCGGGTGGAAATATCCCCTTCGGCCAGTCCGCAATAGAGCTCTTCGATGCGCTGGACACCCACATGGGCCACAAATTTTTCCGTGAGGTCTTTGGTGAGCACCTCTCGCGGAACAAATCCGAGAAACACGAGCAATCGTTCCAGCTTTTCTTTGCCTCTGTTGAGGGTGTCTTGCTGATTCTGACGTTTAAACCATTGCTTAATCTTGGTCTTGGCCTGCCGGGTATGAACCACATTGAGCCAATCCAATTTGGGATTCGGGGTTTTGGAAGTTAATATCTCGATACGGTCGCCACTTTGGAGCCGGTAATTCGTATTGACGATTTGGCTATTTATTTTAGCCCCGACATAACAATGTCCAATTTGTGAATGGATTTTGTAAGCAAAATCAATCGGTGATGCGCCTTTAGGAAGTACCTGAACATCCCCTTTCGGGGTAAATACAAAAACCTCGTCGATAAACAGATCCAACTTTAAATTCTGAAGAAAGTCTTTGGGCGCGGTGCCTTCTTTTTCGGATTCCAAAATCTGCCGCAGCCAGGCAAAATCGCCATCAAAATTACTTTGACGGGCCCCTTCTTTATATCGCCAATGCGCCGCAATTCCGTATTCCGCAATTTGATGCATTTCCTTGGTTCGGATTTGAATTTCAACCGGCTTACCAAACCGGCCCATCACCGTCGTGTGTAAGGATTGGTACAGATTGGATTTGGGCATCGCAATGTAATCTTTGAAGCGCCCCGCCAACGGCTTGTATTCAGAGTGAACCACGCCCAACACCGAATAACATTCCTTTAAGTCTTCGACAATAATCCGTACACCGAGGGTATCGAATAGCTCATCGAAACTCAAATTCTGAGTTACCAACTTTTTATAAATACTAAAAAAATGTTTCGGGCGACCAAAGATTTTGGCCGTAATCCCCGCCGAATAAACCGCAGTGGTCAAATCATCGATAACCGTCTGAATCACCAATTCCCGTTCATCGCGACGAAGTGCCACCAATTTTTTGATCCGTTGAAATTCATCGTGTTGGAGATAATAAAACGCGTAGTCTTCGAGTTCCCATTTCAGAGACCACATTCCCAAACGATGGGCCAACGGCGAAAAAATCTCTCGGGTTTCGCGCGAAATAAGAATCTGTTTTTCTTTGCGAAGGTGTTTGAGGGTCCGCATATTATGAAGTCGGTCCGCCAATTTGATGATGACGACCCGAAGATCCTTGGCCATCGCCAAAAACATTTTTCTAAAATTTTCTGCTTGCTCTTCTTCTTTGGACTCGAAATAGATTTTCCCGAGCTTAGTGACCCCTTCGACGAGGTTATAAATATCCTCACCAAACATTTTGACAATATGCTCTTTGGTGACGCTCGTATCTTCAATGGTGTCATGTAACAGGCCTGCGGAGACCGCCGCAGGATCTTGCCCCAACTCCGCCAGGATATAGGCCACTTCAACGGGATGAGAAATATAAGGATCCCCGGATTTTCGGACCTGTTTCTTATGGGCATTGTTCGCGAATTCATAGGCCCGTTGAACCAGCTGCACAGAGTCTGGCGACATATACTTCTGTATTTCAACCATTAATTCATCGTATGAGTGTTCGAGTTTCATTTGTATTTATTTCACTCCACTTCGCTTTAGCGAATATCCAACAACTGTAGCTGAGGCGTCCGCATCCCTCGCCAATGATTAATTTCGACGGTAAACGCCAATTCCATTTGATCTTGATGGCACACATCCAATTTTTGGCCCAAACCAAAACCAATCGCATCCACTACAATTTTACCTGTTGGATCCACAAATCGGACTTTCAAATGGTCCCCAGTGCCCACCTTTTTAAATTCGACCGGTCGCAATGTATTGCAATAAAACACCGGCGGAGGGTTCCCTTGGCCAAACGGTGCCAGTCGTTCCAAGGCCTCAGCCAACTCTAAATTCAAAAGACCTGGCGCCAATTCCGCGTCAATTCTTAGAATGGGCAACAAGTCATTTTCATCAATCATGACTTTTGCTGCCGCCTGAAGCTCTCGCTTAAAGTCTGTAATATTTTCGGGCAAAATACTAAATCCGGCCGCTTCTTTATGCCCACCAAATTTCAAAAAACGATCCTGACAGGTTTTTAATAATTCGTAGATATTCACACTACCAATGGTTCTCGCCGACCCACGCCCCACCTCGTCATCTTCGGCAATGATCACTACCGGACGGCTATAAGCCTCCACCAATCGGGATGCCGTGATACCAATTACCCCCGCATGCCAGTTGCGCCCCCGAACCACCAGCACCGATTCAGATTCGGCGTCATCGGCCACTTGTGCCATCGCCTCTTGCAACATCGACTGACCAATCTGCTGACGATCTTCGTTCATCCGGTTCAATATCTTGGCCATCTCTTCTGCCGCAGCTTCATCTTCGGATATGAGGAGATTGACTCCCCGCATCGCCGAATCCAATCGTCCGGCCGCATTGAGTCGGGGTGCAATGACAAAACCTACATCCCTCGGGGTAACAAACGGACGCTCGAAACCGGCCACTTCCAGCAGCTTACGAATCCCCAATCGTGATCGTGCCGATAACGATGGCAACCCGGCCGCCACAATTCGCCGATTTTCGCCGACCAATGGCACGACATCCGCAATCGTCCCTAACGCCGCCAAATCAGCATACGAATCGACATTGATATCCAGATTCCCCAATTTTCGAAGCGCCCCCAACAAGTGAAACACAATCCCTGCCGTACACATCATTGTTCGGACGTCCTCCGGCGGCAAATATTTGGGATTGATAATTGCATGGGCATCCGGCACCACGTCGGGAATCGTATGGTGATCCACTACAATCACGGTGGCCCCGGTTTGTTCACGAATCGCCGCAATTTCTTTCACGTTGGTAATCCCGCAGTCCAGCGTGATCAGGAGGTTATAATTGCCCTGTTGCAGGGTCGGGATGACCTGCGTCGTCAGCCCATATCCATCCGTAAATCGGTGGGGCAGATAAAACTGAATATTGGCGCCCACCCGCCGTAACGACTGGATCATCATTGAGGTCGATGTCATCCCATCTACGTCGTAGTCCCCATACACCAATATCCGCTGTTTATCGCGAATGGCACGCGTAATCAAATCCACTGCGGGCCGCATCATGTCGTCAGGCAAGGCATCGCACGGCTGATCTTCAGGTGCAACAAACTGTGCCGCATGAGACAAAGACCGTATCTGTCGATTCAACAATATTTGTCCCACCAGCGGCGATACCGACAAGTGGGTAGCTAAGCGCTCCGCCACCGCCCCCTGCGCTGGATAGAGCTGCCAGCGGCGAGCCGCTGACTTCATCCGATACGAATAAGAAACAAGTCCTGGCCGTATTCCACAGGGGTCGCGTTAGGAACACATATTTTTTCGACGACACCGGCCACTTCAGATTCAATTTCATTAAATAGCTTCATGGCTTCGATAACACAGACCACTTTGCCGATTTCGATCCGATCTCCCACCGTCGCGTACAACGGCGAGTCCGGCCCAGGTGCCGTATAGAACGTCCCTACCATTTGCGACTTGATCGGGATCAATTTGTCGTCTTTTTTGGGCAATTCTACGGATCGCTCAACTTCACCACTACTCACCGCGCTCGGCGCTGGAGCCGCCATTTGCATGGGCGCATGAGGAATAATCATCGGGGCCACGTTTGAATGGCTACCAAATTCTTTTTTAATTTCGATCTTCATGTTTTCGACTTCAATATTGAAGTGAGAGATCTTCGCCTCTTCTACAATTTCGATGAGTCGTTTTATTTCTTTTAAGTCCATTGTTTGCACCTCTGTCACACCCCAAACTTTATTTTAAAATCAGACGATGGTCAAATTCTGCGCGCATACCGCCAAGCCCTTCAGGATTAAAATGGGATCGTATTCATCCAAATTAACGGCATCTTTGACTGGAAGCAATCCTTTTCCAGTCCCTATCACCACCACATCGGGATCCATTATTTTAAATTCAGAAATAAACCCATTAATCATATGAATCGTCCCTTTGTACAACCCAATCCGAACCGCCTCTTTGGTGGATTTTCCGATGATTTCGGAAATCGGCGACACCCGAATTAACGGGATTTTTGCAGTAAATAGCGCAAGGGCTTGCGACGAGATTCCCATCCCCGGCGTGATGATTCCGCCCTGATAGCCCCCATCTCGATCCACGTAACAAAATGTGGTGGCCGTCCCAGAATCAACGACCAAACAACTCTTTTGATATTTTTGGTATGCACCCAATGCGTTCACAATTCGATCGGATCCCACCTGACTGGTTTTCTTAAGATGGAGCGTCAACCTGGGAAGCGATCGAAAATCAATCAGAGTTACCATTGAATACCGGCGTAACAATCGATCCACTTGCGGTACCACGGACGACGCGACCACCCGATCGTAGGTAGAAAAGGGATCCGTCGACAGCCATTCTTGGGCCTTGGTTGTGGCGATTCGCCGGGATCGGCCGATCACCCCACGCTGATACGGCGCAAATTCAATCGACGAGTTACCAATATCTACCAGTAGTGTCTTTGATCTCGGCATCACAAAAACCAAAAGCAGGCTGCAGCAATCACAGTCGGCCCTAATGCCCCCAAAAACAACCCCAATGGGCGAATTCCATCTTTGCCAAAGAAACGTCCTAACAATGCAAATCCAATGGGATTCGGTGCGTTTGCAATCACCGACAATCCGCCCCCCACAAGGGCCCCCGAAACCACGGCAACTTTTCCTAGGTCCGCCAAGGGCACCTGGGCCGCAAGGCTGGTAACTGCGGCGTTATCAACTACGGCAGACAACCCCATCGCCCCAACAAACAACGACGGGATATTACTATGAACAATCAGCCACTCGATCCACCACCGTTGGGGGGCCCCCAATATCACTACCCCTCCTAAAAAAAAAGCCACCAGGAGACCCTGTCGAAATCGGAGATCCTCCTGATAGCCACGCGTCACCGTAACCCATCCCAGAAAGAACAAAAACACCCCCGAAAATAGTTTGAGAGAGTGGCCGGTCATGACAATGACACCCAAAAAAATGACGTGAGACGCGATGACCCACAACGGGATCGGGTGTGGCGCGGGGTCAACGCCTGATTCCCAGGGCACCTTTGAAAGCTCCTTTCGAAACACAAGACCAGTGAGCCCCGTCGCCGCGATAATGGCCACAATGGCTTTCCAGCCAAACAGAGTCATCACCGTCGAGAACCCCCATCCCCAATGCCCCGCAACCATCACCAACGGCGGGGCCGCATAGGGAGTCAACGCGCCCCCAATCGAAACATTGACGAACAACAACCCCAGGGTAACGTACATTAATCGTCGGGATATCCCTCGCCCGTAGAACCGTTTGAGCAATAACATCGCAGTGACCGTCATCGCAGCAGGTTCCGTAATAAAACTTCCCAATACAGGACCTACACTCATACAAACCAAATAATAGACCAGCGGCGGGGCTCCCGGAATCCATCGTGACACCCGCTCGATCCCCATTTCAGTGGCGCGCAAAATCGGCCGGGTCGAGCACACCGTCATTACAACAAAAACAAATGCAGGTTCGGTCATATTGCAGGTGGCCAAATATCCTGACACGGCCCCAACTCCGCCGACCAGGCCCACGAGGCAAAGCCATAGGGCGGCCCATACCCCAAACACGACTTCAACCTCACCGAACAACGCCACTAAATTATGAGAGGCTGTCCCGACTGAAAATCGATTCGCGAGCGGATGAATCCATCCCACCGCAAAGGTGTGCACAATGGCAAACCCAAAGCAGACTGTCGCCGACGCATTGATGAAATTCAGGGTCATCATTTTTCGGGATCGTACCACAAAACAAAATGTTTCGTCGTAACCAAAGTCGGGAAGAATACCGGACTAAGGGGAGGGACGTTCTATGAGTAACCACAATCCAGAGCCATCGGATTTGATACCCGACGAATTTGATTTAGGACGCGTCAGCGACGCAAATCCATTCGGTCAGGATCCCATGGACGTACTCGAATCCGAATTAATCGCCCTCGTTGACACCCTCGGCAAGGAACTCCCGGTTCCAAATTCGACGGTGCCAGAAACGTGGAAAATCGCCGATATGTCCCCACACCTCCATGGACGGCCATTCCGTTACTCCGAATTTAATTCCATTGTCATGCCGCTCAATACCCTGCATCTGCAGGTCAAAATTTTAAACGGTTAAGCCGCCTGGTCAGCTGCCTTGCCGTACGTAATACGAACAAATTTCGTCAGCCCATTGTCATGATCCCAAAAAAACTGAAATTTTCAAGCCAACTTTCCGATAAATAACCACTGCTATCTGGAAAGGCCGCCGCTCCCGGTGTCACTTCGGAATGGGTATACGCTGAATGTTGTTGAGTAGAAGGATACTTTGAATGAACACCAATAGCCGTTATTCAGGACAAAAACTATTTTTCAGACACATTGCAGTGTCTGCTCCACTCGAGTGCATGACATTTTTGCAAATAAACGAACCGCTTGTTAGTTCAGCCACAAAAATTGCACAGGAGATCAAAACACTCCATTCTATACGCGATATCTCAGCCAAGTTGAAGCGCGGAAATGATAGCTTAAAACCCATTTTAGATGCCATAGACCCTAAAAAAGGGAATTTGAGAGATTCCGGCAAGGTCATATGGGTTAAATCTATTTTGAATCAATTCGGGGTTTCACCCATGAGTATCACTTTGCAGAGAAAGGATATAACCCCACTTATTCCAGAAATGGCAAGACTTATTTTAGAGAAGATTGTCTTTGCACTCCTTGAGGATTCACGAAAACTAGCTAATTCCCAAAAACCAATTAAAGACGGTATTCCTACTCAATTGGTTGCAATTCTCAGTGGTAATGCCACTGAGAAGGAGAAAGAATATGCTGCCCAGGCACTTTGTAATCTCTCAGATAACGATGTTAATGGACAAACCCTAGTTAAAGCCGGTGTTCCTACTCAATTGGTTGCACTACTCAGTGGCGGTGCCAATGGTAATGCGAAAAAACATGCTGCCGAGGGACTTTATAATCTTTCACGCAACGAGGATACCCACCCATGCCTAATTGCAAACAATATTCATCTTTCAATGAGTAAACTTCTCGCTTGGCGTATATTAAACACTGGAATTACAGAATTTGTTGCCGGGGTACTTTTGAATCTCTCAGGCAACGCAGCTAATCGCCAACAACTACTTGAAGCCGGTGTTCATGAGGGTTTGAGTCTATCCCTCAGCTTTTCGTACACCTCTCATCGTGAGAAAGCATATGCTACCGAGGCACTTGATATTCTCAATAGAGTTCTTGGGTGTACTGTCTCATAGATGGGGCAAGCTCAGCGACGCAAATCCATTCGGGCAGGATCCGTTGGACGTACTCGAATCCGAATTTAATTCCATTGTCATGCCGCTCAACACCCTGCATCTGCAGGTCAAAATTTTAAACGGTTAAGCCGCCTGGTCAGCTGCCTTGCCGTACGTAATACGAACAAATTTCGTCAGCCCATTGTCATGATCCCAAAAAACTGACTTTTTTAAGCCAATTTTCCGATAACTAATAAACCCTCACTATGAGATTGTCTTTTAAGGAGCCCTACTTTGAATAAAATGGTCAGCATGCCTATTGAAACGAAATTAAATGAAAAGAGCCCTAAAAACACTTTTCTTGGCAAAGATTTAATGGGGAAGTCCTTTCCATTTCTTGATGTAAAAACTGTGCTTAATTTGCTTTGTGCAAATAAAGTAGTCCGCATGGATATGAATGCTTTTTTGGAAGACTTTAGAAGACCCTATGCGAGTCTCAGCACTTCTATACCGGCTAGTAACGAAGCCTTTTTAGGAATTATAGACACCTTGGAAAAGTCTGTCCGTGACCTAGGTTATCGTAGCGATAAAGTCACACTGCGGTTGTTGCCGTCCCCCCCGAACCTTACATCAGGGCAGCCTCAATCGCTCACAACAATACTCTATCTCTCCCAAAACCCGGCTAATCGCCAACCCCTAGTTGCAGACGGTTTTTATATTTTATTGAGTCAATTTCTCGTTGATCCGTTGGCCACTCCTCGTGTAAAAGAGTTTGCTACCGCCGCACTTATGAATCTCTCAAGAGAATTGGATCATCTTCTCCTTGATCTGGATGCCCCTCCTTGGGCGAAAGAATATGCTGCCGAGGCACTTTGCAATATCTCAGAAGATCCAGCTAATCTCCGAGCCCTAGTTGCAGCCGGTGTTGATTTTCAATTTATGGAACTTCTCGATAATGGGACAGCCTCTCCTCGTGCAATAGAATATGCTCAACGGGGACTTCATAATTGTTGCAAGGTCCCCTTCAACTAAATCCTGCTAATCGTCGACCCCTAGTTGCAGACGATCTAGCGAATCCACGTTGGGGGGCCGCCGTGGACATGCACGACGTCCGCATAGTGAAGGCGCGGGCGGGTTGGAGAGGCCAAGGATCATGTTCAATCACAGAATAAACCAGCCGGTCACCCGGGGACGCTGCGCCAATCCTTCCGCTCCGATTGATAATGGATCAGCAACCCGCTTTGGGTGGCCGAGATTTCGGCATCAAAGTAGGGAAGCGAATACGCCATGCGTGCGCCGCGGACACTGAGCCAACTGGTGGCGTCCAGACTGAAGAACCAGACGCCGCTCACACCCTTGTGCTTCACGTAGGTCCGAACGTTAAGTTCTAGAAAGCGGCTCACCCCAGGTAGACGCGGGAGAAATCGAGGCGCGACCCCTACGCTTCCTACCTTGGCCCGGACCAGTACAAGCATTACACCAAGGCGCGGAGAAAAAGAAGGTACCGAAACGACTGTCCAGCTATTTGCCGGACACTACACTAGTCTAAATTGAATTTAAACGATTTAACGATATAGAAAGAAGCCGCATACCCAGATACCGACCCCGGTTGAAATTTCCAATTCATTACCGCCGTGCGAACCGCCCGTGAAAATCCCCATTGATCCTCGGCGCCGATTGGCGTCACCG
>CANIAP010000008.1 GCA_947465765.1 bacterium | reverse complement strand
CATTTTTCCCAATATGGAGTCTTGTTTGCGTTTGGTCTCCGCCATCCTCATCGAATTTAACGATGATTGGTCCACTGGAAGGAGGTTGTTCTCAGTCTAACTTTTTGACCCTATTGAATCACTTTTACAGAAAAATTGTTGCGTAACCTGAAAAGGCTGTGGCGGTGGGGAAAGCAGCATTATTGCTAATAACTTAAGGGGTGTATTATGAACACGCATATCAACGACGCATTACAAGCATTACTCGAAATTCCGGAGGGGGAACGAGATGCGGATGTCCATATTATGATCGCGGCATTGGCCACCACGTTGGCGCATTATGGGTTGGCAGATTCGGCCTTGAACGCGGTATCCGCATCCCAGCCTGACCATCCGGAGTTAAAACGCGAACGTGCAAAGTGGCTTTTAGAAGTGGGCCATATTTCAGAGTGTATCGACTTCTGCAAATTGACCCTTTTACAGACGCCTCAAGATGTAATTTTGACGACCATTTTAATGGATGGGTTGTTTTTTCACGATAATTTTGAGGAGGTGGAGCAAACCTACACTCATTTTTCAGGCAGACCATCATTGGAAATGGCCGTAATAGCGACCCGGGGGATGATGCGTTTGGAGCAACCTCGTCGCGCCATCGAGATTTTAGACAGTCACTTAAACATCGACGCCGTGATGCCGGATGCCCATTATGTGAGGGCCCAATTGGCCTTTTTCGAAAATGATATCGATCGCGCAATCGCGCATTTGGAGCGTGCGTGCACATTGTTACCCACCTTGTTGGATGCCGTGAATCAATTGATCCATTCGTATCTGGAACGCGATCAATGGGATAAAGCCATTCCCTGGATTGCGCAAATGATTGAACGTAATCCCCTTGATCCCGAACAACATCTTCGCTTGGCGGTCGCCTACGAAGGGCTTTCACAGATTGATAAAGCCTTGATTTCGATCGATAAGGCCATAGCGTTGGACCCAGATAGTGTCGAATTGCATTGTGCCAAAATCGGATTTTGGGTACGAAGCGGCAATGTGAAAGAGGCTATGGCGCCATTGAAAGCGTTCGTGGACAGTCAAACAAAAAATCCAATCGTATTTCAAATGTTGGGGGTTGCATTTCAGTACCAAAATCGATGAGAAAATTCGATTAAAGCCTTAAAAAAGGCCTTGGAATTGGGCGGTCAAGATCCCCTCATTTATGGCACCATGGCCACTGCCTACTTGGCACTGGGGCAAAATCAGTTGGCGAAAGAGTCGTTTCAGGCGGCTTCGAAGGCCGGTGGGGGTGAAGACTTTGCGTTGGCGGCATCTCAGACCGTGATTCAGCCCCTATAAATTCAGACCCAAAAGACCGCTGAACAAGCGAGAGGAATCTTTTATGAAATTTTTTTGAAAATATTTCGATAACTTAGTTATAGGTAGTTTATTCTTGGGAGGGGTTCCACAATATGTTGATGAAAAGAATGGCAGTGAGTTCGCATGCACCGATGGTTGCCGGCGAAGTTCAAGATGCACGTTACCGATCCATGGTGGTGGTAAAACCCACGGCGACCGTAAAGAAAATGATTGGGTGTTGTTTTAACGACGACGAAGAACCCGATATCTGGATCCATAAACCAAAGCGGCCGAAGAACACCGCTCCTCCAGTGAGCGACACTCCCGTCGTTAAGCCCACCAGCCCAATATCGAGTCCCGTGCCGTCCAAGCGCCCGATCGATGCCCCTTCTCAATACACAGGCTCGCCCACTCCCTATCGAGACAAATTTTCAACCAGACCCCAGTTCAGTCCAAACGGTCGGAATCTTACACTTGCCTTCGGTACAGCCGCATCTGAAAAATTTGAGATTAAAAAAAGAAAGCTATCGATGGGTGGTTCTAAGAGCCAAACGGTGAGAGGTTTAATGTCGCCGACCAATAAAACGTCGCCGATATCTATAACTAAAGTTGTCATCAAACAGCCGACTAAAGACCCATTGGTAACCAGCGGGCCTGCGTCTTTTAAGAATGAAAAAACAGTTTTGGACAAAATTGCGGCGGCATCCTCCAAAAGCCCGATTTTACATCTAATAAATTCTTATACGACGGATGAACGGCAATTTCTTTTGCCCCTCGCAGTGCCTCTCGACGCACTTTTCACCCGAATTAGTGCACTTTCTCGAGAGCAAAAACCCATTATTGTCTACGACATTGTTAATCAAGCGTTGCTGGGTTTACAGGAATTGCACTCCCTTGGATATGCGCACTTAGACATTAAGCCAGATAATATGGTGATTCAGCACGGGGCTGGGATTCTCAAATTAATTGACTTTGGGGAATCATTGCCATTAGGGATGGGTGACATCGCCGACCGAAAAGGGGCCCCCTATTA
The DNA here is from genome assembly GCA_947465765.1 of bacterium. Taxonomy (GTDB): domain Bacteria; phylum Margulisbacteria; class Marinamargulisbacteria; order SXXA01; family SXXA01; genus CAIPHK01. Next base: position 67,483 of record CANIAP010000008.1, on the reverse strand, counting down.
CCGGGACCCACGTGGGGGAAGTGCACCCCATCGAGATCTCTATAGCCTTGGGGTTGTTTTGGGAGATTTGATCCAGCAATTTGGGATCAATGATCCGTTTTTACTAATGTTTCCGGCCGCCTTGAAACGACACGTCACGGTTGCCGGCGCCCTAACGCAGTTTCGTACACAATTTACTGATGAAATGTTAGCTCAAGCAAGAACGCTTTGGCGTCGTATTCTTTCTATGAAGGATCCGGAGTAGTTCCCGAGTAGTTGATATAGAGTACCGGTTGAAACCGAATCTGTGGCACTGTCGGTGAGCCGTCTAAGGGGCGTTTATTTCCAACAATCCCAACGTCATCCGGTGGTCGTACAAAATCGTGGGTAAATAAGAGCCATTCTGTAGCGAGGTAATGAGCGACCTTTGTTGTATCCTCAAAATTGAGGGCAAAGCTCCGGCGGTTTACCTGAAATCGAGGATCAAATAGGGACAATTTGTCGTCATTTTTTTTGATGGCGACACCGTGTGCGGTGGTTTTTTTGCCAACGGTTTCTTCAATAATCAACACAATAAATGAGGTGCGAACCGATTTAAAATCGGGATGATCGAATACGGTTTGGAGTGTCGATAACTCGATCGACTGACCGTCTCCGATCAGAGTTTCGGAGATCTGTAACCGGCGGCTATCGAGGGGGTGTAAATAGACTTCCGGTGGGCGATTTTTGTGGTTTTTTTGAATGGATTCTTCGAATGGGATATTTATTCCCCAACAAATGCATTGAGAGAAGCAATTTCCTTCTATAAATTCCTTTTTTAAATCGACAAATTCGGCAGAATTCGGGAGAAAAACGTGTAAGGTAACCGCTACGGTTTTGTACTGCATGAAACGCTTATTCTATAGAGGTTTCTAAGAATTTCAAAGAAATCAGATTACAGGGCGCTTTGACCTGGCAATTCGGACTTGCCTAAGGGCCGGCCACCTTGCATGATACCGTCATGAACGACTCCCCTAAAACCCAAGTCTCCCGTCTCCTTGACCAAGGCTTCGACCAAATCCAGGCCGACTTCGCCCTCATGATGTCGTGTTTAAGCGAAATTTTAGTGGAGTTTGGTAAATCCCGATTTCAAGTTATTTTACCGATTGTGGGAGATCCGGACCGGATTTCTGAATTAAATGAGTCCGATCAACGGGAAGCCGTGGGACTTTTGTCGTTGGCATTTCAGGTACTCAACGTCGTCGAACAAAACGCCACCAATGACTTCCGAAATGCGGTGGTGGCCCAGGTGGGCCCAGAATATGTCAGTGGGTCTGTGGCTGAGGTCATCGCTGAGCTCCGAACTCGGGGGCATGAATGGGCTGAGATTAGTGCGATATGGCAGCGAATTTCTCTCCAATTGGTATTTACGGCCCATCCCACTGAATCCCGACGACCCTCCTTAATTGCCCAATTGCGGCAATTTTTTACGGATCTTCAGACGTCCAATGGATCACGCCGCCGCCGAGATCTTATTTTAAAAAATTTAGAATGTTTAATGGGGACGGGGGAATTTATTCAAGATAAGCCTTCCGTGGATACCGAGCGGGACTTTATCACCCGTACAATTAGAGGCTCATTACCGGATAGTTTGGCATTAGTTGTGAATGAGGTGCACTCGGCGTTTGTGTCCTTGGGATGTCCCCCAGAATCGATTCCGTTGGTATCGAATTATCCTCGAGTTCGGTTCCGATCGTGGGTGGCCAGCGACCGGGACGGGCACCCTTACGTCACCGCCGAAGAAACCCGGTTGACTTTGGATCGCAACCGTCACGAGGCCCTACAAATCGTCCGTGACGCATTGACCGAATTAGGGGAATTATTGTCCCTCTCTCGCAATCGCGTCGTTGTTCCGTTGGTGATCGCGACCCGATTCCCACAGGAAGAACCGTGGCGGGCATTTTGTCAGATGCTCGAAGGACAATTGGAGACGACTGATGTGGCAACCCTGCTCACGGAATTGAATTTAATAACAGCCACGCTACATGAGGCCGGTGCCCATCTTTTGGCCCACGAAGCGGCGTTGGTAGTATTAAAAGTGAAGACGTTTGGATTCCATTTGGTCTCCCAAGATATTCGTCAAAATAGCGCGTCATATCATGCGGCGGTCATGTGGATTTTGGATCAGACGGGGATGAGTGGTGCGCGCTACGATGCGATGTCAGACTCGGAGCGTTGCGACTTTATTACCCAAGAACTTCGGTCCCCTCGGCGATTTCTCCCGCCGGATTTTCCGTTGTCTGGACCGGCCAACGATGCGATCGAAAGTTTGCGTGTGGCGGCTGACGCCATTCGAACGTATGGGTCCGAATGTATGGGGTCTATTATTGTCAGTATGACCCGGCAGTCGTCGGATTTATTGCAGGTACTTTTACTGGCCAGAGAGGCGGGGCTTTTATCGTATACGTTAGGGGCAACGCCCATCTGTCTTCTCCCGATTGTGCCATTAATTGAAACGGCCGAAGACCATCACCATGTTATTTCTATTTTAACCGGATTTATTCACAATCCAATGATTGCCGCAACGATTCAGTATCACCATCAGCGAGAGCCACTCCCAGGGGTGCCGGGCGTCCGGATGATGTGTGGCCACAGCGATGGTGGAAAAGACGCTGGGATCATTGATAACTTCCGATTGATGCGGGACACCCGTGAAAAAGTGGCTGAATTTCTAGCCCGTAATGGCTATGCTCCGATCTTTTTTGAAGGGGTGGGGGGGACCTTGATTCGCGGGGCGGCCCCGATCAAATATCTCATTGCCAATAGTTTGCCATCCGCCCGGGTGGCGGGGTTTGAATATACGGAGCAAGGTCAAATTATCGCGCAAAATCACCTGGTTCCCTTCATGTCGGCCTGGAGTATTCAGAATGCGCTGTCTGCCCTTCTTCATCATGACGCCGAACCGAATGCGACCGCCTTACCGGCTTGGTTTACCTCGGCGACGCAGGTGGCATCGACGGCGTATCGTGCATTGGTGACGACCCCCGAGTTTACCGGATTTTTTACCCACGTAACGCCCCTGGATATTTTGGAATTTGCCCGAATGGGGTCGCGTCCCACCCGTCGGACCGGGGCCAATACGTTGGCAGATTTGAGGGCAATTCCCTTTGCATTATGCCAAAGCCAAACCCGGTTTAACTTTACGGCGTGGTACGGAGTGGGAACGATGCTTCAGACGTTGAGGGCACAATCTCCGTCCAATTTTAAACAGTTACGCACGTTTTCTCAGATCGAATTTGTGTTGACTAACGTTGAAATGGCCCTTAAAAGTGCGAGTTTGGAATGGATGACGGCGTATTCAATGCTTGAGCCCGACGCTGACCTCCGCGCGCTCGTTATGGACCCACTCTGCGCCGAATATGAGCTCACCACGCGAATGCTTGATGAGGTATTTGGGGCGTCGTTTGAGGTTCGTCGCCCTCGCTTGGCCCGGACGATTGCCAAGCGAAAAGAGATGTTAGACGTGCTTCACCGGTTCCAGATCCATGCGCTGACCGAATGGCGATCGGCGCGACGTCTGCATCGGGAGGATGAAGACGCCTGGCTGGTCACGGGATTAATGACGATTAATGCGATTTCGAATGGATTACGTGGAACGGGCTAACTATAGTCCCGCCATGAGACCCAACGCGCCCACTAGTGGGATTAACGACAAAGGAAACAGCCATTTCCAATTGAAGAGCTTCAGATGGTTATCTCCGATTCGGGTCAATATCATAGAGAGGGGGTAGAAAAAGACCACCAAAAACGAATACATGATGGCATCATCCGTTGTTAAAAGGTGTCGGTATGCGGCCAGGACAGGGAAGCAATAAATCACGAGTATAAGGACGGCGTAGATGGAGAGTCCGGGCACCAGCAAATAAAATCCCATTTCACGGTTCATTTGGGGATGGATAATAGCATTGCCTTGGTATTCCGTCGTCACTGGGTTACCTATCTTCAGCAAGTTTTGTTACCATGCCTGATATGGAAAATATTTACGTTCTAACTGACGAGTATATTGAATTGAGTAAGCTACTGAAGGTCGCTGGTCTATGCGACACGGGCGGCCAAGCCAAACTGTTTATTACCGAAGGCATCGTGTCGGTCGATGGCATCGTTGAAACCCGAAAAAAATGTAAAATCCGCAAAGGGCAGGTCGTTCAGGTCGATACCCAACGGATTTCTGTCCAATGACGATGGTACTGTTCCATTATGAATACGCACGCACCCGTTAATCGCAATCAGATATTATTTGGGGTCATTTTGGCGATCATGTTGTCGTCGTTGGACCAAACGATTGTCTCCGCGGCGATGCCGCAGATTGTGGCGGACCTGAACGGTGTATCCCACCTCAGTTGGGTATTTACCGCCTATATGTTGGCGTCCACCATTACGGTGCCAGTATTTGGGAAACTCTCTGATTTGATGGGTCGGCGGGGCATGTATTTGATCGCCATTATCGTGTTTCTCATTGGCTCGGTGTTGTCCGGGATGGCCTTGTCCATGGGTCAGCTCATTATATTTCGAGGTATCCAAGGGATTGGTGGAGGGGCCATGATGGTGAGTGCGATGGCGACCATTGGGGATATTATTCCTCCAGCGCAACGGGGCCGATACCAAGGGTGGATCGGTGGGGCCTTTGGTATTTCATCGGTGATGGGCCCTTTTTTAGGGGGATGGATTTCCAATTATTTCTCATGGCGATGGATTTTTTATATCAATATTCCGCTGGGTGGGTTGGCTTTTTTTGTATTGGCGATGGGCCTCCCCAAAATTGCGCGAGTGGCACGTCGAACGGTGGATTATAAAGGTGCGGCGTTATTAACCATGGCGATTTTGCCGTTTTTGTTGGCATTGGTGTCGGGGGGAAGTCAGTTTCCCTGGATATCGACCCCCATTCTTGGATTGCTAGCGATAGCGATTACGTCACTGGTTCTATTTATCCGGGTGGAACGGGCGGTATCAGATCCTATTATGACGTTAGCCCTCTTTAAAAATCGGGCGTATTTGGTGTCGATTGCCATTGCTTTTTTGACGGCGATGGCGATGTATTCGGCGATTATGTTTATTCCTTTTTTTGCACAAGGGGTTCTGTGGGTGTCTCCTGCGCGATCGGGGTTGATGATGATGCCCATGATGCTGGGATTGGTGGCCTCATCAATTATTGGCGGCCAAATCACCAGTCGAACGGGGCGATATAAACCGATATTGGTGTTTGGTGTGGTGACGGCCACCATCGCCTTGTGGTTGTGTACCCACATTGGGGTCGATACCCGTCCGGTTGAACTGGTCTGTTTTATGGCAATGTTGGGCACAGGGTTGGGGACGACCTTTCCGATTATCAATCTGGTTGTACAAAGCGCCTTTGATCGTGGGCGCATGGGGGAGGTAACGGCGGGGGTCCAGTTATTCCGTAGTTTAGGCGGTACAATCGGCACCGCAATTTTGGGTGGAGTCCTGAACATGAAAATGACCGGTCTGGTCGATCTTTTGGGGGGGCACCCGTTTGTGGTGACCATGCGCCGCGCCTTTCCCGATGTGGGGTTCAATCATCTCGATAGTAATTTGCTCCAAAGTACATTGACGGTAGCGCGGCAGTTCGAACTGATTGGACAGTTTCAGACGGTGTCTATTTTTACTAGGGAGACGTTGTTAAATTCGTTCCCCGATTATTTGGTCTCGGTTCGTTTGGGGTACAGTGGGGCGATCGATCAGGTATTCTGGGTGGGAACGTCAATCATGGTTGTGGCGGTGATTGTGGTGATGTTTATGCCTGAGATTCCGTTGCGAGCGGATTCGGACAAGGTATAAAGTGCGCCTTCCGCCGTCGCCCAAAATCCTTATTGCTCGGGGGGATATGTTGGGGGATTTAATTACCGCAACGGCATTAATTCAACCCATAAAACGCCAGTATCCGGAGGCCCAAATTTTTTTTCTGGCACGACCTGCGTTTGTGGCCTTATTGACTGAAATTCCGGATGTAGCCGGCATTGTACCCGATACTCAGCCGTATGATGGAACGACGCGATCCCCCGAATTTACACAGGTTTTAGCCGCCCTTAAATCTCATCAATTTGATGTCATGATTAATCTGTGGGAGCACCCCCGATATGCGGTTTTAGCCAAAGCCGCGGGGATTAAAGTGCGCATTGGGCATGCCATTGGGTGGCGAAATTGGCTCTACCATTCCCATTCTATAAGGTTGAATTATCAGAATTATCATCGCCATAAAGTGCAAATGAATTTGGCATTATTAGGGCCATTGGGCGTTAGCGCACCCGATTCCCGATTGCAGCTTCAGATATCGGATCCCGCAATGGCAGACGTGGCGGAGAAGTACCCATTCATGAACTTTCCGTATCGAGTAGTGGCGGTTGATTCTGGCGCTAAGGTGAAGTGCTGGGTTGATTCTGAAATTAAACCGGTTTTAACGGCGATGTTGGACCTCGATCCCTCACCGCTTGTGTTGCTCGGCGGAGTGGTGGCTAACGCGACTGAGACCACTTTAGACTGGATAAATACCCACGGTCGGATCATTAATTTGGCCGGCAAGACATCCCTAGTAGAGGTGAGTGCTGTAATCAAAAAGGCCACTTATTTTGTGGGGCCAGACTCAGGGTTGTCGCATATCGCGGCGGGGTTTCAATGCCCGGCCGTGGTTATCTATCGCACTCGAACGCAAAACTGTTTTCATTGGGCGCCGTGGTTAAGTCCCCATGTGATTTATAAACAGCAAAATGCCTGCCGTGATTCGTGTGTCCCCTTACACTGTCCGTGCCCCGGGCGGGAGTTTATTTCCCCGGATCGGATGGTGGCCTTAATTCGTGAATTGGACCGCACGACCACCGGGACGCTGGCAGGCCAACGTGCGTATTGGGACTTGGTCGGGCATCAAGCCGGCATCTATTGTGATGCGTCCATATTTGAGGCGGTGCTTGCCCAAGTGCCATTTGCATCGAATGCCATTCATTTAGATCCGAAGGCGTCGATTAATAAACTTAAAAATCGAATGGTGGCGGGAAATATCAATTGGGTGCTGGTGCCTCATCGTCGGGGGTCGTTGAAATTGTGGATTGCTCGGATTTGGGCCTCTAATTTGATTCATTTTTTGCCAGCGGTACGAAGATTGTCGTTAGATTTATGACGACGTCTGCCCCATCGATTTCCATTATTATCCCAACCTATAACGGTCGCCATTTATTGGCCCAGACATTGGCCCATAATCTTCGGGCCTTAGAGTCGCCAACGATTGAATGGATTGTCTCGGACGATGGAAGCGATGACGACACAGCGGAGTGGATGGCGGAACACTTTCCCAGTGTCAAAGTGGTTAAGAGTTTACAGAATCGCGGATTTTCGGTTACAGCCCACCGAGGTGCCTTAGCGGCGACATCCGAAATCTTGTTTTTTTTGAACAACGACATGAAGATATCGGACCTGGATCTATCGCGTTTGTTGGATGAGTTGGCTTGTCCGGATATATTTGCCATCGTCCCGACGATTATTCGGCCCAGTAAAGACAATGCGTTTGAATCGATTACATGGGGTTATTTTAAAGGCGGATGGCTCACCCCCGAGTCGTATCCTCCGGAGTCGGTGGACATCGCGGAGTCACGTCCTATTTTATGGGCCTGCGGCGGTGCCATGGCGGTACGCCGGGATCGATACTTTGCTTTAGGTGGATTTGATCCGCTTTTCTCGCCGTTTTATTTCGAAGACTTGGATTTGTCGTATCGCGCGTGGCAACGCGGGTGGGCGTCATGGTACATGCCGTTGGGCACCATTTTGCACGACCATCAGGCGACCATTGGGCGCTTATTTTCGCAGTCGCAGGTGGCCAAGATCCATCGTCGAAATCATTATTTGTTTATGTGGCGGAATTTAACGTCGACTCGGTTGTTAGTCAGTCATTTTGCCACGATAGCCCTGAAGCTAGTGACTCTGCAGTGGGCGGATATCGGTGCTATTTTTTCAGCACTTCGTCATATCAAAATCGTTTTGAGGCACCGTCGGCATCGGCCGATGCCGACGGTGCCGGATTTAACTATATTAGAGACGAGTCGGACGGGGCGGATTTTTTAACGAATAATGGCCCGAGGTGCTGGATTTTCTCCAAAACCCAGCAGAGTTGGAGCGCAACTTATTCTGAGACATAGGGATGTGCCAAGATATAAGTAACATTACGAGTATGACAAGGTGGCTACACAAAAATCGTCTATAGCGGATGTGGATGGCATGACGTCGCGCACATGGTATACTCCGACAGATGACAGATGCCGCCTCGCTTACGCACAAAATGGGAGAACTTGAGCGTCCCTTTGACGCCTATTTAATTATTGAGACCGATCTTGGTTTCAAACAGCTTTCCACAATCCCCGACCAAGCCAATGTCGAAGATATTTATTCCGACAATTATTCCGGTGGCCCATATCCGAATTGGATTCAAAAAACAATTGACGAGAAACCGTATTGGGAACTGGTATTTTCTGATCGGTATGACGTGTTCGAACGGTTTGTCTCAACCCCTCAAAAACGGATTTTAGATATCGGAAGCTTTTTGGGCATTTTTTTAGAAGTGGGACAAAAACGAGGGTGGGAAGTACTGGGAATCGAGCCATCAAAAGGCGCTTCCGCCTATTCCGAAAAGCAAGGCATCCCCGTTAAAACCGGGCTTTTCGAAACTTTTTCCGATACCGAATTAGGATGCTTCGATGTTATTAATCTGTCGTTGACACTGGAGCATCTCCGCGATCCGATCGAAACTTTGAACCGCGCTTACACCTGTCTGAAGCCGGGCGGATTGGTATGTGTGGAAGTGCCCAATGATTACAGCCCCCTTCAAGCCGCGGTTAAGTCAGTTTTGAATACACCTGATTATTGGTACGCCCCGCCGCATCACATCAACTATTTTAACTTTGACTCCTTACAGGCGACGCTCACGCATTGTGGATTTAATGTGGTTCATAAATTGGCTACTTTCCCAATGGAATTTTTCTTATTAATGGGCGATGTTTACCTGGGCAATGAGTCCATCGGCCACCAATGCCATCAAAAACGAATGACATTCGAAACTAATCTTAGCCGCGCTGGAATGTCGGAATTTAAAAACCGACTTTACGAATTTTTTGCCAAAGAAGGCGTGGGGCGAGAAGTGATTTTATTTGGCCAGAAGCCCAGGTAAACCAATGGGTTCACATTCGATCGCCACTATTATTTTATACTGTACAAACGATTTTCAGTTTTTGGCACGGTGCGTCAAAGAAGCACAGGTATTTTCCCAACAAGTAATCGTCGTCTACGGCTCCCATTTTTTTGATGGAACGCCTGAAAATGAACTGCTTCTCGAAAAAAGCCAATATCAAGGACCGAATTGCCAATTTATCAAATTCCCGTTTCATATCGAAAAAGAAGCGATCTTTGACAACTCTTACGGCCACAATATCGCGAGATGGGTAGGCATCAATTATTTAAAAAGCGATATCGATTACGTATTATTTTTAGATGTGGATGAAGTGGTAAACGGCGCACATTTTTTGGAATGGCTAGAAACGGGCGAGTATCGTCGGTACGACACCATTAAAATTGAAAACTATTGGTATTTTCGGGAGCCGGTTTACCAAGCGACAACGACGGAACAATCTGTAATCATGGTTAAAGCCAACAAAATCCATCCTAAACGCATATTCAGCAAAAAAGAACGCCAAGGGTTGGTAACCGGAACCCGATTAATGGGAGCCAAAAGTGTGGACGGCCATCCGATGATTCATCATTACAGCTGGGTTCGAGACAAACAGGCGATGATCAAGAAAGTCATCAGTTGGGGACATAAGAATGACCGGGATTGGATATCGCTAATCGAAGCCGAATTTTCGCACCCCTTTTCGGGAAAAGACTTCGTTCATGGATATTCATTTACAACCGTTTCCTCATTTATTGAAACTAAGGATTCCGTTTTTCGGGAACAATCACCGTTGATTCAGTTGACCGACTCTGAATTGGAACAGCTTGAATATCAGGCCGTGAAACGGATAAAACCGATTCGGACCTTTTTTAAATCATTGATATCGGGAAAGCGTTAAAGCGCCCATAATTGTTTAATCCAGTCCCTAAATACAATCGGGCTGGTTTTGGCAAACCGAGTAACAAATGCGAGTCTTGCGGATTGTACGGACGCACTTTGCCACCAAGTCGATATATCTAGCGTATTGATAAATCGGGCTGCTGCGACGTGATCGTCAAATACCATATTGGAGTGCCTCATCTGAGCAAAAATGGGTTTCGCACTTTGGGAAAGCTGAGTCGACTGAGGCATAATCAAAATAAAGGGGGTGTTGGCAGCAGCGGCATAATTCAAGGTCGTGCTTTGGATGTCTAAAACAAGTAAGGCTGGATTTAAAATCCACGAATCGGACAAGTCCGAATGGCAGCGAAGCGTCGGAAATCGGTCGGTTAGTAGCGGAAGATCATCAATGCAATTGGTTCGGCTGGGATGGGGGCGATAGCGAAAGCGGGCCCAAATATGCGGTTCAAGCGCCGTCATGAATTCAATTTTTCCCGACATATACGCAATCCAATCGGATCCGAACAATTCCGAATATAAACAACCCATGGACAACGGCGCAATATGGGCGCAGACCCAAACAATTTCTTCAGAAATCGCTTTGTGCCGGTTCAAATAAGTTGAACAGATGGGAGATGCCATTTGAACCACGTTGGGATGGTCGGACCACCCCCAAGAAAAAAACCACCGATTCTTAATTTCCAACTCAAAGCTGGAATAGTGATGCCTATCAACTCCATAACTGCCACCATGTTGGGTTCCCACTACAATTTCTCCGGCCTCAATCGCATGAGCCAGATCACTTTTGATTTGTTCCTCGGACGAGAAAGCAGTCTGAATCACGCGGAGGCTACCCGGTCTATAGCGTTTTTTTCTGGATTTTTTGGCTAGCGACTGAAAGTCATCGGTATATATCAAGGGGAGGAGTGCCGTCACACAGTCTTTAAACGCACTTTGAAGGCTTTCATAGGCAGCATCCAGAATCAGCGCCTCATTATTTTGATAGCGCCAGGACCGTTCCGGCGCCCGGCTGGGTTTGATCCAGCCTTTAATATGCAGCATGGCCGATAAAATATCGTTTTGTAACGCCGAAAATCCACTGACTGCATGACATCGATGCGTGGAAAGATACCCCCGCTTTTCTGCTTTACCGATAGGAAGTTCCTGATTTTCCATCCGCCAGTTGGACGGCATCATCCGTTTACATAACGCCGTCAGCACCCAATTATAAAAATCCGAATTCAACGAGCCGCGTTGGCTGAAGTCGCCCATATCCTTAAAAGTCCAGTCTTGGGTTGTTTCCACCCCTAGGACCGTTAACGGCAAATGGCCCCAGTCCCGCAAGGCAAAGGTCAGTATCCACCATGAGCTGGCCACAGCCCCCCACAATTCAAGTACATAGGGCATGATCAATGTCCGCCAAAACTCCGTGGAATGAGTCGTACGATGCCATGTATTTAAATAACGGCATAATTGAGGCACGATTTGTTGATTCAAAAATAGGTCAGAAAATTTCAAGAACGAATCGTAATCCAGTTGAGTAGAGGGGAATTGCCACTCCAGCCAGTTCGGATGCCGCAACTCGCTACCGATGACGCAGATCGGTGAAATTACAAAATCATTTTTGGAATCAAAATCATCCGGAACGCGGCACACAATCAATCGTTGGAAGTGGGGCAAACTGATTCACTCCTTTTATCTAGGGAAAATCTGAGCTTACCATCATTCCATTTGCTAAATCGAGACGTCATATTCGATCTCTATTAATAGGCGCTTATTCCGCCAGCTGACGCTTTAGCGAAGGACCATCCGGCGATCCAAGTTTCGGTTCCGATGGCGGCGGTGACAGTGTGGGTGTTTTGTTCACAATACTATTCGGGATCGTCATTTCTTCGGGTATCGCGGGGTTAAGTGGTCTTCATTGCGTGGTATTGATCCGTTTATCTCTATCAATTCAGGATGGGATACTGCGTAGGCTAGCATTTCTTCCAAATGAACATAGTGTCCGGATTTAAATAGAGCGTCGGCCATGGCACGCATGACCTGCAGATCGGAGGGCTCATCAAGCGTGAGCCGAAGGTGGCTGACATCGCGGTGGTAGGGCAAATTTAGAATTTTGAACTGCTCGGGGTGTCGATAAATATACGGAGTAACGTGTTCTCTGTCGGACTTGAGTGTCGCGTTTTGGAACGCAGTGGTTAATGCCTTTATCGACATTATTTCAGCGTCAAATCCATTGGGATACGTTGGAATGAGGGCATTTGCGGCGTAATCTACACTGGCGTTTAAGAAGGTCTCCACCAGTGCATCGACGACGAGGTAATCCTGGAAAGGACAATCGGCGGTAAGCCGTACCACATGATCGGCCTTATGCTCCTGTGCGGTTTGGAAATATCGGGACAGGACATCCGCAGAACTTCCTCGGAAGCAATCGATTTGAAGTATTTTGCAGACGGAGTCGATGGCGTCGTCTGCGGGCAAATCAGTGGTGGCAACAACGATTTTGTCGAGGGTCTTGGAGGGGCGTAGCCGTTCAATCATCATTTCTAATGTGGTTTGCTTTCCCCATAGTGAGGTGAGGGTTTTGCCGGGTAACCGTGATGACCCTTGCCGTGCTTGAATCACTGCGACCGTGTTAGCCATCAATACAATCCATGGACAGTCGGTCCCCCATCTCAAGCGTTACTGCGGCACGTTTACCAATGACGTCGTCGTAAAATTTGGGGTGGAGGCCCCAGCTTGGACGGACCGATTTGATATGGTCGGGTGTAAACACCTCACCCGATTCAATGGATTTGGCGACGTAGAGCGATCGCCGGGCTTTGAATTTTTGAGGAGAAGATCCCGGGACGTCATAGCTGACCGTTCCCAACGCTTTTTCTACTTTTCGGACCTCCAATACCATTTGTGAAAAAGCGACGGGATCCAACGAAAAGAAGCTGTCGACCGTATCGTCATCGGCGCTCAACACGAAATGTTTTTCGATGATTTTTGCTCCGAGCGCGACTGCGGCCACAGGAACGCCGATTCCCAACGTGTGATCCGACAACCCCACGACGCAGCCGAAGCGGCTGGCCATGTCAGGGATGGTGTGAAGATTCATCGTTTCCGGTGGTGCGGGATAGCTTGCGGTGCATTTAAGCAACCCGATTTGGGTACATCCCTCATCAGACAGCGTCGAGAGCGCCAACTCGATATCATGAATTTCGGCCAACCCAGTCGACATGATCACTGGTTTTTTGGTGCGGGAGACCCGTCGGAGTAGCGGGATATCGGTGATTTCTGGGGATGCAATTTTATATGCAGGGCAATCCAGTGTTTCTAAAAAATCGACGGCGGAGATATCAAATGGGGATGAAAAAATGTCGAGCCCGATGGCCCTCGCTTCCTGAAATAAGGGGGCATGCCATTCCCATGGGGTAAATGCTTCTTCGTACAGTGCAAATAAATTGTGTTTGTAATGCCAAGGGTCATTTTCTGGGATCAAAAAGTCAGGTTTTTCCGAATTTAAGGTAATGGTATCGGCACGATAAGTTTGCAATTTGATGGCATTAGCACCGGATTCTTTGGCGGCATGGACGATCTGCATGGCTTTCTCAAGGCTTCCATGATGATTCCCGGACATCTCAGCGATGATGTAGACCGGAGAGTTTGCCGAAATGACGTGAGGGCCGATGTGCAGTTTCATAGGGTTAATTGAGCCTTAAAAATCCAGAATTGGCGGGTTTCCCCCGCAGTTTTGAGGCAACGGTTCCTTGAGAGAGATCGTCTTTGATGGTTTGAAATGCCGCCGTGGTTGCCGCGATATAGGCGGAGACGTGGTCGAGGGTATGTGCATACATGGAATAAAATAAATTGGAGGCCAAAAATCCCTGATCCATCATCAATTGAACGTAGTAGGCTTTGAGTTCTAGTGGGTTGGCATCTTTAAAGGCAAAATTGCTCAGGGGAGGAATTCCACTAATGCTGATGTCGAGGCCGGTGGTTTGCGCGGCCTTTGCCCACCCAGTTTGAACCGCTGTACCAATAGCGATGAGGTGAGTGTGGACGTTATTGCGGACGTATTTGTCGATGACGGCCAGTCCGGCGACAAAGCCGACGCGTTCGGTCCAACAGGTACTACTGATAAAGGTGGTGGTGGCGGCAGTCATAACAGATTTCTTTCCTATGACAGCGCCAATAGGAAATCCGTTCCCTAATGCTTTTGAGAAGACGGCGATGTCGGGGTCATATCCGAGGGTGAGGTGGGCTCCACCAGGCGTGACGCGAAATCCAGCCGAAATTTCGTCAATAATTAAAACCGCGCCGGATAAACTTTTGCATTTATTGAGAGTTTCCAAAAATTCTGGGGTGGGGGGACTGTACCGAATGGGTTCCATCACAATTGCGGCTAATTCATGCCCATGATCTCGGATTATGGCTTCTAATGCGGCACTGTCGTTAAACCGAAACGGGATCGCGGTTCCGGCCAATTCTTTGGGGACTCCGATCGGGTCTAGACCTGTGATGAGATGCTCATTGAGCGCGTCACTTGTTTTTAAGTTGGCGGCCAAATACCAGTCGTGCCATCCATGGTAGCCACAAAATGCAATTTTGCTTCGGCCGGTTGCAGCTCTGGCGATTCGGACCGCAATAGTCATCGACTCACCACCGGTCCGTGCAAACCGAACTTGGTCGGCCCAGGGGTGGAGCTCACATAATTTGTCCGCCAGTTGGACTTCTTCATAGGAATTAAGTGAGCTACTGGAACCTTCTTGAATCGCGTGACACACCGCCGCATTGACGTCGGGATCGGCGTAGCCAAGAACATTGGCACCGATACCGGAGATGCTCATATCAATGTAGCGATTGTCGTCCATATCCCATATTTCGACCCCACTGGCTTTTTTGTAATACCCTGGCCAAACACCGGCGGAAAATTGGTCAGGTCGTTTGGATAATAATTGGTTCCATCCCGGGATTCTGTTTTTTGCGTGATCTTGGAGTTGGAGCGATTTTGAATGTGTCATAATCCCGATTTTACTTGCCAATGTGGAGGGCTGACAAAGTCTTTTTTTGCCAAGGGATGCATGACGGATTGGATATGTTGGATGATCTCTGGATGAAGCTTAGGTGTGGCCATTAGGGCCATGTTGTCTTGCAATTGGGCCACGGTTTCGACCCCCACGACCAAGGGGAGCTGAAAGTGTCTTACATATCCCATCGCCAATTGGACCGGCGTCAGACAATACGTCGCGCAAAGTGTTTCCCATGCGATGGCGGCATCGTAGGCAGCGGGTAGTCGCTTGGCGATGGTATTGGGGGCCAACATGAGGAGCCCTTGAAGGTAGACGCTTCGGGCGAGGCAACAAATGCCTTCTGATTGCGCGGTGGCCAGGAGGCCATGATTCAAAAATTCAGGGTCCCAGGCATTAAAGGGAAGTTGGATGATATCAAAATGGCCCGCATCAATGACCTCTTGCAATTCGTCCGCAGTGTAAATCGAAACCCCAATATGCTGGATTAATCCCTCGTTTTTGGCCCGTGTTAAAGCGTTTCCCAGACCATGGTTCCAGTCCCGAATCCAGGCTGAACGATGGAGCATGAGTCCCCAAATGGAGGGGGTGCCAAGGCGGTGTAGAGACTCTTGGATGGCGGAATAGATCGCCTCGGACTCTCGTGGATTTAACTGGGGTGCCAGCTTTGTAATAATCGATGGATCGGTCTCTCCGGCGGCGGCACGAATGGCGGTTCCCAGTACCGTTTCGGCAGTGCCATAGGCTTGGGCGGTATCAAACCATGTATATCCTGACTGGATGGCCTGGCGGACAATGCTGTTGGCGGTTTTAGAGTCGGATTGCCCGTCGCGATTCGCAATTCCGTAGTCCATTCCCAGTTGGGCGGTGCCGACGATAAGCGGGGGGATAGAGTTTCCCTTCCAATGGATGGGGCTCACCCCAATGGGGAGTTTAGTCACCTTGGTCTAAAGATCGTATCGCGTGGATCACGCGGTCTGTGTCGGAATCGGTCATGGTGGGAAATATCGGGAGACTTAATGCCGATTGATAGTAGGCCTCCATTCCCGGAAGTGGCGCTTGGGACGGAAATCGCGTCCGATAATAGGGCTGGTGATAGACCGGGATGTAGTGAACCTGGGATCCCACTCCCTGTGCCTTTAACGTCGCCATGACGTCCGCACGGGTATGGCCCAATTGAGCAAATGGAATTCTTACAACATAAAGATGGTATCCGGACTGGCACTCAGCGGCTTCTTTTAAGGGGGTAATTCGGGTTAGGTCTCGAAATGCGGCGTCATAACGGTTCGCAATATGGCGACGCGCGGCGATAAATCGATCCAGTTTGCCCAATTGAGAAAGGCCCAAGGCGGCTTGAATGTCGGTGATGCGATAGTTATACCCTAGGTCGGTCATCTCGTAGTACCAAGGGCCAGGACTATGTTGGAGTCCTTCTTTGGTGATCCCGTGAGTCCGAAGTCGCAATAGTATGTGATAAAGCGTCACATCGTTGGTTGTGATCAGCCCCCCTTCTCCGGTGGTCATCGGCTTCACGGGATGAAAGCTAAATACGGTCATGTCGGCGTAGGCGCAATCGCCAACGGTGGTGTGTTTGTAGGTGGCTCCGAGCGAATGGGATGCGTCTTGGATTACCTTTAGGTTATGCCGTTTTGCGATGGTCCAGATTGTTTCCATGTCTGAGGGGCATCCCGCGAAATCAACCGGGGCGATGGCTTTGGTGTTTGGAGTGATTAATTCCTCAATGAGTGCCGGATTGATCAATCCGGTTTCGGCCGAAATATCAGTAAAAATGGGGGTGGCACCACAATACAGGGCGGCATTTGCCGTTGCGACGAAGGTGTTGGGAGTGGTAATCAGTTCATCTCCCGTAGAGAGTCCGATTGCCAAATAACAGAGGTGTAATGCGGCAGTACCACTCGACACGGCGACAGCGTATTTGGCCCCCACTTTTTGAGCGACGGCATCCTCAAATTCGGCGATTCGAGGGCCTTGGGTCAAAAAGTCGGATCGTAGTGCGCGGACGACACTCTCAATGTCGTCGTCGTCGAGGTATTGTCGGGAATAGGGAAGTACGCTCAATTGGGGAGATCCAGTTTGGCGATCATTTGTTTGAGTTCGTCGGTGCCGAGTTGGTTTGGGGCGGTCCCGCTACTGTAGCAAAAGGGAACCTCGATGGATTTGCCGTCATGTTGGCCGATATTTCGAAATTTCGTGTGGGGTTGGATGATATATCGATCGTCTTGTTCGATGGTATTCATCGATTCATCTTCGGTGAACATGGATTCATGAATTTTTTCGCCGGGGCGGATCCCAATAATGTGGTGGCTGCATTCGGGTGCCAAAGCGTTCGCTAAGTCGATAATGTTCATGGTGGCCAGTTTGGGGATAAAAATTTCTCCGCCCTTGGTGTCTTGTAATGTTCGCAATACAAATTCAACTGCGTCGGGTAACGTAATCCAAAACCGGGTCATTCTAGGGTCGGTAATGGGGAGTTTTCCTTCGGCTCTTTGTTTTAGAAAGAACGGAATAACGCTCCCTCTGCTCCCCACCACATTGCCGTATCGGACGACTGAAAATAATGTGGGAGTTTGTTCATCGACATAGTTATTGGCGGCTATAAATAGCTTTTCGGAGCATAATTTGGTGGCGCCGTAGAGGTTTAATGGACTGGCGGCTTTGTCGGTACTGAGAGCGATGACCCGTTCGACTTTGTTGGAAATGGCTTCTGAAATAATATTTTCAGCGCCAATGATATTAGTCTGGACTGCTTCGAATGGATTGTATTCGGATGCTTCGACTTGTTTCATGGCGGCGGCGTGGATAATGACGTTGACGCCATTAAATGCCCGAGACAACCGGTCCCGATCCCGAATGTCACCGATGAAATATCGCACGTTCCCTTCATTGGGAATTTCATATTGCATTTCAAACTGCTTGAGTTCATCTCGGGAAAAAATGATAACTTTCTTAGGAGAAAATTCGGTTAAAATGCGCTTGATAAACGCTTTTCCAAATGAGCCGGTACCGCCGGTTACTAAGACGACTTTGTTGTCGAGTATGTGTCTACTAATCATTGGATATCCTCATAACTATGAAACTTGGAGTTTTGCTGCGGCTTAAGTCCCACCAATTTTATCAAAAAAAAACATTTCTCACGATAGTGGTGGGGCTGTGGGGATAAAAGTCTCTTTCGCTCTTTCTTTAGGGGTGTTAGGTTTGTGGACCGATGACTCCCAAGAAATACAGTTGTTTGGATGTCCAATTTTTGTGCGACGCGGATTTTAAAATTGAAACGGTCCAACTTAAGGATATTGAGTCTATCCGGCAGTGGCGGAATTCCCAAATGGACGTATTACGGCAAAAGTCGGTCATTACAGCGGCCCAGCAACGCGTATATTTTGACACTCATATTTTTCCAAGTATGAGGGTGGGGCATCCCCAAAATTTGTTGATGAGTTATTTTTTTCAGGGGCAACTGATCGGGTATGGGGGTCTCGTTCATATTTCCTGGGAGAACCTGCGTGCAGAAGTATCGTTTCTTCTTGATCCGTCTCGGGTCGCGAACCCTGACGTGTATGCCCGTGATTTTGCGAAATTTTTGGGGCTAATTAAACGATTGGCGTTTTCGGAATTGAACTTGCAACGGTTGTTTACGGAAACGTATATCTTCCGTAAGCTTCATATTTCGATTCTTGAATCGGCGGGGTTTGAAAAAGAAGGTGTGCTGAAACGGCACGTATTGATTGATCAAAAGGCAACGGATTCTGTTGTCCATGGATGTTTAAACAATGATGAAAAATAAACGAGTATTTGTAAGTGGTGGTAGTGGTGTTATTGGAATGGAGATGGTGCCTAAATTGCTTGAATTGGGGGCCATTGTTTATGTGGGTGACTTAAAGCTGAGACCGGCGTTATTTCCGTCGGAGGTTAAATATCGCCAAGGTGATTTAAATACACTGACGGAAGATGACGTTAAAGCGTTCTCTCCGGATATTTTTATCCACCTGGCGGCAACATTCGAACGGTCTACAGAATCTTACGGATTTTGGGATGAAAATTTTTGGCATAACATTCGTTTGAGCCATCATCTTATGACGATCCTGAAGGAGTGCGCGTCTCTTAAGCGAGTGGTGTTTGCCTCTAGTTATTTAATTTATTCCCCGTCGATATATCAATTTGACGTACACCAACTTCAACCAATGTCGCTATCAGAAAATGATCCAGTAGCGCCTCGTAACCTGACGGGAATGGCAAAGTTAGCGCATGAAATTGAATTGGAATTTTTATACAGTTTTTGCAAAAGTCGTTTTTCAATCGTTGCAGCTCGAATATACCGAGGGTATGGAAAAGGGTCCCGCGACGTCATCTCGCGATGGATTCGGGCAGCTTTGCAAGATGAGCCGATTTCGGTTTTTCGTCCGGAGGGAATTTTTGACTACATATATGGATCTGATTCTGCGGAAGGATTGATTCGCCTTGCCGATAGTGATGTAACTGGAATTATCAATTTGGGAACTGGGCGTGCGCGGGCAGTGAGTGATGTTGTCACCATTCTTAAATCACATTTCCCCACGCTTGTTGCTAACGTGGACCAATCCGACATCCCGTTTGAGGCATCCCAAGCGAATATGGCGTTATATCAGTCGAAAATTGGATGGGTGCCGGAATACACGCTGGAAACGGCACTTCCCGAAATTATCGAGTATGAACGAATGAGGCTAAATCGGGCGGTTGTCGATATTGTAACCCGCCCCGTAAAAATTCTTGTGACGAGTGCTTCAAAAAAAGTGCCATTGATACGCGCTGTTCGGTCGGCGGCGGTTCGTATTCATCCGAATTCACTGGTTGTGGCTGGGGATAATCGGCCGTTTACCTTGGCATCATTTGTGGCGGATGACTCATGGATTATGCCTGCGACTAACGACGAGCATCTCAAACTAATTTTGGAGGGGTGTATTCAGCGAGGGATTACTGCCATTTTGCCAACTAGGGACGGGGAATTATTCTTTTGGGCGACCCATGCGAGTCAGTTTTTGGCCCATGGTATCGATGTAATAGTATCTCCCGCAGAATCCGTGACCCTCAGTGTCGATAAATGGGCGTTTTCTCAGTTTGGAGCGTCGTTGAATCTCCCATTTATTCCATCCTCATTGGAATGTGACGAAACGGTTGGAGCACGCTATGTCGTCAAGGAGAGATATGGGTCCGGTTCTTGTGACTTGGGATTGGATTTAGATGGGGCTGCTGCAAAATCTCATGCGAATAAGCTTAAATCTCCTATTTTTCAGCCCTTTTTAGAGGGGGTTGAGATTAGCGTTGATGCTTGGGTGTCGCGGCTCCATCAAGTGAAAGGGCTGGTTCTTCGGAAAAGAGATCGGATCGTCGACGGCGAGTCTCAAATAACGACTACATTTAGGGATTATAAAGTCGAAGCATTGGTGACCCATGTCTTAGGTGAATTAAAATTGCGGGGACCCGTGGTTCTTCAGGCGCTAATAGACTCGGTGGGCCAAATTCATATTATTGAATGCAATGCCCGGTTTGGAGGGGCGTCCACCTTGGGTATTGCGGCGGGTTTGGATAGTCTGTACTGGTCGATGCTCGAGTCACAATGCGAGACGCTCGATGACTATCTATTTAGGCGTAGTGAGAAGGAAATTCGGCAAGTCCGGGTTTTGCAAGATCTTTATTTTATTGATCCTAATATTTGATCTGGACGATACTCTTTACCCCGAACGGACCTACGTAGAAAGCGGATTTCGCGCGGTCGCACAGTGGCTTTCCGGGCAATTTGGATGGCCTGAGGGCGAACTGCGGGAGCTTATGTTGAATTTGCTCGAAACTGAAGGGCGCGGTCATATATTTGAACGTGTATTAGAAAGAAATGGTGTTCTTTTACGTGGGGTCGCTGAGAAATGTTTGGGCGTATATCGTGGGCATCGGCCTGACATTTTTTTAGATGAGGCAGCTTCCCTATTTTTGCGTACTTACAACGGGCCGTTATATGTTGTGACGGACGGTAATAAAATGGTGCAACAAAAAAAAGTAGATGCATTAGGGCTTTCTAAATGGTTTAAAAAGGTATTAATTACCCATCGATATGGGGTTTCCCATGCGAAACCGTCGACCTATTGTTTTGAAAAAATTAAAGAAATGGAGAAATGTAGCTGGGCCGATCTGGTTTACATCGGAGATAATCCAGCCAAAGACTTTGTAAATCTCAATCCTCTAGGGGTACTTACTATTAGGGTGTTAACCGGAGAGCACAGGCATGTTCAGGCTAAGGCTGGGTTTGACGCATCTGTGACGGTCTCAAATTTTGATGATCTGGATCAGATGATATCGACACTATGAGTTGTATTTATTACCACGTCAAAGCCCGATGTTACCGAATGCGATCGCATTCGGCCTTACGTCTCGGAAATTGTATTTCAACCTCATAATGTCGGGTATGATTTTTATGCATGGGGTACATATCTCACTAAGCATCGCCAGCAAGTGCAGGCAGTCGATCAGCTTATATTGACCAATTCTAGTCTGCTAGGGCCGGTGGCCCCTCTTTCGTCGGTAATTGAGAAAATGGCGGACCACTCGATTTGGGGAATGACCGAAAATTTTCACCCTCGACATCATGTTCAGTCCTATTTTTTGGCCTTCAAAAAAGACGTCTTGCAACGCACTTTTTTTTGGGATTTTTTCTCCAACATCATTCCGTTTGCCACGATGTCCTCGGTGATCAACGCGTACGAAACTACATGGGCTGACTATTTTGCGACTCAAGGATTTTTACCGGCTATTGTTGCGCCTCCAGAACTGGGGTTGGAGTATCGGAGGACGAAGATTGCCCAATTGTTTAGATCGCAGTCATATAAAACCTATCCCGTTGACCCATGCTTTTTTTATCCGGAAGAATTAGTGATGGCTGGGGTCCCCTACGTAAAGGTTAAGTTATTTCAGGGGAATAACCATAACAGAAATCTTCATCGCATGATGGCATATGTGGTCAACGCCGGCGTCACCGTCAATGATTTCCCTGCACTTTCTAAGTTTGTGGACTAACTGAAAATTGGCTATGTATTCCATAACATTCGGGCCCAATCCCAAAAAGGGGTTGGACTTGTTCGTGCATAAGCATTCATCCATGCACAACGGGCCTTTTGGACGGTAGAGCTCGCCCACCATTCAGCAATGTTTGGCATTGTATTAATCGCTTGGGCCGCTAATTCTGGGGAAAAAAATGCAATTCCGGCTGCCACTAGTTGATCAAATACGGGAATTGATTCTCTTGAGAATCGATTCTCGTTGGGAATAATCAAAATAAACGGAGTATTTGCTGCGATTACAAAATTTAAGGTGGTACTGGTATTGTCGAAGATAAGCAATGCGGCACCTAACACGGTCTCTTGTATTCCCCCTGAGCTGATTTTTAGGGATGGATATTCACGATGTAGAGAGGGTATTTCATTTATACACCCCTGAGTATCGGGGTGAGGTCTGTATAACAGTCGTTGATGCAGTGTTGGATCTAATGTTCTTAAAAAGCGAAATTTATCGTTGATATGGTGTACCCAGTCCCAGCCCAGATATTCAGAATAAAGACTTCCGAGTCTGATCGCACACATGTGGGTAGCGATCCAAACGATATCTTCTGACTTTTTTAGGTGGCGATTGTGTATTTTGGATAATTCGGGTGAAGCCATGGGAATTATATTTTCAGAAATCCCTTCTTGATTTTGCCATCCCCAGCTCACAAACCATCGATCTCGTATCTCGAGCATGGAACTTGTGAAATGATATTGGGTGATCCCGTAGGTTCCGCCATGTTGAGACCCTAAGATGACCTCTCCTGCGTTGAGTGCGTGGGCCATATAATATTTAACTTCTTCGTGATGATAGTAAGAGGTTCGAATTACACGAAGTGCATTTTTTCGATATTTGAGCTGCCTAGCTTTTTGATCAAATACTTTAAAATTGCGTGTTACTGTTAATGGCAAATTTCGAAAAAGGATATCATTAAAAAAAGTTGGAAGGACCGTTCGTAGTGCCAGTTCCCATTTCTCTGAGTCAAAAATAGGGGCGTCGTTTAAGTAGGGAGACTGGCGGCGTCCTGAAATGGGATGAGCTGTCGGCTTAATGAATGATTTCAATCGAAGCATCCACGAGAATAAATCCCGTTGGGGTTCAGAAAATCCTTCTACGCCTTGAAATCGTCGGGTGTCCGAGTGGGGTGCAGATTCCGTAAAAGTGGGTCGATCGACTGCGGTAGGATGTTCTGAAAGATGCCACTGTTTAGGTGCGAATTGGATGCATAGTTGGCTCAATAACCAATACACAAACGTCGGGTTTTTTAATCCTCGTAGATTAAAATCGATAATATCGACAAAATCCCAATTCCCGTCAATCGTGAGTAGCTCCCCATGAATCTTTTCTTCGGGATGAGCGTCAATCACAGGGATCAAGAGTAACAAGGCGGATATCATCATCCCCCATAATTCCAAGACATAGGGCATCACCAACACGCGCCAAAATAATGCCGAACGGGTAACTCCGTGTAGTTGGTTTAAATGGGCCGCGATATTCGGCATTACGATGTCCTCAAGAAACTGATCGGTAAATGCCAGTAATGCACGCTGGTCATAGCGTACGGTCAGAATTGGCAGTGTATGCCACGTGGGGTAAATCTTTTCGAGGTTAACAAAACTATGGAATGAGACCACAACATCCAATTCTGGATGATACTGATCGGGGATCGGTCCTAGAATCAATTGTTTAATAGGGGGCACGGTCATATGCAGAAGGACACTTTCTAGATGCTTATTTCCAACCCCAACGCATGTAACCCCTCATCAAACGCAGGCTTCAGCAACCGATTCACCCACTGATGCTGTTTGACCCGAGATAGTCCAGTAAACGCCGCGGATCCAATCCGAATTTTGAGATGGCTCGGGTCGATGCTGTCGCTGGTGTAGTGGCCCCGATGGTCGTGGCTTTCGTCCACGATTTCGAGCGTTGTGGGGGAGAGTTCGGTTTCAAGGATGCGACGAATTGCCTCGATACTGGCCATTGTTATTTCTGAATCCGATCGATAATGCGGTTCACTAACCCATAGAGTTGGGCCCTGGGGGTAATTTGATACGTAATGATGCCCTTAAGGTTCTCTAATACCCCGTCTTTTACTGCGGGGGTCGCCATTAGCTTCTGGAAATAGGCAATCGTCTTTGCCCGGGTAATTTCGCGTATAATGGGCAAATTGGGGGAGTTAAAGAGATCGAGGTACAAGTTCGTTTTTTCGACCATAAATCGGACGTCGGTGGCGGGCTGAAATAGCTGCGATACCACGATCGATTTCCCATTAGATCCTTTGATATTGAGATTGTCAGGGAGAAATCGCTGAATATATAAGAACAACGCATTGAGCTGATCCAATGGAAGACAGCCCATCACTACAAAAAGAAAAACGGGATCGACTTTACCATCAAAACTGTGGCTAATATCGGACCGGATCAAGTCGGTGATCCGGGATTCAGTGACCGTCAACGCCGATAAATAATAAGACAATTTGGTTTTGATTCCAGGGATAAGGTTGGGATGCACCGCGGTTTTTTTGCCTTGGGAGGGGATCCCCAGTACCCGATTCGCCACATAGTGAGAAAATCGAATAAAATGGGCGTCATTGACTCCCCACACGAGAGTGTCAGCGGAGCCTCCCACCCAGTGGATGGTGAGCCCATTGTCGGTGGGGGATACGCCCGCGATGGACGGTGTACCCACGCCTTCAAACATCGTTAAGGTGGCCAGAAGCATGGTTTGTAGGACCCGTGTGGATTCGGGTGTGGGGGAACCCGTTAGGCCCAGTCGAACCGCAGTCCACTCCGGTCCCTCCGATGGGATCCAGTCAATCCAGCCCGCTAACGTTTCAGACACTTTCTGAAGAAGGGTCACGGACGCGGGAATGGTTTTGCTAACCATTAATGGGCCTTGTGTTCCAGCTTCTTTCGAAGGGTTTTAGATAGTTTTTCATCTGCATAACGGTCGACATCGGCGACCGAAATGCTCACGCTGATACCGGGTGTTTCGGGGGCCGCAAACATGGTGTCTAACATAATCGTCTCCATGATGGCACGGAGCGCTCGAGCTCCCATTTTTTTGAGGACCGCGATTTGGGCCACCTTACGGAGGGCTTTGGGTTCAAAATGGATCGACACATTATCCATGGCTAAGAGTTTGGCATACTGCTTAGTAATGGCATTTTTGGGCTTGGTCAAAATTTTGACCAAGGCATCTTCGTCGAGTTCTTTTAATGGGGCGACGATGGGGAGCCGGCCGATAAGCTCGGGAATTAACCCAAATTTTTGGAGATCTTCGACTTGAATGTGCTCAAAAATGTCGGTTTCCGATACTTTTACTTTTTCGGTTTCCGATAAGAATCCAATTTGTTTTTCGTTTAGACGTTGTCGAACAATCGACTCAATTCCGTGAAATGCCCCACCAGTAATGAATAAAATGTTTTGGGTATTGACGGTCATAAATTCGCCCTGGGGATTTTTTCTTCCGCCACGAACGGGGACGTTGACCAATGAGCCTTCAAGCATCTTCAATAGCGCTTGTTGAACACCTTCCCCAGAGACATCTCGGGTAATCGACGGGTTCTCGGATTTTCGGGAAATTTTATCAATTTCATCGATATAGATAATGCCAGATTCGGCGAGTTTGACGTCATGGTTCGCAACCTGAAGGAGTCGGAACAACATACTCTCAACGTCTTCCCCGACGTAGCCTGCTTCGGTGATTGTCGTGGCGTCAGCGATGGTAAACGGCACATTGAGTAGTCGGGCCAATGTCTGGGCAAACAAGGTTTTTCCGGTTCCGGTTGCCCCCACCAGCAAGACGTTGCTTTTTTGGATTTCGACACCGTCGAATCCTTCCGGCTCTGCTCCAAACAAACGTTTGTAATGGTTGTAAACCGACACAGACAAAATCCGTTTGGCTTGGGTTTGCCCAATAATGTACTGATCTAAAAAGGCGTAGATTTCAGCGGGTTTGGGCGGATCAATCGGCGTCGACGACTGAGATACTGGGGTGTCCGCCACTTTTAATGGGCTTTCGGTAGAGGGGGGTGTTTCTGTGGCCGTTGTCGCCGTGGCATCAGTCGGTCCGCCGGTAATATCCAAACACACCCGTACGCACTGGTCGCAAATGTTGGCATCTGGGCCAATGACTAGCGTGGTAACCATCGGTTGTGGTTTTCCGCAAAATGAACAGGTAGGCGTAGAGGACTTGGTCATTATTTTTTGGTAATTTTTGCGGCTTGGTTGTAGGTAATGACGGAGTCAATGAGTCCGTACTTTACCGCTTCTTCCGCACTCTTGAAGTTGTCACGATCGGTGTCTTTTTCAATGGTCTTGATGGTTTGTTTGGTGTGCTTGGCCAAAATGGTGTTCAAGGACAGTTTTAAACGCAAAATCTCTTGAGTTTGGATTTCGATGTCGGTGGCCTGACCTTGAGCCCCACCCAATGGCTGGTGAATCATAATACGAGCATTGGGAAGTGCGAAGCGACGACCCGGTTCTCCGGCAGCCAATAGGACCGCGCCCATTGAGGCCGCTTGGCCCAAACAGATGGTGGATACTTTGGTTTTGATGTACTGCATCGTGTCATAAATCGCGAGTCCAGAGGTGACGACGCCTCCGGGGCTGTTGATATACATGTAACATTCTTTGTCGCTATCTTCGGCGTCTAAAAACAGTAGCTGAGCGATAATAAGGTTGGCGGTATGGTCATCAATGGCTTCGGATAAAAATATAATCCGTTCTTTGAGAAGTCGTGAATAAATATCATATGACCGTTCCCCACGACCGGTTTGTTCAACAACAATTGGAACTAAGCCCATGGCGTTACCTCTTTTTTTTAGTTAATTAATTTTTGATGACAGCGTGAGCCACTAGAAAATCGAGCGTTTTTTCGCGTCGGATCGAATATTTTAGCCGTTCTTGGTCAATGCTGCGGAGGTATGAAGTGACTTGGCTATCGGTGGATAATTCAGGTTCATTCCAACCCATGATTTCATTGCGAAGATCATCCTCTGACGCTTCAATTTTTTCTTGGTCTGCAGTGGCCGCCAATATGAGGTCCGCCTTGACTCGTTTTTCGGCGGTTTCAAGGTAGTTTTCTCTCAGTTTTTCGATACTTCCGTCGATCGTCTTTAGATATTGCTCAAGGGTATATCCGATGCGTTTAACATTGGATTCAAACTCGGTGATCAATTGAGTGACTTCGCGTTGGACGAGTACAGGTTGCACCTCAATTTCGGTGGCGTTTATCAATGCGGTGATCAGTGCGTTGCGGACTTCTCCATCGTATTTCTCAGTGGATTGGGTTTCTAATTTGACCCGGGTTTGGGTCAGGAATTCATCGGCGGTAGAATGCTCCGATACTTTAGCGGCGAATTCGTCAGTGATCTCTGGGAGTCGTTTTTCGCGAACTTCATCGATTGTGACGTTAAATTCAGCCGGTTTCCCGGCGGTTTCTTTGTTCGAAAAATCATCGGGTAACACGGTGCTAAATGTTTTGGACTCAGTTTTTGACATTCCTATGACTTGCTCGTCAAACTCGGGGCCAAAGCTGCCAATGCCGAGTCGAATGCCGGCACCGTCTCGGGTCCAGTTCCCATAAGGCTCTCCGTCAAGGGTGGCGGAGATATTCGCGGTAACGACATCATTTGCTTGGGCCGGACGGTCCACTGGTTCATAGGTGGCGTAGCTGTCGCGAAGTCGGTTGACCTGTTCATTCACGGTATCATCGGTGACCGCATCTTTGGTTACCGTGATTTCGAGTCCTTTGTAGCTTCCCAATTTGGCTTCGGGCAGGATGTCGACCTCGCAGGAGAATTGAACGGCTTCGTTTTCTTTATAGTCGCCGATTTTGATGTTTCTAGGGAAATCAATGACGCGAAGATCCAGGAGTTGAACGGCTTCTGCGTAGGCGGCGTTGACTGCATCTATAATTCCCTCGCGGACGATGGAATCCGTTCCGAAGTATTTTTCATACATAGATCGGGTGATTTTGCCCTTCCGAAATCCGGGGATTCGAACATCTTTCACGACCCTTTTGAACGCGGTGTCCACATTGGACTTGATCGCTTCAGGGGGCTGTTCGAGTTCGAGGAAAATGACATTTCCTTGTTTTTTGGAGTTTAAAATTTTCATAGACCCACCTGGTTATAATGGAGCGGGATACCAGATTCGAACTGGCGACCTTCTGCTTGGCAAGCAGACGCTCTACCAACTGAGCTAATCCCGCAAGGTGCGGAGACTATAACATACGGCTGGGTTCGATAAAAGCGTTAATGGGGGCGGTATTCCGATCTGAATTTCGACCGGTCCTTCGTGGGGAGATCCTCTAGTGAGGCCAGTTCCGTCTCTCCTTGGATCCACCCCATTCGGGATCGATAACGGATAATCGTGGCCCCGCTTTTTTTGGAAATATCAAAATGATCGGCTAGCTGTTGGGCGGTTGCCGTGTTGATATTGAATTTCGAGGGGGTCTGATGGGCGGAGTCGTGTCGGGATATTGGGTGAATTTTGACCGGGGGAATATGAACGTGTTGGCCGTCACGGACTTTTCCGGAGTAATTGATGGCGCTGTCGTCGGCATCGGGAAAGGATCCTCCCGCCATTTCAATGACCTCCTGGACTCGCGTTCCTTTGCTGACCGAAAATACGCCCGGTTTGGCGACTGCTCCCGACACTTGAACTTGAATTATCACCGGTGCGGGGGCGAGGTGTGGGTGAGGTGTCGGTCGCAGAACAGTGGGGGTGGCGTCCGCTGTTGGGACGGCGGTAGGCAGGGCGATTCGAATGCCAATTCCAAGCCCGAAGATGGCGACAGATCCCCATATTATCAAAGTCTTGTTTGTCATTGTAGGAAGTAGTGTATATTAAAAGTGACATCGATTAAATGATTGATTTTGTTGGGTCGGGGATACTCTGGTAAATTGTTTATTATGAAAACGGGTATTTTAATTGCCAATTTAGGGTCGCCAGACTCGCCGTCCGTCAAGGATGTGCGGCGATATTTGCGTCAGTTTTTGATGGATCCTTATGTTATAGATATCCCGGTGTGGCTTCGGTTTCTCATCGTGGAATTGGCGATTTTGCCGACCCGCCCCCACGCGTCTGCGGAGGCGTATCAGAGTGTGTGGACGGCGGAGGGATCGCCTTTGGTGACGATGAGTCGTCGATTTGTGGCGGCATTGCAAGAGAAAAAGACTGAGCCGGTGGCGTTAGCGATGCGGTATGGCTCACCCTCCATGGAGTTCGGGGTGAACGCGTTATTGTCCAAGAATGTGGATCGAATTGCGTTGGTGCCGATGTATCCGCACTTCGCAATGTCGAGTGTGACCACCGCCGTTGTTGAATTTGAATCAGTGCTTAACCGACTCGCTCCGGCGATGGAACGATCCGTGGTGCCCCCGTTTTTTGAGCACCCGTTGTATATTGCGGCATTGACCCAACAGATGCGGCCGTATGTGTCGGAAGTGGATCATATTTTGTTTAGTTATCATGGGCTTCCTGAGCGGCACCTTAGAAAAACAGATCCGACCGGCGCCCATTGTTTGACGGCGGGTTGTTGTGAAAAACCATCCGCGGCGCATGCGACCTGTTATCGCCATCAGGTTCGGACGACGACGCAACGGGTGGTCGATCAACTGGGGCTTTCGAGTGATCAGTGGTCATTGTCGTTTCAGTCTCGATTGGGGAAAGACCCGTGGTTGACCCCCTTTACGGATAAGGTGATCCCCGAATTAGCTGCGCGTGGGGTCAAGCGATTGGGGGTGGTATGTCCGGCATTTGTGGCGGATTGTTTAGAAACCATTGAGGAAATAGGCGATCGTGGGCGGGCTCAATTTTTAGCGGAGGGGGGGACCGAAATGCAAATGATTCCGTGCTTGAATGACGGGGCCGATTGGGTGACTGCGATGGCCACCATTATCCAGGAGACCGTTGCTGCAACTCTCTGATTTTGAATTTGAACTCCCTGAGCATGCGATTGCACAAGTCCCCATGGTGCCGAGGGATCATAGTCGGTTAATGGTCTTGTCTAATGAGGGGCGATCGCACCGGCATTTTTACGATCTTCCTGAACTTGTGCGGTCTGGAGACGTCATTGTGATGAACGATACCCGGGTGATTAACGCGCGGTTGATGGGGACCCGGTTGAGTGGGGGCCGTGTGGAAATTTTGTTGGTGGAGCGGCAACCCGACGATGATTGGTTGGCGTTGATCCGTCCTTCAAAACGAGTGGCAGAAGGCGATGAAATAGCGATTTCGCCCGAGGTGTCGGTGCGAATTGTTCAGAAAAATGCGGTGAGTTCATCGGATCATTCGGCCCCGTTGCATCGGGTGCGGCTCATGACCTCGCTGCCTTGGGCCGAAGCGCTTGAGCGGGTGGGCCAGGTGCCGCTTCCCCCCTATATCCGAAATGGCGTGGCCCAGGTCGACGATTTGGAACGGTATCAAACCGTGGTGGCACGGACACCTGGCGCGGTAGCGGCCCCGACGGCCGGGTTGCATTTTACCGACGAATTGCTGGACCGACTCCGGTCCATGGGGGTCATTATTTGGTCGATTACGCTCCATGTGGGGTACGGGACATTTAAGCCGATTTCGGTGACTAACTTGGACGACCATCGGATGCATGAGGAGTCGTATTTTATTTCAGAAGATACGGCCGCCGCTGTGACTCGGGCAAAAAAAGAGGGGCGTCGGGTGATTGCGGTGGGGACGACAGTGACGCGATGTCTGGAGTCGGCGTGGGGGTCGGATGGGATCCAATCCGGAGCGGGGTCAACGGCCCTGTTTTTGCGTCCGGGATCCTCGGTTCACGTGATTGATGGATTGATCACTAATTTTCATCTTCCGCGATCGTCTCTTTTGGTTTTGGTTTCCGCGTTAATGGGTATTGAACAAATCAAGTCTGGCTATGCAGAGGCGATTTCCCGGGGATACCGATTCTACAGTTACGGAGACGCGATGCTGTTATGGGTGCCCCAATAGTCCGAACCATCGTTGGTCTGATGAGTGTCCTTCTTGTCGGCTTTTTTGCCGTCCCCATTGGCGCGACCACCTATGTCCAAATTGGGAACCAATCGGCGGTATTTCGAGTCGCACCTGACGATACGGCGACGATTAAATATTCGGCATTTTCAGACACAATATTTGAAGTGGTGACGGAGAATGAAACGTTTTTTCAAGTGGTTACCTATGATGACGCCCACGTCTGGGTTTTAAAGTCAGTGACGGTGCCATACCACGGGAGCCTCCCCCCTCCGATTACGTTGTTGGGAATGGTGGTTCCGGTGTCAGTTGCGGCGCCAGTGGACGTTGCGGCGGAAATAGCGGCGGAAATAGCATCGGAAATAGCATCGGAAAATGCAGCGGTCATTCCGACAGCGACGGTGACGAGTCCCAATACGTTTTCGTCGTCCAAAATTCGAGAGTTTTTAGATCTCGATATTCCCCGATCCGAGACCATCGATGCCTTGAGACTTCCGACCGCGTCGGTGGGCCCGAGTTCGCCCACGGTGAGTCGCCGGACTTTCCGGTCCCGTCCGGTATACACCTATCTGCCGTCAGTGGAAGAGATCTTTCGGCTCCCTCCCCGACCGAGTAACCGGTATCCCCAATTGGATGTGGATGGGTTCTATGAAATGAAAATTAGCGGTCGAGATTACAGTCCCAAATTGGGGGAGTTGTCTCCGACGGATAACCGGTGGGGAATGATTCAACGGGATCCGGTGTATACCAAATTGCCCAGCGATGTGTTGTTGGGGAGCCCCAAATTTGACATGAGATTTCGGTTTAATATCGACGGGAAACTAGCGGATGATTTGTCGGTCCATTATGACATTGAGCAAGAGCCCGATTTTCCAGGAAAGTACGACGTTGCGGTGAAATATCAGAAGCAGGAATTGACCTTCTTTCATTTGGATGCGGATTTCCAGAACGGCGAATTTATTAACTATCGGAAATCATTAAACGGGGTTCGGTATACCCAGTCGGACCCCAATTGGAACGTCATTTTTGCGGCAGGAAAGCAACGGTCCGAGCCCAAAAAATTTGAGTCCTCTGGAAACGGTCTTCGCGAGTATAACGTTGGAGTGAAATCCCTTCTGACCGATTCGGTCAAAGTATGGGTGAATAACGCTCCCCAATCCGAAGGGCGAGACTATGTCGTCAATTATTTTGATGGGGTGGTGAAATTCTCGACTGTGAAAGGGCCGTCGGATTACATCGAAATTGTGTATGAATTTACTAATCCAATCGAAGATTTTATTCCGGTGTTGTCGCGAAAGAATTTTAATGGGGCCCAATATGTATGGAAGGCCACCCAGGTGTTGGATAAGGTCCCTCGAATTGTTCGGACCGTAGAGTCATTTTTTGTGACGGCGTCCTCGAATCCAAATTGGATTGGGACGATGAATATCGACCTAAAATCGTCGGCGATTGTCTTGGGATCAGATGAGGTTATTTTGAATGGCGTGACGTTGCGGCGGAATTTGGACTACGCCGTCCGGGCCCGAAAAGGGAGGTTGGTGTTCATCAAGCGGCCATTGAATGTCGGGGACTCGGTGACGGTGAATTATTCCAGTTATGACACGTTTGAAGTCACCGACGATCTGATCGGGCAGGATTCCCGTGGTCCATACTCATTGAGTAATACGGATGTGTTGGCGGATTCGGAAACGGTTATTTATGATCGAAACGTTCTAAACCCTGCCGTGGACTATACGTTGGAGAACACCGACGGAAAATTGCAGTTTTTCTACCCGATTAAGTACCCGACTATTATTACGGTGAAATATCGCGTGGTCCGGATGGATTCGGCAAACCCCACGGCGGCCAATTCGGGGTCGCCATTTAATTTTGGGGTGACCTACTTGGATGAATACGCGAAGGGTCAAGAGGATGAACTTCTGGTGTCGGTCGTCTCTGAAAATGTGACGTTTTCAGGAAATTCATTCACGGCGGTTAATAATCCAATCGCGAACCCGGACAAAATTATTTTGACGGTGAATGGGCAAGTATTGACGGTTGTGTCCGGCAATCCGACGGCGGCGAATACCTTTTCAGTCAATTCGTATACGGGTCGTTTTTCGGTCAATTCAACCGTAGGATCCACCCCGGCGGCCGTGTCCTACTCCTATCGCAAAAGTTATCCGACGACTTATATTTTCCAAGGATCAGGGGTGGGGGTCAGTGAGTATGTAAATCATTCGTCGTCGTTCACTCCGCCCAATGTGCCCATTCGATTTAATGGCGTGAAGACGGTCCGACTTTTTGATAGCGCGACCAGCGAATATATCCCATTAACGGTGAGCCGGGACTATATCGTTAATTACGGGACCAATGGCGATGATCTGGTCAGTATCAAGTTCTTTAAAAAAGGGGATATTGACCCCAATTGGCCCTCGCAACGGTATTTGGGTGCCTACCCTGAGTCGGGTCAGAGAATTATGATTACCTACGAGCATGCGCCCGAATCGGTGCCGGATGCGGGAACCATTGCCCAGCATCAATTTGGCTTGACGTTCGGGGCCCAGTTGTCCAAATCGTGGCGGGTCGATACCGAATTATCTGGGGCGGAAAATAATTTGACGAGGGCACAAAAGAATGGTGACTTTCTCGGACCTGGGCAGGGGGGGGCGGCCGTCTATAGCTTGGGACCTCGGAATATTGTTGAGAATTCGGAAACCGTATTTCTGAACGAGCGACCGCAAACACGGGATCAAAATTATTCGATTAACTATGTGAACGGGACCTTTCGGTTTATCAATTTAAATCCGGCGGCAACGGATAAGATCCGAGTTCAGTTTAAATATATCGATCCCAACGGTCAGACCCAGGCCGGGGATTCGAAGGGCTATCGCTTTGCGTCCAAAGTGGCGACCCAGTTTCAGGAGGGCCCCTGGACGATTCGGGCGGATATCAAGTCGGTCGACAAAAATTTCTCTCCGATATCCCCGATTCAAACGCCGAGAGGAACGACCTCATTTGGGGGTGGGGTGGAATATCGACGGGCGGAGTCCCAGTGGATTGCCGCCGATTATCGCCGATTTGAGCAATATTTGCCGCCGTCCGGAGTCAAAGATAATTTATATAAACATACGGATGATTTAGGGATTCGTTCCAAAATGCTTTTATTTGACGCCATCGATTTTAGCCAGGAGTTTCGGTATAACCTGAGTTATTCCGATCCCTCGGTGGATGGGGTGACCGGTAATATCTATGGGGATGATGCGGCAAGTATGGCATGGAATACGGGCGTGGGATTTTCGGTGGGCGACGCCCGCTATTTGTTTAATCGCAGTTTTTCCAAGTCGGTATCCGGCGCCTTGGACGGGTTTGATCGTCGGAATACCGAGACGGATTCCTATCAATTGTCGACCGATTGGAAAATAAATCGGCTCTTTTTTTTCGGAGACACGACGATTCATCCCAATTTTGAATACGCTCAAACCTCCGTTCTTGCGCTGACGTCGGCGACGGGCATTCAAACCAACGACCGCGCGTTTTCCCGGAAGATGGGTATCGGATCGCGATTTCAGCCGCTGCCGCTCATGGACGGGGGAGTGGATTTCTCGACCGAAGAACAAAACTCGATATCCAATGGAGTGTCTGGGACCCCCAATCGCGCCACCAATTATCGGCTAGATACGGCGTATAAGCCTTATGCCTGGCTAAATTTGGCCGGGTCGTTGTCCAATTCCGAACGGTTTAGCCCGCTATCGGGACAAAAGGGGCAGCTCTCCAACGACGTCCGATATCAGGTCAATACATTTTCCCCCCCGGGGTTACTAACGTATTTGGGGCTTAAAGATGACCATCCGTTGGTGGGCCTATTGAGGGGTTCGTTTTTGACCTACAGCTATGGAAAAACAGAGTCACGAGAAAACGATGATTTAAAGCGGATCAATAACAACAGCCAATCGGTGGCGTATAACTCATTAACCCCGATTCCGGGGGTATCGTTGAGCCGAATTGGGTACACGATGACGCTCAACGATTCAGTCGACGATGCCTCAACACAGACGAGCTCCCACAATCTAAGTTCCCGGACCTATCGGTCGGTGTCGGGTAAATTGGATGTTCATCCGCCTATTTTTTTGTTGGATAAATTTTCGTATGGATTAAGTGTGGACTATAAGCGGGAATCCCAAAATTTTGACCTCATTGCGACTACTGCGACGAGCAATAAGACATTAATGCAGAGTCCCTACGATCGACGGACTCAAAATCTATCATTCGATCCCGGATCCATTATAGTGGGGATTCCCACGATTTTTATGCTGGATTTGGGAACGTTTCGGGCCGGTGTGGATGAATCCATCTATCGGGCGGTTAGCGTTCAGCAAGTGGATCAGATTTTTGGAAACGTGTCGACCCGGAGCATTTCCCAAGAGAATACCGATCAATACTCCGTCGGGGCAGACGTGGCGTTACGGCCGTTAAATTGGGTGGATATTTCGGGGAGCGGACGTCTGAATCGAGAGACTTTAAGTCGAAATTTATCAGCGGCCAATACGGGGTTAACTCATCGGATTGGACAAAACATCGGTACCACCGTCGGGTTTTCCCCATTTTCATTTTTGGCATTGAATGGCAATGCCTCATTGACCCAGTCAGATCAATATCGGTCCCCCAGTTTGAACTTGAGTATAGAGCAGCTCAAGTCCACGGAGATTCGGACCCAAGACGCGTTATTCACGGATCGTATTTTTCAGCGGAAATATTCAGGGACATTGGGCGCGACGTTGACTCCGTTTTCATTTATTAGTTTTCGGGGGTCGGGATCCTTGTCTAGGTTGACGGATCGGGCCACTACAACCGTGAATACCTCCGAAGCGATGTACACCGAAAAGGTGGGGTCGGTGGGGGCTGAATTTAGGCCACTTCCCGGTCTAACGACGGCCTATGACTATTCGCTTCGGTGGACGGATACGGTGGCGGGCAATTCAAGCCAAGGGTATTCGGGACGAGCGTCGGTGAGCTATTCGCCGATTCAGACGGATGTTTTTAAGGTATCGATGTCCTATACCCGGGATGACAACTGGGGAAGATCTCTCAATACATTACAGCAAACCGAAATTCAAAAAGGCACCGGCGACCAAATTCGATATGCCGTCGTAGATCGTAAGGATACCGTTGAAATGGGGTCGTTGAGTGTGAACATTATTCTACCGTTCAAGGGCAACCCCTATCTGGACAATGTGACGATCACCGGCGAAGGCCAGATCAAGCGGGTGACGGATGCCTTTGATAAGGACCGCGCGGCGACGGGGGTCCAGCAGATTGGGTATGAAATTTCAGGGATTGTGTTTAAGGCGACGATTAATTTCTAGACGATCGGCGCTGCGTTTATTCGAGCCCCCCGAACAAAATAAAAGGGGCCTAGATTCCCCCTGAAATAGCGACTACACTTTGATCTTATCCAACTATTTTTGGGAGGGTTTTCGATGGGAATTTATTTTCTGATGAAGCGGGTTGTTGCGTCTCAGTGGTCTGGAGGGGTGGTGCCGTCTGCGCCACCGATGGAGTGGTGGATGTATCCTGAACCCATTGCGACGGCGGTTGAGATCCATGACGATGGTTCGAAGATTACCCCAATGCAGGTGAACCCGATGATCTACGCCAAGGAGGCAATGCCTCTGGCATATTCGGTGCCTCGTGAGGAGGCGCTCGAGCGTGCGAGGATGTCTCGGAGTGCAGGGGACTCCATGTCGGCCATTGAGGGTTTGTTGCCCGTGCTTAACAGCTCGATGTGGGCGTCGGTACCGCCAGAGAACCAGACCGACGTTTATTATGAGCTGGGTTTAAATTATTCGGGGCATGGTGATTCGATGTTGATGTCGGATCGGTCCGTTTCACTGCAGTCGTACGATTCGGCGCGGTATTTTTACCAACAAGCGATTTCGTTGTCTGAACTTCCGTCGGCTGACCCCCAATTTGTAACGCTCACGCCGTACTCGGCGCAGTATCGGCTTAAATTGGTGGATCTTGGGATTCGGCAAGAGCGTGTGTACGGCGAGCCCTATGCGGGTTCCCGTCTTGCGGATTGGCGGAGTCGGACTCAGGAGGTGGTGCGCTGCATGGGCCATACACCGCAGTGGATTGACTCGACATTGACGGCAGGGTCCCTTTTTGTCGAAATTTCCATTCGGATGGAGGACGGGGAAGCCGCCAATCTGGCAGTAATGACATTGTACAATATGATCGGGTTTTACAATCGGAATCAGACGGTTTTGTCGGACAATAAGCGGTTGAATTGTGTGGCCCATGCGGCCGATGTTTTGGATATGGTGAAGGCGTGCTTGATTGATTCCGATGCCGCACATTTGAAGCCGTTGGAGTCGGATCTTATATCCATTTTTAAGGATGCGGGTGTGAAAATGGCGGAGGATCCTAGATGGCAAGAATCTTGCAATGTGCTTCGTCCCGCGATTTCCAGATTATGGTCGAATCCCTCGCTAAAATCAGGTCAAAAAGCCATGTTGAATTCGCTGACTCCGTCAGTGGGATGCGGGTGTTCGGTGAGTTAAATTTCCTGTTATACTTTTGACCATGACATTTTCTCAATCTGACCTCGATCACATCATTCAATTGGCCCACCTGGACGTGAGTGCGGCGTTGAAGGAGAAATTCCTTCCCCAAATTCAGTCGATTTTGACACACATGGAAAGTATTAATCAGTTTGATTTGACCCACGTTTCGCCGGCGGCCACCGCGTTTTCGGTGGACATGGCGTTGCGTGATGACGTCGTTGTCCCCCAGTCGGACCTTCGACTCGTGGAGAATGCACCGGCCTGGGCCGACCATTCTTTCGTTGTTCCGAGGATTTTATAATGACGACATGGCGAAGTTCGGCAGTCGAGTTAGGGAAGGCCTTTCGAAATCGATCGGTAAAAGTGGCGGATGTGGTGGCGGGATTGTGGGCCCATCATGACCAGGTGGAACCCCAAGTAAAATCGTATTTAACCACATTTCAGTCGGAGTCGTTGGCTCAGGCTCAGGCGTTAGACATCCAGTTTGATCGGGGTGACGCCTTGTCGTTACTGGCGGGTATTCCCATCGCGATCAAGGACAATATTCATGTGTCCGGAGTGCCGACGACCTGCGCGTCCCAGATTCTTAAAGGATTTATCCCATCGTTTAACGCGACGGTCACTGACCGTCTCCAGGCCCAACAAGTCATCGTTACAGGCAAGACCAATTTGGATGAATTTGCGATGGGCTCATCCACGGAAAATTCCTCGTTTCACACCTCGTTAAATCCTTGGGATACCTCCCGTGTTCCGGGGGGCTCGTCGGGGGGGTCGGCGGCGGCGGTGGCGGCAGGCCAAGTCGTCGTTTCGCTGGGCTCAGATACCGGCGGATCCATCCGCCAACCGGCTGCATTTTGTGGCGTCGTCGGGATGAAGCCGACGTATGGCCGGGTATCTCGATACGGGTTGGTGGCGTTCGCCTCGTCTCTGGATCAGATCGGGCCGTTTTCAAGAACGGTCGAAGACGCAGCCCTGGTATTGGAGGCCATTTCGGGAGTCGATACCCATGATGCCACGTCATCACCGCGTCGGTCCGAGTCCTATTATTCGAATCTAAAACCCACCGTCGCAGGTCTTAAAATTGGAGTCCCCAAAGAATTGTTTGGGTCCGAAATTGAACCGGGGGTGAAAGCCCAAGTAGTCGCGGCGTTGGATCTTTTAAAAGCCAACGGCGCCACCTGGGAAGAAATTGCAATGCCGTCGCTCAAGGAGGCCGTCACCACGTATTACATCATCGCGCCGGCGGAAGCCTCCGCGAACTTGTCCCGGTTTGATGGGGTTCGATATGGCTACCGTGATTCCGAGGCGGATAATTTGCGGGATATGTTTCGGCGGTCCCGTGGCGGTGGATTTGGCCCTGAAGTTAAACGGCGAATTATTATTGGCACCTATGTTCTAAGCTCGGGATATTACGATGCGTATTATACCAAGGCCCAAAAGTTGAGATCACTGATTGTCCGAGATTTTGCCCAGGCATTTGAAAAATACGATGTCATTATGACCCCCACGACGCCGTCGGTTGCGTTTAAATTGGGCGAACATGAATCCAACCCGTTGGCGATGTATCTGGCCGATATTGCAACCATTCCGGTGAATATGGCGGGGCTTCCGGCGATTTCGGTTCCCTGTGGGTTAGACCAGGGATTGCCGGTGGGGCTTCAAATCATTGGCCCTGCGTTTGGGGACCAACAGATTCTAAATGTGGCGGCCGGATTCCAGGAATTGTCTCAATTTCCCACTCGATTCCAGTCCCCAGTCATGAGGAGCGCGCAATGACCGTTTTCGAGGTAGTAATTGGGATAGAGGTACACGCTCAGCTCAAAACCAACACAAAATTATTTTGTGGGTGTTCCACCCAGTTTGGGGATCGACCCAATACCAACGTTTGCCCGGTCTGCTTAGGGATGCCAGGCGCCCTTCCCGTATTAAATCGCCGCGCAGTGGAGTACGCAATCATGGCGGGACTGGCGCTGGATTGCGACGTCCGACACACCTCGGTCTTTTCCCGAAAAAATTATTTTTATCCCGACCTCCCCAAGGGTTACCAAATTAGCCAATACGATCAACCCATTTGTTTGGGCGGCCATTTAGATATCCGTGTGGATGGCGTCAAAAAGCGAATTGGGATTACCCGAATTCATATGGAAGAAGACGCCGGAAAGCTGATTCACCAAGGGTCGGATACCATCGCGGGGGCCACCCATTCCCATGTCGATTTGAACCGGGCCTGTACGCCGTTGATTGAGATTGTCTCAGAACCGGATATCCGAACCGCGCAGGAAGCCCGATTGTACGTCGAGGCCTTGCGTCAGCGATTGGTCTATTTGGGGATTTGTGACGGAAATATGGACGAGGGCAGTTTGAGGGCGGATATCAATGTATCGCTCCGTCCTGTTGGAACTGAACCGTTTGGGACGCGGACGGAAACCAAAAACGTCAATTCATTTCGTAGTATTGAGCGGGCCATTCATTCAGAAATTGCCCGGCAAACCCAGCTACTTACCGCCGGTGAACGAATTGTTCAGCAAACCCGTCAATATGACGAGGCCACCCAAACGACGCGAGTGTTACGCGATAAAGAAGAGTCCCACGATTACCGATATTTCCCAGAGCCCGACTTATATCCATTGGTCCTTACGACCCAATGGATCGACACGATTCGCGCCATGTTGCCCGAGCTCCCCGAAGCCAAAGCACGCCGATATCGTGACGCGGGGCTGTCGGAGTTTGAAATTGATGTGGTGTTGACCGAGCCCGAGACGAGCCAGTATTTGGATCAGTGTATTGCGGCCGGCGCCGTGCCAAAAGATGCGGCAAA
Organism: bacterium; assembly: GCA_947465765.1. Classification (GTDB taxonomy): domain Bacteria; phylum Margulisbacteria; class Marinamargulisbacteria; order SXXA01; family SXXA01; genus CAIPHK01. The sequence goes on along the minus strand of CANIAP010000008.1, from coordinate 26,987 downwards.
ATGGGTCGTTGGGGACCTGAATTCGGTATTAAAAGAGACAAAACAGTCGTTTAAGGAGTCCAAAATAACCCCTGCGGGATTGGTCCAACTATTGGGATTGATTCAGTCGGGGAAATTATCGGGCAAAATGGCCAAAGAAGTTCTGGAAAAATGTGTCCAAACGGGCCAATTGCCGGACGCGGTGGTTGCGGCATCAGGGGCCACGCAGATTTCAGACACGGGTGAATTGGTCGCGGTTGTGGATCGGATTTTGGACGCGAACCTGGATGTCGTCGAAAAGGTAAAGAGTGGAAAAACAAATTCAGCTGATTTTTTGATGGGCCAAGTGATGAAAGAGACCCAGGGTCGAGCCAAGCCCGATCTTGTTCGTCGGTTGATATTGGAGTGTATTGCACGTCGGTAATTTTAAAATGTTTTAGGATGTCCCAAATTGGGAATACCCCCATGGGGCGTTGGACCTAACCGCTATACGTGTATCTGTTACGCGCCCCTATTTACTGACTCAAATCAGGTGACTTTTTAAAAATTCTGAAGGGAAGTGGCATTGTGTGGGCACCCAATCTCGATGATCAATTTCGAGTTCTTAAGGGCGGGGTTTCTCCTGCAACAATACCCGGCGGTACCGCCGGGTATTCTCCGTTTGTAGAGCCGACGACCGGCGCATCGACTCAACTCGATTCCGTAGACGTAACGAAGCCAGGAATCGCTGATTCGTGGCTTCGTACGGTAGTCGTTAATTGGGCAGGATCTAAAGACTCGGGATTGACCTCCGCTCAAACCGCCGCGGTCATCGAATTTGCAACCCGTGGGGCGTTGCCCACACCGGCGGCCAAGACGCTGGTCTGCGAAGCCCTAAAAAAATTAATGGCGCCAGAGACCATTAATCGGCTGGGAATTTCCTCCATCGACGTCCAAGCTGTGGTGGCGCAGGTCGCCTCGATGACCTTAAACGCCGACCCGTTGAATGCTGCGGCAGATGATTTTCGAAAGAAATCAATGGCGGAGAACGGATATACCCCAACGGAGGTCAAGTTTCGCAACAGGATGGGCCTCATTTCCCCGAAAAATTCCAATGTCCAGACGATTCTGCAAGAAATGACCCGTGAGGGCACCCTCAAAAAAGGCATGTCGGAATCGGATATCGCCACGGCGGTAACGACGTATGTGCAAACCCATTTTAATTATATTTCAGACGGAGTAACGGTCGAGGGAAAATCCGCAGATCATTGGAATACCATCAACGAAACGATGGCGGCAAAGGGCGGGGATTGCGAAGATTTATCGATTCTAACGGCGTCGTTGCTGATGGGAGCGTTGTCCAAATCGGGGGTGTCGGATGAGGCCATTCATCGCAAAGTCACACTGGCCGCCGGGTATTTGGTGGACAAAACCGGGGCGGCAAAAGGCCACGCGACGGTAAAGTTTGTATTGGAGGACGGAAAGTCGCTGGCCCTAGATGCCACGTCGAATAAACCGCCCGTTGCGTTTGATTCCTTAGGTATGGTCCTGGTACTGGAAGGCAACGACACCACGTTTAAACAATACAAAGCCATTGATGAGTTTTTTGAGACGGCATTGGGCTTAAACGCTTTTGATACCCATGGCACGATTGAAAAGATCAATGACAAATTAACAGAACTCAAAGATATGTTGGCCAATCCAGTAGAGGTGCCCCTCGCCAGTGCGGATGGAAAAAGCTTTACCTACTTTGATTCGGTAACCGGTGGCGAAAAAGATATTACTCAGCATCCCAATTGGAAGAACAATTCGATAGATTTTGGATTTTATACCCTTTCAAAAACTCAAATTTCAGATTTTGGGGGCACCTGGCATTCAGACATGTACGTGACGAAAATAAACGAGGCCACATTTTACGACTTTATGAGTCAGTCTCGGGATTTAATTAACCGTGCCGTCATGATGTTTAACGTCGTCAATATGGTATTGGAGTTTGACGAACACCAAGCCAATGAAATTGGGGTATCGGGGTTCGAAGATTATGAGAAATCCGAACTTTTGGAGACCATGGATTCCGCTGCGAAATATAAAAACCGCTTTGTAAACGCGATGAACGGGTCCTTGGGAAAAATTAGTTCATCCATTGAGACCGTGGTTAACGAGATGTTTTTATTTATTGGGGGTACGAATGGTGCTCAAGAAGCTCGAATCAACGCCGAGCTCCAAGAATATGGACGAGGGAACATTGGGATAGGCATATTGTCAGGTATTGCCGATGAAATCTCTGGCGCATTTTCGTTTGTACGGACCACCGCAGCGCTTAATTTGAGTGCAGAGATGTCCAAAATTAATCTGGCTAACGCCGAGGCCTATGTTCGGTATACCATGAAATTTGTTGGCGATTTTGGTAAAAGCATTCTGTGGGATACGAGCGCGTTGACACCAGAAGCGAGCGAGATGATTGGTGATTCGGAACAGAAAAAGACTGATATACGGTTAACGTTGCAACGGGGGTTGGATCAGCTGACATCGATGGAGGGGAAATTTGATGATTTGTCAGGCGATTTTGGAGCGTCATTAGGGGTTGGGCAGTTAGATAGTAACAAAGGGACGATCGCGGGACATGATTTAAATTTACTAGGGAAATCTGGGGATCAGAACCAATATGTAGAATTTGGGATGAATTATATTCTCCGATTAAGAGATTCTATGGTGGATTACCAGAATTTCTTGCGATCAACCTATATGATTACAGAAGCTCAAAAGTCGGCAAAACGGCAGGTGGCGGAGCAGATTTCAAGTACATCTGGGTTGCAGGACGGGGCAAAGGGTACCTCGTCAACGACCCAAACAAAGGGAGTGGTCGTCAACGCGATGTCGACCGAGCTGCAACGGCAAACTTCTGGGCTGAGTCAAATTGATCTCATGACTCGACCATTTGTAGACACAGCAAATGGGTATATTAACGCGCGGTACGGATATGCTCGATGGTACAAAGACCTCGCGGACAAAGCTAAGACCATTGCGGATATTGCGATCCAGGTGGCAGCTGGGATAGCTTCAGTTACAGCGAGTATTGCAGCGAAAGCTGGAACCGCGATTATTTTTATGCCTGTGATTCCCATTGATCCTGCTGGCTGGGTTCTTTATTCGGAAATGGTCGGCGATTATGTTGCAAACGCGGTTCCGGATGCCTTAAGTTCCGTCATTAATTTTGCCGCACAAGCTATTTTTTATGATCTGGAACTTAATACGATCAAGGAAAAAAATACCAATCTAATGGTCCAAGAAGGGGCGAAGTACGGAAGTACTGCTAACACAACGGGGTTAAACAGCAGTAAAAACACCGCAACTCAGAATGCGAGTAGTGTGAATCCATACGACACATCAACCGGGAACTATTACAGCAGTAAAATGGAGTCGTTCTTGTACGACGCGCGCACTCAATACGACGGCGCAACGGGCGATGTAACTCCGGATGTTGGGGGTGTTGGGGGTGATGGGAAATTTACTCTGAATGATGGGAAAAGCGGCGAAACGAACATGCAGACGACCCGTTTTATGCACAATCGTGGTGATGGCAAGGTGTTTCTCAGGGGAGACGCCATGGCGTCGCATCAGATAGCAACGTCGATGGATTATATGAAGGTATCTATCTATTTGAGTGTCATGAAAGCGCTTCAGGATGCCATGGAGGGCGTGACGGCAACAATGTTTGGTCGTTCAAAAACGTCAACGGTATCCAGTTTTGATGGTCAGATAGATGCAATTGTGGGTAAAGAGTCGAGTATTGTTGATGCATACCGGTACGAAAACCAAAGTCGTGTAGCGACCATTAATAGCCAGTACAACAAATCTAAAAATATTTATAATCAAGAAGTTCAATTTGCGCGTGCCGGAGCAAAAATGGGTCTCCAGTTAGCGCGCGTCTTTGGGGAAATGTTTTTCGCGTTTGCGCCTATCCCGTTTGTTGCGAGCGTTAATTTTGGCGTCTATGTGGGCATTGAGACTGGCGTCGTAGTCGCTGAGGGCATTGAAGCAGCTGCGGTTTTAACGAACAGCGCCATTGGAAACTACGGGTATCAACATATTATGGAGAAAGACTATGACCCGTATGCCGGCTCGGCGGTCAATCAGGAGTTTGTGAACCGTCTTAATCTTCAAGCAAATGTAAATCCAGTTGAAAAATGGAAAAAGTATACCTCTGCCGATAACCCGTCGGTGGGGGATCGGTACTCAAGGCTGGATGACAAGGAGGCTTACCAACTTAATAGCATTAAAGATCCGAATACGCTTTTGACGGCGTCGAATAGTTTGGCGGGGATAGGTGGGGATTTTAAGCAAATTAATTTTGAAAAATTGCTTAACGCCTATAAAGAAATGACCCAAATCAATCAAGTCCGAACATTTATGACGATGATTGATCAGGCGATGTACAACGCGAAGCAGAATACCCTTCGGGCGATGTTTGGAGGGAATGCCACGGGCAACCATCAGGCATTAAGCGTGATGGCCTCTGCGATCGATCGGTATGTCGGGTCGGTCATGGGCACCTTTTCGGGGCAAACGGGAGTATTTCAAGATTTTATTACGGAAGCTTCGGGGTGGATGGAGGCCATTAACGAGCGGACCACGCAGCGTCTAAATGCGGCGATTGAGGGATCTGTGACAGCGGCTGCCCTTGCCCTTAAGCTCATTGCCCCTGGATTTCGGGCCAACACTAAGGCGTTGACGACGGCAGCGACTGGGGGCATGTCCACTCAAACCTATCTGCGCAACTTTCGTAAGATGGTCAATGGATCAACGATGGCCGGGGCAGTAGCAAGTGTTGCGAAAATTGCGCTTGGTGTCACTATGATGAAATCGGTGATTGCAAACAAACCTCAAATTACCTCCCAATTAATGAATTATGACGACACGAATCCGGATAATGAGCCCCTACAGACTGATTCCGAGGAAGTAAAAAATCAAAAGCAAAATGCCAAGCTGAGGGGGACCCCTACGGAGAGTTCGCAAAACAATAACGGCTCCAATGGGCCGGTGAAGAATTATGGCATGAGTGACTCTATTGATACTTCCGGGGCTAAGCAAAGGGTGAACACGTCGGATAAGGCTCGTGCGGAACGGATGGTGAGTCGACAAAGTCGCTCCATTCAGGTGTTGCGAGATATCTCGTTGGCGTTGTCGGATGCCAAAGGGGATGCGGCGGAAGATATGGGGGGTGGGCCCTCGGCTAAAAATGCCTATCGGTCGATGAATTCTATTTTGAATCAACAAACGAACTTAGAACAGCAATCCGTAGGGCTGATTTTTCAGGCCTTAACCGCTCAGGTGGAGGCGAATAACCGAGGCGTTGATTTTGTTGTTGCTGGGGTTAGCGGCGCGCTGACGGCTGCCGTTGTGGCAGCTGCTGCGTCGCTTCCCGCACGAAAGGGCGACGCTAACAAAGAGCCTGATGCGAAAACCAAAGTAAAAAAAACGACCGAGACAGAGACAGAGACAGAGACAGCCGCGCCAACGGCAGCGCCAACGGCAACGGCAACGGCAACGGCAACGGCAACGGCAACGGCAACGGCAACGCCAAAGCCAGCAGCGCCAGCGAATAAAATCCCATCGGTAGATTCTTCGTCAATAGCCAAGACATCGAACCCTAATAAAAAATTCTTTACTCCAGACCAATTAGAAGAGTTGGAAAAGATAATGGACTACTTGTCGCCAATCTTGGCGTTGATGATTTCGGATGTCTTAACTCGGGCCTTGTCGGGGGGCGGGGATTCTCAGATGTATTCGGAAGACAAGGCCAAATTTGGGTTGAAAGAGGGCGACTATTTTAAAGACGGGGGCGATATTCAACAAGAGGGCGGGGAGCCGTCAGGGGCAACGGGCAAAAGGGCACCGACCAACGGTAGCGTGGGTTTTATGGATACTAGCCGGCTTGAAACCGCTATGTTTGCCAATGCATTGCTTTCTTCGGGCTATGACGTCCGCGCAGCGCAATTTCAAAATTTGGGTCATTTATATGACAACGTGGGCAAAGCCTACGCAAATAAGTTGAAACAGCTTTTTCAATCTCAATTGAAAAGCAGCTTGGTAGGGAATCCCCAAGAGTCTGAAAATAAGGCTTTGGATAGTATTGTAGCCGAAAACGGTCCGGAGGGTTTGAGGACAAAGGTCCTGAATATGTTTTTTGATGAGAGGAATGCGGGCGGTCAACTCAAAATGAAGGAGGGTTTCCGGGGTAACGAATCAAAGGAGGACCTTGCCCTGGTTAGAGCGGCAATCACGCAACTTGCTCAATTGACTGGTGAAAGTGCAACCGATGCGAAAAAATATAACGAAGAAAATAAGAATGAGATAGCGGCGGGGAGCAAGATCACAATGGAGGCGACACCTGTTACAAAAGAACAAATTGCCAAAGCGGTGGTGGATCAGTTGCGGGCGGGCGCATTGGCCCGTGAAAAGGTAGCCGATGGCCGTAGTGCCGGCACAGGCTCGGTGGGCCAGATGGGCGCGCAACGGGCAGGACTGATGGGGATCATCCCATTACGTGATGCCTTGGAGAAGATGGAGTCGGCGGGAGCAGACCCTGAATTAACGAAAGATCTCAAGGTTCTATTAGGTACAGCTACAGGGAGTACTGCCGGGATTAAGAGTGCGGCGATTGCGTTGGGTGCGGATGAGACTGTGGTTTCGGCGGCCTTAAAAAATATGGCGGTTGGATCCAGTGCGCAACCCGAACTAAAACCGTTGACTGCGATCTGGAGTGGGGCAGCGAGTCTCGGTAGAGCAATCTTGGCTGTCCCTGCCGGAATCGTGAGTGCGGGAACGGCAATAGTCGGAGTCTTTACTCGGGCGGGTGGTGCGTATACAGAGGCGTCTGCGGCTGCGCCTCCTGCTGCGCCTCCTGCTGCGCCTCCTGCTGCGCCTGTTGCTGCTGGGCCTTTTGCTGCGGGTATCTCTGAAATGGCGCGTGGAGTTCGTGGAGTCTTGGCAGCATTATTTTCGGTAGGAACTGATCTAGGGAAAGGCTTGTTGGATGCGGTTAGGTATGGCGTGCCTGCTTTAGTCAGCGCGGGTATGGCCGGCGGGCGTGCTGTACTCAGCGCTGGGGCGTATGTCGTTGGTGCCGTAAGAAACAGAGCCTCGGCGTCGACGGCGATCATGAAGGACGGGAAGTACACCGACTATTTCATGGGACTTGATGAGGATCAGCGGACCCAATTGTTGGAGTCTGAATTTAAAAAGGCGGGTGGTGGGCCTTTGTTGTCGGAAGGGCTTAAAAATCTGGCGGCGAATATGGCTGCATCCGCCGATAGAAAAGGGTTTCAAGCGAAGTCCGATGCATTGCTCGCAAAAGTCGGAAAGTCCATGGAAGGCAGCATTGAATTGGTATCGCAGGCAGGTAGTGTCGGAGATGGCGACCGAAATAAGATATTGGCGATGAGTCATCTGGAGCAAGCTCTGATTGGGATGGCGAGCTACAACCGAAGTTTGGATGTGAGTGCCCGCCTTGCGGGAACGACGCTGGATCAATCGGGGTTGTCTCGCGCTGATTTGAAACTGGCTCAAGCTGTCCTGGATGCCAATGGATTGGGTAATTCCCCTAGCGTGGGCGGCCGTCTCCTCAGCGGGGCTGTTGCGGTAGTGTCGTTAAATATGCTGGAGGTAGACCCGAAAGGGGCGGGGCTGAGGTGGGGGAGTGGTCCTGTTTCCGCGGCGACGTCGGCAATTGGATCGGCAATTGGATCGGCGCGTAGCGGTCTAGATCGATTGGCGGGCAATTTCTTTGGTCGGGGATCTGAATTTAAATATAAAGCGGCCTCCGAAGTGGGAACCCGTGCGTTGGATAAGACAAAGCTTGACGCATTTCTAATACCAAACAGAGATGCCCTCATGAACACCTTGACGGGTGTATTTGCGGGAACTGGTGGCAATCCTGCGGACAAAGCCAAGCAGGTGATGGATGTGTTGACGGGAGAAGCCACTCGAGCTGCGGTCGGTAAGCTTAACGACTCCGTTAGCCGTGACAAGTTGGACATCAAACAACAGGAACGACGGGATCGATTTCTCGCTCTTGGTAATACGGGATCCGAAATTTTAAATCCACTTAAAGATATTGAAGATGTCGGGTTGAAGGCACGCCAAAAATCGATAGAATCGTATTCATTTGAGTTGAAAGAGAATGCGTTGGAAGTACATGATTTAGTATCCGGCGCAGGAACGCAACGAGACGACGCGTATGCGGCTGAAGGTCGTGGATTTGATCGCCGGACGGCGGCGGTTGCTTTTGCGGACATTAAAGACGCTACCTTGGGCACCAGTCGGTTTGAGACGCGAGGGACGGAATTTGCGAAGAAATTTAAAGAGGCCAAGGATAACACGCAGCGTTTAGATAATGTTTTGGAGGAGGGCATTAAGCAGAGATGGGTTGGGGACGATTCTGCCACTGCGGGGGGTTGGACGCAGTTTGGGACCCAGGTTTTTTCTTTGTTTGTCCGCAATCCACAAGAGGTTAAGGGTGCGGATTCTAATTATCCGGATAGGTTCAGTAGTTCCAAAGATGTGACAAAAGACCGAGATGCCCAATTAACGCAGATGTATGACGTCGAAAGGGGTTTTCGAGCAGAATTAACTCATCTGATTGTGACTCATGACGATAAACGGGCCGGCGAGATGATCAAGGGGGCGTTGGGGTCCGGCAAAGAGGGCCGGGAATTGGTGTCTCGGGTCATGCAGGGTCTGGCGGTCCAAGACATGGCGTACGGGTCAGCCATGTTTAAACGAGTCGTGGAAACAACGATTGCAAGATATTCCGGTAATCATGAGGTGATGAGCGGTTTGGGTGAGGCAGTGGCTACGGCTGTTGAAAAAGCCGGGGTTGGTCCGAAGCCACAGGCTCCGGGATGGCGGGATGAAATAGTGAACTCAATTTCTGCTGTGCTCTGGGGAGAAGCCCCCGCCACCCAGCATTCCGGTCGAAGTGCAGGGTTAACGATGGAGAATCCGGGATATCCTGAAAGAGCCTACCGCTCAGTCCATGATGTGTTGTTGGGGGATTTTGCGCGCGGTGTTACAGCGAAACAAGTAGGCGACAGCTTTGCGGCGTCCCTAGGGGACTCAGATGTTAGCCGGGCGGTCATGGGGCGAGGATGGAAGGGCAAAGTAATAGATACTGTTTTATTCTTCCGCGCACCAGTCGCCGACGACGGCCGTCAGGTCGTCGACTCATCCAATATCAAACTGGTGGAAGAAAGAATGGCGAACGCCGTCGCGGGCCAACTCTCCGAAATCAAAGGGTTTGGGACACTGGCATCGCATATGGAATACGTGGATATGCAGCGGATGCTCGGGGCTCTCGGTCCCGATAAGAAGGACAAATTGATAAAGTTCGTTGAGGCGGGCAGCGGGGTGACGGAGTTTGATAAGCAACGGATGATATTGGACAAAGCCGTGGATGAGTATTCGAACGGTTCGAAATCAGCAGCTGACACACAAAAGCTGAATACAGAGTTAGAGAAATATGCCAAATCTGCGGTTATAGAGTTCAGCCAAATGATTAGTCGTGAAATGGCGGACGGGAGTTCCCGTGAACGTGGCAAATCGCGAGCGTTGGGTCTAAAAGTAATGGAAGAAGCGGCGGCGCATGTCACAGCCACAAGCCCAGATAGTCCGATGGTTGCAGCATTAAACTCCGTGAAACAAAAGGTGGCGGATGTGTTGCCTCAAGGCCCAATGACTGAATCGACTCGTCTTGCCCATGTTCGTAAAGTGGCAACGGATTTAGGTGTCACGCATACTGGTGATGGTACTGATGAACGTTCGTTGGACGATATTGATGCGCAAATCACCAGTCGGAGGCGTGATGTTAATATCTTGAGAAATCCATCGCCCGCATCAAGTACATTTACTCGTAATCCTATCCATCAGGTTATCGATACAACTTCGCCAGAGAAATCAATTATGGAATTGGACTTTCTTTCAGAAATTGTGTCCGCCCTTTATCGGGGGGATCACAACAAACCCTTGGCTGCATTATCTGGGGAAACCATGCTTGCGCTTTCTAAGTTGAAAGCGTCCGATAATAAGGCAGAGGTTCTGGCTTTCATGGAGCGCTTAAAATCAGTCGCAGAGGCCTTCGACGCCCAACCAGCGGCGGGTCAAAGCCACGATGATTGGATGAGTCTCAAAAAAGAGCAATATGAGGACTATTCAAAAAATACAAAGCCGGGCACCTATTCCGATTTTAGCGACTTGAACCGATCGAATGGGGAGGTGCCCACCATCGAGCTTAAAAAGCGCGCAAACGGGGTGCTTCAGAAAGTTCTTGAACTATCGGCGACGGGGGATTTTGGATCCATCAATCAGTTGCTGGGAAATATAGGACGAACGGGTGGTGCCTCGGGGAACCTGCTCATTGAGATGGTCGGGGTTGAACTGCGGCGCTTGGGTAAACAGCAGCAGTTGGAACAGTATTTGAAACAGTCGAATACAAACTCTGAGGAAATGATCAAAACGGTGTCGTTGGACAAAAAGTTCCAACAAGACGCCAAGGCCAGGTTTGGAGAAGCCCTCCGTGGGGACACAAAACCGGATACTTTAGATTCTGCGATGACTTTTGATAATTTGGCAGGAATGAAAGAGGATCTAGATCGGTCGGAAGCGTTGGTTTCCTTGGCAAACGAGTTGGGTGGGTCCCCTGCAAAGTTGGGGGCGGTGATGTCTGACCCCAGTGCGGTGGGGTTATTGGGTAAATTATTGGCCCAAGGGGCGGCGATGTATTTGCCTGGTGCAAAACGGTTGATCGACACCCTCCTAAAAATGGAAGACAAGTCAGCGTATGGCCTTCAAGAGTTAGGCGAAGCGGTCGCGAATGCGGGCCTTCGGATTGACTACGTTAGAGGGGACGCGACCGTTAGCGTTCGGGAAGAAATCGAGAAATTAGTAACGGAGGTGAAAGACGCGCAGATTAAATTGGAATCCAAACCCGAAGTCAAAGGACCGATTGCGGAAAAGGCCGAAGGATTTGTGACCGCGATTAAGATAGGCTACCAGGGTCGACCCCTTGCCCCACTGTCGAGAGAAGAGCGAGTAACCCAGGCCAAAATCATGCTATTGGGGGGGCCGGCTGCAGTGGATAAGGCGAAGTCTGATTTCCAGAATTTCGCAAGGGTCGACCCCACTGGCGCGGCCATTTTAATTAAGGACCTGGATGCCGTTACGCCGAATCATGCCAATACCTTATTGACCGGGTTCAATACCAAAAATTTATCCCCATCGGATGCCGTGGGGCTGGCGACGGCGCTGGCAGCTGCTGCTGAAGCGACGGGTGACAAAGCGTTAACGCCGGAGACCTTGGGTGCCGTCAACACTGCCAAAAAGGAAGTGGATGCCTTTATTGCCGCGAATCCTAAGACCCGTCAGATTACTCAAAATGTGATGGCGGGTTCCGACTTTAAGGCCGAGGTTAGCGCTCTTGCGACGGACTTGGCTGGGAAACTTCATGATGGCGACCTAATGAAGGGCCTGGCGACAAAAATGAAAGATACCGGAACGCTTTCGAGTGAGGAGTTAGGAGAATTTTATGATGGGATTAAACGTTTAGAACTGGAGACGCAACAACCCGCCCGGGAGTTGGCCCATTTGGTACTGGCTGATACCAACCGGCCTCTATTTTTGGTGACGCATACGATTAATGCGGGGCGTAATGGTGCATCGACGATGTTAGCAAGCAAGACGGTCAGGGGTGAATTGAAGACGGCATTTGCGGACTCAAGTATTCCGTCGGAGACCCGGATGGACTGTGCCGCAACGTTGGCCAGAGGAGCAATTCTGGGAGGGGCGCCTATTCAGGATATGGCGGAGACACTCGCTAATTTGGTGAAGGATTCAGCAGCCAGCCCCGCGCGAAGTGAACTGTTGAAGCCGGGATCTGCATCTGCCGCTGCGATTAGATCGCATATTGAAAAAAATCCAGCAGGGTTCGACGACTTGCGCGAGGAAATGAACCCGGCGGTTGAAAAATTTCAAGCGATGACCGAGCCCCAAAAACTGGCATTTATGGGCGTCCCTGGTTCAGCGAATAGCTTGGCGACCGAATCGCCGGGAACGTATGTTGGATTTTTACTCTCAAAGCCCCCCGTGACATTTAGCGCGGGGTCGGTGGCCAGTACAGATCAGGCTGGATTACGGGATTTGTTAGATGGAGCCGGCACGTTTGGGCAACGGATTGCAGCGGCATCTCCTCGAACGTTGGTATTAGCGGAAGCGGCGAGGCCAGTGTTTATTAAAGCCAGTATGGATGCTGCGATTGCGACGGGGACCGATGCCGATGCCACCGCATTTATTGATGGGTGTAAAACGGCAGCCGATCGAATCAAGACGGATTTTACGACGACTGGGGCGAACGGCTTGCAAGAAATGGCGCTTCAAACATTGGACTCACTCAATCGTGCCGGGCAGGTGGTTGCTAGGCGCACCGAGTATACAGGGGGTGTATTGATCGATCTTGCAAGAAAAATTGAGACCAATCAAAAAGCCGGTAGATCGTATACTGCAGAGCTTAACATATTTTGTGCAACTGTTTCGGGGCAGGATCCGGCTTTGGGGCAGATCTTGCCTGCGGCGATTCAAGGGGGGGCGGACTTTACAAGATTAACCCAATTGATGGCCGCGATCACACCGGATGCAGTGGTGTTACCTAAAAAAGAAGCCATATTGTGGATATTGTCCCGTGGGCTCACGGATGGCGTTGTGAAGGGACAGACTAACCCATGAACGAAATCCCAGACTCAGATATTGAGGCGAATAGTAATGAACCTTTGGCTATTGCATTGGAAACGGCCTCGCGATTGAACGGCATGGCGGGGATGGGCGATAAGATGACGTCAGTGCATGTGGGGCGATTGACAGACGCGATCAACGTCGCTTTTTCCAATAATCAGGCTAAAGGCGTCGACGTCATGGTGGGGCTGATCCGGGGATCGGGGTTGCTGGAAAGTGAAACCGCCGTCGCCAAGGCCACCGTCACGGATATGCTTCAAACGTCCCCCGATGTATTGGCGGGCGTGATTTCAAGCCACCAAACCCCGCAGGCGATGGCAACGGCGTTGAATAACTTATCAAAGACGGTGGCTGAAGCCGCCGAGCCCCCAAGTCGAGTGTATTCGGTCATTGGCGACTTGAGCCCCCGTATCCCCGATGGGCAAGCCCGAGGGTTATTTTGGCAACAAATGTTTACCGCCGCCGATCAAAACCCAGATGTCTCGTTTATTCTGAGGGACGGTACCGGTGCGCTTGAGATTCAAGGGGTGACCCAGTTGTTTCAACGTATGGCGCCCGAACCGCGAGATGGGTTGGTGGCCCATTTGGACACACATCATCCGTTGGAACCATCGAATCTGCCGGCGGAAGGTGGGCGATCTTGGGGTACTGAACTCCACGGACGACTGAACGATTTGGGAATCGGTGTGGATGTCCGTTCTTTGAGGCCCACCGGGGATTTGGACTCGACCACCCAGTTGTTGATGGCGGCAGAAAACCCGAATCTACCCGCCGATGCTCTACTACAGCCCATGCTTCACATTGCAAAGAATGCCGAGATAAGTAACGCGGTATTGCCGACGTTAATGTCATCCGCCAAAGGCGCATTGGCATTGAGGAATTTAACCGCGATCAGTCCAGAACTGGCAGAGGCTTTGGCGACCCGCTTAACTGAAGGCGAGATTAAGGGCTCCTCAGCACAAATGCTTCGGTCGATTCCGGCGGTTAAGTCGGCAGTGATCCACCAATTGGATCCCTCGGATCAGAGCAGTTTTGCGAATTCTTCGGATTTGGGTGCGACTACCCGTTGGGTCGAGGCCATAAACGCCAAACCGCATGCGGCCCTCATTATGGCGGAAAACTCCCCTGACTTGATCCCGCATTTAACCACGAATAACTTGGCATTATTTGTGGATTCCCATTCTGCCGATATTGAGCGATTTGCCTCAAAAGTGGCCAATAATCCTCATTTTATAGCGCAGGCCACAACGGCACTAAAATCGGATGATGACACCCCTGAAGCGTATCGGTCCCGAGTATTAATGCGGGCAGTGACGGAGTTGGAAACTGCCAGGGATGTCATCAAGGGTGCAGTAACGCCGAATGGCGCCAATGTAAAAGAGGTGATTGAGCGAACGATTGGGGATCCCCAGTTTTTGGCGGGGCCAGACCGTGCCGGTGCGATCAAGACCTTGGTGAGCGCCTTGATTGAATTGCCTGCCCCCGCAGGCCGAGCGGCTGTTGATGAGTTGGCGCGAGTGACGGGGGGGAGTGCTGCGCCTAAAGACCTCACAATCGTCGTTGGAAAGGTCTTGATTGATGAAGGTCGTGGGGATGCATTGAGTGGAATGTCCTTGTTGAACACGATGAAGAGTAATGGGTTTGTTCCTTCTGTGGTTTCCATTGAAATGGCGCACAAGATGACCGATTTCAAGCCTATGTTGGTGGACTTCGCCCATCAGTTCCCTGACTTGGGGGATCAATTGCGGGAGCGCTGGCCAGTGAGCGTGGGCGCTCCGGCGGTGCCTGCCGAATTAGGCGCCGATCGTGTCCCGCCAGATCAAGGCCTTCAAACAATGCTGCAGTCTGGCGTACTCGATCAACATTCGGTGGATATGATGGCCTTTAACCTAACGGGGAACCCCGCAGCGATAGGAAGTACCCTCGCCGAGGTTGAAAAACAGGTGAGAGCAGTGGTTAACGGTGTTCCCCAACCGTCGATTGCCAAAATCTTGGAGACACCGGTATTTAAAGTGCTGGGGGCCCCAACGAACACCGGTGCGTCAGTGTGGGATCGGTTGATCGGTGGGGTGGGGATGCCGCCCGATCTTGGGGCTCGGGCGGTTGTGTTTATGACCCAGACCCGCGCCCAGTTGGGGGATCAGTTTGTGGACGAAGTCGAGGGCGGGTTAGGTGACCGTGCAGCAACTATGAAGTCGCTCTGGGCATTGTGTCCCGGGCAGGTAATCCCGGCGTCAGAAACGCGCAGGTGGATCTCGGCATTATTGGAGACTGTGGGTAAGACCGGGAACGTCCCTCAAGCGGCATCGGAACTGATGGGGGCATTGGCGCCACTCGTCCTCGACGATATCGGTCATACTATGGTCACCGAAACCTTAAAGGCATTTATGGGCAAGTCCGATATGCAGGCGGCTGCGGGTTTTGCGGGGCTTTCAGATAATAAAGATCTGGCCTCAGCGGCATTGGATGCGTTGAAGGTCCTGCATCCCAATGGCCCTCAGGCGGGGACCGCTCTAGAGGGAGCCGTGTCCCGCTTCGTGCGGACTGAGATTACCGAGGGAACGTGGGGTGCGGCGACGAATGGGACGACGGGCAAACTACACGCGCTTTTTGGTGAAATAGTCAGAACGACTTCTGTGCAGCCTTGGGTGCATGAGATTTTATCGTCGGTAGATGATGCGACCTGCGATGCGCTCATTGCCTCAATTGTTCAGACTCCCGATGTGACCGGGGCCAATGCGGCGTTGTCGGGACTACTCGACGGGGGGAGTGATGAAAACCGAATACGTCTCGCTTCATCGGTAATGAAGGCGATGCCTCAGGAAACCGAAAAAATGACCCAACGTTGGGACGCCCAACCCCTGTTTCAGTGGTGTCCGGAGCTTAAAACGGGTTTGCAACAAAGTCGAGAGGATCATGCAGTCGACATGGCCAGATGGATGGTGTCCGGTGGCAGTTTAGAGCCACTGCTGACGCCACGTCTGGGGATGCTTGATCGATCTAAAGTAGCCTCTTTGGATTTGGATTTGGGGGTCACCGAATTGATGGCGCAGGTGGATCGCCATGGGATTACTCCCGATACGCTTAGGTTTGCTACTGTGCCCGGAGAAATGCACGAAAGTGCCCCCAAATTTGATGTCCCAAGAAAGATAATCGAATCCAGTCTGAGGGCGGCGGATCCAGCGGATACTCCCAAAAAACGAGCCGCGTTGGGAATGCTGCTTGCCACCGCTTTAGCGGAAGGGGGGACCGATGATCGGGATTTAGTGACCGATCATTCCAACGTCATGGCCAGTGTGGGGTTGAGCGTAGCTCGCTTGGGCGAGGCGCAGACCCAGATGCAACACCTTGTAAATTCTAACTCGGATGGGAATCATATTTTGAGGACACTCTCGAAAGAAGGGTTTTCATTAACGGAGATACTGGTAATGTCTCGGGTAGTAACCGGCTCGCATCAAACGTTATTATCGGTCGGCGTTGAGAAATGGGTGGATGCGGCGTTGGTCGGTGCGGACGTCCGCTCCCGTGAAACCGGAGCAGATATGGCGCTTATTAAACAGCAGTTGATGACGGATATGATGATGCTCGGTACCCAGGCTGATAATTCTCTGAGCCATCCCGATTTTAACGCGTTGATCGGGGTCTTGAATGACCCGAAAACGGCAGGCCCAAGTGGGGTAAAGACAAAATTCGATGCTTTGGGACGTGCGATTACACCCGAGGTGGCGGCAGCGGTTATTTCCAACGGAATGGATATCACTGACATATTGGGGAGTTTGGCGCGGTCCAGTGCGCCCGATGTCGGATTTTCTGGGCACATACCGCCGGGGGGAATCTAAGATGATTCGCTTGAGCGACTTTACTGACGAACAGACCGCAATTTCAAAGACCATTTTGGAGCGGATTTTTGTAAAACTGGAACGGAATGTCGGGCTCCAACCCGACGCCATCGACGTGGTCGTGGCCATGATTGTCGAGGCCGAGGACTCGGTGTCCCGATTAATCACTCAGGCTCTGGGAACACCCGCGTTGATTCAAATGGCGCCCGCCTTGGTTGAGTTGCGTAGCGCGGTGTGGGTGGAGTGGGTGGATCCGGAGATCCTTCTGGAGGTATTTTCGGGGTTGCGGGCGCCGCTTCAGAGAAAATTATTGGAAGACCTGTATATTCATTCGCCCCGCTTATACCATGTGTTGCGTCATCGTTCGGCGGGCCAAATGAGTCGGGTGGGGGGCACCTTTGTATCCAAAGCCAAGGGCGCCGCGATGATTGAAACTCGGGTGGAGCGGCTGGTGACCCAAATTATGGATGACACCAAATCGGTCTCAGATATGGAAGTCTCAGCCCTGGTTTTGCGACGGGATTTTGACTGGGATGATGTCGTTCGCGTTGTCGCCGAGGTGGTTGCGGAACTGGTGCGAATGGCGATTCCATTGGATTGCGCAACCGATTTTAATAAATATTTAAAGCTTCATTGGATGTTGGCGTATCTTCCTCGGGCATTTCCTGACGAGGGGCGGCTTCCCTTGCTTCGCACCGTCCGGGAGGCGATATATCGGATGCCTGATATTCAGTGGGTATTGAAAGTTTTAAACCAATTTCCCAATGACACCATCGTCCCCGTCATTGAATTGATTCGTGCGGATGAACTTCATCCTGATTTATCGAAACGAAATCGCGCGACTAAGTTGATGAATGACTTGAGGGCCTCCATTGACACTGCGAATTTTGAAAATGTACGCTGGGCCCTTGAGTCTATGCCCGCGATGACAAAGGAGTGACCATGATTTTCGGAGTATCCTCAGTTCTTATCATTACGATTCTGATTATTGTGGACATCGCAATGCTGCTGTTTCGATTTCGGTATATCGAGCGTAAACGAGAAGAATTTCGACTTAAATGCCAAGCTGAAATGCGTGAGCATGAAGTGGGCGTGAGCAGTGCCATGAAGGGCATTATGTCGGGGCGCCAAGAGGTGGTTGATTCGATACGTCGGATGGGTGAGTTGACTGAGCAACTAAAGAATATCGATGCCGAACCCCGAGCCTGACGATTTATTCAAGATCGATAAAGAGATGTTTGAACGCTTTCGGAAAGACCCCGAGGCGTTGGCGGAGTATTTTGAAAAACTGGTCCAGGAAGTGGCGCGGCCGGTTCGGGCGGCGGTCCATGCCACACGGGTAGAGCAAAAATTTCCGGTAACAATTCCTGCGCCAGATATTGAAATGGGCAGCCTGTTTCCTCTGACGGACTTGCCCAAGACCTCCAAGGTTCCGGTAGCAAAAACGCCATCACCCACGGTTCATGTCACACCGCCCGATCCCGTTACTAAATCCCGACCCACTGTATCCCCACCGAGCAAGCCAGCGCCTTTGGTAGAAATCAAGCTGGATTCCCGTCCTGCGACGGTGCACCAGGTGGATTATGCGGTCCCACAGGTGCAGCCCAAGGTGGCTCCGGCAAGTCCTGTAATAGCGGATCTACATCAAATGGTTCCAAAAAAGGATCCCGTTGCTCCATCGCAGCCTGTGCCAACACCGATGACCGATGTCCCTCTGCCGACCCCGTCGGATGGGGTTCAATCGAAAGACATTGCGGATGCAGAGAAACGCCGAAAAGAACGGGAATCGATAGTGTCGAGTGTAATGAAAAAAGATCAAGGGAACGTATTGTGATTTCTGGCATCGACGAAAAAATTGCGTTCTACATGGCTTCATATCGATATTCGTTGCGGGTGGCTCTGGGACTTGGAGGCAAGGAACGAGTTATTTGGCGCTTCGTTTCTCGGAGCCGAGCGATCGCTGGCTGGCCGATTTGGGCGCTACGTTGGGCTGTTATGATGGCGGTTACTGTGGGCCGGACGGGGGCCCGTTGGCATGCTCAGCGGTCCTATATTGGTCGATTTTGGCGGTGGTATTTTGCGCACCGGGAATGCACGTTTTATACCACCCAGGATTTAGGGGTGTCTTCGACAGGCCGGTTGATTCTGGCGGTGAGATCGCATTTTATGGACGGCCCATTTTTGCTACAAGCATTGGATTGTCCGGTGATTATGCCCATTCCCAAAGCGTTGGCCCAATTTCGGCTTATTCGGTGGATTAATACCCCCAATTTTTATAAACAACTCAAACCGGTAATGATGGATGACTTGGGGACGGATGCCCAGTATCACAATATTGTGCGGCTGATTGAGCGGGGCTATAGCGTGGTTGCCTTTATCAATCCAGAAGTTACCGATCGTAAACTATCGATGCAGCTGGATTTTGAAACTCAGGTGACGTCGTTGATTCGACAGGTCAAAGACGTGACTTTGGTGGACCATACCGAGTTTGTAAAATATCCGTTGGCGGGGGGTGATAATCCGGTGATTATACGGGTTCGGGTTACGCCGTTGTCGGAGGTTATTGATCCTGAGGGGAGACCGGATTCTCAGGTGGTTCAGCAAATAGCGGGGTGGTACGGCTTTCGCACCGGCTCCGTAATCCGGCGCTCGTAAAAAGTCCGATCTGCACAATTTTCGGGCTGCTTATGGTGCGTATGCACCACCGCGCAGCCCGAGAAATGGCACATCTCGGACTTTTTGGGGTCTAATTTGGGGGTGGATAGTCTTGTGGGTTAAGGCCCTCCCGCCTTCACCCTCTCATCCCTCTCCTCCCGCTTTCTCCGCTCGTATGCTGCCTTCTCCCTGGCCTCCCTGGCCGGTCTGTCCGCCTCCTGTTTCCTTGCGGCCTCTGCCTTCTCTGCCTCCCTGATCTTCTGCAATTTTAATTCAGTTTTATACACCTCAATCGTGGCTTTTCCAGTCATCCCTTCCTTCCAGTGAGTCGTATCGAATTTTAAATGCTCGGATTCTGGGATACTGTTTAATCTATACTGGTAACACCTATCCTGATATCCAATATATTTTTCAATCCTGGCCTCGTCGGATAGTCCCGGCCAACGGGCTCGGATTATTGGAATGTCCCTTTCCTCAATGCCTAAATAACGATAAGCGGCGACTTCCCCCTCGTAAATCCTTATTTGACGGACTGTTTCCGCCTTGGCAATCCTTGATTGATGGGCTGCGGCTGCCTCGAGAATACGGATGTGTTCAGCATCCTTTCTAGACCGATCTGCCAGTGCCGCTTCGAATTTCTCTTTATGGGTGGGGTAGGTATCGGGAAGTTCGGCGTAAATTCGCTCGACCCACTGCACGGTGCCTCCTCGGTAACCGAGTTTCTGATACGTTGCCATGCGATCAGGTGCGGAAAAGATATCAATTGCTCGCGACACTGCTGTTTTTGGGTCAGATTGCATAAGGTCTGCAAAATGCTGGTTGCCAATGCGTTCAATGGCCTCTACTTGTCCTTGATGGAACCCTTTTTGTTGATAGATGGCTAATCGTGTTGTTGCGTCCAGTTTCGATCTTACGACGCCTAAAAATCGGCGGGTGTGATTGGTTTTTGATTCACCGGGTTGTTGGGGGAACGTCCGGATGTTGATGTCCCAAACGGCAGGGTTTATCTGCAAGGAGGCATACCATTCCCACCGCTTTTTCGCCAATCCGCTAATCAGGCTTCGGTCGATATCACGTCGGATTTCGGAGTCCGGAGTGCCTATTTGGAGTGTTTCCTGAAGGAGACTAAAGTCCTCTGGGTGTATCCCCAGGCCACGAAAGATGGACTGGTGATGGTCGGAATAGTGTTGAATGTAGCCCGAAAGCGCCTGTGTAAATGCCGTGGGAACGCGATTGGAAATCGATCTCAAATAGTCTTCTGGCGAAGCCGTTACTGGGCTGGATGCCAGATTCTTGATCGTCGTTTCACTGGAAAAAATGCGTCCGAGGCGTTGGTTGACGGAGAGCAGGGGTCTGTTTCCGTGGACTGAGGGTGGGGCCATCTCGATTGGTGTAGCTTCCGCTATCATTCGAACCCTATCTCGTATCTCCTCAATGGGGTCGTGCGGAATATCAAGGCGATCCAAGATTCCCCCAAGTATCGTTCTGTCGCTGTCTACCAACTGGGCAAGTGTTTCAATATAGTGATCCAGAACGTCATCGGCGATTGCGTATGGGGTCGGATAATTTTGACGGATCGTGGCTTCGATGGCGGCGGCCCATGTTTCAGGGAGCCGTTTTTCAGAATATCTAGCGTCTCTGGCGTGTCGCAACGTAATTTCTGCCGCGCGATATTCAGGGGTGGCGATTTCGGAAATGGCGCGGGCCCCTATTAATGAGTAATAACAAGCCTCCATCCCGTCGATGAGCAATGGGGGAAATCGATTAAAGAACATGCGTCGGATCAGTTCCTGAGTCTCGGCCTTTGATAAGTCGCTGGGCAGTTGTTTTTCGAATTTGGCGATTTCTTGGATCGAAAAATGGAGTCGAAAATATTCCGTGGCCCGATGTTTAATCGTTTCTATAGCCGGGGAGGTGGGGTCTGTCAGGCGCCGGTAGTGGGCGATAAATGTAATCATTCGGGCTGGGCCAATCGGAACTCCCTTAACGACAGTCGCAATTTGATGTTCGAATGCGTGGGTTTCCGGACCCAACTCAATGATATAGGTCAGCACTGTCGATTCTGCGATAGCGGCCTCTTGGATAAGGTCATGAAACACCGGGCCGACCGCAGCGACTCTTTCGGGTGGCCAAGAGTCCCCACTTTGGGCCTCAATTTTTTGGTGGAGGGCGTTCAGCTGAGTGCAATCGTCAGCGTGGGGTGTAAATTCAGGAAATACAAATAAAACGCGACGTACATCGTCGACGGATTTTCCACTATCGAGTATCGGGTTAATGAGTTTGAACCATTCTGGAATGTTTGTGGGAAGCGGAAGATAGTGTCCACTCTTTTTTTGGGTGACATAAGGGGGGGGACTATCGGCACCGTTTTATCGAGGATCTTGGGGATCGATGCTGGGGCCGGGGAGGTGTTTCGATTGTTTGGGGAAATAGTTGAGGGAATGAGGGAGCGAATCTGGGGTGATCGCGTGCCGCGAATACCCCTGGATTGATGATCAGTCCGACATCGCGGAGACTTGTGAATCGATCGGCTAATACTTGGATTGATCGATTGGGTTCTTTTTCTCTCCAACTGGGCAATAAGTCCCTTAAGACGGGGATCCGGTTGAGAATAGCCTCATCAATTCCTTTCTTGACAAGGGCTTGGGTTGGCACGAACTGGGGGTCCCTCATGATCCAAGCGCGTGAATTCCAAGGGGGCAGGGTGAAGAAATGCTGGGTGTTGATCCACTTTTCTGCGTAAGCCCATTCGTTGGAGGGTAGTCCCGCTGCTTGATACATGCCGGCGCGCACTTCTAAATGTCCGTAAATTGAGGCGTCGATCAACTGCGCGCGTTGAAGTGGCTGGCAGTTTTTATTTCGGACTTCTCGCCACGCCTCGATTATCGGTTTGATGTAGGCATTGGGCATCAACGAATCAATGATTCCTTTCTCCACATGATTGATCAGAAATTTATCGAAATCAGTGTGGGTTAGTTTGTTTGAGCCGAGATTGAACTTTACCCCGCCTTTAGGATTGAAGTCGGTGGGGTATCGAAGGACAAACTCCCGGGCTTCGGCGTCACTCCAGGCGGTGTATTTGATCAATTGGGCGATCAATATCTCCCAATCGGCCAGTAACCTTGTTTTTTGGTGGCTGAGGTGGGTGTCACGGTCTTGAACTGCGGTGTCTATCGATGGGGCAGTCTGGAGCGATTTCCAATCTGGGCGAGCCTCACTAAACGCACGGATAATGAGCGGAATAAGTCGGTTCAGTAAGGGGCTGTCGTCGGTGCCGAATCTCCCCATTGTGCCGGCGGCATGTAATGACTCCTTTAGTCCGATCTCGTACCTCTCAAGAAATAGAGGGAGGTTAGTTTGGGACACGCCATGCGCGCCTGTGGCTAACCGAATCCACTCATAAAGATCGGTTTCGAATTGGGGCTGTATTGGGGCCAACGGAAGTGCTCCAACAACGAGGGATACCCACGCCTTAGTGACGGGTGTTAGGTTGTCTCGATAGGCAATGTACGCAGGAATCGCGGATTCAAAGGTGGGGTATTGGCCAATTCGATCGGCTTGGAATTGGATAATGTGGGTTAACGCATTGTCGTCCCATAATCCGGTTTGGAGTAAATGGGAAAAAATGGTGGCCGCAGGACGACCCTTGATACGAAGCGTGGTTTTAATGTGATCGACATGCACCGTGTGGTCAGGATGCGTACTGAGGCGTGTTGCCCGAGATTGAGGTGATTCTCCAAAATAGGAAATCCATGGTTTTTAATATTTTTAAGATTAACATAAATTACATGTGGTGTAACTATTGAACTCCCCTCTTTTTTTATACTTTGAAATTTTTTTCTTCTATTGCACGATAACTAAGCGATTCTGCTAGAAACACCCTAATCTTGGGCTACCTCCACTAAGGATTTTTTATGAAAAAAATAATCGCTACCACGAAGACCCCGCTTTGCACTTCCGATCAGTTAAAAATAAGCGTCCGTACCCTAATTAGCGACGTGGTTTTAAGCTCAACAATGACGCCCTCCTTAATCGATAGACTCACCCGCATCGCAACTGAATTCGATACGTACCTCACCACCCATAGGGATACCCCCCGTGATTTAGACCCAGTGCTGTCTTTTATGGCGGATTTACTTAATCATCAGCCCCTGGATGATAGAACTTGCGACGCCTTTAGAGGGCGCGATGCATTTTTAAACGTGGCTTACCCCTTAGTGCGTTTTCCGTTTGAGATTACTTTAATCGATGAAAACAAGGTGCAAACTGCGGTCGCCGAAATTTTGGGTCATCCTCAGGGCGAAGGTTTTTTAAGCGCATTAAACCGATTGTTTGAAGAGAAAAGTCCGGCCCGGCTTTCAAAATATATGGCCAAAGATCAGGATAGCAGTGGGTGGAAGAGTAGGGTTCTTATTGAGTATGAAAACACCCATAAACAAGGCGTACTTCGGATAGGCAGGTATTTAAAAGATAAGGAAGCAGCCAAGGTGAGCCCTTGGCTTGAGCTATTGGCCAAAAAACTAAATGAAATGGTGGCCTGTGAAACCCAGTTGGTCAAAGAATATAAAAGCCTACAGTTTGATATTGCGAGCGAACTGTCTAGCGCCGAACTTCCTTTTGAGACCCAAGTCCAATGCCGTTTGGCCAGCAGCCTAGTAGAATCAGCGGTTCAAACCGTTTTGAAAGAGTTTATACGCCAAGATAACCTGGCCTTGGATCACCATACTGTTTTTAAGGCCTATCAAATTTTAGGCGCTGAATTGATGAATAAGCCTGAATCAAAAGATAAGTATGGGCTCCGCTCTGTCTGCGAATCTATTATGACCCTCCCAGTCTTTAGAAAAACATTGGTTTCCACAGTAAAAAGGGCCCTATCTTATTCAGAGATCGCCTCTGTCGTTTCCCAAGACACGACATCAGCCAGCGCCTATTTTGGTGCTCATTTGCAGGAGAAGCCCGTGTTTCAAACCTATTTTCAAACAGTAGGTGTGGCGGATGGCGAAAGCTTAGATGAGTCTCAAGTCAACACACTGATGCCGGCTATCGTTTTTCATGCACTTCTGGATACCCAAACGATTCAATTTCGACCGTCTATTCCAACTGTGGACGAACTTCCAAAACGCATGGCCGTGGCCTTAGCGCAAATGCCTGTTACAGAACTCTCAGTGTTGGGAATCACCCAAGCCGCAGGGTTTGACTACATTCAAAGAATGTATCCCGATATCATTGACTTTGTTTCGTTGACAGGATCCAAATGGGTTGCTGATGCATTTGTCCAGAGCAAAGGGTCCGTACCAGCAGCGATTATTAACGATAAAGCCCTTGATATTTGGGGCAACACCCCAGCAAGGATCACCGTTTGGACGATGCCCAAATTATTTGACCATTGGGGCAGTAACAAAAAAACAGACCGACAAAAATGTGAACAGATTGTCAGATTGGCGACAGGGTTTCCTGATTATATTGCAGACACGACCATTTTTTCTCATACGGTAAAAATGACAGCTCTTTTCAGCCCTAAAGCGGTTAAACAACAGTACATTCTGAGGTACTGCCAAGCCTTAAAGGATGGCAGGAAAAATATCCCTGATCATTTAGCTGAAACTCTACAAAGGCAAATTGAAGGCTCCATGAGAGTCATTAATGGCGGTAGCGCGTGGGCTGAAGTTGGCGGTAATATGCTCTTATATCTTGCTTTAACAAATAAGGCCACCATATTGACGCTGTTACTCTTGTTTTATTTAGGCATGAGTGTTTCGGAGACATACCGAGTCAAAGAGTAATACGACTATCTCCAGCGCTGCGACACAGCACCGCCCCCCTATTTAAGCCAAGCTCAGAACGAAATTTGCATCACCCACCAAGGGGTTATCACAGCAACGGATGTCTCCAGAATTTTATCTATTGAATCGGCGCAAGCGTCATCTATTCTCGACACTCGGCGTTTGAAAGTGACGGTCGCCAGGGCCCAATTTACGGGCGTCGTGGATCGGTTACCCTCAATCCATTGGTACGGCGATTTGTTCTGGCTCTGACTTTTCGACCCTGTTGAATCACTTTTACAGAAATATTAGTGCTTAACCAAAAAAAACATGAAATTGTTTTTTGGTTATTTCCGATAACAGAGTAAGCCGCTCCATCATATTTTTTTAGGAGAACTACTTTGCATAAAATGATCAGCTTGCGTAGTGAACAGCAACCAAAAAAGATCCCTGAGACTCTTTTTCCCCAAGATTTAATGTCGGGGTGTTTTCCATTTCTTGATGTAGACAGTGTGCTTAAGTTGCTTTGTGTAAATAAAGTAGTCAGCACGGATATGAACGCTTTTTTGGACGATTTTCGAAGGCCCTATGTCCGTATCAGCACTGCTATACCGGCTAGTGACGCAGACTTTCGAGGCATTATAGAAACGTTGGAACGTTCTGTCCGTGACCTAGGCTATGGTAGCGATAAAGTCACGATGCGGTTGTTGCCGACACCGCCGAGCCGTACAAGAGACCAGCTTCAAGCTATCCCAATATCGCCCATAACAATAGTCTATCTCTTACAAAACCCGGCTAATCGCCAACCCCTAGTGGCCGCCGGTGTTCATCATCCATTAAGTGCACTTCTCATTGATCCGCAGGCCACTCCTTTGGCGAAAGAATGGGCTGCCGGAGCGCTTTATCATCTCTTCGGTGACCTGGCTAATCACCCAACCCTAATGGAGGCCGGTGTTCATACTCCATTAAGGGCACTTCTCAGGGATCCGCTGGCCACTCCTTTGGCGAAACAATGGGCTGCCGGAGCGCTTTGTAATCTCTCCTTTGACCCGGCTAATCGCCAAGGCCTAGTGGCCGCCGGTGTTCATAATCAATTAAGTGCACTTCTCATTGATCCGCAGGCCACTCCTTTGGCGAAAGAATGGGCTGCCGGAGCGCTTCGTAATCTCTCCGCTGACCCAGCTAATCGCCAACCCCTAGTGGCCGCCGGTGTTCATAATCCATTGAATGCACTTCTCATTAATCAGCTGGCCACTCCTGAGGCGAAAGAAGCTGCTGCCGGAGCGCTTTACAATCTCTCCCTTGACCCGGCTAATCACCAACGCCTAGTGGCAGACGATGTTCATATTCCATTGAGTGCACTTCTCAGTGATCAGGATGCCACTCCTGAGGCGAGACAATATGCTGGCGTAGCGCTTTGTGATCTCTCCCTTGACCCGGCTAATTGGCAATCCCTAATGGACGCCGGTGTTCATAATTCATTAAGTGCAATTCTCAGTGATCCGCAGGCCACTGCTAGGGCGAGAGAATATGCTGCCTTAGCGCTTGGGGGTCTCTCTCTTGACCCGGCTAATCGCCAACCCATAGTTGATGCAGGTGTTCATATTCAATTGGGTGCACTTCTCGAAGATCGGCACGCCACTGCTGCGGCGAAACAATATGCTGCCGGAGCGCTTTTGAATCTCTCCCTTGACCCAGCTAATCGCCAACCCCTAGTGGCCGCCGGTGTTCATAATCCATTAAGTGCACTTCTCATTGATCCACAGGCCACTGCTGAGGCGAAACAAAATGCTGCCGGAGCGCTTTGTCATCTCTCCGCTGACCCGGCTAATCACCAACGCCTAGTGGCATCCGGTGTTCATCATCAATTGAGTAGGCTTCTCGTTGATCTGCACGCCACTCCTTTGGCGAAAGAATGGGCTGCCGGAGCGCTTTGTAATCTCTCCCTTGACCCGGCTAATCTCCAACCCCTAGTGGCCGCCGGTGTTCATAT
>CANIAP010000007.1 GCA_947465765.1 bacterium | reverse complement strand
TGACGGTACTCATCGAAATCGATGCTCTAGGAGTGATCGTTTTTCTGGTCGGGCTAGGTGTTCTCGGTGGCCCACCGCCGATATGAGTTCTTTTAGGAGGTTCGCATCCCCCCTCGATTGAAGCCTCCGTCGCAGGGAATTCAAATTCCGAAAATCTTTTTTTACTTGGCACAGCGACTTGCTTATGCTGATTACGAATGTTCACAGTGGTCCCACCCCAGTTCAAATTTCTTTATTTTGTACTCCTATATATTGGGTACTTTAAATTGTCGTGTAATTTTGAAAATAAATTTCACAGAGTTTGGGGAGTCTTACTTGGGAAGTCTTCGTGCCAGAGTTTCAATATATCTTTGAAATCGATACAATGTCTGGATCCCCGATGATTTTATATAAGATCTGTTCCATCCCCCACCGCAACGATTCGCTAAAACTCGATAGAAAATGTTTTGGATACGCAGCGGCAATTTTTCTCGGACTCGTGGATCAACTCCCTGACCCCGATCGTTTGGCCCCTGTCTTGGGTCCTGACCAGCTACGGCTCGTCAATCGTTTGCAAGATGAACATCAGTACTGTTCACACACCATGCCGGAGTCGCTGGGAGATTTTTCTGCTCAAACTGTTGCCTCTACTATCGATTGTAAGGAAGCGTTGAAATTTACCAATCAATTTTTAGCCGTTCGTGAATTGCTGTTTATATCGGTGTGGCGAGACACCTCTCCCGGGCATACCTTTTTATTGGACAACCGCTTACCGTCAACCGCATGGATATATGATAGCAACTTCCCCGGGCTATGTCGGAAGCTCCCGGCGACGGACACTGTGCCTGAATTAGTGCGTTGGTTAAACCGGATCGTTTCTAGTGACCCCACAGTGAGTACAAGAATCGCTTTAGAAGCGATTCTGCTTCAACGGGATGCCGTTTAGCTCCAATAAATAAAGAACACGTGCCCCATAAAAAATAAGCGCGTATCCCATCAACACCCACAGCAAAATTCCGAATACGCCGCTAAACGCACCGTAAATATTTTCAGCAGTTGAGATATACGAAAAATAGACGCCAAACCCTTTGCGAAGCAAAAGAAACAATACCGAAATAAAGGTAGCGACAATCAAACTATTCCCAAATCGATTTTTAACACGTGGGGCGAGAATATGATAAAGGGTCAACAAAAATAAAAAAATTGTCACCATTCCAAACACGCTGGTGGTTTTGTGAAACAGGGTAATGAGGTAGTAGGGGATCCCCTCTGAAAAAAATGGAAGAAGCAGTAGCTTATTCAAAATTTCGGAGAGGCTCGTGGCAATCATATACGCCGTGATCATCCCCAATATAAAAAACGGAAAGATAATCAGCTGTAACCGAATATACTCCCTAAATTTCCGAGGCTTCTTGTCGAAGATTACAAACAACGCCTGATCCAACGAGCGAAACAGTCCTTGGCTTAGAATGTAGGCGATCGCAAATCCAGAAATTCCATACGCTCCTCGGTTCATCGTGAGAAACCCGACTACGGTATCGTTATCTAATAATAAACTGGGAATCGCCGCATGAATCAGGCGGGTCCAGTCGATACTCTGAAACGGCATAAATGAGGCAACGGACGCAATTACAATCAGGAGGGGTACAACCGCAAGTACAGTATAAAACGACACGGCCGCCGCCAAAAACATATACCGCCCGCTATAAAAATCCCCTACCGCCTGAATGGATACCCTCATCAGGCGACTCGCAACCTTGCGAATCCGTGGTGGCAATGGGTTACTCGGGAGTGCTGTCTGGGTCAATCCCAACAATTAGGGCATCCGCCCGAGTCGTCGCCACCGAATGGTAGCCACAATCAACGTGATGGGTTTCCCCCGTAACGCCCGACGACAAGTCGGAGCATAAATAAAGACCAGAGTTACCCACTTCAGCCAAGGTGATATTTCGTTTCATTGGCGCTCTGGCCGCATTGACCTTGAGCAAAATATCAAATCCGCTAATCCCTTTCGCAGCTAAGGTCTTGATCGGACCCGCTGACAATGAATTGACTCGAATTCCCGACGGGCCCATTTCAGCGGCCAAGTAACGAACCGATGCTTCTAAGGCGGCTTTGGCCACGCCCATCACGTTGTAATTCGGTACCGATCGCTCTCCACCCAAATACGACAACGCCACAATGCTTCCACCGTCGGTCATCAACGGTTGGGCATAGCGTGCCATCGGAACAATCGAGTAGGCACTGATTCCCAGTGCCAAGTTCCAACCTTCAATCGTGGTGTTTGAAAATTTTCCGGTAAGGTCTTCACGATTCGCGAAGGCCACCGCATGAACCACAAAATCCAATGTTCCATACACCGCTTTAAATTCATCAAAAGCAGCCTTGATTTCGTGATCGTTAGACACATCGCAGGACACACACATCTTGGAGTTCATCTCTTTTGAAATCGGTTCAACCCGATCCTTCATAATCTCTCCCGCATACGTAAACGCGATTTCTGCGCCTTCTTGATGCAGTTTTTCGGCAATGGCATATGCGATTCCACGTTTGTTGCTTACTCCGAAAATAATTCCTTTTTTACCTGACATGATTCCCATAAAAATCCTCCGACGCTGTGGAACAAATATTGAGCTTAGTTTATCGTCTTTTCCTAACCCCGGTCCAGGCAAAACGGCGCTAAAAACTGGCCTTTTTCATAGATCAATGTCCCATCGGCGTAGATTTGTCCTGAGATCCGCATTTCGGCAATAAAATCCAAATGAATCGGAGACTCATTTTTACCCCCCGTTTCGGGATAAGATGCCCCAATCGCCATGTGAATCGTTCCCCCAATTTTTTCATCAAACAAAATATTTTTGATATGTCGTTGGATTTTGGTATTAGTCCCAATGGCCACTTCCCCAAAGTACCTTGCACCCGGTTGGGCCATCAGCCCGTCCAACGCCGTTTGGCCCGACGTTGCCGACCATTTTTCGATTTTTCCGTCGACCACTTCGAATCGGGTATTGGTCATTTCAATTCCCTGATAAATCACAGGGAAATTAAATCGAATATGCCCGTTTACCGATGATTCCACTGGGGATGTAAATACTTCCCCTGAGGGCATATTTCGGCGGCCATCCGAGTTAATCCACCTGCGGCCATCCACTGAAAATGAGATGTCCATGTCATCGGATGCGTAGCGGATCTGTTTGGATTGGTTTAGCTGATCCACGATAACTTGTTGGGAGCGACTGACGCCGAGCCAATAGCCAACCGGGTCCATCTCAAATAATCCACATGCATCAAAGACAAACGTTTCAAATTCGGCGGTCCCCATTTGCGCATCTTGGGCCAGCGATGGGGTAGGGTAGAGACAAAGGCACCATTTAAGTTCGCCTGTCCCTGAACGTGCCATAAATCGTTTCTTAACATCCCCTTGAGCCAGGGAGTGGCGACTCAAAATGGCCGGATCCGATGAGGCCAATGTTCTTGAATTTTCGGGCGCCGAAATTGTCAAAATACATTGAAATTGATCAACAGCTGTTCTATAAAATTGGCTTGACGTCAGCCACACCTCGGGTCGATCGGATTCAATGGTTTGTTTGTCGAGCTGACTGGTTGAAAGTTGAACCACAGGGATCCCGCCATTCTGGATTACCGCCGCATGGACCGCTTCAACCAATGGCAGCGCCAATGGCGTCGAGCGAATCAATACCCGTTCTCCCGGCACGACTCGTAAACAATAGTCGGTCAGCAACGCAGCATATCTAGACATCATCATGATTCATTCCTCCAATTATTAAGTACAGTGATCACATCCACGTGGGAAATATTGGAAATACAGGGTACGTGGGTTTCGTTGGGATAGATACACTTCCAACGGCATCCAAAACACGACATCGGATACCCCAACGCCACGGGTGCAAATTGGGCATCTGGAGGATATGGCAAAAACCGTCCCCAATGTCCGCCACCGACAATTGCAAGTGTCCTGATCCCCACCGTGGCCGCCAAATGAATCCCCCCACCGTCCACACCCACACACCACTGAGCTCCTTTAAGAAGGCTTAATAGTTCGATAACGGACGTTTTACTCACCATATCTACTAGATTAACAAGCCCCTCGCGTCGGATGGCATCGATGACAGGGGATGGTTTATCGCCACAAATCACCAGGGTAAGTTGCAAATTTTGAATCTCTCGCAAAGTTAAAATCCATTCGGACACTGGCCATTGGCGTTGACAGGTATTCGCCGCAGGAAAAATAACGACGTAAGGCGAAGAAAACTCGAATTCAGTATCGGGTACTTGAACGCGATATAACGGCAAACACTCTATCCCCAAAAGTCGAGATAAATCTAAATATTTATCCGTGTCATGGATGGCCTTGGTCTCAATTAAATCGGTGTAACATTTCGCAGTGACCCATCCGATCCATCGTCGGATTCCATACAAACGTTCCCCCTGAAATCCAATCTTCCGAGGGGCTCCGCTGGCCCTGACCATCGCGTCGGTGTCCACAATAAAATGATGCCGAGAATAGACTGGATGAACCACACACGCGACGCCGAGTCGGCGTAGGTGCATCAACATACGGATTCGATACACCCCATTGAGTCTAAATTTTTTGATATCTACAGCGACCACATCGGTCGATGGAAAACATATCACGGCCACTGATTTGACAGACATATTCACGACAAGAACCGTGTCCGGATATCTCGTGATCATTGCCGCAAGAAACCCCCTGGACAAAAGGAAATCACCGATTTGATCCATACGAACAACCATGTGCCGTCCTGATCGTGGGGCAGGCAGCCGAGAGATGACCCATTCAACGGGTAAGCTCAACAGCCCGACAAAAACCGAAAATCCCTTATAGATCAATGCAACCTGCCATTGCCACCGCCATACGCTCTGCTGATTTTTCGGATGTAAAGTCAGCCACTGACACTATCGCTGCCGCACCCATTCGCCGCCGAAGGTCGGTGTCCGACACCAATCGATCAATCGCATCCACAATTTCCCCAACATTCATGGGGTCGACGACGTACCCGTTGAGACCATGTCGAACCAGGTCGTGGGCGCTCCCGGCCTTGGACGAAACTACCACGGGCAACCCCGCCGCCATAGCCTCATTCACCACCAACCCCCAAGGTTCTGAAATACTAGGCAACACGAACACGTCCGCCAGGCCGTAGATCGTTGGTACATCTTGTTTTTGCAAAAACGGAATCACAACGGCTCGATCCAAATGACGCATCGCCAATTCATTCCGAAATTCATCTTGAAGGGGGCCATCACCGACCATGACCAGTCCCAAGTTAGGATGCCGATTCACCAATTGTTCATAGGCGACAATCAACGCCATTAAATTTTTTTCTGGTGCAAACCGACCCACAAATAGAATGTTGAATTCAGAAACACCCCACTGGGTACTTAATTCAACCCGATTGGCACGCGCGGTAGCGGCACCTCTGGCATAAAAGTGGTTGTCGGTGGAATAGCCTTTTACCGTAATTCTATCTTCTGGCATTCCCAGTACCGCCATATACGCTTTGCTTTGAGACCCCTGTGAAATGCCCGCATCAAACCGGCGAACAAACCATCGTTTGACGATTTCTTTCCACCACGGTCTCGGACGATCCGCCTCGGTACTTTCGGAAAAAAATAGTCGTTTTTTACGATGAACCACTGCCCATATTAATCCCGACCAATAGGGCAAATAAATATATTCCGACACGATCAATAAATCAGGATTTAATCGATCGAGCTCCCTCCACACTTGAATCGCAATCCAAATCCACGAATGATCTTCCAGGTTCCCCTCGTTCAGAAGTGAATAATGATGGGTCAAATCCCCCCGATCCACCGTCCAAGATCGCATTTTTTCAGTGACCGAGTAGTACATAACATGAAGGTTTGGAAACCAGTGCGACAACTGATTAAACAGAGTCACCTTGTACGGAGAAATCACTGTATGAAGCAATACTACTTTCTCGGACCGTGGGGCCATTGTCATCTCAATATCACCGCATCCCGAAGAATCTGTACCCACCGTTTGAGTTTGACCGGAATCATTTTGACGGACCATGCTCGGCGAATAACGGTGCCATTGGCCAATGCAATATGGGTCGTGTCCCGAATATCGTAACTTCGCCCATACCCACCCAGCAACTTTAGGCTAATGCGATGTTCTTTCCACTTTTCAGGATGAACTGCTCCGCCACCCAAGGGGTGATTCTGATGGTAAATGGTCGTGGCATCTGTAATGTCGACGATGGGGATCTGCCGATGACAGGCGTACCAAACCAACCAGTTATCGTATTTTGCCCCAGGCCATCCGATGGGGAAGGGGGGCATGTCGTCATAAAAATGCGGTGGAAATACGAATAAATCCATACCGGCGGTGCCATACAGAGTACGGTCATCTTTAAACCGCCCATCCAACTTTTCAAACCATTTTGGATCTTCAAAATCAATTAATTCATCCATATTGATATTCCAACGGCGTCCCGCGAGTACAAATGGTCCATGGATCTGGGATGCAATTCGATCAACCAACGCAGGCAAATCCGGGGGTAAAATAATGTCGCAATTGGCGTAGGCCATCCAATCCGTGTCTGCCATTACGCTGCTTTGAGAAAATAAATAGTTGATTAACGGGGTCCCAAATCGATTGCGCTCTACAGTCGAACAATGCGTTGCGTTAGGAATTGAGTGCACGATTTCCGCAGTTCCCTCTTCATCTCCAAATAGAATCACTGACCCTCCCGATAGGCGGGACCAACTCCGAATAGCGTTGGTCTGAATGACACCGTAAATGTCACGAAATGCCTTGGGCAGACTCACTACCGTAAGATTCATTTCAGGCGACTTAAAAAGTCACCATAATTTGCCCGGCCTTGGCCATCGCCACCGCTTCAATTTTTTGAATCTCTGCGTATCCTTGGGAGTTGACGGGATTGAGTCCATCGCTTGCTTCCATCGACGAATCGGCTTCGTTATACAGCGACCCGGGACAGTCGGTCATCGAATAAAAGTACATATTTCCTTTATATAATCCCAGCTTAACCAGACCCGATGCAGGGTGTGCAAGGGCATCAATTGCGACTTGAGCGGCACGGGTCACGGGGTCAAAATATCGGCCTTCGTAAATTTGCTCCGAAATGATCTGGGACAGATGGTTAAATAACTTGTTGGCCTTTTTATCCAACACCGCCTGATACACCTGCCGCAATGCAAACCCCAAAAGTTCCATCCCTGGGGCCTCATATACACCTCTACTTTTGGTCCCGACAATACGATTTTCCAAGGCATTTTTCATCCAAATACCGTTGCGCCCACCGATTGAATTTGCCGTTTGTAGCATTGCCACCGCAGACAAGACCTCACCGTTGATCTCAATCGGTCGCCCACGTTCAAATCGAATCGTGACTTCTTCGATGTGATCGGGTGCCGTTTGAGGCCATACACCCATGATCGGTTCAACAATAGTAACGGGGGTTTCCAAACTTTCGAGGTCTTCCGCCTCGTGACTGAGGCCCGCAAGATTCGCGTCGGTCGAATATTTTTTCTTCCCACCCACTGTCGCCGTAATTCCAAATTGATGTAAATACTCGGCCATTTGCGTCCGTCCAGGGAACTGTTCCAATAATTCAGGGTCTCGCCACGGGGCATACACTTTCATTTCGGGTGCCAAGACATTGGTGTATCGCTCAAACCGCATCTGATCGTTTCCTCGACCCGTGGCCCCATGGACTAGGGTAGTCACTCCCCGTTTTTTCATTTCGCCAATGAGACCTTTAACGGTGACGGCACGCCCTAAACCGGTCGAGTTCCAATAGCCCCCATCATAAGTGGCCTGAGCCTTCACTGTTCGAAGGGCTTCTTCCGCAATTTCTTTTTTTAGATCGACAATGACGGTTTCAACACCGCAAGGTGCCATTTTTTCACGAATATTGTTGATATCCGTTTCATCAGGTTGTCCCAAATCCGCTGTAAAACACAGCACATCCGCACCGGCTTCTTTAAGTCGTTTTGCGACGGTCTTGCTATCCAATCCGCCCGATACACAAATTCCAAGTCGTTCATTTTTTAAGTCAATTAATCGCATCGTCGTGATCCTTCTTATTCTCAGTAAGGGGTAGAGAGGATCACTATATATAAAAAAACGCCTCAATAACAAATCAACTTATTAATCCCACCTAGACAACCCCCATCAACTTTGGTTTAAACAAGATATGTCAAATTTCCAACCCAACCCCTTATCCGTCGTCAATCCGATATTGACCAGCGTCACTGTTCTCCTCGGGCATTTCGATGGGACAACCACTCGATCCGACTGGATTTCCACGGTGGATGAATTTTTAGCTCGTTACCCCAGCGCTTCGACGCTCGACCAACTCGCCGTTCGTCTTTTTTTTACCAATGGCGGACAACATCTCATTACATTTAATACAGGCGCATCGGAGTTAAATACCTTAATCCACCGGGATCCGTTGTCTGACGGTATTGGGTTATCTGAGCGCATTTTGGCCGGACTCAACCCAATCTCGTCGTTTGATTTTATGATGCTGAGTCCCCAACTTTCGTTACAAGACACCCACTGGTTTACCGCACTCCAAGCCTACTGCGATCAACGGGATGCGATTTTGTTACTCAACCCACCCGAACTGCCCATTGATCAAGTTCACGATTGGTTTACTGCCCATCCCGAACTTCATAAACGACATGTCGCCATGTACTATCCGGCACTTCAAGTGGATGGCGAAACGATCGGAGCCTCCTATTCGGTTGCTGGAATTTTTAATCGCCTGGATCAATCGTTTGGTGTCTGGATAAGTCCTTCCGGTGCCAATGCTCACGTCGACGGAATCCACTCCCCAGTAACGACGTTGAGCAACCCCGAAACCCTTCGCCTTAACAATCGTGGAATCAATTGTATCCGGACCTTCAAAAGTATCGGGACTGTCGTTTGGGGAAATACCACCGGCGTCGGAATGGACTCGCTTAATGGATATTGGAAATATATTCCGGTTCGACGCACCTTGTTTTTTATTAAAAACAGCATCCTTGATGCGGTGCAGCCATTGGGATTAATTGCCTATTATTCTGGGGTTGAGGACGACGTTATAGCGGTCATCGAGCCCTTTTTTCTGGAACTCTATACTCGTGGGGCGTTTGCCGGATCATCCAACAAAGCGTCGTATTCGCTATTATGTGAACCGGAGGGGGATGGCCTCGTCATTTCAATTGGGGTGGCCTTGCTCAAACCAGACGAATTCCTCGTCGTAAAGATTCCTGTTACGATGCCAAAAGCGCCTGAATAAAAAGGTCCGTTTCCGAATCTATTGGCCGTATATCGGTCATGAGGCGATGGTATCGCTGGACATTTTCTAAGGCCCAAATGTCATACGACGCATCATCAACAGCGGATATAATCCCTGCGGGCTCGGCATACCCCGGCTGACCTGACCGGTACAAATCCGTTCTGAACCGTGTATCACGAAGCACGATATATCCGACCCATTGATCGGGCTCCTCTCGAACAATTAAATTAACCCTCCGTGTGTCCCCAAGACCGAGATACCGGGCCACCAATGCAGCTAAGCGTGTCTCAAACCCAGCCTGTTCATGCGCTTGAAGACGGATAACGAGGGTAGGGTGGTCCAGTATTTCCACCCCGTCGCCCTTATTTTTTATCGGGCAGACCGCAATGGGTAGCGTGTCAGCAAAAAAAAGTTGAAGATGGTAATGCCAGGGGTTGGTTGCGCCTGCATCCTGCCCGTTTTGAATGACCCACGCGCCTGGAACCAGTGCCGCAAGCCCGACTGCTACGTTGCAGTCCATGCGTTGGGGACGATGTTCCGGTGATATGGCCGTAAAATGAGGAACAAAAATCGGTGAAATATTCGGCAATATCACCAATGGCAACCCACCCACCTCAATGTAGACCCCCCGCTCCTTAGGCCATTGGTACGAAATCACCTCAGGGCAACAAAAACAGGGCATCCCTCCTCGAAACGGAATCGTATAGGTAGGATTCGGGTGGACCTGCTCAGATACCCCCCGGGTTACTCGCCCGTAGTTACGCTGCAGACAAAAATGAATTCCGTCACCCTGATAGGGTTCCATCGTCGAAATTCCCTCGATCTGTGCCCTGGGCATCACCCCATTTTCGACCTGAGTCGTAAACAATTGTTCCAGTAGGGTTTGCTTTGGTGACCCCGACATCCATTTCGCTTGAAGTTCGTGGTCAATGATTGAGTTGAGCGCCCTATCCAATCCGTTCATACACTCGCAATTTAGCGGGTTTGGATCGGGAATTTTGACGAATTTCGTCTTGTTCAGCAGTCACGACCTTTTTGTTAATGGGACGAAACTGATCGGTGTGCGCTTTGAAAAACTGTTTGATCAACCGATCTTCACCGGAATGAAAGGAAATAATTGCAATTCGCCCACCCATCGACATAATGGAAAGTTCATCATTCAAGAACCGTTGGATCACTCCGAGTTCGTCATTCACCGCAATTCGAATGGCCTGAAATACCTGCGACATCGTTTTCATCATTTTGGGACGGGATCCAAAAAAATACGATTTTTTAACCAGCATCACCAATTCACCCGTCGTTTTCAACGGGGACTTACGTCGCGATTGGATAATTCCTTGAACCAAATTTCGATTGTGAATCAAGTCGCCCCAATTATAAAACGCGTCGGACAATACTTTTTCTGGGGCCGTATTCAGCCACTGA
This sequence comes from bacterium, assembly GCA_947465765.1. GTDB lineage: Bacteria > Margulisbacteria > Marinamargulisbacteria > SXXA01 > SXXA01 > CAIPHK01. The sequence continues at coordinate 66,369 of CANIAP010000007.1, read as the reverse complement.
GCCGCGGACCGTCCGCCATTCGGATTCATTTGCATATCCAAAGGTTCGTCGTTCATAAATGAAAATCCACGACCCGCGCTGTCCAGTTGATACGACGAAATTCCAAGGTCGATTAAAATTTTGGTGACGGATTGAACCCCCAGCGGTGTTAATAGTTTTTTCGTATTTGAAAAGTTACCCTGGATCAGAGTCGCGCGTTCCCCCAATACCGTGGCGGAATGTGCAATTGCCGCAGGATCCTGGTCAATTCCAATTAGTCTCAAGATTGGATTGGCGGCTAAAATATGGCTCGAATGCCCACCAAACCCCACCGTGCCATCGAGCACCAAATCAGAGTCACAAAGTTCCATCAAAGCAATAGTTTCGTTTAGCAGGACAGGGACATGCATCGGGTAACCTCCTCTACAATCGCAGTTTCAAGGTCTGGATTTCCAATCGGCACCACGGTAACAAGACCTATTCGACAATTGGTCTCATGTCGAGAATTAATATAGGCCACCATCGATGGATCAAACCCAAACAGGGGCCGACTAATCGGGGCGCCACTCTCTGATAGATAGGTCACCGACATCTTGTAAAGGCCAGGACATAGTTGGGCCACTAACCCCAATGGGGCAATCACATCCCAATATTTCGCCTTGGGTTTGTAAAAGGCATCCGTAGTGCCCGACAATAATCCAAGTCCGTTCATCCCAATCGACTTGATCCGATAGGTAGAGGCCGAAAATCGACCTTCAATGGCATGCATCGTATGATGTTCAGGAGATCCGTCACTCCGATATTCTGTTCCAATTATTAACGGGCCACCCAATTTCTGTGAAATAGGGTATTCACCCAGAACGGACGATTCAAAACTCACCACGGCCCGTTGAGCGATAGGTAAACCGACCACCGATATAAAGGGATCACCGCGAAAAATTGACCCGATATGAACGGTCACATTGGGACTACCTTCAATAAAATTAGTGGTGCCATCAATGGGGTCAATAAACCAAACAATATCGTCAAACAAAAATGAGTCACGATCACCTTCTTCGCCGACAATTCGGTCGTTGGGTCGAAACCGACGGAACCATTCTCTAATAATCCACTCGACACCAAGGTCGACATTAGTCACATAGTCCTGAGCCGTCTCTTTTTCAAAAATCTGAAGGTTTCCTTGACCTTGACGGATGAGATCGCCGACCCCGAGTGTCAACACGTATAACGAAGCAGCCAAAGCCGCTACAGATCCATCCAATGGTCCGATCTCCCAAATAGACACCAAGTCAAGCGACGCCGGCACTGCGTTTGAGCCGTCGGTATTGGGTAAATAAAAGATGGGATTCCCTCTGCTTGGAGGTTCCCAAATAGCTGTCATTGAGTGATCTTACAGGCCTCAATACCGAATCGCAATCACCGAATCCTTAATGTACAACCCATTTCATTTCATATACAATTATACGACTTAGATAATATTTTTTTTTTAGCGTAGTGATGGATTAGTATTGTCGTAACTTATTAGGAGGAATTGTCATGTCGGAAGGTACACGAATCGGTGAGTTTAAGGACAATACCGAATTTAATACAGCAGTAGCGGTTGAGCGAAACATGCCTGTGGATTTAAAGCCCACTAAAATAGGGGAGATATCAGAATTTGAAAAAAGTCTGATGAAGGACTCCGGTGCACCCGCACGAAATTCCGACTCTGCCGTAGTGCACGATGGAACATTTGCCGAAGAAATGGAACGGATGATCCTCGATTATCAAGATGGGGATATCATCAAGGGAATCGTTCGTCGTGTAGAAAAGGGCGGAGTGTTAGTTGATATTAGTCATAAATCCGAAGGATTTATCGCCAATTCTGAGTTCAGTTTTGATGCTGAAGATGCTCCTGAAGAGCTTGTAAAAGCTGGCGACGAAGTCAATGTTATGATTCTTAAGCTAGAAAGCAAAGAAGGCTATACCGTTCTGTCGCGGCGTCGTGCGGAATATGAGTTGGCGTGGAATACCTTGTCACGATTGTCAAAAACAAAAGACACGGTTGCGGTTCGAGTCGTTTCTAAGGTTGAAGGCGGATTGGTTGTTTCTTTCAACGGGATCAAAGGATTTATTCCGGCATCTCAAGTCATTAAAGAAACAGAAGTTTCATTAGACGGTTTTGTCGGCCAGGTTCTTGATGTCGTCGTCATTCAAGTTGATCGTAAGCGACGGAAAGTTATTTTCTCTCATAAGGTGGGTAAGCCCCGGATGAGTAGAGAAGCCACCGCACGTCTCATTGACGGTATTGAAATTGGTCAAGTTCGTAGCGGAAAAGTGACGAGCATCAAAGATTTTGGTGTTTTCGTCGACTTGGGTGGCATTGAGGGATTGGTTCACATTTCCGAAATTTCATGGTCACGAGTAGGTCATCCGTCAGAGGTACTTAAGTCAGGTCAAGAAACGAAGGTGTTCGTTCTAGGCGTTGACCGTGAAAATCAAAAGATTTCATTGGGCATGAAGCAATTGGAACCAGATCCATGGGTCAATGTGGCTGAAAAATATCAAATCGGTCAAATTGCAACCGGCGAAGTCAGTCGAGTAGTGACGTTCGGTGCATTTGTTAGACTCGAAGAAAATCTCGAAGGTCTTATTCATATTTCTGAGTTGTCAAATCACCACGTTGAAAAAGTAGAAGATGTTGTGAAGCCCGGTGACACGGTTAAGGTGAAAATCATCAAATTGATCCCTGAAGAACAACGAATCGGGTTGAGCATTAAGGCATTAGGCCGAACTGACGATTCAGCAACTCCACAAGAGGAAACTGTTAAAGGGTAATGACGCGGTCTCACTTCGGACATTTTGGGGGGCGATATGTTCCCGATACGCTTTTTTCTGCGCTCGAATCTCTCGAAGCCACGTATCGGACTGTCGCCTCTACCCCAGAATTCAAAGCGCAGTATTCTAAGTTATTAAAAGACTATGTAGGGCGTCCTACTCCACTATTTTTTGCGGAGCGTATTAGCGCCGAGATAGGGGCAAAGATCTACTTAAAAAGAGAAGATCTCAATCATACGGGGGCTCACAAAATTAATAATGCCATTGGGCAGGCGTTGCTCGCGCAGTCGATGGGGAAGCGCCGTATTATCGCTGAGACCGGGGCGGGTCAACATGGCGTCGCAACGGCAACCGCCTGTGCCCTGATGGGCATGGAATGCGTCGTATACATGGGTGAAGAAGATATTAAGCGACAATCACTTAACGTTTATCGAATGAAACTTCTGGGTGCGACGGTTGTGCCCGTGACATCGGGTAGCCGGACATTAAAAGACGCCACCACTGAAGCGATTCGGGACTGGCTGGCCAATGGCACTCATACCCACTACATCATTGGGTCAGTGGTGGGTCCCCATCCATATCCGACGATAGTCAGAGACTTTCAATCGATCATCGGACGTGAGTCCAAAAAGCAGATTCAAGTGGCCGAAGGACGGCTCCCTGATTATGTGATTGCATGCGTGGGAGGGGGCTCTAACGCAATGGGTATTTTCCATGCGTTTGTTAAGACATCGTCCGTTAACTTAGTCGCCGTCGAAGCTGCGGGTCACGGGTTAGACTCAGGTGAACATTCGGCAGCGCTCAATCGGGGGACTCCTGGCGTGCTTCACGGGTCGCGGTCCTATTTGCTACAAGATTCATTCGGGCAAATTCAATTGGCGCATTCCATATCGGCGGGACTCGATTACCCCGGTGTGGGCCCAGAATTAAGCCACCTCAAGGATAGCGGCCGCCTTCGGCTGGAAACGGCGACTGATATCGAGGCACTGGCCGCGTGTCGGTGGCTGTCACAAACTGAGGGGATCATCCCCGCATTGGAAACTTCCCATGCGATCGCTGTTCTCAAGACAATGTCTTTCAAGTCCGATGACATTGTGGTTCTCAACGTATCAGGTCGAGGTGACAAAGACATTGGGACATTGATGGAAAATGGCCTTTAACTGGTTTAATACCTCCAAGCTATTAATTCCCTATTTTACACTTGGGGATCCATCCATTTCAGAAACTGAAACCTTGGTCCGGGGGGCGTTTGATAACGGTGCCGGAATCGTCGAGGTGGGAATCCCATTTTCAGATCCAATTGCTGACGGCCCCGTGATCCAAGCCTCTCATTTGCGGGCACTTTCCAGCGGAGAGTCTCCGACAATTTCCGCTGGTTTTGGGATGGTTCAAAGGGTAAAACAGGATTATTCGAAACCGATTGTATTTATGTTGTCGGTCAATTTAATTATCTCGTATGGCATCAATGAATTTTTTAATGACGCTAAGGCCTCTGGGTTGAATGGCGTCGTCATTCCAGACTTACCGATAGAAGAAGCCGGTGACTATTTGGCCGCAAGCCGCAAGGCAAGGGTGGCGATGGTGTTCTTGGTATCCCCGCTATGTAGTCCCTCACGCCTTGAACGGATTGTAAACGCGACTGACGGTTTTTTATATTTAATCTCGACGACAGGTACGACTGGGACTCGGGATACTATGCCGGCCGATCTTCCCGAGTTTGTCGCAAAAATAAAAAAAATACGGAACATTCCTGTCGCTGTGGGATTTGGAATCAGTAAAACGAGCCACGTCAAATCAGTGCTTACCTATGCGGACGGCGCCATAGTGGGCAGTCATTTTGTAACACTCTTGGTCGCCGAAGGAACTCCCAGGGTCATCCGCGAAATTGCGGAATTCGCTTCAGTTTAACGGTAAAAAATCTTTACTTTTTGCTTCCCTGAAAGAACGGGGTAAACATTCTCTTGAGTTGCTCGGGATTCTGATGATACAGATAGTAGATCAGCCCCATTGAGTTCAACGATGCCCAGATCGCTGACTTAACCTGAACTAAAGCGGGTAAATTAAAATAGCTATTGGCGTGGACGGCCGCCTGACTATACAAATACGGCGTCAAGAAATAGTCCAAACTAATGACGATTAGTATTCCCAAAAAGGCCGTAATTCTCCCATTTCCGATGGTAATCATTGCACCAAAAAACAGAAAACAAATCACCAATCGAAGAATCAGCTCAACCCAAGTATAGATGTATCCGTTCGCCAAAAAATGCCAATACCCACCAATAACAAAGAAGTTGATCACACTCAAAATCAACCACCACACCTTATGGCCTTTAAGTGCAGGTGCCCATTCTTTTCCTTCGGAGCGTTGTTTGAATCCCACCATAATTTCGCCGGGCGTTAACTTCAAAAAAAGCGGACGCTGCCGATCATCTCGCTCATTTCGAAGTTGCCTAAATTGAAAATATACCGCAGTAAGTATGGCCACTATTGGTAGTACCTTAACTGCAATTAGAGGGATTTTGACCTGAAATAAAGTGCTGGAAAGTGCTAAAACAGCGTATCCCACATTGCTAAATATAAAATAGTTAAAAAGCGCAGCCGCACCCGCCATAACGGGTTCAAGTTTAGAATTGTGAATCATAATATCTCCATCATACCCCAGGTTTTCTGTCGGGAGAAGTTGAGTTGTGATTGTGATGCCAGTACAGTCGCCGAGCTCCCGCGTTCAATCTCGAAGTGCAAGAGAATAGGGCTCCGCGGGCGAGAAAAGTTAAGACATTTTCTTGGGCGATGATTTCGCCGGTGTTTGATAATATCAAAATCTCGTCGAGAGACGAAGTTTCAGTTGACGTAGTTTGGTTTCATAATACATTTTGTACTGGGTGGAATAATTTAAGGGAGATGGTATTCATATGTCCAACAAATCAAATTGGATGGTAGCAATGGGGGTTGCGGTTGCGTTAAGCGGGAGTTGTCTTTGTGCCCAAGATTCAACGGCTTTTGGCTTTGACCAAAGTAAATTTAGTGAACTGCATAAAAGTGGTTATGCAGTTCAGATCAGCGATACGGTTGATTTGGCCTATTACACGCAAAATCACGAATATACATTCGGTATTGGTAACATAGGTTACACCCAGTCGGGTAATTCGAGCTCATTTTCGCCGACTATTTTTGGGCGCCGAAATTTTCCGTTAACCTCGAATTTAGCAGTCGGATATGGCGTTTCCATTGGAACTACGTTTGGAACGTTGGGTGGAGTTGCAATCGAAAGTGCACTTAGGGTAAAGCCTTACGTTTTCTTTGAGTATGCGGCGAGTAAGAATTTCCTTGTCGGCGCAAGCGTTTCGTTGTTTAAGTATTCGACGCAAACCGTTCGGGGAACACAGACTGAGATGACGGATTACGTCAAAGCATCTACCGTTCAAATCGCGGTACTGTTCTAGCTGACTTCCCCACATTCAAGGGGCATTGGTAGGGTAATCATGCCCATGCCCCAAAAAATAGTATCCACAAGCTCTTCCAATATTTTACACACAAATGGGCTTGCTCCTCTACCTGAATTTCCAAGTAGCCCAGAATATAATTGTGAATACTTGAAGGTGATTAATCCGGAAGTAGAAGCTGGTATTGTTAAAAATTCTAGTCGAGAAGAAGCAAAAATAAATAAGCTTCGGTTGAGCATCGCCTTTCTAAATTTGTACCGACTAAACGAAACTTTGTCTGAATTGGAAAGATAAATTCAATAGAAATTCTTGAACAGGCGATATCATTTTTCCGGTTGGGACTGGCCTTTCTACTCGGAAGAAATACGCAAGTAGTAAATGAATACGTCTTGTCAGGCGAACAAATCAAAAAAAAACTGACTAGGACTTCGTCTCTCAACTAGATCTTGATATTATCTAACATCAGATCAATCATCGTCTAACTTATAAATGAGGTAAAAACAGTGGAAGAACTCAGTCCTCGGTCCGTTATGCAAACCGCTGTCCGCCCCCCAATGATCATGGTTTCTGGTGAGGGGTCATGGCTTGTCGATTCAAATGGCAAACGGTACCTCGATTTTGTTCAGGGTTGGGCCGTTAATTGTCTCGGGCACTGTGCACCTGTCGTGGTGGATGCATTGGCGCGTCAATCCCGACTACTCATTAATCCAAGCCCCGCATTTTACAATGTGGGCATGCTTGAATTGGCGAATTTAATTACCCATTATTCAGAATTGGACCGTGTATTTTTTTGTAATACCGGAGCAGAAGCCAATGAAGGGGCCATCAAACTTGCCAGAAAATGGGGTCAAATTCATAAAAATGGGGCGTTTCAAATCATTACTTTTGACAACAGTTTTCACGGGCGAACGTTGGCGACCATGTCAGCATCAGGAAAGGCCCAGTGGACCACGTTATTTGAGCCCAAAGTACCTGGTTTTATCAAAGTTCCATTCAACCGAATTGAAGCGGTAGAATCCGTCATTACAGATCAATGTGTCGCGATCATGCTGGAACTTGTACAGGGTGAGGGTGGCGTCATTCCCGCCGACCCCGAGTTCATTGATCAGTTGCAACAGTTGGCTAAAAGTCGGTCATTGTTGTTAATTATTGACGAGGTCCAAACTGGCGTTGGACGAACCGGCCCATTGTTTTGTTTTCAACGATACGGTATTCAACCTGACATCTTCACCCTCGGTAAGGGCCTCGGCGGGGGCGTCCCGTTAGCCGCATTAGTCGCATCGGAATCCGTTGCCGTATTCGCGCCGGGAGACCAAGGGGGGACCTACAATGGAAATCCATTGATGACAGCGGTGGGTGTCGGTGTGTTAAAAACAGTGGCTGACCCTAAATTTCTAGAATTGTCCCACGCAATGTCTATTTATTTGGTCCAAACCTTACAAACAATGTCCGATCGATTTGGATTAAGTGGAACCCGCGGAATGGGGTTGCTTCAGGCGCTAATACTCAATTCAGATGACGCAAGCACCATCGTGTCTGTGGCAATGGAGCGCGGATTATTACTCAATGCGCCTCAACCTAACATCATTCGGTTTATGCCATCATTGGTGGTCTCAAAAGAAGAAATAGACTTGATGGCCGAAATCCTTTCAAAGATTTTATCAGATATTTTTTAGTGCAGTCATAAAATAATTTCGGGGCGGACTGGAAACGCTCCCCCGAGTTTAGTATACTACGCCGCGCTTCAAATGCGGCCAATTTGGCCTCTTGAACAATTCAAATGACCCCTTCGGAGTTTTCAACCATGGATAAATACACCTACCTCAACAATGCCAACCCCGCTTTTGTTGAAGACCTATACACACGTTATAAGGATGATCCCGCTTCAGTAGACCCATATTGGAATCGTTTTTTTGAGGGATATGACTTCTCTCTCATTCAAAATCCAGAGGGCACTTCGCCACAATCGATTAACGAAGTTGCCGTTTCTAAATTAATTGACGCTTACCGGTCCCGAGGTCATTTAATTGCGCACACCAACCCCATTCGGCCACGAAGATCTCACAAAGTCGATCTGGAGTTGGCGTACTTCGGGTTGAATGACATCGATTTAGACAGTGAATTTAATGCCGGCGACGAATTGGGTTTAGGAAAAACCACTCTTCGCTCGATATTGTCGCATCTTAATCGAACCTATTGTGCGTCTATCGGCGTTGAATATATGTACTGTCGCAACGAAAAATTGAGGGAGTATATGCAACGGCGGATGGAACCTAATTCCAATGCGCCTGTCTATCCCGAACCCAAACAGCAAGATATTCTTCACCGACTCTATCAGGCGGTGTCATTTGAAAACTTTCTCCACACCAAATTTGTGGGTAAAAAACGATTTTCGTTAGAAGGGCTTGAATCTTTTATACCTGCACTCGATTTAGCCATTCGAAACGCGGCAAATAACGGCGTTGAAGAAGTGGTATTAGGCATGGCCCATCGTGGTCGGCTTAATGTGTTGGTCAACGTCTTCCAAAAACCTTACGAAAACGTGTTTTCGGAATTTGAAGAAAACGTTCCTGACGCGTTCGAACGCGGTGGCGACGTCAAATACCATTTGGGTAAATCTGCCGATATCACCACCGCTGAAGGTAATAATATCCATCTGAGTATGTTATTCAATCCGTCCCACTTGGAAACCATTGGCGCCGTTTTACAAGGGATTTGTTATGCCAAAAAATTGGACCGTTACGACGGGGATAGCCGAAAAATAATCCCCCTTATCATCCATGGTGACGCCGCTATTTCCGGCCAAGGGATTAACTACGAAATATCAAATATGTCCGGTGTCGAAGGGTATAATACGGGAGGGGCCGTTCATATTGTTCTCAACAATCAAGTTGGATTTACGACGAATTTTAATGAGGGTCGAACCAGCGTATATTGTACCGACATCGCAAAAATTACCGAATCACCGGTGTTTCATGTCAACGCGGATGATCCCGAAGCCGTCGTATATGCCACCCAACTCGCATTTGATATCCGACAAGAATTTGGTATTGACGTTTATGTCGACATTTTAGGCTACCGCCGATATGGCCATAACGAAGGCGACGAACCGCGCTTTACCCAACCCGTACTCTACAAAATGATTCAGTCCCATCCCAATATCTACAAACTATATTTAGATTCACTTCTCAATAAATCCGTCATTTCAGAATCTACCGCCACTGCCGATGCCAAAGCATTCGATGCGTTATTGCAAGCGCGGTTAGATATTTCCAAGTCTCAACCGGCGAAAGCGGCTGACGCTGCGTTTCAAGGGGTGTGGAACGGATTGAGGCTGGCTGACGGATCTGACTTTGAGAAATCCCCTCACACTGGAGTAAAAAAAGAAATTTTAGACAGTGTTGCTGAGACGCTCTATTCAGAACCCGCCGACTTTAACCTGTATTCCAAAATGCAAAAGTTGTTGGAAGGGCGTAAGAAAAACTATACTCAAGAGCATAAAGTAGATTGGGCGACCGCCGAATTACTCGCCTACGGGACATTGTTGACCGAAGGTCATCCCGTCAGATTGTCAGGACAGGATGCACAACGAGGTACATTTTCTCATCGTCATGCGGTCATCAAAGACGCTGAGACGGAGGAAACGTTCACACCCCTTAAACATTTGAGTGGCCCTCACTCCAGCTTTAACGTTTACAACTCCATTTTGTCTGAGTACGGAATCATGGCATTTGAATACGGATATTCCTTGGCCAGCCCGAATTCGTTGGTTATTTGGGAAGCCCAATTTGGGGATTTTGCTAATGGCGCTCAAATTTTAATTGACCAATTTTTGTCATCTGGCGAAGTGAAATGGGATCGGTTCTGTGGACTGGTTCTGTTGCTGCCTCATGGACAAGAAGGCCAGGGCCCCGAGCACAGCAGCGCTCGCCTTGAACGGTTCTTACAACTTTGCGCCCAAGAGAATATGTTTGTAACCAATATCACAACCCCCGCCAATTTTTTTCATTTGCTTCGTCGGCAAATTAAAAGTCCATTTCGAAAACCCTTAGTCGTGATGTCACCGAAGAGCTTGTTTCGGCATGCGAAGGTAGTCTCCGCGGTGTCCGAATTAGAAAAAGGCGAATTTCAAGAGATTATTGATGACGCATCGGTCACTCCTAAAAATGTAAATCGGGTCGTCCTTTGTTCGGGTAAAGTGTATTACGACATCCTTGAAAAAAGAGACGCCGCCGGGCGCACCGATATCGCATTGATTCGGCTCGAGCAGATATATCCGTTACCTAAAGGCGCAATGGCCGCATTACGCAAACGATACGCCCACGTTAAAGACTGGGTATGGGCACAGGAAGAACCGGGCAATCAGGGGGCGTGGTTCTATATTCTAAGGGTACTTCAAGACTGGAACCTCCGTGTCATATCCCGTCCCGATGCCGCTAGCCCAGCAACGGGTAGCCATAAGCTCTATGAAAAAATGCAGGCAGCAATAATCGATCAGGTATTGGGTTAAGAAAGGCATGACAATGAAAAAAGACATTATCGTCCCCGCAGCAGGCGAGTCCGTTAAAGAAGCGGATATTGTAAATTGGTACAAAGGGAATGGCGACTACGTCAATCGGGATGAACCGATTTGCGAACTTGAAACAGAAAAAGCGACATTGGATCTCACCGCCGAAATCGATGGAATATTAACCATCTCCGTGGATGGTGGAACTGTAAAAGTGGGGGACTCCGTTGGCTTTATTACGGCATCTGATGCGAAACCTGTTGCAGCGGCAAATCCGGTTAACGCGCCGACAGCAGTTGTGATTCCAGCTGCCGTTTCAAATGGTAACAGTTACGCCCAGGGTCACGCATCGCCTGCGGCGGCTAAGCTAATTGCTGAAACGGGCGCATCGATTACGCAAGGAACGGGTAAAGATGGCCGAGTGACCAAGCACGATGTCCAAAGTTCACCGGCACCGGCTCCTGTAGCTCCAGCCCCAACAGTCTCACCAAATCAACCGTTGGTAGCGCCTGGCTTTAGACCCGAACGCCGGGAAAAAATGACCCGTCTCCGCAAAACAATAATGAACCGACTGATCGAATCTCAACAAACTACGGCATCCCTCACTACATTCAACGAAGTGGATATGTCCGCAGTGATGGACATTCGAAAGAAGTATAAAGACGCGTTTAAAGAAAAGTACCAAGTCGGACTTGGCTTTATGTCCTTCTTTACGAAAGCGGCATGCAACGCCTTGATGGAATTTCCTGCACTCAATGCGTATGTCGATGGGGAAGAAATTATCTTTCACGACTACTGTGATGTGGGTGTCGCCGTATCAACCGCCAAGGGACTCGTTGTTCCGGTTATCCGAAATGCGGATCAATTGGGTTTCCATCAAATCGAATCAGCCATCGTTGACTTTGCAAAGCGGGCACAGGCCGGTAAGTTAACTATTCAGGAGATGGAAGGCGGCACTTTCACGATTACAAATGGGGGAACATTTGGATCGATGCTGTCCACGCCGATTATTAATCGTCCTCAAAGCGCGATTCTAGGAATGCACAACATTGTTCAACGGGCAGTCGTCGTCAATGGAGAAATTGTGGCACGTCCGATCATGTATTTAGCGGTCACTTACGATCACCGAATTATCGATGGATCAGAAGCCGTTCGATTCTTGGTGCGCATCAAAGAACAACTAGAAGATCCAACCCGTCTGTTGGTTGGGATGTAGGGGCGACACTATGGATTCATTTGATTTAGTTGTCATTGGTGGGGGGCCCGCTGGGTATGTGGCTGCGGTTCGTGGGTCCCAATTGGGTTTGAAAACGGCGATTGTCGAATCCAGAAATACCTTGGGTGGCACTTGCCTTAATGTAGGGTGTATTCCGTCTAAAGCACTTCTTGATTCAACGGAATTATTTCATCAGGCGAAGACTAAATTTAAAGTGCATGGCATTGAAATATCCGAGCCCAAAGCCAATTGGAATCAAATGATTCAACGCAAGCGGGATGTGGTAATTTCCACCACCAAGGGTATCGATTTTTTAATGCAAAAAAATAAAATTACCAGGATCAACGGCGTCGGATCATTAGTATCTGGGACGGTTGTCGAAATTACAAATGGAACTGAAAAGACCCAAATTGGGGGTAAAAATATTATTATCGCAACGGGATCCGCCGTCGCACAGCTATCGTCAGTCCCCTTTGATGGCCAGCGAATTATTTCGTCTGAGGAAGCGTTAGAACTTTCTGAAATTCCAAAATCAATGGTGATCGTTGGTGGGGGCGTCATCGGGGTTGAGATGGGATCTATTTACGCTCGACTCGGTACCCAAGTGACCACTGTTGAATTTATGGATGGTTTAATCCCAACAATGGATCGAGAATTGGGTCGTGCACTTGAAAAAACGTTGCGTTCGTTGGGCATGACATTTCATTTTGGAACCAAAGTCACCGGCGCAACGTCAGGGAAAAAATCGGTAACGCTTATCGCAGAAAATAAAAAAGGTGAGCCCATTTCAATGGAGGCAGACTACGTATTGGTCGCCATTGGTCGGGTGGCCTATACGCAAGGTCTCGGCTTGGATAAAGTCGGTATCGCCGTTGATTCCCGAGGACGAATCGAGATCAATAGCCATTATCAAACCAATATTCCAACGGTTTATGCGATTGGGGATGTCGTCAAAGGGGCAATGCTTGCCCATAAGGCCTCCGAAGAGGGCGTCGCTTGTGTAGAGTTAATTGCCGGACAGAAACCCCATATCAATTACAATGCGATTCCGGGGGTAGTGTACACCTGGCCCGAAGTGGCCTCCGTTGGCAAAACCGAAGAAGAACTTAAAGCCGCTGGCATCGCATACAAAAAAGGATCGGCTCCGTTCAAAGCATCCGGGCGCGCCCGTGCCGCTGAAGAGTCCGACGGATTTATCAAGGTACTGGCTGATCAAACCAGCGACGAAGTTTTAGGGATTCATATGATCGGACCGCGGGTTGCTGATTTGATCGGAGAGGCGGTGGTTGCATTTGAATATCGCGCGTCGGCTGAAGATATCGGGATTATCAGCCACGCCCATCCTACTTTTTCTGAAACGTTAAAAGAAGCGGCATTGGCCGCCACTGGTAATCGCGCCATTCATTTTTAAGTGGGCATGGTAAATTTTATGCGAATACCGTTGAGTAGATGTTGTGGGCTCAGTCGGTCTGGAAAAATTAATTTATGGGTGGGACGACAATCATCTAGTGTCCCGCCGTCACCTCGTTCCTCCGTCTTAACTGTGGCTTCAGCTGACCGTCTCATTGAAAATGTAATCGGTGTAGGGCGATTTTATACAGCCCCTCTTCAGGTCAATTTAAATTCCAATATCACACAGATTTCGATCCCGGTTCATTCGCTTCAAGACATAGCGCGGGCGCGCGATGTCTCCACATTGGCTCAAACAATTAGCGTAACCGGGACCGCTACGGACTCGCTCATGACGGGACAAATTCAATTGGTCTCAATGACCCAATCCAATTTCGAAGGTTCCCGACTGGCAATTTTATCGAATAAATCGTCGTTAATTGATGCAGCAAATGGATTTATCCCACGCCAAGTGGGTCGGGGAGGGGGCGTCCGAGATTTGGACTTGATTTCAATCGAACCAGGCATGGCGGTTCTTCAATTTACGATCGATGTTTTGGATGCCATGGGACCCAACATGATTAATACCGTAGCAGAAGGGTTGGCCCCGCTAATCCAAGCCCAGTTATCGGAAGACTGGAAAACCCATGTTCGAATTCTTTCTAACGACGGTAGTTTAAGAACGGTGACTGTAGAGGCTGCGTTAGACAAACAGCTTTATAAAGATCTTGATTCAAAAATAAGCTCGAACCCAACTACCAATAGTGTTATCGCACGAACGATGTCACGCTTGACGATGGGCATGAGCGGAGATTGGCGAGCACAAGATGCGGCGTTGGCATTATGGTTTTCGGGACATTCTGGAATTCAGATCAAGGATGAAAAATTGCATTGGCTGGCACGGCTCACCCTTCCTGTTGGATATGGAACGGTAGGGAGGGTGCATCAGTTTCCGGCGACTCATTCAGAGTTAATTCGTTTAGGAAATCCTTCCGCTCGTCAATTGGGTATGATGTTTGGATCTACGGCTATGTTAACGGGTTTAGCGCATGTCATTTCTCCCGTCACGATGCCCTCCATACACAGTTCTTGGTGGCCGGGCAGGTCGGAAATTCCTCAAAATTCTGTAAAATTGAGAGATAAAACAGTTGAACAGCGGCTTGCTATTTTAGGTCGCCCTATCACCGACTTTAACGGGATCAACAATCCATTACCATTTGCGGGAGTGGCCGTTGTTTCCGGACTTCCGATTGGGGTAATCCCCAATGTCAGAATTAATGGGGAAATTCGGCATCTTCCTTATGCGGTTGAAGAGCCCTCAATCGGTGCCGCCGCAGCAAATGCCGCTAAGGAGTCCGAATGTAATGTGGTCGTGACGGAACAAGTGGCCCATTTTGAGATAGATGCAACCGTCTCTATTAAGATTGATAGCAACGCCGAGGTCAGTCAATTTATGTTGGCATACCGTTTTGCCGAGTGCTTTACGAAGCGAGCGATCACGAATAATAAAGGATTTTTTAATGGAGTGGATCCAGTTTTATTAGCAGGAGGAGTAGACCCTTCTTATTTTACATACGCCGCATACCAGTCTGTTTTAGATAACGGCCACTGTAAACCCATCGTTTTATGGCGAAAAACCGCCGACGGCCTTGCCGGGAGTGTTCAGATAACGATTCCCAAAACCGCCATTGTCCCAACATTTTCTGATTTTGAATTTCTATCGACCCGTTCTATTGCAGGCTATGCCTCAACCGAGGATCTTCTGGGATCGGCAATAACAGCGGGTATATTAAATAATAGATCTGCTATAAAAGCCCTTGCCGGACAGGGCATTAATAAGGGGCATATGCCTCTCCACAATCGGGCGTCTGCCTCCCCTCATTAATGATGGATAAACTCGTGTACTCTTTGCGTAGTTGGATTCAAAGTCCGTTTGTAATCCTTGTGGCGCTGGTATTATTGGCCACATCTGCGTATATCAACGTCTTAGATGGTAAATTTATTTGGGATGATGAGGTCATGGTGGCAGGGAACGGGCTGATTCGCAGCCTCGATAACATCCCGGCAATATTGACCACATCCCCATTTGGGGGACGGCTCAATGCATCTGATTTTTACCGCCCATTCCAAACGTTATCTTACGCCGTTGATTATTCGATTTGGGGGTTAGATCCAACCGGATTTCATCTCACCAACCTCATACTTCATGGGATAACCGTTTTGGTCTTATTTATTCTTCTGCGTCGCTTGGGGTATTCATCGTGGGTATCCGGCGGTGTTTCAGCTATTTTTGCGGTCCACCCACTGAATACCGAATCAGTGTCGTATATTAGTGGGCGCGGAGATGTTATGTATCTGCTACTTTGCTTATCCGTATTTTGGTTATTTACGGTGACCACATTTCGACGGGCTTGGATCATTCCCATTTCATTGGGACTGTATTGGGTAGCGTTGCTCACCAAGGAAAATTCAGTTCCGCTGGGCGTAATGCTCGCCGGTCTAATCGTATTTCCCGTATTTGGTAATTTAAACAAAACACAAAAAATATCGGCAGGACTCCTTGCTGCATCGTCTATTTTCTATTCCGGCCTTCGCGCCTATTTTCTCGCGTCCGATGGAAATACTATTTTATCCTGGATTGCCAATGCCGATCTTATGACCCGCATTAAAACCATTCCCTATTGCGTAGTGACCTATTTTCGGTTATTTATTCTGCCTTATCCGCTCCATATGGAATATCACTACGTCGAAACCAGCTGGTTGAACCCGTACCTCTGGGTGGGGATGCCATTCATTGCCTTCGCCGGTTTTGTGATTTGGAAATACTCACTGTCCCGTGCCAAAACCGTATTCTGGATGGTCTGGATCATGGTCTGTCTTGGACCTGTACTTCAGTTAGTCCCATTGGCATCTACAGTAAGAGAGCATTGGGCAACCATGGCAGAATTGGGATTTTGGGTTGCAGTCCTATCTGTTTTGGACATCCAATCGAAATCAAAACTATGGGTCACTACCGGATTGATCTGTGGTATCGCTGTATATTGGAGTTTAACCGTTGTCCGTAATGAGGACTGGCGAGACCCCATTCAGCTCTATCGCCATGACGTCGCATTTGAGCCTAAAAGTTTTCTTCTACATAATAATCTCGGGGTTGAACTTTTTCGAAAAAACGAACTCTCTGGTGCGAAAATTGAATTCGAGGCGGCCATCGATACATCACCGAATCAACCGTTAGGCTATGGAACCGCGCTAAATAATTTGGGCGCGATCTATGAGGGACGTGGGGATCTGGTTAAAGCTGAGGGACTCTATATTAAGGCCATCGAATCGAGCCAGTATGAGTTGGCCTATTGTAATTTGGCCCGGGTACTATTGATCCGTGGAGATGTGGCTAATGCACTTAACTACGTTCATCAAGGAATTGAGCATTATCCTTACAATGCCACGTTGAAACTAATGCTAGTGGGTGCACTTTTTTCAGGTCATCATCCAGACGATGCCGAACGGGAAGCGAGGAATTTGCTCATGATGTATCCCGAATACGGAAGCCAGGTAGACTTCTTAAGAAGACAATACGAGGCAAATCCTCGGCGTTGAGCTCCTTCCAGCCCCTTACAAAAGTCGGTGTATCCGATTTTATGAGCGCACTTCCTGCGCTAATGTGGGACGGGAGAAAATAAAGTCTGCAATTTTATTTTTATTTTACCGATAACAGGTAGCGGAAGATGAAATAAAGTCAAAGGGAGCCATTAATGTCTAAAACGTTTATTTTGTTTATGTTCTTGTATCTAATGCTAGGAATACATGCCATTTCTGCATCAAACAACGAATCACTGACGATTTCAGGCCACGTATCACCCATAAATGATATTCTCGTCGAAGACCTAGGTCTCAAAGCTGGGATTCCTGGAGAAACCCTTCGCGCAAATCAAGGCATTCAAATTGTGAAATTCAAACTTAGCAACAATAGCCCCAGAGGATTTTATGTCAATTTCTCCAGTGCAAACCAAGGCTTTCTTATCTCAGAAACAAATGCGGAAGACAGTGTTGCTTACACTGTTTCCACGGCGCTTGATGTTCAACCATTTAACGCAACAATGGGCACCGCAGAGCCTGCGCCTCTTCAGCATGTGTCTCTCAAAGAAGATGTAAAATTGATTTTTGGCACCAACGTCACCCAAGCCACCAACCACAGGGCCTACGTTCTGTCTATTGATCTAGCCTCCGCAGCGAAAAATCCTCAAACGCGCTACAGAGATGACGTGACTATTACGATTCATGATCTATAGATCCTAATTTAAAAAAACTCAAAAAAGCCACCGACTCAACATGGGCTGTCTGTGGAAACATATCAATGGGTTGGATCCAATCCACGGTATAGGTCACCGCTAGCATTCTAAGATCCCTCGCCAAGGTTGCCGGGTCGCACGACACATAGATAATCTCCCGAGGTTTAAGGTGGACCAACAATTGGATCATCTCCAGGCTGCACCCTTTCCGGGGCGGATCCACAATCACTAGGTCAGGATGCAACCCCTCTGCAGTCCATTGTCCGGTCACGGTGGCCGCATCTCCATGAACAAATGTGCAATTAGAAAATCCATTTTGAACCGCATTTTTTTGCGCATATTCAGTGGCAACCGCTGAGATCTCGTTGCCGAATAGCTGTCCACATTGGGCGGCAATCGACAGTCCCAGCGTCCCCACGCCACAATATAAATCAAACACTACCGGATAGAACCCGGTAATCGCACGTTTGACTGTCTTCAATAAGGTCTCCGTTTGGCGATAATTCACCTGAAAGAAACGATGGGCTGGGGATGTGAGTGCGAGTGTCCCAAACCGAGACGTTACATCCAGATTCCCAAATAGGCAGTGGTGATGATCTGTTACCGGGACGTTGGTCCGCTCTTTATTCACAATGATTCCAATGCCCGAAATTTCAGGGATACCCCGTAATGCGGCGATAAATTCATCCGAAAAAGGCAACTGTTCAGCATTAATAATTAGGTAGACCCCCAGCTCCGTCTCCGAAGCCCGTGCCAAGATCGACCGTGCAATACCCGTATGCGTGCGTTCGTCGTACACGGACACATGATGATGATCGAGGAACGACAGTACTGTTTCAATCACTGAATTAAACCGAAAATCCTGAATCAAGCAGCCATTCATGGGCACCACATCATGAGACCCTGGCTTAAAAAATCCTGCGACGGTGTTCCCATCGGGGTCTTTTGCCAGGGGGACTAATACTTTATTGCGATACTGAAACGGGTCATCCAACCCAATTACGGGACGCACCTCTACCGACGGGAGTTTTCCTATATTACACAGGGCATTGCGAACCCGATCCCGTTTCCATTCCAATTGTTGAGGGTACCCCAAGTGTTGAAGCTGGCATCCCCCACAGATGCCATAGACGGGGCAGGGGGGGGCAACTCGGTAAGGGCTTTTCTGCAAAATCGAGAGTACGGATCCCCGACAATAGTTAGGAAACACCGCGTCAATCGTAACTGTAATTAATTCGCCAATCAGTCCGCCGGGCACAAATATCGGTATTCCATCGATCCGTCCGACGCCTTCACCGCTGTGACCCAGGTCATGAATTTCGATATCGAAAGTCGTTCCAAGACGCAGTGAATGGGAGATGCGAGGGTGTCGGGACATTCCAAAAGTATATCACGATATTTCGATGTGTAAGAAATCTAAAACCTGTCGATAATATAAGGGATCATTACTGATCAAAGGAGGTTCTGTGATGTCAGAAGATGTAGATGCAGTAGAGCGAACTCGGCAAATCATGGGAGGGTCGTTCTGGGAAAATTCTCTTAAATCAATGCAAGACAATATGCGAAAGCAGTTGGAGCAAGAACAAAACCAACAAGCCTTAGGCCAAATGCTTCAGCAGCAACAGCAGCAACAAGCAAAACAGTAGAGAACCCCTGACCCCAAACTTCCCCGAACTATATACGCCGAACAACTGAGTTGTTCGGCTTTTTTTAAGTAGGCAAAGAACGATGCTCAACAGATTGATTCGGTTTTCATTGCAAAACCGTTGGCCCGTCCTCCTCGTTGCATGTGCCATGATGGCGTATGGACTATGGGTTGGCGCCCAGTTACCCGTCGATGTTTTTCCAGATCTCAATAGGCCCACTGTCACCATTTTGACAGAGTCCCATGGCCTCGCACCCGAAGAAGTCGAAACCTTGGTCACCCTACCGATCGAGTCCGCCATGAGTGGACTGCCTGGTGCCATACGTATTCGATCCTCTAGTGGCGTTGGTATATCGGTAATTTATGTCGAATTTGACTGGAACAGCGATGTCTATCGCAACCGTCAATTTATCTTCGAACGACTCCAACGCGTTGCCGCAGACCTCCCCGCAGGGATAGCCCCCATCGTCAGCCCTGTGAGTTCCATCATGGGGGAAATTCAATTCATCGGGCTGGTCTCAGAGAACGACGCGATATCCCAATCAGAGCTCCGTACCATGGCCGACTGGGCCCTCAAACCACGTCTATTAGCCCTTCCTGGCATCAGCCAAATCATCGTCATGGGTGGCGATGTCAAAGAATATCAAGTCCTGGTATCCGCCGATCAGCTTCAACAAAGAGGTATTTCGCTAGAAGCGTTTCAGAATGCCCTCTCTGAAATCAGCGAAAATACCACCGGTGGATTTATGGACATCGATGGCAAAGAATTTCTCATCCGGCCACTAGGCAGGGTCAACAGTCTGTCTGAAATCGAAAACTCCGTAGTAGGTTTGCATCTCGGGAAAGCCGTTTTGGTCAAAGACGTGGCCAAAGTCGCAATAGGCGCCAAAACAAAACGGGGAAAAAGCAGTATCAATGGCCAACCGGCCATTCTCATGACGGTACAAAAACAACCCCAAACCGACACTATCGCTCTCACCAAGGCCATAGAAAAAACCCTACAAGACATAGCCCCTAGCCTCCCCAAAGGCGTCACGATCGAATCCGACCTGTTCAAACAAGCTAACTTCATCGAAGCCTCCAACCGCAATGTTGTGGAAGCCTTACGTGACGGCACCATTATTGTCGGGATTGTGTTGTTTCTCTTTTTGCTCAATGTCCGGACCACCGCGATCACCCTGATCACGATTCCGCTATCCCTACTCATTTCGGCCATTGTGTTCCACGTATTGGGGCTGGGGATCAATACCATGACCTTGGGCGGCTTTGCCATCGCTATGGGAGAACTGGTCGATGATGCCATCGTGGATGTGGAAAATGTCTTTCGACGATTGCGCGAAAACCACGCGGCAGGGTCACCGAAAGGTCGACTCCGCGTTATTTTCGAGGCCTCTTCCGAAGTGCGAAACGCCATTATTTTCTCCACGATGACGGTTGTCTTGGTCTTTCTTCCTCTGTTTTTTTTGAGCGGGATCGAAGGACGTCTCTTTGCCCCTTTGGGATTGGCCTATATCATTTCATTGCTGGCATCCCTTGTTGTGTCCTTGACGGTGACGCCGGTGCTTTGTTCTTTTTTGCTCAATAAAGAAACCTTTCTCCAAAAAGCGCATGACAGCCGATTTATCCACGCCCTCAAAAATACCCAACGCCGTATCTTGCTCAAAACATTGGGACATCCGTACAAAGTGATTGCATTTTGCTCGATTCTTCTCGCAGTGAGTTTGTCGCTGTTGCCACTCATGGGACACAACTTTTTGCCGCCGTTCAATGAAGGAACGGCCACAATAGGCATCGCCGCAACACCGGGTATCAGTCTCGCCGCCTCTGACAAATTGGGCACCGACATCGAAAAAGCCATTCTCTCGGTACCCGAAGTCAAATCCACTGTACGACGCACCGGTCGCGCGGAAATGGACGAACACGCCGAAGGCGTTCATTGGAGCGAGATCGACGTGGATTTCAAAGAAGGTGGCCGAAAAAAGCATGTCGTTTTACAAGAGATCCGTGAAAAAATAGAAGCGGTGGGCGATGTCTATATCAATATCGGACAGCCTATCAGTCACCGACTCGACCATCTCTTGTCTGGGGTACGGGCACAGATCGCCGTTAAAATATTTGGCCCTGATCTCACAGAGTTGCGACGCCTTGGCGTTCAGGTCGAGTCACTGATGCAGGCGATTCCCGGCATTGTCGATTTAAATCTAGAACCCGTGGTCCCTATTCCCCAGCTCAAAATTGAGATTGACCGCGAGGCCGCTGCGCGAAAAGCCATCAGCCCCGGCAAGCTCAGCCAAGATTTAGACAGGACTTTAAACGGTGAAAATGTCGGTCAATTCATCGAGAACCAACGCTTTTTCCCCATTGTCATGAAACTGGACGATGCCTCCAAAAAAAGTCCTGAGCGTCTGGAAACAATGATGATCAAAACCATGCCCAACGGGGAAATCGTTCGACTGGCGGACATTGCGGACATTTACGAAAGCCAAGGCCCCAACATGGTCAACCGCGAAAACATGCAGCGCCGCTTGATCATTTCCGCCAATACCCAAGGCCGTGATCTCAGCAGCACCGTTGCAGATATCCAAGAAAAGCTGGCAACAATCCCCCTTCCACAGGGCTATTCCATCGCACTGGAAGGCCAATTCGAAAGCCAACAACGGGCCTCTCGACTTATTTTAGGCGTTGGCATTCTCGCGTTACTTGGGATTGTTGGGCTATTGTATAGCCAGTTCAGATCGATGGTCCTGGTCACACAAATCATGCTCAATGTCCCACTGGCACTGATCGGCAGCATCGTCGCTATCTACCTCACCCAGCGCGAATTGTCGGTGGCCACGCTCATCGCATTTATCACCCTTTGTGGGATTGCGAGTCGCAACGGTATTATGATGATCAGCCATTATCTGCACCTCGCAGAACATGAAGACGAAGCGTTCTCAAAAGAAATGGTCTTGCGTGGCTCTGCAGAACGACTGATTCCCGTCTTGATGACCGCATTGACCGCAGCATTTGCCCTGATCCCCCTCCTCATGTCCGCAGGCCAACCGGGAAAAGAGATTCTCTATCCCGTTGCCGTGGTCATCGTGGGCGGATTGATTTCCTCGACCTTATTGGACTTGGTGGTCACCCCAACGTTGTTTTACAACTTTGGACGCAAGGCCACCGCGAAACGCATACAAAAAACCGAAAACGCAAGAACAGAAGGAGATTGGATATGAAAACCATTTTAACTGCACTACTACTGGCTATTGGCTTCATCACCCCGAGCATGGCCCACGATGAAGGTCACGGCCCAAAATTGAGCGATACCGCCAAATATGGCGGGGCTATAGCGCCGGCGATATTGGCCAAAGAGGTCCCTCTTGGACGAAAAGCAAAGATGATTTATAAAGGGGAATTAACACGGTCCCAAAACGGTACGATTCGTATTTACATCTATGACACCCAGATGAAACTGATTGATCTAGAAAAATTCGATACTACAGCAACTGGCACTCTCGAATTCAAAAAGAATAAAAAATGGGCAAAAACGCCGTTTAAATTACAGCAAAAAGACAATGCGTTTGTAGGCAAGCTACCCCCTGTTACCCGTAAGCCCTTTAATATCGACGTCATTCTTCGTGAAGGCAATCACGATATTATGATTGCTTTTGATCATTTAGATTAAGCCCATGAGAATTTTCATGGGACTGGCTATTATTCTGATCTCTGCCGCGTATATCCACGCGGCAGCCACAACCGTAGTCAGATACACAGATCTCCCCACACAGATTCTCACAAAAAATGGCAGCGTCCAAAGCCACATGGCCTATCGGGATGCCGCCCAGTCCAAAACTGGTTATTTGGAGAGGTCTTTTTGGCCGCACATGTCGCTCAGTCTTGGGGGTGAATACGGCGAAGAAACCAAAAGGGAAAAGCCCCCTTATGCGGCCTTCGATGTTTCGGTAAATCTCTATCGCGGCGGACGTGATGTCCTCGAAGAAACGCTCAGAAACCAGCAAGTCCAGCAACGCCACACCGATGTGTATCAGGTCTATCTCTCTGAATTGGCCGCTGCACAAGATGCCTACTGGCAGATTGTTGCGATCTCCGAAACCCTCCGTCATTATGAAGACAGCCGTCATCGCATACGGCAGGCCACAAAAGCCGCCAAGTACCGGCTATCCAGGGGGCTCACCACCCCCACCGATGTCTTGGAATTTGAACGTCAGGACGACCTCGTTTCAGAGAAAATCCAAGCACTCAAACAGGATAAAAAAGAGCGCAGCATGGCCTTGGCAACCCGCTTGGGAGCTGCTCCCGATATCTGGGTCGAAGAGTCCCACATCCCCGACCCGGATGAAACGCCATTAGAACCGACCTCACGCACAGCGGAACATCACCCTGATCTGGACAAGTTACGCACCGAGATCGCCATCCTCATGGGCGAAAAAAGCCAGCTTTCACACCAAAGTCTGCCTAGCATCGATGCCTACAGCAGCTATGGGACCTACACCATTGACCGGTTTAATCTGGCTGCCGGACTTCGCATGCAGATACCGGTGTTCGCAGACATGCATATCGCAAACAACCAAGCCGCTCTGGACCACCAGATCACGGCCCAAAAACGATGGCTGGCACAGCAAGAAAGACAGCGCCAAACCGTAATTGACACCACGCAAAAGAGACTCGCGTATCTGGACCAATCGATACAACGGGCCAAAAAACGGATAGTTCGAACGGAAATTTTTCTCAAGGCCACGTTGGCCGATTACGATCGTGGCGTCAAAAATGCCTCGGATGTCCGCAATGCCATCGAGACCTACCGACAGGACAACACCGACACAACCGAACAGTGCTTGGCCTACCAACGCACCAAGGTGGCTCTGGAGGAGATGAGTCCCCCCTCAATAACCGTATTTTCATTCTGAGTGGTTTAGGCCTGAACAAACCCTGCGTAGCGTTCGACAATTTTTTCGGCCTGGCGTCGGAATTCGTTGACCTCAATGTTCGGGCGAGCCACTTTGGCAGCGCGGTCAAAAACAAAGAAAATTTCTTTGGTAGCCGAGGCATCGGCCAGTGCTCGGTGGGCATTGCCGTGGCGGATGCCATATTTTTTGGTCAAAGCGCCCAATGATGCGCCGGGCTCCGCCATCGCTCGCGCCCAACGAAGCGTGCAGGTTACCGTACTCGTCGGCAGCGTGAGTTGGTGACGAATGAGGGCGGTAAGCAGCCATATCATATCAAAATCGGCGTTGTGGATGACCAGCTTGGCGTTCCCCATAAAGGCTACCAGGCGTTCCAAGACGGGCTTTAGGTTCGACGCATTTTCCACCATTGCATTAGTAATGCCGGTAATTTGTGTGATTTTGGGGGAGATCGATGTCGGCGGTTTGATCAACTCTTGGAACGCGTGTTCATAGCCCTCTTCATCAATTTTGACGGCGCCCACTTCAATGATGTAATCGCGACCTGCCTCGAGCCCAGTGGTTTCAAAGTCGAGAAAGATAAACGATTCCCGGGTAGCCCCAAATAAATCCGTTTGCCCCGAACATTTGGGGAAAAAGAAACATCGGTGACCCAAATTCATTGTGGCTTTGTGCACGGTGGGGCCGTTGCATAAGGTGCACCGATTTTGGTCGTCGACCTGCATGCCGTTATCGACGAGATATTTTATTTTTTTTAGTCCGATTAAATTGGAACATCCCCCGCAATGGAGGTATTGGTCATAGCTATCTTCGGAGGTTTTGGCATTGATCAACGATCCCTCGCAGATCGGGCAGGTGAATTGATGCGCAAATTTGCAGTCCTCCGACTGGCAACGGATCCAATCTTGCTCAACGACAACGGTGGCCTGTCGGCAGGAAGGGCAGGGTCGGGTAATCGGGACGGTGTTCACAGTTCTTCGTCCAAAAAGATGCGGCTACCCACAGCCTTTGTTTGGCCCTGATATTTTCCCAAATACGGTTTTTCAGCGGACCGATCCATTTTGCAAAACACCAACTGGCAAATGCGGCGTCCGGCCTCAAGACGAATGGGTAATGAATTGGCGTTGTAGAGTTCAAGGGTTATTTTTCCTTCGAATCCAGCGTCGACCCATCCCGCATTTTGAATAAATAATCCAATCCTCCCGATGGAGCTGCGACCTTCAACAAATGCCGATAAATCGGCCGGTAGTTTAATGGTTTCCAAGGTGGTCGCCAGTAAAAATTGGTGGGGGGGGATAATTATTGAATCACTCGTGACTTCTTTGTAATGGATGGCTTGGTCCAGGGTAATCACATCGGACTCGGTTTCATCCACAATGAGGAAATGGTCGCCGAGCCGGCAATCAATCGACGCCGGTTGAATTCCGTTGTCGGCGAGTGGGGAGACGGACAGTTCTCCGGAATCGAGCATTTGTCGTAATGTGGCGTCAGATAAAATCATGTATAAAGAGTATCAATAGTTGGGGGATCCCGACTAGCCAAAAAAGGAGTTGGGTACAATGGCATCACTGTTGTTAAACAATGACGATGTTCATGGATTAATTGCGATTCGGGAGTCCATTCATCGACAGCCCGAATTGGCATTTCATGAGTTCAATACATCACAAATCGTCCAGAACTTTTTGGAAAACCAAGGGATTCCGTTTCGGGTCGTGGAGGGGACCGGGGTGATTGCTGATATTGAGTCAGGGATACCGGGTCCTTTGGTCGCTTTGCGGGGGGATATGGACGCCCTCCCTATTCAAGAGGCCACCGGTTTGCCGTACGAAAGTCAGGTTTCGGGGGTGATGCACGCGTGTGGCCATGACATCCATACGACATGGATGTTAGGGGCCGCGATTCTCCTTAAACGAGAGTTGAAAGTCGGTACAGTGCGGCTGGTTTTTCAACCGGCGGAAGAAATTATTCAAGGGGCAGCGGCGGTCGTTGCGTCGGGGGCGCTGGCGGGTGTTCAGGCGATTTTCGGCGCGCACGTGGATCGGAATTTCCCCATTGGGACGGTGGTGGTGCAGCCGGGATCCATATCGGCGGCCTCGGATCGGTTTGTCTTGCGGGTCGTTGGGCGATCCGCCCATGGCGCACGTCCCCATCAAGGAGCGGATCCCATCGTCGCAGCCGGACATATTATTATGATGCTCCAGACCATTGCCTCCCGATTTACCGATCCCGCCGATCCGGTGGTGGTCACGATCGGGACGATTTCAGGGGGAACTGCCGCAAACGTGATTGCGCCATTTGTAGAAATGAAAGGGACGGTTCGGTCGTTACGGGAAAAAACCCGGCAAGATATTGAGGCTCGGTTTCGCCAGATTATTTCGGGGGCGGATACATCGTTCGGAGTGGCGACGGAGGTTCAGTGGACCCGAGGGGTGCCGTCTATTGAAAATCAATCGCCCTATATTAATTGGGTAGAAACCGCCGTCGCGGACCAAGTGGGCGCCGCTCAGTGTGTTCGGTTATCCACCGCAAATATGGCGGCGGAAGACTTTGCTGTGTATCTCCAGACGCTTCCGGGGGCCTTTATCCGGATCGGTG
The DNA here is from genome assembly GCA_947465765.1 of bacterium. Classification (GTDB taxonomy): domain Bacteria; phylum Margulisbacteria; class Marinamargulisbacteria; order SXXA01; family SXXA01; genus CAIPHK01. Next base: position 39,582 of record CANIAP010000007.1, on the reverse strand, counting down.
TTTGTGAACCCGGAGGTCGGGCGGTTCCGGCGCATTCGCCCGAGTTTTACGTCGATAGTACGGCGATTCGAGGGGGGGCGGAGATCTTGGCGAGGATCGCGATTGAGGCGGTTAATCGGCTGAAGTAGCGTTTCTTTAAAAAAAGACTTGCCTTTATTTTTATTAGTCTATATTTTCGATAGATAATATAGATTGATAGGGGTGATGGTCCGTATGGAATGTGATTGTCGATGTTGCGGAGTTGAGTCGTATTAAATTTTATGGGGTAGCCCTGAAGAGGTAGTAATAATGAAGATAAAAAATAAAAAAATAGTCGGGTTGTTAGCCGGCACAATTATTTCTGTGGCATCGGGGGCAATTTTCGCGGACGAGCCAACGGCGGCAGTGACTGCAGTGGCACCTGTCGTTAAATCGAGTCCCTTTACTTGGAAGTTGGGCGGATTTTTTCAATTCGACCAATCACTTTTGGCGGAATCGGGCGTCAATACGGATTCATTGTATGGGCTTCGCAGTGTTCGGACGGATTTGATCGGTACGGTAGCGGATAATATCGGATACCGAATCCACGTCGAGTACGCTGGGGGTACCGTCAAATTGTTGGATGGCCATGCGGATTTGCCAGTACTTCCGGGGTGGAAGCTTCGTCTTGGGAAATATAAAGGGCCAGTGGGGATTGAATTGCTCCAAGCGCCGACGGACGTTACCTTTATCGATTTTGGATATTCGACTTACTTTACCCCCAACCGCGATTCGGGGGTCATGCTCTATGGCGCACCGTTGGGATGGGAGACTCAGGTGGCGGTGTTGACGGGTACCACGGACTACGGATCATCGGATAAGGATTCGGACGCCTATCGATCCTTGGTGGTCCGCACGATTGGGAAGCCGCTTCGGGATGTCGATGGATTTAAGGGTCTGGATCTCGGTTTGGCCGTCAGTACTGAAAAACGGGTGGGAACATCTGCAACGTCGCAACTTTCTACATATAAAGGCTCCGGACGCCCCACGTTATTTACCTATGCAGCAGGGACCTACGCCAACGGCAATTTCTACCGTATCGCACCTCAATTCACTTATTACGCCGGACCTTTTGGGCTATTGGGTGAATATGTCGTCTCTGCACAAGATGTCAGCAAGGCAAGTAGCAGTGCGACCCTCATTCATGGCGCCTGGCAGGTTCAAGCTCAGTATTATCTAACGGGCGAAAATGCAGGTTATAAATATGTAGGTCCCAAAAATGCGTATAACCCCGAAAAGGGTCAGTGGGGAGCGCTTCAGCTTGCAGCACGATTAGAAGAAGCACAGTTTGATGGCGGATCATTTTCAACGTATGCAACAGGATATAAGTCATCGGTAGTGGCGACGACGGGTGTGAACTGGATTTGGAGTGATAGCACGAAGTGGTTTTTGAACGTCGAGCGAGTATGGAACACGACGATTGATGGATTCCAATCCAATAATACGTATGTTGATTTGAGGGTTCAGGTGAAGTACTAACTCACCCCCACCCCCAATTTCCCCGTCCGGGAAAATTGAGGAGCCCCCTCTCTCCGGCAACCGGATAGAGGGGGTAAAACAAAATATCGATATAAAAAGGAGTCCAAAAATGAAACGTATAATAAAATCATCATTACTATTGGCTGTAAGTACCGTCGTTCTAACGACCGCTATCCACGCCAAATCAGTCGAATTGCTCAACGTATCGTACGATCCAACGCGAGAGTTTTATCAAGAGTATAACAAGCAGTTTGCGGCGTATTGGAAACAAAAAACAGGAGACGATGTCACTGTTAAACAAAGTCATGGCGGATCCGGAAAGCAAGCCCGCGCCGTAATCGATGGCCTCGAAGCGGATGTCGTGACTTTGGCCCTGGCCTACGATGTGGATGCGATTCGTGAACATGCCAAGTTATTGCCGGCCAACTGGGAAAAACAGCTGCCTCAAAACAGTGCGCCGTACACTTCCACGATCGTCTTTTTGGTCCGAAAAGGGAACCCAAAGCACATTAAGGATTGGGATGACTTGGTTAAACCGGGCGTCAGCGTTATTACCCCTAACCCCAAAACATCCGGTGGCGCACGGTGGAATTACCTCGCTGCTTGGGCGTATGCCAATCAAAAGTATGGCTCAAAAGAGAAGTCGAAAACCTTCATCAAAGCGCTATTTCAAAATGTTCCTGTACTCGATTCCGGTGCGCGGGGATCGACCACCACGTTTGTGAGCCGTGGGTTGGGTGACGTGCTTATTGCATGGGAAAACGAAGCGTTATTGGTGTCTCGAAAAGAAGCCCCGGATCAATTTGAGGTGGTGTACCCGTCCTTGAGTATTTTGGCGGAACCCTCAGTGGCGGTGGTTAAGGTGACGGCAGATAAACATAAAACCACAGCGGTTGCGGATGCCTATTTGAAGTATCTCTACTCCGAACCGGCTCAGGATTTGATCGCGCGATCGTATTTTCGTCCACGCTCAGCGTCGGCCTTGAAATCCTATGCACGATTGTATCCCAACCTAAAATTGGTTACGATCACAAGCTTACATAAAAATTGGGCCGACGCGCAAAAAGTGCACTTTAGTGATGGTGGGATTTTTGATCAAGTTTTTGAAAACAAAGCGAAATAATTCTCGATTCCGGTTGCCGGGCTTCGGCCTGTCTAGCGGGATTACCCTGACGTACTTATCGGTACTGGTGTTGATCCCTCTCGCGGTGATGGTATTGACCTCCGCGACGGTCACCCGACATGAGCTGGTGGCGATTCTCACGAATCCCCGGGTCGTTTCCGCGTTTCGAGTCACGGTATCCACTTCGATCGTTGCTGCGTTAATTAATGGGGTGTTTGGAACCTTGGTCGCTTGGGTGCACTCCCGATATTCCTACCCCGGGAAACGGATCATGGATGCGTTGATTGATCTCCCGTTTGCACTCCCTACAGCGGTGGCGGGGATTGCATTAACGGCACTATTTGCTCAATCGGGATGGCTCGGGCGATTTCTGATTCCTTTAGGCGTTTCCCTCAATTATTCATGGTGGGGAATTACGATTGCATTGGTGTTTGTCGGAATGCCGTTTGTCATCCGAACGGTTGAGCCCGTCTTGGATGATTTCGACAAAGAATTGGAAGAGGCGGCACGGACGTTGGGTGCTACCCCATTTCAAACGTTCACGCGAGTTATTTTCCCGTTATTGATACCGGCGGTATTGACCGGAACCACGCTCGCATTTGCCCGGTGTCTTGGGGAGTACGGGTCGGTGGTATTTATTTCGGGAAATATGCCCCTTAAGACCGAGATTGTGCCGCTATTAATTATTACTAAATTAGAGCAATACGATTATTTGGGCGCCACGGTGATTGCCTCTTCGATGTTACTTTTGAGCTTTGTGTTGCTGATCGTTGTGAATGGGATTCAATGGCTCCATCGCCGTCGATTGGGGATGGAGCCATGATTCGCAGACTCTTAATCGCGATTACGATCCTATTTTTAAGTATATTTTTGGTTCTACCGATTTTGGTTGTGATTGCCTCCGCCTTTCAACAGGGGATGCATGCGTATTGGGCCGCTATTACCGAGCCTGAAGCACTGGACGCTTTGAAGCTTACGTTGATCGTAGCGGGAGTCGCGGTCGTGTCAAATACGATATTTGGACTATCTGCCGCGTGGATGATTACCAACTACTCCTTTAAAGGAAAAAATCTTCTGATTACTCTGATCGATTTGCCGTTCACGGTGTCGCCGGTTATTTCCGGTCTTATTTTTGTCCTGATGTTTGGCGGGCGATCGGTTGTGGGCCGGTGGCTCATTGACCATGGGATCAAGATCATATTTGCCACCCCCGGAATTATCCTCGCGACCTGTTTTGTCACGTTCCCCTTTGTGGCCAGAGAATTGATTCCATTAATGCAATCGCAGGGAAATCAAGAAGAAGAAGCGGCGTACATGTTGGGGGCAAACGGGTGGCAAATTTTTTGGCGAGTCACCGTACCCAAGATTAAGTGGGGCATTTTGTACGGTGTGGTATTGGCGGCGGGGCGTGCGGTAGGGGAGTTTGGGGCGGTATCTGTGGTATCGGGACATATTCGCGGAATGACGAATACACTTCCGTTGCATATCGAAATTTTATACAACGAATATCAATTTTCAGCGGCGTTTGCCGTGGCGACAGTGTTACTGGTGTTTGCCCTTATTACATTGTTATTAAAACGATACTTAGAATATCGAATCGAATCGAAGGTAGGTGGACAGTGAGTATTGAAATTAAGAATATATCGAAACAATTTGGGACGTTTGCCGCGTTAAAAGATATTTCATTGACGGTGCCTACCGGTCAATTTGTCGCATTACTGGGACCATCCGGATCTGGAAAAACGACGTTATTGCGTCTGATTGCGGGCCTGGATGGGGCGGATTGTGGAGTCATTTATTTTAATGGCCAAAATATTCAGGAACAAAGCACGCGGGAGCGGGGCGTCGGATTTGTGTTCCAACACTACGCGCTATTTAGGCACATGAGTGTGTTTGAAAATGTCGCATTTGGACTTCGGGTAAAGCCAAAAGAAACCCGCCTAACTAACCCGGAGATCAAAGAAAAAGTAATGACATTATTGCGGTTGGTTCAGTTGGATTGGTTGGCGGATCGGTTTCCCTCGCAGCTATCTGGTGGTCAACGTCAGCGGGTGGCATTGGCCCGCGCCTTGGCTGTGGAACCCAAAGTGTTGTTGTTGGACGAACCGTTTGGCGCATTGGATTCCAATATTCGAAAAGAGCTACGGCAATGGCTCCGTAATCTTCACGATTCCTTAGGAATAACGAGTATTTTCGTGACCCATGATGTCGACGAAGCGATGGAAGTCGCGGATCGAATTGTCGTGATGCGAGATGGAAAAATCGAGCAAGAAGGGACCCCTGAAGAGGTCTACCATCAGCCGGCGAATGCCTTTGTCTATCGATTCATTGGCAATGTGAATTTGTTCCACGGCCGGGTCGAAGAGCACGAAGCCCGGTTTGGTACAGTGGAATCAACGGGACAAAGTGACGCGGTTCGTGCGTATATTCGCCCCACATCGATGAAGATTCATTTGTCGCCCGACGAATTGGGGTCGCGTCCGTTTGGTGCGGTGATTAAAAGACTAAGAAATCATGGGTTGAACGCCAGAGTTGAGTTGACCAGTGAATGGGGCGAGGTTTTTGAAGTCGCAGTAGATCCAAAATTAATGGATTTGAGCCAGCTTACCCCGGGGCGGGATGTCTTCGTCAGCGTGGAAGAAGACAAGGTGTATTACGAGGATTTCAGTATTTAACTTGCCCCCGGAGCCCCTGCTTCTTACGGTGTAACTGATCAAGCCGGTGTTTAAGTTCGGTTTCCCTCCCCCTATCTTTCGGCGCATAAAATGTGGCCCCTTCCGACCACAACTCCTGAGCCACAACCCCGTCCTCAAAATCATGAGGATACTGGTATCCCTTACCCAACCCCAATCGCTCCGCCCCCTGATAATTACTACTCCGCAAATACGATGGTACCGGTTCGATATGCCCCTCATCAATCCACGCCATGGCGGCATTAATCGCCAAATAACTCGCGTTACTCTTAGGTGCAGCTGCAAAATAGGTCACCACCTGTCCCAAGATAATCCGTACCTCCGGCATCCCAATGGTTTCAGTGGCGGCGAATGCCGCATGGGCCATCGGCAGGGCAGTGGGATCCGCATTTCCGATGTCTTCGGATGCAAAAATCATCAGTCGTCGTGCGATAAATCTCGGATCTTCACCTCCCTTCAGGAGTCGGGCCACCCAATACAACGCCGCGTCGGGATCGGAAGCCCGTAGGCTTTTGATCATTGCCGACGCCAAGTCGTAATGGGAGTCGTCCCCATGGCTGACCCCGCTATGCTGGGTGATTTCTTGGATGATCGCAGGGGTAATGGGGCGTTCCGAATATAGGGCGGCTGTTTCAATGATGTTCAACAGTCGGCGTGCATCACCTTGGGCGATTGAGACTGCGGTAGTGGACGCCTCCGTAGTCCATTCCCCAGGAGTGGTCGCTTTGGTTAAAATTTGGCAAAGATCGGCGTGTGACAGTGGCTTCAGTTCTACAACTAAACACCGAGACAACAGGCCGGGAATGACCGAGAAAAACGGGTTTTCGGTGGTGGCTCCAATTAGCGTAATAACGCCTCGCTCAACACTAGGTAACAGAATATCTTGCTGCGCCTTGTTAAACCGATGAATTTCATCGACAAATAGCAAGGTTCTACCGGGCAACCGTTCAGCCTCTTTGATCACGACTTTAATTTCAGCGACACCGGTATTTACTGCATTTGTAGGTACAAATTTGCTTCGGGTGGATCGGGCAATCAATCGGGCGAGGGACGTTTTTCCACACCCCGGCGGGCCCCATAGTAACGTCGATCGGAGTTGGTCCGAGTCGATCATTTGCCGCAATGGTTTTCCCGGGGACAAGATCCCTTCTTGGCCAACGTAATCGTCAAACGACCGAGGGGCCAGCCGATGGGCGAGGGGTTTCGTCGATAGGGGTGGGGTGGGGCTAGCGAATAATGGCCCTGATTCCTCTGAGACACTCATCGGCGGACGCACTAAAAGAATATGCGGAGTACAAGTGATCGTCCGATTTCCAATGCGAAAAAGGCAAATATTGTCGACAGATCAAATCCGCCGAGTGGAGGAATAATGCGTTGAAAGGGCCGTAACACTGGATCTGTAATTTGGCTGATTAAGTTAATGACGGGGTGAAATGGATCATGAGGAACCCAGGACAGAATGACACGTGCCACCAATGCGAAATACACAATGTTAAACAGTAAATCGATAATGCGTGCCAAAATAGAATAGTCTTGAATCATTTGTTTTCCGATAGTTCCTTTGATCGATGTGCGGTTTTTAATATCACGTCAGTAAAGTGCTGGTCAATCGCCTGGCGGTCAAATTCATTTAAACCGGCGACCGTGGTTCCCCCCGGAGAGGTGACATCTGCGGCCAGTTGCGCTGGGGACTTGCCCGATTCTTGGACCATTCGTCCCGCCCCAATTAAGGTTTGGGCAAATAACTGAATGGCCACCGATTCGGGGATGCCTTGCGTTGCAGCGGCTGCGATTGCGGATCCAAATAATCGGTATAAAAACGCAGGGCCGCTGCCACTTATTCCGGTAATCATGTCCATCCAAGATTCGGGAACCACAACCACATCGCCCGTTGATCGGAATAACGTTTGAATATCTTGAGCCTGAGTTTCGGATACATCGTCTGAAAATGTAATTGCGCTCATTCCTTCGCCGACCATACAGGGTGTATTGGGCATAGCCCGTGCGATGGGTAATCCAGGGAATTTTTTTGCGAGTGTTGCAATGGAGGTTCCTGCAAGAATGCTGACAATGATGGGCCGACTATTTCCCCAATCAATCGCCGGAAAGTCAGACAAATTTTGGGGCTTAATGCACAGAATAACGGCCGTGGATTGTTTTGAAAGCTGCCCGATTGAGGTGACTTCTAATCCAAGGGCGGAGGCTGCATTACGTCGCGAATCATTGATCTCGAAGGCACAATGCCCGTCGGTAGATACTTGAGATTTGGCCCCGTTCCAGAGGGCCTCGGCCATTTTTCCAAAACCGATAAACCCCAGTTTTAGCGTCATTTTAATTTTTTGAATGCGCAATCAATCGGACCGAGCGTTTGGTGCTTAACATGCTCCATGCCCATTCCAACATGACCACAACTTTGTTTCTAAATCCGACCAAATACGCAACGTGAATAATGGACCACAAAATCCAGGCGATCAGCCCCGAAAATTGGAGGCCAAATACGGATGCAACTGCCCGGCCATGACCGATGGTTGCCATGGTCCCTTTGTCGAAATACTGAAATGGCGGGACTGGTTTATTCTTCAAACGGAGGGTCAGTGCACGGGCGGCATAATGCCCTTGCTGCATGGCCACTGGCCCAATTCCCGGAAGCGGTGCGTTGGTTTTTAAATCGATCGACATCGAACAGTCGCCAATCACCATAATTTCAGGGTGTCCGGGGATCGTTAAATCAGGGGCCACTTCAATCCGGCCAATACGGTCCACTGGGACGTCGAGGGTTTTTAGCATGGGCGACGCCATATTTCCGGCGGCCCAAATAATCGTCTGGGTGGCAATCCATTCATCGCCAATCCGGATGCCGTCAGATTGAATATCCGTAACGGTGGAATTGAGTCGAACTTCAACACCCATGTCTTCCAGATTGTTTTTGGCAATCGCAGACAAACCGTCGGGGTAGGGCATTAATACCCGAGGGGCGCCTTCCACCAGGATGATTCGGGTCTCGGAAATATCGAAAGTTCGAAACTCATCCTTAATCGATTTTTTAGCAATTTCGGCGATGGCTCCGGCCATTTCGACCCCGGTGGGTCCCCCACCCACGATGACATAGGTGAGATATTGTCGTTGATCTTCTTTATTCTCGATTCGTTCCGCAATTTCTAAAGACGATAAAATCTTCTCACGAATTCGAACGGCGTCTTGAATGGTTTTGAGTCCCGGCGCAATGGCTTCCCACTCCGGATGCCCAAAGTAGGAATGTCGGGAGCCGATGGCAATCACCAAGTGGTCATAATCTCGCGTCGTTCCGTCAGAGAGATGGATTATCCGTAAGACTTTGTCGATACTCGCCACTTCGGCCATCTCGATCTTGAGATTTTTTTGGTGTCTCAAAATCGATCGTAATGGTGCGGCAACATCCCGTGGCGACAGGGTCGCCGTTGCCACCTGATACAGCAATGGCTGGAACAGATGATGATTGGTGCGATCAATCATCAAAATGTCTGCATTGGCCGAGCTCAACCCTTTGGCGACGTTGAGCCCAGCGAAACCCCCACCGATAATTACAATTTTAGGGAGTGCCATGGTTTATCCTTTGGAATATCGCTTCCGGTCATTTTCGGTAAGATACACTTTTCGAAGTCGGATACTTTTGGGCGTTATTTCAACCAATTCATCATCGTTGATATATGAAATACATTGCTCCAAGCTCATGATCCGGGGGGGCGTTAACATGATTGCATCATCGGTCCCAGAGGCACGGACGTTCGTCAGTTTTTTGCCCTTGGACGGGTTCACGATCATATCGTCTTCCCGGGAATTTTCTCCGACCAATTGGCCTTCATACACTTTTTCTCCAGGGGGCAAAAACATAACGGCACGTTCTTGAAGGTTACTTAAGGCGTAACCGTTGGTGGTGCAGCTTTCTTTGGCGATTAATACTCCGTTTTTACGGTTACGAATATCGCCACTGAACGGACCAAATTCCAGGAACACGTAGTTCATCGTGCCCATGCCCTTGGTGTCGGTCATAAATTCAGATTTAAAGCCCAGCAATCCCCGCGTTGGGATTCGATACTTGAGTCGGACCATACCTGCTTCAGGTGCCATATCGAGCATCATCCCTTTTCGGCCGCCTAAATTTTCGATGACTTTGCCCATATACGTTTCATCAACGTCGATGGTGAGTTCTTCATACGGCTCTAATTTTTTGCCATTTTCTTCTTTGAAAATAACTTTGGGTCGGGTGACCGAAAATTCATAGCCTTCCCGACGCATTTTTTCGATCAAAATGGACAAGTGAAGTTCCCCACGGCCGGATACTTTAAATCCAGGTGAATCCGGTAACGCTTCGGTATGAAGTGCGACGTCGGACAATAGTTCCCGATCCAATCGGTCTTTAATGTGTCGTGACGTGACAAATTTTCCTTCGGTACCGGCAAAGGGAGAGTCATTGGGTACAAAGTTAACGGATATTGTTGGCGGGTCAATTTCAACCGCAGACAGTGCAACTGGGTTTGATGGATCCGCGACGGTTTCGCCAACGGTGATACTTTCGATTCCGGCCAGTGCGATGATATCGCCCAAGCTGGCCTCGGTGGCTTCAACCATTTCGTTACCTTCGAATCGATAGAGTTTGGTGATACGGAAAGGAAGCGGCGTATTGTCGCCTTTCACAATAACGGCGGCTTGATTCATAACCACTTTGCCGTTGGCAATTTTGCCAACGCCCAATCGACCCAAAAATGGCGAATAATTAAGTGAGCTCACCAACATTTGGAATGGGGCGTCTACACTTCCCTTGGGGGCGGGCATAAATTCGATAATTTTTTGGTATAAAGGATCCATATTGCCGCTTCGGGCCGATGGATCTTCAGACGTGTAACCATCCCGTGAGGAGGCGAAAATCACAGGGAATTCCAGTGCATCATCGGGGGCATCGAGGCGAATAAATAATTCGATAATCTGTTCATGGACCCAATCGATTCGGGCCGCAGGTTTATCAATTTTGTTGATAACAACGATAACTGGCAAGGCCAAGGCCAAGGCTTTTTTGAGAACAAAATAGGTTTGGGGCATCGGACCTTCTTGGGCATCGACCAGAAGTAACACACCGTCGGCCATCTTAAGAACCCGTTCCACCTGACCCCCAAAGTCCGCGTGACCGGGAGTGTCGATGATGTTGATTCGGAAGTCCTTATAATAAAAGGCCCCATTTTTAGATGTAATGGTAATTCCGCGTTCTTTTTCTAAATCGGATGAATCCATCAGCCGTTCGGAAACGGTTTGGTTATCACGGAACATTCCGCTTTGCCGAAACAATTGATCCACTAAAGTGGTTTTGCCATGGTCAACGTGAGCGATAATGGCGATATTACGAATGTGACTATACTGTTGCATGATTTCCTCAACTCAAAAAAAATAGTAGATACATTGGGGGTGTCCCAAGATAAGTGAAGATCAATTGTATCGCACTTAACTCATATTGTTGTCGTTATTTTTTGAGTTTTAATTTCATTTGATATTTGTTTCACTTTGCTGGGCAATGATGAAACGCCGGGTGCCTGCCGTTGTGGATCAGCCTGTGTCGAACCGGCTGGCCATTTGGCGATCCATCTTTTTATTGAGTTTTAAACCTAACCCAAGTATCATCTTTCCACTTTTTGACACCCATGGGGATGGGAGTCGGGGCACGGCGGTTTTTTCTTTAATAAGGGTGTTGGTGGGGGATCAATCGATGTCGTGGCTGCCACAATGAAAGAGTAAAAATTAATGAAAAAGCGTGTATCTGTAAGCGTCTCCCCGATTAATCCGTACGGGTATGTTCTTAACGACTACGTCTCTGAGAGAGACTATAAAAAAATTCAATTTTATCTGTCGCACACGTTGTTTCCGGACGAATCGTCAGACCGCACTCTAGAATCGTTTTCCGCCCGTTTGGAATCGCTAAATACACGCATTAAGAGTAAAAGCGGCGATAAATTCCTGGAGGATCTAAGTAAACCCGACTTGTTTTTATATAATGGAGCATTCGACCATCCGTTACTTCCAATTTCCCGGTTTGAAATTCTCAGAACTTTTTCAGCTGTGGCGATTCCAAATGTCGATATCAATGTCGAAGATGCCGCGCAGAATCAGCAACTAACCCAATTTTTTCGAGTAAGTGTTGCGACCCATGACTATTTAGCGACGGAATATAGAGCCTTGGAAGCAAATGTGGCCAGTGTTTTGACTGTTACGGATCCGCAGGCCTCAATTAGGTGGGATGCGTTAGATAGGCCGGCGACCAACGCTCATTCTCAATGGGGGCTACTGAAAGAGTGGGATCTACTTATCGGACAATGCCCGTCATCGGACGGTTTGATTGAGTATAAAAAAACTCTTGCTTTGTTGGTAGCCAATATATTCTTGGAGCGCGAGAGGCTTCAGGAGGGTCTCGATGGCCCAATCGCACGAGTAATGGGTACAGAATCGGAATTTGAATCGTTGTCAAATCACCTTTTGAATACGGTTGCGGCCCCCCGCGATGGTACGGATACCCGGATTCGTGCAGAATCCCAACGCTCATTTTGGGCGGATACCTTTTTTTCTCAATCGTTTAAAACTGGCAGCTCCTTTTTGGAATGGGATGCGGCTAATAAATCGGGAGCCACGATTTTGTCCGTACTAGGGATTCCTTTCCTGGACGATGAGAGTGACGTTCAATTAGTCTGCGACGTTATCAATAAAAGTGTGGAACAATTTTTCTCTGTGGATGATGCGGGGCAGTTAACGGCGCATCATACGATGACCTCTCTTTTGGCGATGCTTAAGGCCGCGAGTTCCCAATGTTCTGATGGGGGGGTGGAGATTCGTAACGTAGTCGCTCGGTCGAAGTTGGGGGAAGCTGTCCGTACCGACATCGAAGATAAAGTGTTTGGCGATGCCTTTTCCCGTTGTATTTTCGGCGAATTTAACGAATTTTTGAGTGCGGGCACGCACCCTGTTGAAGTTGCTGGGATAAATTCAATATTCTTAACCATTGATGACGGTGTCGGCGGTAATTTTGCTAACTTCGCTAAAGGCGCCTTAGCTGAAGTTGACAATTTTATTGGGGATTCGAGGCAATCCGTTTTTACCGTTACTACAAAACAGTTTGTCGATGTTTCTTCTGATAGCGATAGCGATTCAACATCGGGTCACAGTGATGGGAATTTGGGTGAATTCGGTTACCAGATCTTTGCGGATGAGGACCGCAGATCGGTTCACTCTGGGGCAAGTAATAGGAGTAGTCGTTCAAACTCAGTTAACTCTTTAGACTTGTCTCCTGGGTCTTCTGACTGGTGGCGAAATCTGAATGAGAGAATTCAGAGGTTGTGCGAGAAACTAAAAGAAATAGATAGTCGCACCCATTTTCTTGCGCCTCTCTTAAAACAGGAATCGTCCGCGGTGACTCCGAAACCCGTGTTGGCAGAAGCGCCACTGCGTAAGATCAGGACGGGCGTCCCGCTTAAAAATAATGGTGAAAATTCTGGAAATAAGAATGTTCATTCGTTCAACAATAGGCCGCGCTTTTCCACAGGGTTTTTTAGTCGGTTATTTCCCCGCATAAGAGTGTAGCCATCTAAGGTGGATTAGAGCGAATTCCCGACTATTTTTCGGAATGTGTTCTTCGTGGGGCGGGGGTTCTCTTCTCACGGTGTTTGTTTTAATGGCAACGAAAAAATGGTTTTTTTAAGGAGTTCTGTGATGATTTTTAATAGAACTGTTGCTTCCACCAGTGTGCAACCCGTGAAAGTCCTAAGATCTCTATCGCCGAAGGCACAGTTGATATTTGACTCAAAAAGTAGCCACTCATGGAAGCCTTACGTGTTGAAAATGAGAAGTTAAAACCAGGATTGGCGTATCAGGGATTGAACACTGAAGCGGTATCTAAAAGGAATCGGTTAGATGCGGTGGCCCATGAATAATATAAATAGCATTTTTTGTTTTTCTGTACTGGAGGAGTTTCTTCGTAGACACCGCATGACAGTGTCTGAGCTCCCAGGGTATGTGGTCATGAAGGTCGTACCGCGAAAAAAATAACGTTCCGGAAATAAGTTGTCCCGTCTTCAATCGTTTAAAAAGAGATTTAGCCTTTTCGGTTTTTTTTGTCAGCTAGTTTGACCCTTTTGATATTTGATTGTTATCGCAATTTAAGGTAAATTAAGTCCCATTCCAGACTTTTTTTCGGAATGTGTTCTTCATGGGGCGGGGGTTCTCCTCTGGCGGTGTTTATTATAAGGGTAATAAAAAACTGCGTTTTAAGGAGTTCTGTGATGTTTTTTAATAGAATGGTAGCTACCCCACATCAGGATGTGAACAGTGCCCTGTCGCCTGAAAGTTTTTCAGGATCGCGTTCTGGGCGGCTCTCGATAGGGTCTGTGACATCGGTCGAGTCTGACGATTCCCTCACCAGTGCGTTGATTAGAGGCGCACAAAACGTTTCGCAACCAAAAACCCCTCGAAAATGGGAAGGGGATTCCCTGACTCGTTTGAGTAGCCAATTGGCCGAAGCATTTGCAGGGATTAAGTTAAAACCTGCTAACGATCTGGAAATGGCATCCCTTCGGCGAGATAAAGCGGCAAAAGAGCGGCAGGTTAAGGATCTATCCGGACGTTTGGCAGAACAACAAAATTTGCTTGAGGTAAGCCAATTACAAATAGCTAATTTGGTGGCGAAGGAATCCGGTCTTAAAGTTGAGATGAGCGCGCAGGTAGCTATAAATTTAAAAAGCCAAAAAGAATTGGCTCGACTTGAAAAGACTAAAGCGAAACTACAATGCGCTCTTAGAGATTTGACCGGTAGTGCTACCGCGACGAAACTCGAGTTGGACCGCTTAAAGTCGGCCAACGGGGGATCAGCCTCAACAGAGCTAAAAGGGTTAATTGATGATCGTGTTTCCGAACAAAAATCGAAATCGTTAGAATCAGCAGTGGACGATCTACGTGGCGAACTTGCTTCTGTTAAAGAGGAACTTGAACAAGTAACATCCGATAAAACTTTCCTTTCAGAGGCTCGCTCAGAAGAGGGGGTATCCCATTTAAAGGAAGTGTCAGAACTCCGGGAGCGAGCTTTTGGTTTGGATACTGAAAATAAAGATCTCTATACGCGGTTGAAGAAGGCAGAAGCTTCTGCCGGCGGCTTCCGTCAGGAACTTGAGGCTGCCAGGAGTCATCGGGATGAGTTGGTGGGGTTATTCAACACGCTTCCAATCGCACCGGAGCTTCTTCGTGAATTACTTCAGCATGTCGACCCCACAGTGGCCAATATGTTATCGGGTCATGCCGAAGCCATTGACCCCATGACTGCGGGTGGTTCTGAAGTTAATCGGACTAAGCATGTTTCATTTATATCCCCCCAAAAACCCGTTCTCGCCAGTTTACCAGAGGATGGCGAAGATTCCGATTCTGGTACATCTGCTAAAAATCGTGAATCGACTGGAGCTGTCCATTCTGATGGCGGGACAGCGGTAATCGCACCAGTAATAGAAGGCGGAGTGGGTGGTGATGATGCCAGTGGTAAAGGACATTCAGGCGAAGGGAATTCGGCGGCCATTAAACCGGGAGCTAAATTCCGCAGAGTAAAAACGGGCACTAAAGTCAATTTTGGTGGAGCTGTTGGTGGAGCTGAAAATTAATGATAATAAACCAGGTAACGCTTGTTAATGTGGGTGGTGAGGCATCTTGTCGCCGAGTAGCGACCGCGTCCATGAGGTCGGGGCGTTCCTCTCGAACTCAAGGGTCAGGGTCGGTACACCACCAAAGACTTAGTCGAGCGCTTAATAATCTGAATCGAGTAGGAACTGATGCGTCTAAATTTGGCAGTACCCCGGCGAAAGACGAAAATCAAGTTTCACGGATTGCACTACAACAGGAGCTAGATTTAAAAAAAGGGGAGCTCGAGCTTGCTGTAGCCGAAAATGAATCGCAAAAAAAAACCATTCGGGAACTTCGTGGGAGGGTTTCGTCGGCAAACGTGGGAACGGAAGATGCGAGTTTCCTTCGGATCCAGCTTGGTGAAAAAACGGATGAACTGACAACGTTGCAGCAGCGTTTAGCGCAAATCGAAAAATATAAGGATCGAGTAACATCGGCCAATGCGATCGCGGCGAAGTACGAAGTAGCAGTAGCGGACGTTCAGAAAGCGTATGATGGGGTTCAGCTGGAATCGGATGCGAATGGGTTTCTTTATAATACGTTGGCGGGTTTATTGAAAGACTTTACCATTGCAATCAAAATGGCCCAGTTAAACAAGGCTGGAGAATATGACTCTAAAACAATGGGGCTGTGGTATGAAACCTTTGAGGGCGAATTGGATTCGTTAGGAGTGCATAAGGCGGTTCTCCACACCTATTCTACCGCGAGGTCAATTATGAATGCGCTTCTTGTCCATCCCCAGGAATTGGCAACGGATGAGGATGTTATCAAGACCCTTTACGCAGCGGCGGATTGGGAGAACGGGGGGGGGATTTCGGCCCTTATCGAGTGTAAGAATAGGAGCTGTGAGGGTGTTGAGAGTTCTGTGGGTGGGGATAGTGTTAGCGAGCGGTCGTACGATTTTTCAGGACCACAAGCCACCTCTGGAAATCGGGCGATGAAGACGCCGAACGCGAAGGTCCGTCCGGAAGAAATGCGGTCGCCGATTTCATATTTTTCTCCGAATCGGGCCATTTTTGATGGGGACGGAATGGTTTATCCGACTCAATTAATTACGGATTTAAGTCAATTATTGGAGGGGACGAAGCCTCAATATCTGAGAAGTGGGGATGAGGATCAGCATGTGTCGATATCTGATATACCCAACCTGCTGTCGCGGCCGTTTCCTTTTCCTGTTGAATCGAACCCGAATGTCGAAAAATATGTAACCGCGGTGAATCAATTGAAAGTCCAGTTAGGCCATATGGTTAGCACCGTTCATGATGCGTCGTTAATATTGACGAACGTGGGTGAATTAATTGTGGGTCCTTCCCTGTCGAGATCGATGGACACGTGGCAGGAGTTTATTGAGACGCCTTTGGAAATTTCTGAGAAAGAGTCGCCAGTTGTTAGCGACTTATTAAGTGTAGCCAACGATATTAAGTTGAAGTTGAAAAGCACATACGACCAAGTCCGCCTTGAACCTGGAACAAAAAGTCTTTCGTCGGCATTGATGGATGAAAGTAGAAAAACGAGCCAATTGCGTAGGGACTATGATCAATTGACGACATCTAATGATGGGACCTCTCTCGAAGAGGTTAAAAGCCTAAAGAAAAAAATTGCAGAATTGGAAGATCGCGTAGAAATAGATCGGCAGAAAATTGCGAGCAATTCTCATGAATTAATCGAGGTAAAAGGGACTCTAGCGACTCTGGATGCCGAAAAAAGGTCTCTCGTTTCTGAGGTGGGATATTTCAAAAATCACGTCTCACGCCTTGAGGACCGGAGGCGCGCCGAGGCTATGGATAACGAACAGTCCGTAAGGACACTGACCGAAACACTTCGTGGACCGACCAGCCCTGTGATTCAGGCACTGCTTCGACGGCAGGCATTTTTCAAAAACCTTCCCATTAGCTCGCCGAAACCTAGCCCCGACATTTCCTCTATTCATATGGAATTTGATATTGCTGAAGCTGATAAGTTTCGCTTTCCAGGGGGGCCTGACAGTGTTCGCAAAGACTCGGTGATGTTGATGCTTGAATTCTTTTGCTCGGACGGTGATTCTAGTTTCTTTGACCGGACAGATGTGATTGAGTTGAGTCCCCGGGAATTCGTTATGTCTGCATTTTATGGAGCGGATATCCCATCGCGCGGAAGCGCTCATGTGAGACCCGCTACTATTCGAACCGCGTTGAGCACTATAGCAGCGTCTGGAAATCGAGACTTTACCTGTCAAGAGCTAATTGAGATGCTCACAGATACCACAGCTCCTCTGACGTCTTCTGTGGGTGTTCCATCCGGAAATGGCGGCTTAAATGGCTCAAACACTAAACCCCACGGTTCCAGTAAATTTATTGGCACGCCGGGTAAAACCAATAGCGCAGCAAGAAAAAAATAAATCCCTCCGATTGATGGCTCCCTCTCACTCTGGACTGAGTGGAAGGGGGCTACTCGGAAAACAGCTCGCTTAGGCATCTTGTTACTGCTTTTTGTTCTTTTGGCTTAATCCGGCCGATCTGTTTTTTAAACCTAATTTTATCCACGGTTCGAATTTGATCCAGTGCCACCTGACCCTCTTGGTTATTAAAATTGAGATTGATTCGAGTAGGATATGGCTTTTGGGTGTTTGTCATTGGGGCAACGATAACCGCATTAATGTGGGACAGGTTCATTTCATCGGGCGATATAACGAGGCATGGCCGTGTTTTATTAATTTCACTTCCCAAGGTAGGGTCTTGATTTAATAGCCATACCTCAAATCGCCGAGGGGTTACCATGTCCATTCAGATAAGTCCCAATTATTGACGACATGTTCCGGGATTAATGGTTCGGAGTCCTCCGAATTGAACCCTTTCGTCCAATTCTTTCGACCTGATACCACCGGCCGAATTTGAAGTATCTTGTGGTGATCGACAGTCTCAATGATTTCAAGATCAACCTGACTTCCGATTCCCAATTCCCGGAGTAACGGTTTCGACAGTCCAATTCCTTTTGAATTCCCTATTTTTACGATTTCTTGTATCAAAATGATCACACTCGGATGCTGAATGTAATTACTTTGTCCATTCAATACCACGTAGTGTTAAATTTTAAACGTTCCTTGACATCGATTCTGATATCGCCGCTACGACGTCTATTCTGACCTGTTCCAACTCTCGCCGCGTGGCGGATTTTGGGGTGTGGACGGGTGGAGAAAAACGAATTGTAATTGTTCCGGGTCTCATTTCCATGCTGCGTTTGCTCAAGACGCCAAATGATCCGGATATACTGGCAGGTATAATTATTGCGCCGGATTTAGCGGCCAAATCAAACGCGCCGATCTTAAACTTACCTAATTTTCCGGTGGCACTTCGGGTGCCTTCTGCAAAAATAACAAGATTTTTTTGATTTGAAGCGATCGATGAAACCAACGCTTCCAGTTGGTTCTTGGCTTGTACCGGGTTGCTGCGATCAATGGCGATGTGGCCTTGGCTTCGGATAATCCACCCAACAATCGGGACATTCAAGAGCTCTTTTTTTGCGATAAATCCAAATGGACGGGGAATGGCCAATAAAATCGCGGGGATGTCCACGTGGCTTTGATGATTAGCGACGATGATAAAGGATTGGTCGGTTGGGATATAATCCGCATGTTCAACGTGTACCTTAATGCGCAGGATCCATAGCGCACAGCGAATAATTGGGCGGGTGCACGCAATATTGAACCCAATTGGGTCTTTAACAAATGGTGCGAAAATAAGCACGAAAAGCATATGGGTCGAAAATGCGATTGTGCAGACAATCCAACCGAAAATTGAATAAAATAGGTAAAAAAAACTTAGCATAGTGTTCTGTGGTGGCGGTAAAGATACACCCTCGCTATTGCAATTGGAAAGTTTATTGGGTTACTCTCATAGATGTTTCACGGGTGGGGTTCTCCTAAACAAGCGGTTTGAAAAAAAGGGTCATGTCCGAGACGGGTAATTTATTTACCTCGGTGCTCGGTACTTTTTTGGGAGGTAAAATCGGTCAACGATGAAAAATATATCAAATTACCCGGTTCGGGTTTTATTAGCGTTTAAGCGAGTATCGCTTTCGCCCGTCAGTTCCTCTTGGCAGTCGACTGGTCCTACGAGGAGACTATCGCAGAATGGGTTTGATCGACGTCAATCAAAAGTAAGTAACGTGAGTCGATTTTCGATGGCGTCGGTGGGGTCTACCGGTTCCGCCGGGCACGTTCAGCTTCGTAGGGTAATTGATGAAACCCGGCGGCTTCTGGTAGAAGAAAAAATGCACGCGCAGCAAACCCGGTTTGATCAAAAACGACGAATTGATGAGCTTGTGGCCGAAAATCGTGTATTGGAGCAAGCCTTCGCAGGCGCTGATGCGCAACTGGCTGCAATGCGGTCTGTACGGTCAAAAACCTATGTGGCGGCGACAACCAATGAACAATTGACCGCGCAGATTCATGAAAAAAATGCCGAGATTGCAAAATATATGGCTGAATTGGAAGCCTCTAAATCTACGATTTCTGATCTTAAAGATCGGGTTAGTCGTGCCTCCAGTGATCGCGAGACGATGGCTGTAAAGGTTTTAGAAATTGATAGTGCACATCAGCGTATTCTGGTGGAAACCGACTGCAATAATCTGCTTTACGAGACGCTGTGTTCGGTGATGAAAGATATCGCTGTTTCATTTAAAGTGGTTGAAATGACGGTCGGCGGGACTTTTAGTTCGAAAGTCATGACTGACTGGGTCGATCAGTTGGACGGGAAGCTAGAATCTCGGGATATCTATCGATCGGTTGCCCTAATCATTAAGACGATCTGTCGAAGTATTAATGCCATTCGTCCGAATACGTTAGAAGCAGATTCCGAGGCCCTTCGAATGCTAACCGCGGCCCATCGATGGCACGAATCCGGAGATATTTCTGGGCTTGAAGCCATTTTTCATGGCGAATCGGATGCTCAATCTGTTTCCGGAAGCTCGGACAACGAATCGATGTGTGCAGAAATGGCCCACCCGATTTTTTCAGATAATACACTGGATTGGGAGACCTCGTTTCATGATGCGGCTCAGTTGATTAAGTATTTTTCAGGACTGTTTAATAGTGAAAGTGAACCACGGTCCCACGGGACTCTGTTCCCCGAAGAACCGTTCCCGATTCCAGAGCACGCCGGACCGAGTTGTATTCTGTTTTATGAGATGCTCAATACTCTCAAATCGGATATTAAACGACTGTTAGACCAGAACCAAATCGACCTGAATCATACCAGTTTTGCAGTTGCGTTAAACGAGGCACGCTCAAGTATCGGGCGAGATAGTATCCAAAGTCGGCGGACCTCGGTGGTCGCAGATAGCCAGATTATTGAAGAGAATAAAGCCTTACGTGCTGAAAATGAGGCGTTAAAACGCCGATTGGCGGAGCAGGGATCGGAATCAGACTCCCCTCCGGCCCGGGTGTTGTCATTGGCTCCATTGGGGCAAATCACGCGTGGAGATGAGTGGGCGCAGTTTTTTCGAACGCCGTTTAGTCCCGAAAATTCAATTGGGACTGAGCAAGATAACGGGATGATTGACGATGGTAATGAATTGAACGCAAGAATTAGGGGTTGGGTACAATCGGCGGGGATCGGATCGAGCTACACCACCGATATTGCGTCCCGGGGAAATTCGGTAGCGATGGTAGTGAATAGTCTAACCCCAGTCGCAGCGCTTGCAGACTGGTCTTGGGTGAAAGAAGGTGTTCTGGATGGTTCCTCTGAACACGTTGCTGCGCCGGTCAATCCCGTTCAAACTGACTTGCCTGGCGGATCTTTAGGTTCGTTCACGACGGTGGGTGTGGACCCATCCAATAAATTGACTATAGAGGGCAGCTCCAAGGGGGCCGGTGTCGCTAAAGGCACAGGGAAAAGAAAGAGTGCCAATCCAGCGGGCAGTGCCACCCCTCGTAATACTCTTCGGCGGGTCAAGTCAATCGCAATGGCATCCCCAATTAAAGGCAACAATTCACGAATGTCGTCCTTGGACAGCACCAGCAACGGCATGTTGACACATCGGCAGTCGTCCGTGGGTGTAGGTAAACGGAGTGTATCGCGTTCCGCTTCAATGACATCGGTGAACAAAATCGGGTCAACCGGTGACAAAAAAGAGGCATCGAATCCAGCGCCACCTCGCGCTGTGATGAAAGGCGGCCGAAAGAAATAGAATCGTTTGCTCCATTTCACAGTAAACCCGATGACCCGATATACTATATTTTATTATTTTCACTCCAAAGGAGTACCTCTTGAATTCACTGATTATGTCGATGTCTGGCACCCGTGGGGTAGTGGGCGGAACGCTTACTCCCCAGATCGCCCTTAATACCGGTCTTGCGTTTGGATCTCTATGGAAAACAGGGACGGTGGTGGTGGGTGGGGACACCCGCACTAGCCACGATACCTACAAAACTGCGGTGATTTCGGGACTCCTTGCGGCGGGTGTGGATGTCATTGATATCGGCCGCGTGCCAACGCCGACGGTCCAGCAAATGATCCATCGGTTCAATGCGGTGGCTGGGGTTGTGGTGACGGCGTCTCATAATCCCGTCATCTGGAATGGTCTTAAGCTGATGAACGGGTCAGGGTCGTTTTTGGACGATGCTGAGTATGCGCAATTCAAAACGATCTACGATACCCAAACTTGGACGGTGGGGGACTGGGATTCCCAAGGAAAGCTCTCCGTGGATCCGACCGCTATGGAATCTCATGTCGATAAAATTCTTCAACTCATTGATTGCTCAGCGATTCGAAATGCCGGTCTTCGCGTGGTCATCGATGCCAATCATGGCGCGGGAGCGGTGTCTGACTCTGTATTACTCGATCGATTGGGCGTTAAATACGATATCCTGAATGCTGAGCCAACGGGTCGATTTGCCCATGATCCGGAGCCACTAGAAAAGAATTTATCTCAAATCAAAGAGACATTGGCTGCGGGTGGATATGATATTGGATTTGTCCAAGATGCAGACGCGGATCGTTTGGTTATTCTCGATGAAAAGGGACGGTTTATTGGGGAAGATTATTCCTTGGCATTTTGTGTTGACCATATTTTGACGATCGAAAAAGAGGTGTCTCCAACCGTTGTTGTTAATTTATCGACTTCGCGGATCTTGGAATGGGTGGCTGCCCAACACGGGGGAACCACGCTTTACACCAAAATTGGGGAATCCCACGTGACCCAAGGCATAAAGTCGAACCACGCAGTGGTTGGAGGTGAGGGCAACGGTGGCGTCATTTATCCTAGAATCGGGTGGGGACGGGATAGTTTAGTCGGCATTGTTGTAGCCCTGGCCCATTTGGCGGCGAAAAAGAAAACGGTTTCAGAAATTGTATCGACCTATCCTCAATACGCCATGATTCGGGACAAAATTGCAGTGGGGTCTCAGGCGGAGGTGACCCATGCGATTACTGAAATTCGAAATCGATTCTCTCAATTTCCACAGAACGAGTTGGATGGGGTCAAAGTGACGCTTCCTAATGGATGGATCCATGTCCGCCCTTCGAATACAGAATCAATCGTTCGGATTTTTGTCGAAGGGGACACCCTCTCTCTGGCGCAAGATCTAATGAAAAAGGCACAGTTATCATGAGTGGTTTAAAGGGGTGGGCAGCCCTCATTATTGGTATTCTGCTGTGCGGTTCAGTAATGGGCCAAGAGATCAAGGTAACCACAAGTCCCAATCCGGTTCGCCCGGGTGGAAAAGTAAGAGTTACCCTTCAGTCTAATGTCCCGTTGACCCGTCCCGCGGTGGTGGTTAATGGCAACCGAACACCCTTATCGAAGGTCGCGACGACCCTCTATACGGCGTCGATTCCAGTCGCCGCGACCGCAAAATCGGGAACCATCCAAGCGTCGATCAAATTTGTCTCCTCTGGCTCAAAAGAGCTATCGATTCCGTTCCAGTTTGAAGTGTCTTCTCAAGCGGCTGATACCCGCGCAAAAAGTGCCCAAAACCGAGCCGGTGAAGGTGGCGGGGGGATGAAACTCGAAACAAATGAGGCATCCGAACTCAATATTAAAGTGGATCAACTCGAAGGCCGGATGACGGATCTCCAGCGACAACGTGACCAATTAAATTCTAAAGTTCAAACCTTGAATGGTGAATTGGCCAAGTTAAAGACGCAAAAAAAGCCTGACGGTGCAGTTCAAAGCAAGCAAAAGGAAATCGACAAAGCCCAAGAAGAACTTTTGAAACAACAGAAGGAAATGGATGCGCGAAATGATGAGCTCAAGGCGAAGTTGAACGAGCTTGCCGATCGCGAATCCTTGATTAAACAACGGGAACAAAAAGTATCTGAACTTGAATCGAGTATTTCCGCGTCACGGGAGCAACTCGTAGTTCAGGCAAAATCTGTCAAATTGGAGGCTGACCGAATTAAGTCGACCGAAGCAACACTCCTGAAGCGGGAAGAAGACTTGTCTAAGGCACGGGATGAATTGTCCGACAAAAATTCGGATCTGAAGACGCAGGCTGAGAAATTACAGACCCAACAAACGACGTTGCAATCGATGCAAGAATTGGCGAAGCGTCGCGAAGCTGAATTGGCCGCATTGCAAAAAAGGGTGGGCCAAAAAAGTAACGAAGTTCAAGACCTTGCCGTCAATGTGGAAAAAGAACGGGCAGCAATGGCCCAAATGCAGCAGCAGTTACAGGCGCAGCGTTCCCAAGTAGCGCTGCGCGAAAAGTCTATTTTGGATGCGGACGCCAAGATTAAAAAAATTCAAAATGAACTTAACGCTCAAAGTACGCAGTTTGAGGCCGATCGATTGAATGTTCAAAAGCAAGAGGTTGAGGTCAAATCGAGAGAGACTAAGATTACGGGGGAAGAAGACCGGCTAAGAATATTGAAATCGGATATGGATTTGCGACAACGAAAATTAGACGCGATTGATTCTCAATTAAAAACAGAAAAGTCAGGGATTGAGCAGCTCCGTCATAAAGCAGATGATCGCGAAAAATCGTTGGGGGATAAAGAAAAAGAACTCACTACAATTGAAAGTGAATTGACCTCTCGCAATCGATCACTACAGGCCTTGCATCAGAACTTAACCGCCGAACAAAAAGCGGTGGAGGCCAAACAGTTGGCGGTAGTAACCCAACGGGAAAAATTGCGGCTACAAGAAGCTTCGGTTAATCAAGAAAAAGAAAATATACGCCTACGAAATCTAGAACTCAAATCGCTTAACAACGAAATTCAATTGGGACGAGAGACATTTGACCGAGAAATGTCCCAGAAATCGAGCCTACAAAAAGCGGACCGTCAGGCGCTAGATCGTCGCAAAGCTGAGTTGGCGCTATCTGAAATAAACGCGGCAAAAATAAAGGCCTCCTTGGATGAACAGGCCTCTCAGAATGCGACCCGGGAAGCCAACATGGTCGCAATGTCGCGGTCGTTGTCGTCTCAAATGGCGGAGGTGGAAACCCGCGAGAAGACACTGACAGAAACCGAAGCGAAGATGGGGCAAATTCGTAAAGATATCTTCGATAAATATTCAGAGATGGAAGATTTGAAACTGTGGGTTCAACGGAGAACTTCGGATCTTCAGGAGGCCTATGCAAAAGCAAAGGAAACCCGCGATTCCGGCACGGCTCAGTTTGAGGCGCAATTTTCACGGCTCGAGAAATTGACCCGTACACTTCAAAACCGAACTCAAAATTTGAGTCAGTTAAACCAGTCGCTTGCACTACGTAATACCGAACTTGAGGTAGAGATTCGCGAATCGATTCCAACACAATCCCAATTTAGTATGGCGTGGTATTTGGGCTACCATTCTTTTGATAGCCGAACGGGGTTATCCGACGGGGGCCAAGGCGGTCTTCGATTAATTGGCGGATTTAGTCGGGATTGGAATGCTGAAATTGGGTTGGGTATTATTCCAACCATGGAAAATCAGAGATCCCGGACGGTCTTGTCCATTGACGCCAATCTTAAACGTGATTTGTTTAATATTTTTCAGGGCAAAGTTTATGGCCTTGCTGGTCTTGCCGTTGACATGGCGTCGGAATCGTCGATTTCACTTCAGGTAGGGATTGGGGCAAAATGGTTTTTATCCGATGACTTTCTGACTCGGATCGATTTAATTAAAAATCGGGACTTTTTGGCGTTGGTGGGATTTGAGAAGCGATTAGTGCTTGATCAACCCCGCAGGGTGTCGTCGGTGAAATTGGTGCCAACGGCAAATGTAATACCCACACCAGGCCCTGTTGTTGATCCCATTACACATGTTGAGTTGGCTGTTTCGGCCAATCCAGTGCGATATCAATATCAATTTAAACAGGTGAATGTGACTGATGCAGCAAGCCATTGGGCCAGTGCCAATTTGGTGCAAGCCGTGCGATTCGGGCTCTTGTCGCCCTTGGTTACCGACAATACGCTGGTCCAGCCTAACCAACCGTTGACCATGGTTGAGGCGGCCAGGATGGTGGCGGTGGCGGTGTATCTACCCAAGGCAATTCAGTCCCTGAATACGGCCATCGATTATTCGATTAATGACGTGTTGGGGGTGCCCTATTTTGTAGATCTTGAAGTCAAAAATTCATCAAAAACAGTGATTCGTAAAATTTTATCTCGTGAGAAACGACAAGCTGGGGAATTTAACACGGTGTGGGATGGTCGCACAGATGCCAACACGATGGCGCCCACCGGCAATTATCAATTGGTTTTGACAGTATTTAATCGGGCTGGGGAGCAAGTCGGCCAAAGCAGTACACCGATTCAAATTTACGAAAAATTGAATACGGAGTTTGGTTCCACTGCCAAGGGGACTCGGTTTGCTGATATTCCAGCGGGATATCCGGACCAAGCCTACATTAACGAGTGGGTCGATTTGGGTAATACATCTGTTATTTTGAGGTCATTTGATCAGTCACTAACTACAACGCAGGCAAAGTTTAAACCGGATAGCCCGATTTCGAGGTTGTCGTTTATTGTTGCGGTAAGCAATGCGATTCAAAAACAAGGCGTTCAAAATTACGTTATCGCTGATTTGTCCCCTTATCGTGATATTCAAGGGTTGCCATTGAGCATCCGAAATCGTCTGGGATTGTATATCAGTGAGCTTAACTATGGCGGTGACGATCAGCAGCGCTTGCGGCCGTTTGAAAATATCACCCGAGCTGAAGCGGCGACGGTCATCGGTCGGTTCCTCAATTGGCATTCGAAACGCTTGGGTGTTGTAATTCCCGATTAGTTTTTAAAGAGGGGGGGGTTTCCCAGGCAATAGGCGGCATAGGGCATGTCGCCACGGCCTTCTGGGCGGACGATCAATGGACGCAGTTGGTTGTTATCTACTGTCGCTTGGATAATTTTGATACGCCGATTGCTAGCCATGACATAGGCTCCCGGTGCCGGTGAAAATGCACGAATTCGATTTAATAATTCAATGGCTGTCATATCGGGAAGCAGTTCACAGTCTTTAGGGCTCAACTTGTGGCAATAAGTGGAATGGTCGTGGCTTTGAGGTGTCAGTTCCAATTCTGATTTTTCAAATCGTTTAATAAAAACGCGGCATAATGTTGAACTTAATTGCGCCAGCCGATCATGGACACTATCAAAGGATTCATTGGGATCTACAGTGAGTGCGTCGGTCATGATTATATCGCCGGCATCCATGGACTGATTCATCTTTATCAATGTGATGCCTGTTTCAAGATCCCCATTGAGAATAGCGGAATGAATGGGAGACGCGCCTCGGTACAATGGCAATAGAGATCCGTGGATATTCATACAAAAAAAACGATTGACGATGGACCGTGGAAAAATCATGCCATAGGCAACGACGATAATGAGATCGGGTCCAATCGACTTGAAGATCGACTTCAGTTCAACCCGTGTTGCGGGCATGGCCGTAGCGATGCCCAGCTGATCGGCTTTCTCTTTCACTGGGGAGGGGGTCAGTGTTCTACCCCGTCCCGCGGGTGCGTCCGGTCGGGTAATGACCATTGCCAAGCGGGACCCTAACGTGGCGTAGACTGAGTCCAAAATTGGAACTGCAAACTCAGGTGTCCCACAAAATATGACCTTATCGAGCTTTGGCATCCTCAGTTTTGTCACCTTTATATTTGATGATAATTGGATTGCCTAAAAAGCAAGGGAACCGTTGCCGTAATCGATTCTCAAGGTACCGTTCATAGTCACCGAGAACCAATCGAGGCTGATTTACAAATAGCACGAACTCCGGGGGCGTAATCCCGACCTGCGTGGCATAGTATACTCGAACCGGGCGGCTACTTCGCGATGGGGGGGGATTCCTGCGAATCGAATCGGCAATAAACTGATTGAGTTCCGGTGTTGGAATCCGGGTTTGGCCGTCAGATACGATTTGCGGGACTAAATCGAGTAGCTTGGTAATTTGGTCCTTTTCAAAAGCGGATCCAATAATAATAGGATAATTCTCAAGAGAGGGCATTTCCATGATAATTCGTTTTCGGATAAAATCCTTGGAGTCGATATCCTCTTTTGCAAGGTCCCATTTGTTAACAAACACTATCAACCGACGGTGGGCCGTCAATGCCATGTCAATAATTCGCTTATCTTGATCTCGAAGTAAATCCGTCGCGTCTAAGACAACCAGGCATATATCCGCTGAATAAAGTGCCTTTTGGGAGCGTACCCCTGAGTAGAACTCGATGGAGTCTGCGACCTTAGATGCCTTGCGCATTCCCGCAGTATCCACTAGCAGAAATGTTTGTTTTTTATAGGAAAAGAGGATTTCAACTGAATCACGGGTCGTACCTGCTCGTTCAGATACTATGACCCGTTCCTTATTAAGAAGGGCATTAATTAGAGATGACTTCCCAACATTAGGGCGACCGATAATCGCGAGTTTAACCGACGGCTCATCGACGTCTGTACCCGCCTGAAAGTCTTTAACACATTCACCCATGAGGGTATCAATTCCAGAGCCTTGGGTTGCGGAAATAGGAATGGGTGTTCCAAATCCCAACTGATAGAATTCTCCGGCTACCGCAGTTCTCGATGGATCATCGATTTTGTTAACTGCGATGGTCACCTTTGCTCGGTAGGGTCGGAGCTGACGGGCGATGTTGGCGTCAATGGGATGCAAACCTGACTTGCCGTCCGATAGAAGTACAATATGGCTGGCATTTTCCAATACACCGGTGACCATGGCTTCGATATCTCTTTGAAACGGGATATCGTTGGATTTCTCAAAAAATACACCGCCGGTATCTATCAGTCGGAAGTTATATTTTTTCCAAGTAGCGGCATATTCCAAAATATCCCGCGTGACCCCGGGTTGGTCGTTCGTAATTGATTTTCTTTTTTTTAGAATTCGATTGATCAGTGTGGACTTGCCGACGTTAGGCCGGCCAATAATAACAATTGATGCGTTAGACATAGTGGTGACTACAGTAGCATATATCCTTCAAAAGGGGGGAGGTAAAAAAAAACCACCCAACGAGTGGGTGGTTTTAATTTTTGTTACCGACTTAATCCAGAAGATCTGGACTAAAACTACGCCCGGTCTGGACGAGGTTTTGCTTCGTTAACGATCAACTTACGACCTTTGAAATCGCGGTCATGAAGTTGGTCAATAGCAGTTTTAGCTTCGCTATCATTAGGCATTTCAACGAATCCAAAACCACGCGAACGGCCTGAGAACTTATCAATAATGATTTTCACATTGTCAACCGCGCCAAAATCGACGAACGCAGCTTTTAATTCTTCTTCCGATGCGGAAAACGGCAAGTTTCCGACAAATAACTTCATCAAACACCTCTGGACAAAAATTTTCAAAAAACCCAATCTTGGCAGTAACGAACACAACCAGATGGAGAATTTGGTGGCTGGATGGTAGATGGTTTCTAGGCATTTGTAAATACTAGGTTTTAATCGGGTTGCGCGATGTCGTTGGGATCAATTTCTCGATTCGTGGGACTGTAAACTTTGCCTGGACACTCGATTTGTTGTGGTTTAGAATCGCCGTCCGCGCCGACGTAGCTCAGTTGGTAGAGCAACTGACTTGTAATCAGTAGGTCGTTGGTTCAATTCCGACCGTCGGCTCCACTTATAAATGGATATTAAAAGGAAGTCGCACCTTGTTACTCCTAAGAAAATCCGTTAGTCTTCTTCTTCGTTTTTTTTGTTTGCCGAGATAGCTCAGTCGGTAGAGCAGAGGACTGAAAATCCTCGTGTCGGTGGTTCGATTCCGCCTCTCGGCACCACCTTTCTAATTCTATTTATATCCGAAAATTAACCCCCAAAAAGCCCATGCCACGCAGTCTTTATATTGTGATCACTTTGTTTCTTAGTTGTGGTGCGTCGTGCTTTGGGCCTCATTTTCTTACGGCAAGCGACACGTTTAGACTGTCGACCCGTAATGTTGAGATTTCGGTATTTAATGAGTTTGAGTCTTCGTTATCCGCCAAGTTTACCCTATTCTCGCCCGGATCTGATTTAGTGACGACCCAGGACCGGCTTGTTGTTAGAGGGGTCAATCGGTTGCTAACACCGGTATATGTGAACGCTCACAATGTTTCAGTGCGTCGGGATGGGCGGTTTTTTTACACATTAAATCTGAAACGGGGTCCCCAAGTAATTTATATTAGCTATTTCAACGCTGAGGGAACTCGTATTTCCACGTTGAAACGCCAGATTCATCGATTTGATGGTGACGATAAGGTTTCGGGCAATGGTAATACTGCAGCGGATCTTTTTTTCACTCTTAATATGATTCCGAATGCAGCAACCCGGGATCCCAAAGGATTGGTAACGCGGGGAGATTTGGCTGTATTGCTGATGAAATTGAGTTCCGGGAATGCTCTACTTAGGACATCAACGGAGTTATGGTCTCCGACAGATCTCGATGTGGGATCTGCGTTAAATTCGGCGGTGCCCAAAATAGTGGCGTATGGCTTGATGGACGTGTATTCCGATGGGCAATTTCGTCCGATGGCGCCTATCTCAAGATTTGATTACGTTTTGGGTGTTGTGAAGGCATTGGGGCTTCCGCTACGTTCGCCACCCTATAATATGCCCTATAAAAATATCCCTTCCAGCTACTGGCCCTCGAAGTATATCGCCACTGCATTTCACGCCCAATTAATTGATCCGGCCGACCGATTTGATATGGGAGCCCCGGTGACGATTGAGGATCTTGCGCGTTGGGTGGCCAACGTAAAATCAATTCAGTCCATTTATCAAGCTGCGTCGGTGGGGTCCCGAGATTATGATTTGGATCATCGGTATTTTTATCGAATTGTTTCAGCGATGTTCCCACCCGTCGCAGATGTCTCTGTATCTATTGATAAGCCAGTGTCTGTCGCCGTTGCCATGGTGGCCCAACCCTTTCCATCGAAGGCGCATGTACCCGTTGTTTCAACTTCCCCAGTGGTTGAGGAAGTATTCACTGATCTGAAGGGCCACTGGTTAGAAAAGACCGTGAGAACGCTGTATTCCAAAGGCCTTCTTTCAGAGTTGGACTCGCCCTCAGGAAGAAATGATCGAACATTATTTTACCCAATGGCGTCGATTTCGAGAGGCGAATTTGCACGACTTATGATGTCTTTGTATCGGATTCCTACAGGCAACTTGCTTGCGGTTCCGACTGATCTGCCCACGACGAACATCGCATTTCATGCAGTGTCGGCGATGGTGTCCGCGAATATCTTTGTGCCTGATAAAGCCGGAAAAGTGTATCCCGATCGTCCTCTGACAAAAATTGAAGCATTGGTCATGATTGAACGGGTCAGTGGAATTGAGCTGACGACATCGACGGAGATTAATCTCCCTTTTAAGGATGTTAATTCGCGGTCGTGGGCGGCGCCTTACCTTCAGGCTGCGTTAGATCGGAAATTGATTTCCCCCTCGACGTTTTATTTGCCCTTGTTCCCGATTAGAAGAGCGGAGGTGATTGCATTGATCGCAAAAACCCCGCAAATCGCCATTTTAATGAAATGAGGGTGTTATGATTCGTGTTTGGATTGCCGCTCGCATAGTGGATTTGGTCGCGGCGACTTACGGTGTGGCCATTCCGTATCCCGCAATTGATATGCCCAAAAATCCAGAGTACGGGGATTTTGCGACCAACGTTGCATTTGGTCTTGCCCAGCAGTTGCGGAAGTCACCGATGGCGATCGCTCAGGAACTGTGCGACACCTCAAAAATGGTTGCTGGGGTTGAGGGTATCGAATTCGTGCCTCTGAATGGGTTCGTTAATTTAAAATTGAATGACGCTTTGATATGGAGGCAGCTCCAGTCCTGGAATCCTACTACGGTGCTGCCCGTTGCGGTTCCTCAACGGATTTTGTTGGAATATGTATCGGCGAATCCAACCGGGCCATTACATATCGGACATGGGCGATGGGCGGTGATCGGGAGTTGCTTAAAAGATCTGTTGGTCCAGGTCGGACATCAGGTCCATTCCGAATTTTATGTGAACGACGCAGGTAATCAGATTGGCCTATTTAGGGCAAGCGTTGCGGCGATTCGTGATGGGGAACCCGTTCCCGAAGGCGGATATTTGGGTGCTTATGTTAAAGATCTAGTTGATGCACCTAATCCAGTTGAGGCGATGCGCTCTGCTCATGAGTCGACTTTGGCCCGAATTGGGGTCGTTTTTGATCAATGGTTTTCTGAACAAACACTTCACGATCGGGGTGCGGTGGCCGAAGCGATCTCGGTTCTTAGGGATGCCGAAACGGTATATCAAGCAGATGGTGCGGAATGGTTTAGGTCCACTGATTTTGGCGATGACAAAGATCGTGTATTAACTAAAAGTGATGGGGCTTATACCTATTTTGCCGTGGACTGCGCCTACCATGCCGATAAAATGGCGAGGGCGGGGGATCGGATGATTAATATTTGGGGGGCTGACCACCACGGCTACGTCCCTCGGGTTCGGGCCATGGTGCAGGCGTTGGGCGGTTCCGAATGGGCATCTGCGTCACGGTTTAACGTGATTATTGGACAGTTGGTTACACTTCTCAAAAACGGCGAACCGATTCGAATGTCAAAACGGACGGGTGAAATGGTCACCCTTGACGAAATTGTGGACGAAATTGGGTCGGACGCCACTCGGTTTTTCTTGGCGATGAAGAGTTCTGACTCGTCGATTGAATTTGATCTTGAAGTCGCAAAGAAGAAATCAAATGAAAACCCCGTGTTTTATGTTCAATATGCCCATGCTCGGATTTGTGCGATCTATCGAAAATTGGAGATCCTTGCCCCTACCGACGCGACTCATGAGATATTAAATACCGCGGAGCGAAACCTTATGATGTGGTGTCTTCAGTTTCAAGATGAAATTCATGCGGCGGCGGAAAATTTGGCTCCCAATCGGGTGGTATTTTTTCTGATTGAACTCGCACGATTGGTTCATGGAATGTATGAATCTTCCCCGATTCTAAAAACTGAACCGGCACTTCAGCGTCAGCGGCTTTATATCTTGGAAAAGGCACGGGCCTGCATTGAAGCTGGGCTTCAGTTGCTCCGTATTTCTGCCCCTATCGCAATGTAGATGATGGCGGTTTCTCACAGTCGGATTGCGGCGGTATCCGGAGGTCCGGATAGTATGGCTTTGCTGGCGGTTTGTGCCGATGTGTTTGGTCCGGGGAACGTGGACGCCGTGTATTTAGACCACGGACTTCGGTCTCCAGATGGGGTGGCGCAGGATATAGCTGTGGTTCGAGGCTATTGCGAGGCCCGTAATATTGGGTGGACGGTTCGCAAACTGCCGATTGTTGCCGAGGCGAAACGGACCAAGGATGGCCTTGAAGCGGCGGGTCGAGAGTGGCGGTATCGGATGCTGGCACACCTTTGCAAAATTCGAAGATACACCACGGTGTTGACGGCCCACCATCGGTCGGATTCGGCGGAGACCGTCTTACTCAAAGTCGTGAGGGGATCGGGGCAGGGGCTATCTGGAATTCGGAGGACTCGTGTGTACAATGGGGTTACGATTTTGAGACCCTTTCTTGATGTGTCTAAAACGGAACTGCACTCCTACTGCGATTTACAGGGAATTCCGTATGTCATTGACGAGTCGAATTATGACGTCCGATTTTCCAGAAATCGAATCCGGCAGAGGGTGATTCCGGAATTACAAGAGATCAATCCTGAAGTTGAACGGGAGCTGATTCGATTTGCGTCCAGGATCGAAGACATGTCTGACTACATTCGATCTCAATTGCCATTGCAGTGGATTTCAACCGAAAAAAATGATCATATTGTGTCTGACAAAATGAACGGCGAACACCGGACCCTGCAGCATGCGTTGTTGCTGGAGGTAATGACTCGTCTTTCACTGATTCCGTCGTCCGCACGGGTGAATAGTCTGATTCAGCTATTGAGTGAATTGCCTGGAAAAAAAATTCAGTTGAGCAAGCGTTGGTATGTCATTCGAACGACCTCAGGGCTTCGGTTTACCCCGGTTGCGTGATAGGATACCCGCTATGATTTGGACTGTGCGGATCGCCGCAGTGTTACTTGCCGGGTGCTCGTGTGGCATTATGGCACAAAATAAAACGCCGACGTCAAATGTGACGTCAGGTAACGTTGTCGCAAGCAACAATTACGTAATCGACGATTTTAAAGATGGCGATATTTCATCTAACCCGACATGGTGGATATTTGGTGAGATGGCCGTGTCCGTGGGGCCCAATTCGGATGCCAAGGAGTCCGATTATGTGGGCCGTCAGTCATTGCGATTTCAAGGGAAGTCAAAAACCCATTATGTGGGCGGTGTGGGTACCTATTTGGCCTTGGATGGTACCCGATTTAATGCGATCGATATGATTGTTTGTGGGACCGGCAGGGAGTCGGGACGCATAAAAATTGAATTGTATGATGACGACAATAAAAACTATATTATTGAACCCAGCCCCTTTGTTCCGGGACGAGTGGCTTTTGATGATCGATTTATTTATGAATTTCCCATTAATTGGGAGGGCTGGAAAAAAGTGACCATCCCATTGTCGATGTTTTACGATGATAATCCTAAAATTGGGGATGACATTTGGAACCCAGATCACAAAAATGGATCGGGTGGGTTGGTCCAAATTCAATTGATTGCAAGCACGACGAATCGCAAGGGAAAGATTGATTTTAAATTAGATAGTATTCGTCTGTTTATGGATCCCCAAATTAAGGTTGAAATGCCCGCAGGTGCTGAGATTTTAAATGAGTCGTCCGATGAAAATCTCGACTACAATATTCAGCCTGGGCGTTAGGTTAGGTGTTAATTGAAAATTGGAATTGCGCAGTTTGATCCGATCGTCGGTGCGATTGAGGCCAATACAGACGCCCTGATTGACGCGATACCGCGCTTTGAGGCGTTGGGCGTGTCGCTAGTCGTAACCCCTGAATTATTTCTGATGGGGTATCCGCCCATGGATTTGGTATCACATCCCTCCGTTCAACCGAAAATCGAGGCTGCGTTGTCCCGAATAGTGACGGCCACTCAATCGAGTTCTTTGGGTATTATTGTCGGTGCACCTTGGATGGCATCCGGTGGGCGTCGTCGGTTCAATTCGGCGTTTTTGATTTCGGACGGGCAAGTCCAGTTTAGGTGGGACAAACAATTGTTGCCGTTTTATGACGTGTTTTACGATCCTCGGTTATTTGTTTCTGGTGATCCTAGCCATGTTGTGGCGTGGCGTGGCCATCGAATCGGCGTCATGATTTGTGAAGATGCGTGGGCGGATATGTATTCTGATGATTATCTGGTTAATCCAATTACCCAGATAATGGCTCAAAATCCCGATGTGGTTCTCATTCCAACGGCATCCCCATTTGAGGTCAATAAAACCGGGCAACGTGCCACTGTTTTATCAAAAGTAGCGGTTCGACTCGGAACGCCGGTGGTGATGGTCAATCAGGTTGGGGCCCAAGATGATGTTGTATATTCAGGTTCAAGTATGGCATTTAATGGAAACGGGGACTTAGTTGCGCAGGCTCCAGACTTCGAGATGGGCGTGTTTGTGGCGGATACGCAGGGACCTTCGATTGAACTGACTTTGTCCAGTGATATAGCCCAATTTGCACTTGCAATCGAAACCGCAATTCGAGGGTATGTGAAAAAATCGATGTTTTCGTCGGTGGTATTGGGGTTGAGTGGCGGGATTGATTCTGCCGTCGTCGCAACCCTTGCCGTTCGGGCCTTGGGCCGGGAAAACGTGATTGGGGTGGCGCTGCCGTCGATCTACTCCGCCGACGAAAGTACCCGAGATGCCCGGAAATTGGCCGAAAATCTAGGGTTTAAACTCCTTGAAATTCCGATCCAATCGATCTATTTAGAATCGTTGTCTCAGTTGGGATGGGCGCCGTCACCCGTTACAGTTCCGATGGAAAATCTTCAGTCTCGGATTCGAGGGAATATGATTATGGCGATTGCAAATCAAACCCAGTCATTGGCTCTGTCGACCGGGAACAAAAGTGAGCTTGCTATGGGATATTGTACCTTGTACGGGGATATGAATGGGGCGATTTCACCCCTGTCGGATCTGTATAAAACCGACGTTATTCGACTCGCAGTATGGTTGAATCGGGATCAAAAGGTGATTCCTGATTATACGATTACTCGCCCACCCTCGGCAGAATTGCGACCGGATCAAACCGATCAAGAGTCATTGCCGGCGTACGAAGTCCTCGATCAAATTCTTAAATATCTTATCGAAGATCAAAAATCAAAATCCGAGATTGTCGATTTGGGGTATTCTGAGGCAATGATTATGGATATTATTCGCAAATGTCATCGCAACGAGTTTAAACGCCGACAAGCTGCGACCGGCGTGAAGCTCTCCTATTGTGCATTTGGGCCCGGTCGCCGTATTCCTATTTTGGCGCGATGGCCGGAAGATTCATGATCAAAGAAATCGCCGAGTATTTCGGCCGACGGATTATTCGTTTTTTCGAAGAATTGGGTGTGATGACTCAATTCTTTTTTCGGACGATTTGGGTGATGATCACGCAACCCATTCACTGGCGACAAACGATTGTGCAAATGAAAGAGCTGGGGACTAATTCATTTTGGATCACCATTATTACTGCCATGTTTGTTGGCATGGCATTTACCCTTCAGGTGGTCCGTGAATTTTTGAAATTCGGTGCCGGAAACATGGTTGGTGGTATTGTCGGGATCGCGTTTTGGAGGGAATTGGGCCCGATGATGACGGGGGTCGTTGTCGCGGGTCGTGTAGGGGCGGCGGTTGCGGCGGAACTTGGGACGATGAAAGTGACGGAGCAGGTCGAGGCATTGGAATCGATGTCTCAGGATCCCATTCGGTTTTTAGTGGTCCCCCGACTCATTGCGGTGACGTTGATGTTGCCGTTATTGGTCGGAGTAGCTGATGTGGTCGGTTTTTTTGGAGGCTATGTCATTGCAGTTGGGGTGGGACGAATTAATCCTTATTTATACCTGGATTCAGCCAGTAGTATGTTGCGGGTGGGCGATATCGGTGGAGGGCTGTTAAAAGCGGGATTTTTTGGATTTTTGATCGCAATGATTAGTTCCTATATGGGGCTTCATACACGGTCGGGGGCCAAGGGCGTTGGGGAGATGACCACCCGTGCGGTGGTCGTGTCCCTGGTCGTTATTTTTGTCGTAAATTATTTCTTATCGAGTTTGCTTTACTAATGATTGAACTGATTGATATATGGAAATCCTACGACGAGCGGCAGATTATTCGAGGGCTTTCCCTTACGGTTCAACCGGGTGAAAAAGTATCTATTATTGGCCCCTCCGGTTGCGGAAAAAGTACGTTATTACGACTAATAATGGGACTGCATCGGCCCGATTCCGGTCAAATAATCATTGATGGTCAAGACATTGTAAAAATGGGGACAAATGAACTCAAAGGTGTGCGGGCCAGGATTGGAATATTGTTTCAATCGGCTGCGCTTTTTGATTCCACGACGGTGGGCGGTAATGTGGCCTTTCCCTTGCAAGAAAGCGGATGCTTCGGTGCAACCGAGATTAAGACGATTGTTTCTGAAAAATTACATATGGTGGAAATGGCTGGCGCTGAGGATAAAGATCCCGCTGAATTGTCTGGGGGTCAGCGAAAGCGCGTTGGTTTAGCGCGGGCGTTGGCACGTAGCCCGGAGATCATGTTGTATGACGAACCGACGACTGGATTGGATCCAATACTATCGACCAATATTGAGAATTTGATTGTAAAGTTAAATGATCAACTGCATGTGACGTCGATTATTGTGACCCATCAGATTTCAACGATTTTGAGGGTGTCAGATAAAATTTATATGATGCAAGACGGACAGCTGATGCCGCCCGAATCGCCACAAACGATTGGGACTGCAGGCAACGTGTATACTACATTTATTAACGGAGGACTCTAGGTGGCTTACGATCGAAACGCGATTAAAGTCGGAATTGCATCATTTTTGATGTTGGCGATTCTGGCGGGACTATTAATTTGGAAAAGTGGAGTTTTTTACCGATTAGATGGGTATGAAATCATCGGTGAATTTGGATCCGTTAACGGGCTCGTTAACGGGGCGGATGTTCGGTACCGTGGATCCAAAGTGGGCAAGGTGTATATTATTGATCCGACGCCTCGCGCGGTCAGAGTTCATTTTCGAGTCGAATCATCGATTCAAATTCCTAAAAATTCTATCGTGAAAATCTACTTTGATGGCCTCATTGGGGAGAAGTTTTTAAATATTATCCCCAATCCGAATGAGACTGAAATGCTTAAAGATGGCGGTGTCATGCAGGGGACTGCGTCGGCGGGGTTGGCGGAATTTGTTGAACTCGGTGCTCAAAATCTAGAAACAACCAAGTCGCTGCTCCAGACCTATGAGAAACTGCTGGTTTCACCAAAAGTACTGGACTCCGTGGGCAACACGATCAAGTCCGTCGAGAAAATTACTCAAGATTTGGCGATATTATCGAATACCTTATCCGGTGCGGGCGGGGGGAAGGGGTCTATCCCTCAAATGTTATCGAACTTGACGGATACCACCGGAATTGTGAAGAAAAATGCGGAGTTATTATTCGGGGATGGAACGGTTGCAGATTCCTCAAAGGATACATTTCGTGACTTGGCGGCCATGACAGCGCAACTTCGTGAGGTTGTTCAGATGATGTCCAAACAGGTGGTTACCTCATCCAATATTATGAAAATTAATAGAACATTGGATAATGTATATGATGTATCGACGGGGCTTCGCGCTATTGCAGGTACGGAACCCAGTTTTGGTCCGGTAGGGTTGTTACAAAAGTGGTCCAAGGTCAAAGTGTCTGCTGTAGCAGAAGTGGTTCCGCTGGTTCAATTGACCAATAGTGCGTCGTTTGGGGGCTATTTGGACTCATCCGTTGGAGGATCATTTGTTCGTACCGGGATTTCGGGGACCAAAGGATCGAATCAGCCGGTGTTGGATGTTCAGTACGGTGCTCATTTGGCCCCAGATACATCTGCGCGGGTTGGTTTTTTTGAGTCTCATTTTGGTGCAGGGATCGATTACCATCCGCTACCGAAAGCGCGGGTTAGCCTGGAAGTCTATAACCTTGACCGGCCGCAAGTTGATTTGAAGGGTAAATACGCGTTATCGGAGCACCTTGGGGTAGTTGTGAACCTTAAAAAGAATCCGGTGACATCGGGTTACGACAACATTGGATTTGGAGTTTCACTTTCCACTGGCGGAAAAGACTAAGGTATAACGGCCATTTTTCCTTTGGCCAAGACTTTCCCATTGTTCATGATCACATAGAAGTAGGCCCCGGCTGCCATATCGTGAGGATCAATGCCAAGGTCGTTGAGTGCAAGTTTATTAGAGCCATAGGCCGCCCCTGAGAGACCTGCGTTTCGAATGACTTTGGCAATTTCGTTGGCCAATAGGTCATAAATTCTAATTTCAATATCCATGGCTTTGGATAGGGAATAATAAAATGTGGTGCTATTTCCCTTGCGGAATGGATTGGGATAGTTCAATGGTTTGCCGGTCACTTGAGCAACCTGATCGCTGTAGGCAAGATCTGGAAGGACGACCGTATTGACCTGAAGATTGGAGTTCCCGGTGGCCTGTAGTGTGGAAACCGACTTGATTCCGAAGTCAATAATCGACAGCCTCCCGTTGCTGGCGGCATAGTATTTTTTCATAGGAGATGAACCCGGTTGGTGGATTTCACGAACAGCCGACAACTCCGAATATATCGGAGTTGCGAACATCACCGCCAGCAATAGCCCCCACGCTGTTTTCATCTTCGCCCCCCCGGCCGATTCAGATATCCAGTCGAATCCTACTTATACGCTAGTGGTGATCTTCCCCATTTCCGATGGGTCTAAACAAGAACAACCTAAACTCCCTTTGGGGCGCTATGCCCCACTCAGATTGGGCAATGGCGTTATCACACCCGCTCTTTTGACATTCCAAACAATTTCTTTGTTCTTGGATTTCATAGTGTTTCTCAAAATGGCGGCACTGTGGGAGGATCCGGCTTTGCCGCGTCCGACCGGGGAGCTTGCTGGTTACGCAACAATTTTTCTGTAAAAGTGATTCAATAGGGTCAAAAAGTTAGACTGAGAACAACCTCCTTCCAGTGGACCAATCATCGTTAAATTCGATGAGGATGGCGGAGACCAAACGCAAACAAGACTCCATATTGGGAAAAATG
>CANIAP010000006.1 GCA_947465765.1 bacterium | reverse complement strand
CTGAGTATGATGGTGATTGGGTCGTTTTAAATTTGACCTATAAATTTGATACTGAAAAATTGTCGAAGGGGACTACGGAACTTTCTTCAGAACATACGGAAAAGTTTTTTGCCTACATGAAAAAAATTGCAAAAGATCTAGCCGACAAAAAAGCTGAAATGTTCCATATCGACAAAAAGTAATCTATTTCCGTAATTCCATCCCCGGTGTTTAAATTTTTTGGTGGTGGGGAACTACAGTCCCCAGAATCTTAAAATAGTCCTTTAAGGAGTCGGAATGGTCACCTTCAATTTTTTTCCGTGGTGGTTTTGGACATTACCATTCTGGTGCGTTGCGGGTATCGGTGCTGGGATTTTTCATATTAAGTGTGTGAACAACAACACCCTCTCACCGGATGAAAGTGTCTCTGCCCTTACCTCATTTATCCACGACTCGTTGCTTGTGTTTCTTAAAAAGCAGCTCATATTTATTGGGATTACCATTGCAGGTATCACGGCAGGGGCCATTGCCCTGCAATTACTTCACCTTCACCACATGATGCTATCCGTCCTCATTGTTTGGGGCGTAGTTTGGTCGACCATTATGGGGGTCAGTACCGTGTTGTGGATCAGTAAGATGAGTGGATTATGGGTGCAATTAGCCATCACCTTCCCCGAAAAATGGAATGCCCAAACCCACAGGATTGGCTGGGCCATGACATTGATTCCAATGGGCATTTTAACGCTCGACCTTTGGACCTGGATTACCGCTCTGTATGAATCCGTCCACCATAACTGGGTGCAGATTGGGACCCACCTCATGGAATCTGCCGGAATTGCCGGTCAATGGTCATCCGCCGCAATGACCAACGCCACGATGACGACCATTGTGGATCGGGAAATCAGCCTCATCCTCCTTGCCTATTGCTTTGGGTCTCTGATCCAGACGTTTTTGATTGGAATCACATCACGGACGATGCTGACTAGCGTTCATCGGGCCAATGCGCACATCTTGTTTTCTTACCCGGATATTCGCTCTCATGATCTCCGAAACCCCGTCAGCATGGCGACCTTGGTCAGCGAAATTAACTTTCAGACCTGGGGGAAATTAAGTCAGATGACGAATCTATTCTTGATGGTGGTGCTCTCCGGGATGGCCATTGGCGTATCCGCGTTCAGAGAGGATGGCGCCACTTTTGGATCCCACTTGATGATTTTACCCTTATTACTGATTGGGGTAGGCCTTTTGGGGGGTATCGTCGCCAGTATGATCCCTCGGCCAACACTGCTTCGCCAGATCGGCGCAACGTCATTGGTGATGAGCGTTTTTACCGGAATTGCGACAGTGATGGGATCCCTATCCTTGCATTATGCTGCGATTATCCTCGGGGGGTCGATTGTCGCCTCAGCCCTCGCCGTTTTACAAAGTCGAAAGTCCGATTCCCCCGACATTGTCACGGGACGACTTGAGAAATTTACGCTGATACTCTGCGCCGTTGTGGTGTGGATGGCATTCAACTTCTTGGCTGGGCTAGGGCATACGCACATCCTATTGGGGATCAACGGAATGGCGATTGGCGCCATTTCGCTATTGGCCGTCGGACTCCCGTTGTTTGCCATGGCCCATCGGTCATCGCTTAAAAATCTCACCCAAACGATGGCGATTACGTTGGGAGTAGAGAATGATATGCCCGAACAACGTAAGAAAAAGGAAGGTATCGACGGGCTACACCCCACCGTTTTAGCCGCCGTCAGTGCATGGGTTTGGTTCTTTATTTTTCTGGATTCCACACCGCACTGGGTGGCCAAAATTCACAATCCAGTGGTGATCGATCGATTTGCAACCGCATTAAATAATCTCACCCATACCCCGTTGACCGGCAATAACCAAACCTATCTCATCGACCATTTATCGTTTACGGAGATCGATCTTATCCTGGGCATTTCTCCGACCAACCCATTTTTTGGATTTGGGTTGATTGCCGCAATTATCGTGGGTCTTGCGATTGGAATTGTCTGGATGCGCGCCATCCGTCGAATCACCCAACGATTGGTGATCAATTCACAAACCCAATTGGAAGAGGTGTCCGATATTCAACTTGGCCTGACTCTCCCGTCGTATAGGGACGCACTCCATCTGGTGACGCGGACCTCGTTTTGGACAAGTATCACGATTTGGGCGGGCTTGGTTGTGGGGACATTGGTGCTCGGTGGAGTGATGGGATTCGGTGGGCTTTCCGGGGTTCTTCTGGGTTCAATTATCGTCTCAATGATGATTGGTATCGCGCAGGCCACCGACGTCAAAGACGATCTTCGAGACGAATTTGGTTTGGCGACCATCATGATGACCACCGCCACACAAACCCTTCTTTTATTTTCCATATTGTTTGGAGGCGTCTTGCTGCACTTTGGGGGAGGGCTGTAATGGACGTAATCCCTCGGCCGATTAATATGGCACAACTTTCCTTTCGGGACGGGATCTTGATCTTAA
Source organism: bacterium (assembly GCA_947465765.1). Lineage (GTDB taxonomy): Bacteria > Margulisbacteria > Marinamargulisbacteria > SXXA01 > SXXA01 > CAIPHK01. Next base: position 75,035 of record CANIAP010000006.1, on the reverse strand, counting down.
AATCTCCTCTAACGACGGCGGTCAACACCACTGTTTTGTCGGTGATGACGCAAGTCCAGCAACTGTTAAATACCGAACATTTATCGGAGATCGTCTTTATCCTTAAGTCGTCGCCCAACGTCCGAGTCAAATTATCCGAAAAGGAAATTCGCTGGATCGAAAAAACGGAGTATGAAAATCGAGACTACCGGTTTTCATTGGAAACCCAGAGCCTTCTCTACAATGACACGCCAGCGGATCACTCTTTTTTGGCCGGATTCGCTCAGAAAATGGATCAGTTGCGGGCGGGTATCGATACCGACGGAATTCAGATTTTGGGTAAGAAGGTGTAACGGCTATGCCAATAGGATTTACAAATCCAACTCAAACAGCGGCCCCTTTGCTCCGTGTTGCAGGCCAAGCCGCATCATTGACGAAAGCCGCGGTCGTCACGGTTGCCACTGTCGTTCCAGCGGGAATGAGTTTACTGTCCAGTCACTCCATGAAGGCCGTCAAAGACGTCATCAATGTGCTGAGTTCGGCCATTAAATCTGCCGGCCAAGGCATGGTCAAAGTGGCTAATCAAATGGCGGACGGAGCCATTCATAGCCCGGTCAAAACGGCTGTGAATGTGGTCGGCTGGGGCGCAGCCATTGGGGAACGAGTCGAAAATACATTAACCGCACTACAAGTGGGTGGCGAAGTAGGGGCAAAGGCACTTGAAACGGTCGCCCACGTATTGGGAACCGCGTTAGGGATTACCAGTATGGTTGCGGGGACCAGGGACATCGTGAGCTCATTTCGAGCGTCGAATAGAGCCGATGGTCTCCAAACAAGACAAAAGGATATTGAAAGACTGAAGAGCGATCCCAATACCTCCGCAGATGACAAGGTAAAATTAGATCAACTTAAACAAGACTTGAAATTTTCAGAAGACTCAAACCGCCTTCGATCCAAAGACCTGGCCATCTCCGGATGTGTCGATTTGGCGGCGGGTGCCTGCGCGCTGACCGCCAGCGCCTTGACCTCTGGTGCAGCGACTCCGTTTTCAGGACTTATTGCTTGGGGATCGGGCCAAGCAATAAAAAATGGGCTTCGTATGTACCGGGGCGCACAGCAAACCCCCGCCATGGAAACCCAACGCCACGATGTCCAAACCCGCCTCATGGGCCATGTGGAAGCCCTAAAAAACAAAGGGCCCAACGATCCCCTTACACCGGTGGACCGAGCCGTTCTCATGTCGCTTAAAACGGTCGGTCTGATTAGCGACGATTCCAGCACGTCTAAGTTGACTCCTAAGATGGTGTCCCAACTATCTAAAATCGACGATAAGGGGATAGAATCCAAATTTACAAAAAATACCGAAACTCTCAGTACATCCAATGGAATCATGGAAAATTTGTTGACGGCCACCAGTTAAATGAGGAGCAATTAAATGACAGCTACACCAACAGAAACAGCACAAAATGCGCTAGATGCCCTGGACAAACTCCCTGTGTCGGATTGGACTTGGGAAACCTATCATTTAAAGGGGATTCTATTGGGGGTCCTCGATCGATTTTCTGAAGGTGAAGAACACTTGGCAAAAGCCATTGAGATGAACCCGAAAGATCCCATTCTTCTGACCGATATGGCCGAAAACAAACGGCACCAAGGGCTAAACGACGAGGCTCGGCAGCTTCTATTGACAGCCGTCACCCTCGATCCGAAATGTGGTGATGCGGTTTTCCAATTGGGGTTACTTGAATTTGAAAGTGCCAACTACAGTGCCGCGTTACGGATGTTTGATGCTGCGGCAACGATAATGCCCACCGACTCTGGCCCGCTGACACTGAAGGCCCGGACGCTGACTCGGCTCGAAAAAGACGATGAGGCCAAAGGTGTATTTGAAAACGCGCTCTCCAAAAATCCAAAAGATATCGAAGCCCATTATTATTTGGCGCAACTTTCGATTCGACAAGGAAATGCGGCCGCAGCAATTTCCCATTTGGAGGCCATTATCGCGATCGATTCCAACCATCTGTCCGCGTTACGCCAACTCAGTGTCGCATACATCGAAACCGACAAATTTGACCTCGCACTTTTGCACATTAAGACCTTGCTCTCAGCGGATCCTGAGGACCTCGACACTCAGTTCAGGTATGCCACCTGCCTTGCGGGGCTAAAACGGCATGCCGAGGCGGTGGCCACCTACGATCAAATGTTGGCACGCACTCCCGACGATGTCATCGTAATTTGCGCCAAGGGCCTGGCTCAACTCAACGCCAATGACACGAAGTCCGCAATGTTTACCCTCAAATCAGCCACTGTAATCGATCCCAATCATTACCTGCCCTACTATTATTTGGGCATTGGGTATATGAAATCGGAGCGATGGGAAGACGCCGCTAAAGCGTTAACCAAAGCGCTAACGCTCGGCGCCCAATCGGCGGACGTTGCAAGCGCACTGGGCACTTGTTATCTCGCACTTAATCAATCCAAGGAGGCAATTTCAGCATTCCAAAAGGCCACTGAATTCAGCCCACAACAAGGCTACAAAGACTTGGTCAAACTGGCGGAATCGCGCGGCGTGTGAGTCATCAAGCTGTGACCTCGGCACTGTGAGCGGTTCCATTTGCCCGACTTCCATACACCCAGACATCTACCTCGGGTACAAAACAGTTTAAAATCGATAAAACTTCTTTTAAATGGGCAGGTGAAAGCTGGACATTAGACCCCATGCTTTTGAACCAGAGTAAGGTGAAGTTGAACCGCATCGATATAAAATCGCTGAATCAATTTGAGAACTGTATCCGCAAAATTCTCACCATAGTCATGAACCGTATTGTTGCGACTATCTTGATATTCAAACCAAGGGGAGGGGTCTTCAATAAGCCCATATTGAGCCGCGAACCGAAAGATATCTTTGAAGGTTAGTTCTTGAACCAATTTTGGGGATGCCATGTATTCTTTGATACGTACCGCGACAGTAACCCTCCGGGGCACTCGCGACTGCGCTATGATATTGTGTTGGGAGACACACAATCCCCACCCCACTCAACTCAGGAGTCCCTATGCCCACCATGAATCCCGCTAGTCGTTTTTTTGTGGCACTCGGGGTCGCCGTACTGATGATCGGTATACAGTTTCGGCATGATATTCAGGTTAAAACGACTCATTTGTTTCGCCATTTAAAATCGAATTAACCTGGAGGCGTCGCCATCAACACACATCCCCGCATGACCTGGCACGTCTACATCGTAGAATGCGCGGACCATACCCTTTACACCGGTATCACCTCCGACCTCGACCGTCGGATTGCTGCCCATAACGCAGGTACCAGTGGCGCAAAGTATGTCCGTTCCCGACGCCCCGTGACATTGCGTTATTCACGGATTTTTGCCGATCGGGGACTGGCACTGAAGGAAGAATTTCGGATTAAGCAGTTATCTCGAGTCGCTAAACTGGCGCTGATTCTGAATCCCAACGAGGCACTATTGCGGTCACTTATAGTCTAAGGGTAAATTGGGGAAGTCCGAAATTGTCTGCTCGGTATTGAAACAAACGGTGGAATCCGTGACTCCCCAGGAGATAGCTAAATGAAAATTATGTCATGGAATGTCAATGGAATTCGGGCCTGTTATAACAAGGGGGCCTTGTTTGATTTTTTAAATACTGAAATGCCCGACATCTTGGGGCTCCAAGAAACCAAAATATCCGAAGATCAATTGACCGATGAGCTCATGAATCCATTGGGATATCACACGGTTTGGCATTCGGGGAAAAAGAAAGGCTACAGTGGGGTGGCGATATTTACCCGTAAAAAACCAATTTCCGTCTCTGAAGGTTTTGGGAATTCTCGGTATGACGATGAAGGTCGTGTGATTTCAGCCGACTTCGGCGATTTTATTTTTTTCTCTGTTTATTTCCCCAATGGCCAAAAGGACGACCATCGTCTGGCGTATAAACTCGATTTTTACCGAGACTTTTTCGCCTATTGCAACGATCTTCGTGACCAAGGCCGATCGGTCATTATTGCCGGGGATTACAACACCGCTCACAAGGAAATTGACCTGGCTCGCCCAAAAGATAATCAGGATTATTCGGGGTTTTTACCCATCGAGCGAGAATGGATGGATCGAGTGGAAACAATGGGTTACGTGGATACGTTTCGCCACTTTGAACCGGGTCCCAATCACTATAGTTGGTGGACGTTTCGGGCCGGCGCTCGCGACCGCAATGTCGGATGGCGAATTGATTATTTGTTTTGTAACCTAGGCTTTTTGCCTCACGTTAAAGACGCCTATATCTTACCGAAGGTGATGGGCTCAGATCATTGTCCGGTCGGAATTACTGTCCAATAAGTAATGCCCAATTTCCTGGCCGAAACGGTTGAAGAAAAACGGAATCGGGCCGCCGCAATCTATGCGTTGTTGAGCGCGGAATATCCTGATGTGACGACGTTCTTAGATCATAGTTGCCCTTTTCAATTGTTGATCGCGGTGATCTTATCCGCACAATGTACGGATGCCCGAGTGAATCGGGTGACCCCCGGCTTATTTGCGGCGTTTCCGACCCCCGCGAAGTTGGCCGAAGCCGCCCATGACGACGTCAAACCCTTGATTGCCTCCGTTAATTATTGCAATGCCAAGACGGAACATATTATCCGGACGTCTCAGATTTTGGTGGCCACATTTAATGGCCAGGTACCCGTCGAGATGGAGTCGTTGCTCACCCTGCCGGGAGTCGGCCGAAAAACAGCAAATGTCGTGAGGGGCCAGGCCTTTGGGCTACCGGGAATAACCGTGGACACGCATGTCAAACGCTTGGTCAATCGCCTCGGGTTTGTAACGGATCGCGATCCAGAACGAATTGAACGATTACTAAGTACCATTTGGGACGACTCAATTTGGAGTGATTTTTCAACCCAATTAATTGTCCATGGGCGCAAAATTTGCGATGCCCGGCGACCCCAATGTAATGACTGTCTACTCAATGAATTATGCCCAAGAGTGGTTTAGGCTTTTCTGAGGGCAGCGATATTGCGGAAATTGTGAGGCTATTGTACCATTTACCGCCTTTGGTGGGACGCTATTTTTCTGTTGTCCCGTTAATATAAAGGGAGGCGCTGGCTTTGCCAGTCCGACCGTGTTTGGTCCGGCGTGAGTGAAGTGAGAGAGGCCAAACAAAATCTAAGATAGGGAGCCCCTGAACTTATGGAAACTCAAGTGATTGCTGCAAAGCGACGTACAAATGTTGGTAAAAATGATGCGAAGGCACTTCGTCGCACAGGATCGGTCCCCGCGATCATTTATGGGGAAGCGGGTGACTCTGTTTCTGTTATCGTTAACACCCGTGATTTGATCAAGGTGTATCGTGGCCTGCTTGGGCGAAATACGCCAATCACCATCGAATTGGACGCTGAAGGCGGCAGTAGCAAAGAAACTGTAATTTCTTATCGAATTGACCGCAATCCGTTGTCGTTGGCGATTGAACATGTTGATTTTCTACGGGTGAGCGACGCGAGTCGAATTAAGGTCACCGTTCCTTTGAAATTAACTGGAACTGCGCCCGGCGTAAAAGTCGGTGGGATGTTAATGCAACACATTTCTGAATTGAAGATTGAAGTGTCGCCCCATCAAATTCCTCAATTTGTTGAAGTCAGTCTTTCAAATTTGGGTGTTAATCAATCCATCAAGGTTCGGGATATGGAAACGGAACAGTTTCGTATTGTATCGCAACCGAATCAAATTATTGTTGCCGTAACGGCCAAGGGTAAGAGCGAGGACGAAACTCCTGGGGCACCAGCCGGCAAGAAGAAATAGTTCATTGGATCGGGGTTCGCTTCTTAAAGCGATTAAAGCGGTTGCTTATTTAGAGGGTGACTTTGTCACTCGGGCCGGCAACCGCACCGCCTACTACATTGATAAGTATCTGTTTGAAACTCAACCGGATATTTTATCGGCTTTGGCTGATTCCTTGATGTCGCTTCTACCGCCCTTAACGGATTTTGACCGATTGGCGGCACCTGAATTAGGTGCGGTTTCGATCGCGGCGGTGTTATCGGTCCGGTGTAATAAACCATTTGTGATCGTTAAGAAGCAGTCCAAAGACTACGGTACCCAACGAATGATCGAGGGGCAATTTTCCCCGGGGGACCGGATGGTCATCATTGAAGATATTTTAACGACCGGGGGCGCAGCCTTGCGTGCCTTGGATGTGTTGCGAACTGAACGTATGGTGGTGAGCCATATTATTGGTGTGATCAACCGTGAAGAAGGGGCCTTTGAGAATATTGTGGCGGCGGGAGTCATTCCGTCTGCGCTATTTTCAACCACCGATCTCAAGACGTGCTGAATTCGGTTATTCAGCAACTGGCGGATAATACCGCGCGGTTTAGAACCCATGTGTGTGTGGGGCTTGATCCTGATATTCAAAAATTACCCGACGGATTTGCGCCCAATGTGAACGGTGTCGGGGCCTTTCTTAGAGAGGTTATTCGCGCGTCGGCGGGACTGTGCATTGCCTACAAACCGAATATCTCGTTTTTTGAGGCCTTAGGGATTCCGGGCCTATCGTTGTTGGCGGATCTTCGCGCGGAATGTCCACTCGACGTGCCCTGGATCATCGACGCCAAGCGTGGTGATATTGGGAACACTTCCGCGATGCAGGCTCGGTTTTTGTTCGATCATTTAGGCGCTGACGCAGTGACCTTGCATCCGTATATGGGGGAGGATAGCCTGATCCCATTTTTTGATTATAAGGATAAATTGAGTTTTGTACTTGCCCTAACGTCAAACCCTGGTGCAGCAACGTTTGAGACGCTCAAAATGGCCTCTGGAACGACGTTGTGGGAGACGGTAGTTGGCCAATGCATAACATGGCATGCCCAATGGGGAAACTTGGGGTTGGTGGTTGGCGGGACGCAAGGGGAACTTCGGGAGGTCCGAGCACTTGCCGGACGGTTGCCATTTTTGATCCCGGGCGTGGGGGCTCAGGGTGCATCTTATACCGGTGTTCAATCAGTGGCGGCGGTAGAAGGTCAGGTTGCCGTTATCGCTATGTCGCGATCTATTTTGTATTGTGACTCAAGTCACCACTTTGCCCAGTCCATTCGAGATGAACTGGGCAAGTTTGTAGGGATTTAGCGCGGTCTAGGCTGCGCTTTTTCGGAAGGATTCCAACCGTCCACGACGGGTGGGATGGCGGAGTTTGCGAAGTGCTTTTTCCTCGATCTGACGGATTCGTTCTCGAGTCACATTGTAGACTCGTCCGACTTCTTCCAGCGTTCTCGGACGACCATCGTCAAACCCAAATCGTAGCTTCAAAATCATCTGTTCACGTTCGGTTAGGATATCCATTGCGCTAAGAAGTTCTTCACGCAGGATGTTCCGCATCGTGATGCTTTCGGGTGCTTCCAGATTTTTGTCTTCGATAAAATCGCCCAATTGAGACGAGTCTTCGTCGCCGATTGGCATTTCCAAAGACAATGGAATTTGGGAATACTTACGAATGGCAATGATGTTGTCGAGTGGGATCTCGGTGCGTTCCGCGACTTCTTCGTCGGACGGTTTTCGTCCTAATTCTTGCATCAACATACGGGATACTTTTTTAACTTTATAGATGGTTTCAACCATGTGGACCGGTACCCGAATTGTCCGTGATTGGTCCGCAATTGCGCGTGTAATACCTTGTTTGATCCACCACGTGGCGTAAGTCGAAAACTTAAATCCTTTGGTGTAATCAAATTTTTCAGCGGCGCGGATCAATCCAGTATTGCCTTCTTGAATCAAGTCCAAGAACAACAATCCTTGACCCGTGTATTTTTTGGCAATCGAGACGACCAATCGAAGGTTGGCATTAATTAACCGTTGTTTGGCATCTTCGTCGCCAGCGGCGACGGCTTTTGCCAGCTCGATTTCTTCTTCTTGATTCAACAAATTGATGGTGCCGATTTCCCGTAGATACATTTTAACCGAGTCATCCAAATCCAACGCTTTGTCAGCCTCAGCGGTTATTGTTGTTTCTTTAGTCGGTTCTTCCTCAGTGGCTGAGGCTTCCGCAGCGTCAGTCCCGGGGTCCAGGGTTTCTTCGATTTCATCAATTACCGATTCAGGGCGATCAAATGGGGAAAGGATGTCATCGGGGGATAAAAATCCGGATTCTTCTCCGATCTCTTTCAGTTGATTCAGCTTGGTTCTAGCTTCAGCTTGACCGAACTCCATAGGGGCGTCTCCTGGTTTTTTGTAGATTTTTTTGGGCGAAGTGTAATTATAGTGCTCACAATTTGCAGGGACAAGGTCTTGATACGAGTGCGACTTGCGATGGAGTCTGTAGATGCTGCATAATTATAGAATATGCGCTTAAAATTGTTACTCCCCACAGTTATCGGTTTTTATTTGGTTTTTGTTTCAATTATTTTTGGGCGGTCACAATTGATAACGCCAATTAGTTGGGATCCATCGGCTGGGCATCATTGGAATGAGTACCTAGAAGGAGCAACGATTACGACTGATTCGATTCGAGTGGGTAGTCGCTATATTGCGCTGCCTCCGGACGATGTCCGTGCGTCGGTTGAGTGTATCGTTGTGTCAACGGGGAATGGATTGTACCTGTACACGTACAAAATTACCAATATGGGGTCTCGGCCAGTGGCCGCGATTGCCCTGGAGGCGTTGGGACCAATCACTGATCTCAGTCGTCGGGACGGGCAACTGACTCAAGGAAAATATGTATGGAATTATTCTAATTCTGAGGGCGTTAAACGGCAATTTTATTCGATTGTCTGGAATGGAAAAAAGGGCGGGTATACGTCATCGGAATATGGGCTTTTGTCGAATCAAGTCGTCGAGCTTGTGGTTGAGAGTCCCAGTCCTCCGGGGGGAGTCCAGCTATCCGTTCGGGGTGTGGGCTGGGTCATCGACGGAGTTGATAATAAAATGGTAACGCAGCCGGTTGATCTGTGGCTGTCGGGTCCAGTATACGGTCCTTGTCAGGCGTTGGTAACCATGAATCGCGAGGAGTTAGTGGGCTATATCGGATCGCAAACCGAAGATGGGGCTCACCAAGGATGGGTAACGGGAAATGCGGTTCCGGCACTTGTCGCGATGATGGATCGGATTCGAGAGGCATCCGCAACGACACGCAACGAAAGTGTCGTCGGTGCCGCAATAAACGAATTGGGGTCCAGTGTATTCTCTAAAGAATGGGCGGATCCTGACTTTGTTCGATACCTTGGGGTCAGTCTTCGATATTATTATGCTCGGTTTTGTAAATTGGGAGGGCCTAAATAATGGTAACAACGGTATTAAACGGAAAAACGGTGAGCGATGCGATGCTGCTATCACTGGCGCAGACTGTTCGGAGTCTTCATCTTCAGACCGACCGGGATCCCGGACTATCCGTGGTGTTGGTGGGAGATAACCCGGCATCCCGGGTCTATGTCGAAGCAAAAAAGAAAGCCTGTGCCAAAGTGGGAATTAATTCCTTTGACTATCGGTTGGCACCGGAGGAGGGTGAAGGGGCGCTCATCGACCTGATCTCTCATCTTAATTCTGATCCCGATGTTCATGGCATATTGGTTCAATTGCCCCTGCCGAAAGGGTTTGATGAACAAAAAATTATTGAGGCAATTAACCCTGCAAAAGATGTAGATGGGTTTCATCCAATGAACGTCGGCCGGGTGTGGCAAGGGCTGGCGGGGTTTAAGTCCTGTACCCCCTACGGTGTGTTTGAGCTCCTTCGCTACTATGATATTTCGGTTGAAGGTAAACATGTGGTGATTATTGGACGGTCCAACATTGTCGGGAAACCGTTGGCCTCGATTTTGGTGCAACGGGCGGCCGGGGCAAATGCAACCGTGACGATTTGTCATTCTAAATCTGAGAATTTGCATCAATTGACCCGGAGTGCCGATATATTGGTTGCGGCGATAGGCGTGCCAGGATTTGTGACTGCGGATATGGTCCGTCCCGGAGCGGTAGTCATTGATGTGGGGATTAATCGCGTTGAAGATGAGTCTGCAAAAAGTGGCTATCGGGTCGTCGGGGATGTTGATTTTGCGTCTGTATCAGCGATTTCTGGGGCCATTACCCCCGTGCCTGGTGGGGTGGGTCCGATGACGATTGCAATGCTTATGAAAAATACGGTGGAGTCGTTTGAGCGAGATATTGCGGAGGTTAAGGAATGATTGAACGATTTTTTAATGAGTCCATTGCACTCAAACAAAACATTTTAAATGATGCCGAATTGATGGCCCTGATTTATCGTGTGGCGGATGTGTGTAAGGCGGCGGTAGTCGATGGAAAAAAGATTATTTTGGCGGGAAATGGGGGCAGCTTTGCGGATGCCCAACATATTGCGGCCGAGTTTACAGGGCGGTTTTTAGTGGAACGGCCGTCGTTGCCCGCGATTGCCTTGGGATGTAATAGCTCGTCAATGTCTGCGATCGGAAATGATTACGGGTTTGACCAGACCTTTTCAAGAGAATTGTCGTCATTGGGTGTGGCGGGGGATGTCTTTTTGCCAATATCGACCAGTGGAAATAGTGCCAATATTTTGGCGGCGGTAGACGTTGCAATTCAAAAGGGAATCCATGTCTTTGGGTTAACGGGGTATGCCGGCGGTAAAATGGCCGCGATGTGTCCGTGTATTCAGGTCCCGTCGGGATCAACCCCTCGGATTCAAGAGGTCCATATTTTAATTGGACATAGCATCTGCGGATATGTTGAACATGCCTTGTATCCGAGTCTTAATTAAATGGTAAACGATCGACCCTGGAAGGGCATTGTTTTAGCGGGCGGGACGGGCTCCCGACTTCATCCGGTAACCCGAGCCACCTCCAAACAATTGCTCCCGGTGTACGACAAACCGATGATCTATTATCCCTTGTCAGTGTTGATGCTGGCGGGGATTAGAGATGTGATTGTGATCGCAACCCCGGACGATGTGGATCGGTTTTCTTTGCTTTTGGGTGATGGCAGTCAATGGGGGATTTCGATCGAATATGCAGTGCAGCCTCGCCCTGAGGGGATTGCTCAGGCGTTTTTGGTGGCAGAATCATTGATTCGTGGGTACCGGACGGCATTGGTATTGGGGGACAATGTATTTTATGGAGGAGGTTTTACAGATATTCTCCAGTCGGTTGTTAAGCGGACATCTGGCGCCACAATTTTTGCGTATTATGTGAAGGATCCAGAACGATTTGGGGTCGTTGAATTTGATGAGAATCAGCGGGTGATTCATATCGAGGAAAAGCCTAAAGATCCCCGATCCTCTTATGCGGTGACCGGTTTGTATTTTTATGATGAGACGGTGGTAGACCGGGTTAAAAAATTAACACCGTCGCCCCGGGGTGAATTGGAAATTACGGATTTAAATGGATCCTACCTTCGGGATGGGGTTTTGAACGTCGAACTGTTAAGTCGAGGGTTTGCCTGGTTGGATACGGGGACCCATCAATCATTGTTGGATGCGGCACAATTTGTGGCATCGGTGGACAATCGCCAGAATTTAAAAATCGCCTGCCTTGAAGAAATCGCCTATCAATCAGGATGGATTTCTCGAGACTCATTGATATCCATGGCCGACGCGTTGGCCAAGACGGATTATGGTGACTATCTCCGTCGGTTGGCGGCGGAATGAACTCGATTTTAGTCACTGGTGGTGCGGGGTTTATTGGGTCGAACTATGTTCTGGATCTTCTAGAAAAAGGGCTTGATGGACGTCGATTGGTGGTCCTTGATTCACTGACGTATGCCGGGGATTTGGATCATTTGGCCACCGTCGCGGGAAAGTTTGATTTTGTCCACGGCGATATTTCGGATTCGGCGTTGGTGACTCAGGTGTTTTTGGATTATTCAGTGGATCAAGTCGTGCATTTTGCGGCGGAAAGCCATGTGGATAATTCCATTTCTGATCCCGGTATTTTTGTGAGGACAAATATTTTAGGGACGTATACCCTGATTGAAGCCGCCCGGAATGCCTGGATGGTTGCCCCATTTAAAGTAAGGCCTGGATTTGAGGCCGCGCGGTTTTTACATGTCTCAACCGACGAAGTTTTTGGGACATTAACGGCGTCGGGGACCTTTTCAGAGACCTCGCCGTACGCGCCGAATTCCCCGTATAGTGCGACGAAGGCAGGAAGCGATTTTTTGGTTCGGAGTTTTTTTCACACGTATGGGTTGAACGTGGTAACCACGAATTGCTCGAATAATTATGGTCCGCGACAACATCATGAAAAGTTGATTCCGACGGTTATTCGGTCGGCGTTGGGCGATCTCCCTATTCCGATATATGGGACGGGGGAGAATGTCCGAGATTGGTTGTTTGTGTCGGATCATTGTCAGGCGATTCAACGGGTGTTGGATTCTGGGGTGTCGGGTGAAACGTATTTGATTGGGTCGCGAAATGAATGGACGAATAACCGGATTGTGACTGCAATTTGCAAGATTCTTGATGAAAAAATACCCCGAAGCGATGGCCGACCTTATTCGGATCAGATTACGTATGTGGCGGATCGGCCGGGACATGATTTGCGGTATGCCATTGATCCATCGAAGATCGAGTCCGAATTGGGCTGGACGGCGCCGACCTCGTTTTCAGATGGACTTGAATTAACTGTGGCGGGATATATACGGAGATTTCAATAATGTTATTGGGCGTCAACATTGACCATGTAGCGACTTTGCGGCAACAGCGCAGGGACGGAGATCCTGATTTGGTCGCGGCCGCGAAAGAGGTGCTTTTGGGTGGGGCCGATGGAATTACCGTGCATCTTCGTGAGGATCGACGGCATATTCAAGACGAGGATGTGACTCAATTGCGAGGCGTGGTATCTCGGCTTAATCTTGAGATGGCCGCGACCGACGAAATGGTTGAGTTTGCGTTGGGTGTTCGTCCCGACTTTGTGTGCTTGGTCCCTGAAAAACGCGAGGAATTGACGACGGAGGGTGGACTGGATGTGATCCGGAATGAGGGGCGAATTGAGGCCTGCGTGGATCGGTTACAGTCGGCAGGGATTCATGTGTCACTGTTTATTGATCCCGAAATTCCTCAGGTTCAGGCGGCGCAACGAGTGGGGGCCACCTACGTGGAACTTCACACGGGGGGGTATGCTGTTGAGGGTGAATCACGGGTTCCGTTGCGGGCAATTCAAGCGGCGGCAAGCTACGCTAAATTATTGGGGATTCGAGTGAACGCGGGCCATGGGCTGAAGTTAAATAACGTATCGGCAATTGCCCGAATTTCGGAAATTGAAGAATTAAATATTGGCCATAGTATTGTGGCACGCGCCTTAACCGTGGGGTTGCAACAAGCCGTTCGAGAAATGAAGTTATTAGTGTCGTTTCGGGGTTAGAGCCACTTAATTCTCATTTTACGGAAGTGGTTGAACCTGTGTTGCTAGTGAAGGGTCAATCAACCAAGTGAATTAAGGTTATCTTTCTGAGGGGGTTGTCGCGAACGATGTCTCCGATTTGCCAGTTCAGGTAGGCCTCTAGGCGGGCGTTGAGGATTTCGTAACGGATCACCGATCCGTCGGTACCTAAGCTAAATGACGTGTCTCCCACCTCCCATGTGGCGGTGGTGGGGATGTATGCTAGCGGTAAGAAGTGTTTGACGTCGCCCATGGGTGTCGACGCCGATATTGCAACGATTGTTTTGGTAACCTGGTCATTATTTTCGGTTGCCCATTGATTTAATATAGATGTGATCGTTGGTATATCAATTGAAGTTATGTCGAGTTTTTTCTCGAATGAGAATTTATAAAGACGAAAGTCGTTGGGTTTTAAATAAATTGATTTGGCGGCAACTGATGCTCTATGGCGCGATTGCAGCATCATTAATTTGGATTTCCAGTCGTCGTCACGGGGATTGATGGGGTGGCCTTGTAGAAAAAATATAGCGAACGAGAAACACACGCCGCCGCTATAATTTGAGTCGATGAAGCAGTCATTAAACTCTGATGATTTTGGGGGGAATAATAGGCCAGCCTGAAGCGACATGCGGCGAGGTAAAACAGTCATCAACTCAGTTTAGCATCGCTGACGCGATTTGATCGATTGTTTGGGGGTTCACAAACTCAGGTTTAATATTCTTTTGAACGGTGTAGATATCGGTATTATGTCAATAACCCCAAAGGGATCTTATCCTGGTTTTTTCCCACTCCTTAAACAGGTGTTATCTCCTCGGCTCTCGGCCGCAACAGTAGTTCCGACAGTTGGTGAACCAGTAAAGTTACCCCCAGCATCTACCAATGTGAAAGCTGAAATAGGCTATAAGCCATAGATTGCAACGGCAAGTGCTGACGGCATTTTGGACCAATACGTTGATCCATTAGTCCTGCAAAAACAACTCCCTGAATATAGCCAGGTAAGCAAGCTGGGACTACTTGGACCGAGTCCAACATCCGTCGTAGCCGTCGGTAGTCGTTTTCGGTTTCCCACCGTCAGTTCTTTTGTTGGGGGTGGGTTTAAGATCAGCCCTGGTGGGGGCGATGAAGAGGATTCTTGGAAGTCTGTTTCGTACGCTGATAGTGAATTCGGTAGCGAAACCGGTAGTGTTAATAATACAACGTTGGCAGGGGAGGGGGCTCCTCTCCCCTCGATGGCTTATACGGCGGCAGACAAACTTAGGCAACCGTATTTTGAAGCTGCGACCACTGTAAAAGCGGATGCTAATCCACTGGGATCAGGAGGCTTTGCAGCTGTTCATCGTATTAAATGGACTAGCCCCGAAGGGCAAGTTTTCGTTATGGCCGGGAAATTTAATATGTGGGGTACCGTTAAAAAGACAGAGTATGCGCTTTCGTCGATGGAGAAAGAACACGAGTATTTAACAAAATTTAAAGGCAATGATTGTATTGTTCAAGTTCACCCTGGTTTTGTGGCCAGCGGTGATATGTTGGGGTTTGCAATGGAACTGGGGTCGGGTACCCTGCATGGAAATATGCCGACTGACCCGGATGGGGTAAAGAAGGTTGCGTCTGCTATCTTCACCATGTTGAGATCACTCGATATAAATGGTGTGGTTCATCGTGATTTGAAGGCCGAGAATATTATATTGGTCGGTGACCGGTGGAAATTGGCCGATTTTGGTATCGCTGCCATGAAAGGGGCATCTTGTCCGGATGGGGGGACTGAATCGATGCGGGCTCCCGAGAGTCGTATTGCCGATTCGGATGGAATACTCAGAGCAAAATCGTCTTGGGATGTGTTCTCGGGGGGGCTGATTCTTAAACAAGTTCTTCTCAATGCCAACCCGGGGTTACTAACATTAGATGACATCGCTGCGCCAGAACTCCAGGCGTTAGTTAGAACCGTAAAACAGATGATCGATCCCGAGCCCGAGAATCGGCCGGTCTTTTACTTAGAGTAACGTCCCCCGAAGGATCAAGGCGGCCACTGAAAAATAAATAATCAACCCGGTAACATCGACAATAGTCGCGACAAATGGCGCGGACGATGTGGCGGGATCCGCTTTGAATTTCCGTAATATAAACGGGAGCATCGCGCCGGAAATCGTTCCCCAGGTCACAACACCTATCAACGTGAGCCCGATGGTCATCGCGATTAATAACCAATGCGCGCCGTAGAGTCCGGTAAATCCAGATACGATGACGACTCGGGTAAATCCAATGGCTCCCAGAATCGACCCCAGCACTAACCCGGATAATAATTCTTTCTTTAATACTTTCCCCCAATCAGAGGATCGGACTTCGCCGAGCGCAATCGCCCGCACAATAAGCGTGGATGCTTGGGATCCGGAGTTGCCGCCGCTGGAAATAATGAGTGGGATAAATAGCGCCAGGACGACGGCTTTTGAAATTTCGTCTTGGAAAAATCCCATGGCGGTGGCGGTGAGCATTTCTCCAACAAATAATATAATCAGCCATCGGGCCCGCTTACGCAGCAAGACCCAAAATGAGGTTTTCATATAGGGATCGTCGAGGGCGTCTACCCCCCCCAACTGCTGGATATCCCGGGTGTCGGTTTCGGCAACGATGTCGATGACGTCATCTGCGGTGACGATTCCTACCAAAAATCCTTCGGAATCACAGACCGGGAGCGCGGCGCGGTCGAATCGGCGAAAAACGGTGGCCGCGACTTCTTTGTCGTCCATGACTTTGAGCGCGACGAAGGCGTTATTCATTACCTTTTGGATGGGGGTTTCAAGTTCGGCAGTGAGGATTTGGTTGATTCGGATGTCATCGATTAGTTTGCCGAATTCGTCCACTACATAAATGACATCGAGGGATTCTTTGTCTTTTCCGTGAACTCGGATGTATCCCAAGGTTTCTGCCACCGTCCACTGTGGACGGATGGTGATGTAATCGGGGGTCATCATTCGGCCGACGCTGTTTTCGGGATATCCCAACAGTGTCTGGGCCACTTCCCGTTCCGTCGGAGACAACAGTTCAATCAGTTGTTTGACGACAGGGCCGGGCAATTCTTCCAATAACGCGGTTCGGTCATCGGGAGACATTTCGTTGAGTAGGGAGGCTACTTGGCTTTGGCCGAGACCCTTGAGAAGGTGGGTTTGTGAATCGATGTCCAGATACTCAAACGTGGTGATTCCAAAGTCTCGGGGTAATAGTCGGAATATAAGGGCCTGATCGTAGGCGGAGACATGTCGCAATGCATCAGCGAGTACAATGGGCTCTTGCTCGATACAAAAATGCTTCAATCCCGTCCAATGCCGTTGCCGGATAAGATCTTCCAATACGGTCTGGATTTGATCGAGGTTGAAGGATTCGTTTTGTTCCATGGTGGCCTAAGTCTATCCGAACGTTAAATCGGTGGCCATGATGGATGGCTGCCCTCAAAAAAAATCAAGTGAAATTAAAGGAATATAATAACCGATAACTATAAGACTATTTTGATATACGCTGGTGTTTCGGCGTTGACGAGCATGGAGGCAAATTAATGAATTTTTCTGTTAGTCCTGTATCGAGTGCGTTTAGTGTGCCGGTGCCCAAGGGTCAGAAGCGGCCGATTTCAGCAGTGGGAAATAATCCAGACGATGCCATTCGGTCGTTAAATCGCCTGATCCAAAAACAGTGGGTAGGGGTCCTTTGTCAGGGCTCCGATTGGATAGATAGTGGTACGGGATACGTCCGTGTGGACCTTCCAAATACACCGGCGACGTATAAAGGATTACGGGAGTTCTGCAAGTTGATTTCTGAATTCAATCTGGGATCGGAAGAGACAGTCCTTGCGAACACTCTTGTCGGCGTCTTTAGCGCCTTAGAGGAAAGTGCGACTAATTCGCCTCCATTTACCTATAATTTAGAAACCGCGATGGCTCAATTGGCCGGGCCTACCCGTGACAAAACGCTTGAACAGCTGCGTGATTATTTTGTGTCAGGAATTCCGTCCACGGCGGAACCTGGCGCAGTCGCGTCGTTGGGATTTGCCTTTGCAGGTGACATGCGTCGGCAACGTGAAGGTGAACTGGTTCGATTTGCGGGGACGATGTTGGCGAGCAATGATTTGGCGGGGTTGACAGAGGTTGTACCTGGGTTTCTGGCGAGTAAAAAATTGCTTCCTGCACGTTTCGCGTGCGCGGTGGCTGCAATCAATACTTTACTGAAACATGAGGAGGTTGGCTCTTTAGCTGCCGCCGTGGAACTGGTTTGGGTGCATGAGAATCGGGTCGTTGGTGGCCTGGATATGACCCAAGAAAATCTTCAGTTGATGATTGATTTCTTTGATATGGCCACCGACTTAGATGGGTTTTCGCCGGAGCAAACGAACGCGATTCGGGCCCTTGAAGTTTTAAAAACCACGATGGGTATTAAAGAAGATCCCTACACGGTTATTCAGCGTCGAAATTCGACAGAAATTCTTGAATTGATGGGATCGTTGTCTGCGCAAGAACAGGTTGGGGTATTTGTAGATATGGCGATCCGAAGCCCGGCGTTGGCAAGGGATTGGATTCGGTTAACCCCTGAATTGGTGAACGTTATTTTGGAATGCCCCGACGAAAAGGGTGAGCTTTGGGGTGCGCTCAATACCGCGATGACTACATTTATCAGTGATGTCAGAATGGGTGAGCCTCACGCAAAAAATAAAGATGTCGTTGGTGCCATCTACGCGGAGATTGTGGGTCGAAATGAGGATGGACTCCTTCTTGAAAAACGATCAGATCGATTATCAGAACCGGCCCTCAAAACACTCTTAACGTACTGTTGTGAACGACGTAGTATGGCGACCTTTCTTAAGGTGGTATGTTCGGCCACAAATCCCAAAACGTCTTGTTTGTGGGCGGCGGCTACCGATCGATTTCATATGATTGATCCCGCTGATCCAGTATTTGTTGCAAAGGCCACCCGTATCGCGGTGACGCCGACCCCTCAATCCTACGGTGATTCGTGGGAACCAGTGGCTATCCTTGGATACGTCAATCCGAAATTGTTGGAATTTCATAGTTTTATTACTCAAATAATTAGCAGCGAAATCCCGACAGATGTCGACAATTTGGGAGACCTTAAAACCTTACTTGAGGCGGTTAAATGCTGGGATTCGGATGTCTTAAAAATCAACCTTCTTGGAACATCGGGTGCGAATTTCTTAGTTGAATTGGCGCAAAAAATTGAAGATCCGCGAGAAGATCTGCGTCTTCGACAGTCGATATCTAATTTGTTTGTGGCGGTCGTTGAAAGGCCCGGAGATACCATTCGTGTCCACGCCAAAGGTGAACCGATATCGGGTGCCAGCTTTTTAATGGAAAAATTGATGGTATCCCAGCTGTCGGTGTCGACCGTGCTTGAATCGGCGATGCCCATTGTCTATCGGGAGATGTCTTCAATTTGTACGACTCGGGTGCCGGTTCCTTTTAATGCGGTGGCGTGGCTGGATCCGATTGCAACGCGGACATTGCTTACCGCATTTCCGTTGGCGATTCGGCAAGTCGCTGATAATCAGATGACGATCGCCCATATGGCTATCAAAGGGCTTCGTGATGGTTTATCGCGTATCCAAGGGGCCCCTGATTTTTCGGAGCAACGACGGGGTCTAATCGATCGATTTAAGTCGGTATTTGAACTATGTCTCGACTTTGGCGATCTCAGTGGCGTGGATTTAAGGCACCCATTGGTTGCGAATTCCGCGGGTACCGAATCATCGCCCTTTACCCCAAAAGACTATGTTGATGTCTTTTTGAAAGGCTGTCTTACCTCGAGGGAGTTGGCAGACGTCGCCCGACTATTGGAGCGTCCAGCACATACTGCTGACACTGCGTTTGGTCCTGAGTTTTTGGCGCGTGTAGGCGTAAGTTTCCCCTCCTTCTTAGGTGATATTCGTCAGGAAGTGAACCGGAGCGGAAATCGCGACGGTATATTTACCGCAGATATCGATCCGCAGACCCAATTTGCGGTGGTGAGACGCTTAGGGACGGATGATCACGTCGACGGACGACTGCTAGGTCGACCCACACCGGAGTCGGCGGAACTTGACCTTCCGATGTCCGTAAATATTCGATACCAATCGATGATTGCCCAATCGATTCAATTGATTTCACAAATTGAATCAGGTGATCTCGCGGGGATAGCGCGTGGGAATACCCTATTGGATGAGTATGTCGCTGCCTTACCGGGGCGGCCTTCATTCTCTCCCTTTTTTATTGTGAATTCGTTGTTCTTGAATACCCAACTGACTTCAACTTTGTGTGGCCAACCCGAGGGGACTCCGGCGCATCAATTGGGACATCGATTGGTGACGTTGGGAAGGCTTGTGGTTGGGATGGAGTTGTTTAATGGGGTTGTCGGTAATGAGGCGACACCCCTTGCTGAGGCCGTAAAACGGGTAAATGTGCGTCCAGAAACACGGTCGTCGACTCTGGTTTCCATTGGTACCGTCGAACCGCACGTGAGGAAAGCGGCTCATTCGATTTATGAGAGGCTTGCCGACCTGCCCACCGTTCTTTTTTCCGCGGAAGTTCAAACGTTATTAACAGATATTGATGTTAGTGGGACTGTGGGGGTCGTTGCGATTCCCCATGTTGACGATGCAGGAAGGATATTGGTGGGCCTTCGTCGTGCGGGGGGTGCTCAAGTGTTTGGCCGTCAACATGGCGGCGAATTTTCTCCGATTTTTGACGCTGAATTGGATGTCCAGTTGCGGACCGAATTGCACCAAATCGTGGTGTTTCCAGAAGAGACTGGCGAGCCTGAAGTGGCGAGAATTTTACGGTTTGTGACTGCAACTGCTCCTGAAAACGGAGAGGATGTCGGGGCTATTTTAAAGAAATCTGTCGCGGTCATGGATATTCAAGGGGTCATTGAACGATGTACCGGAAAGCATCGAGAAATTTCGGCTCAAGGGCAGGATCGATCTTATGTTGTTGATGGGCGATTTCAGGTTGCCTTAGGCGCGGATGAGGGGGTATCTCCGGATGGGTCTGCTGGATTATCGGTCATTCAAAGTCTGCTCCACGAAGAATCGCCTGCGGTTCGGTTGAGTAGTCGGTTTCAGGCCTTACTCACCGACGATTCGGCTGTTTTTTATCGGGTATCGGTTCAGAACCTTGCAAAACAACTTGGTATGTCAGTAGATCGGGATAGCGCCAGTTTGGCGGGTTCGATTGTGGCTGGCCTGGAGGGAAATATTGTGGCTGGCCTGGAGGGAAATCAAGTTCCTCAATTTGAAGCGGCGGTATCGTTGCTATCTATTCTGAGTGGACAGTCGCTGGGGGTATTGAATCTTCGGTCACGCCATCCCCGATCAACCATAATTGGAAATCTTTCAGGAAAGACGCCTGTGGTGGTGTGGGGATCAGGCCCTGTTCGGGTAGTTGCGGCGACTG
Organism: bacterium; assembly: GCA_947465765.1. Taxonomy (GTDB): domain Bacteria; phylum Margulisbacteria; class Marinamargulisbacteria; order SXXA01; family SXXA01; genus CAIPHK01. The sequence goes on along the minus strand of CANIAP010000006.1, from coordinate 54,275 downwards.
AATTGCCTGAAAATTTAACGGTAAGTAGTGACAGTGATGAGGATTATGCCCCAGATTCGGTGTCCACCCGAGGGGCGTTGGGTTCTGTGGTTGGACCGTCGAATCTGGCGACGATCGTCACCGGGCCAGGTGGTAATACGTGTTGGTTAGAGTCTCTGGTCAACATCGAGGCGGAGCAATTGCGAACAGCGATTGGACAAACAATCGACTATTACCCGCCGGTGACCCGTATGATTTTGGAGGGGTTGCCTGGGGTCAATATGGACATGGTAACGCCCGAAGATCGACCCAAAATTGAGTGGATGCTTCAGTTCTTGAGATTTGGCGCTGACTTGAATCAAGCTCAGCCTGGGACGCCGGTTGCTATTGATGGGTTAGCGGTCGGTTGGGAACGGGCATTTGGCCAGCGATTGTATTCAAATCAAGAGGCGGACTTAGTGGCCAATACGGTGTATGACACACTTTCAAAATATAGTCATCGGCGGGACTCTGTGGATGTGACCGTGGGGCTCTATTCCCATCCGTTTGGGTCAATAGACGCGGTGCGAGGTCGATTGGACCTGCAAACACGAGTGGCTCCGTATCCCGGAGCTGACTCGACAGTCGTTCGGGTGAGGACGGCGGAGGCAGCGCCGGTGCTGTCATGCGGTGTCTTGGAAATGAACGTTCAGCCCGACACTCTATTCTGGGAAACGCAAGCCACGGCTGCTCGTGAAGGTTTGGGGTTTCCCGTTGATGATCGTGTCGTCCGACTTGCCGAGTCTAGGCTTCCATTTTCAGTTCATCGGAGTCGACTCCCTGCGACACTTCAATTTCGATTTGGAACCTTTGGGACCCACTTGAATCCCTCGGGATTTAATCCCCATCGCTTGAATCAATCCTTGGTGTTTCAACGCGGCGGTGCGTTGTACGCGGTCAGCTCATTATTGGGGCGGCCAGCGGGGCATTGGGTATCGTTATTTGCGGATACGGTACTGCCGGTCGATGAGAGGGCTCCGGTATTTTATGAAAAATTGCATAACGGAAGTAATGCCGTCGGGTTACCCCTGATGACCTGGTCAACAGCGGTTGAACGGTATTTTAGTCGATATCCGTCGGTGGTCATTCGTGCGAGTCGGGTACCGGATCATCATTCATTGTATGCCGATGCGACTGCTGCAGGGCTATTGACTTATTCTCACGATGAACAAGTATTGCGGACGGTGGTCGCAGACCTTTTGCCAGACATGGGTACGGCCGAAGGTGATGGCCTGTTTGTTGCGCCGGAGAATTGGGAAGGGTACATTGCGTGCGTTGCAGGCCATGCCGCGCGGCTTGGGGAGCGAGGGGGAGTATAGGGGTATTCGTCACCAATGAGACTCAAAATCTCTGGAATTGTACTTTCAAGTTCAGTTATATTTGAACGAGACAAACGGATTGAGTTGTTGACTCAGTCCCATGGGCGGGTGACGTTATTGGGAAAAGGGGGGGCCGCCAGTAAAAAGCGATTTGCCGGACGTGTTGAGCCCACCACCGTAATTGAAGCCTCCGTAATGAGGAGTGGGGGCATGTGGCCGGTCTCGGATTGTATGGTCATTGAGGCATTCCCCAAAATCCGCGAAGAATTTAATCGAATTAGTATTTCGATGTATTTGATTAATCTGGTCCGAAAAATAACCGTGGATCACCAGCCGCATCCTGAGTTGTACGCGTTGCTTTTAGAGGCACTTCAGCGATTGGGAAAAAGTGATGATGCATTGGACATGATTAAGCAATCATTTGAGAACCGATTGGTGGCCCTGGAGGGAATCGCTAGCCATGAGTATCAATCGTTTCATTTTAGCCACTGTTTTGCAGAGTATACCGGGCATACCGTGATCCCTCCGGTGATGATCTGATCGAAAGGTTCCGTGAACCCACCTCGGTTGCTTTACTAAGCCTCGGCGACTGTGTACACTTTTTCCCCTATGAAAATACATGAATATCAGGCCAAAGAGATCTTAAAAAAGTATGGGGTTCCCATCCAAGATGGTGTCGTTATTGAATCTAAATCTGAGGGTAAGGAAGCAGTTCAACGCGTTGCAGACCAATTTAATACATCGCAGTTTGTTATTAAGGCCCAAATTCACGCCGGTGGACGAGGTAAAGGCGGGGGCGTCAAATTTTGTTCAGATGCCGACAAAGCCATTGAAAATATCGATAAAATTTTAGGGATGCAGTTGATTACCCATCAAACCACCCCTGAAGGCCAACCAGTTAACAAGGTCATGGTGGCTCAGGCGATTGATATTGCTAAAGAATATTATGTGGCCATTACATTGGACCGCGCAGTCGGTAAAAACGTCATTATGGCGTCGACTGAAGGCGGGGTAGAAATCGAAGAAGTTGCGGCCCATTCTCCCGAAAAAATTATCAAGGTCTGGGTGGACGGCACCGTTCTTCATGCGTACCAAGCCCGTCAATTGGCGTTCGGTTTGGGATTTGAAGGCGAACTGTTTAAACAAGCGGTGAAGTTGCTGACCAACTTGTATCGATGCTACATCGAAACCGATGCGTCGATCGCTGAAATTAACCCGTTGGTAGTGACTGAACAAGGTAATTTATTGGCCTTGGACGGTAAATTTAATTTTGATGACAATGCGATGTATCGTCATCCTGAAATTAAAGAAATGCGAGACCTGAACGAAGAAGATCCGACCGAAGTAGAAGCGGGTAAATTTAACCTGAACTACGTGAAGCTCGAAGGTAACGTGGGCTGTATGGTCAACGGTGCGGGGCTGGCAATGGCGACGATGGATATCATTAAGCTCCAAGGTGGCCAACCGGCGAACTTCCTGGATGTTGGCGGTGGTGCCAACGTTGAGACGGTTAAAAATGGCTTTCGGATTATTTTGTCCGATCCCAATGTTAAAGCGGTTCTGATTAATATTTTTGGTGGAATTGTACGCTGTGACCGGGTTGCAAACGGTATTATTCAAGCCGTGAGTGAGTTGGGGTTGAGCGTGCCTGTAGTGGTTCGGTTAGAAGGTACCAACGCGGAAATTGCTCGGGAACTATTATCCAGTTCCGGAGTCGATATTATCTCTGCAGGTTCACTCGAAGATGCGGCTGAAAAAGTGGTGTCTGCGGCAACGCGATAGGGAGATAGACGATGTCAATTCTTGTAAATAAAGAGTCCAAAATTATTGTTCAAGGGATCACCGGTTCAGAAGGCTCGTTCCACGCCGGTCAGTGTTTGGAATACGCTGGCAATGTAGTGGGCGGCGTTACCCCAGGAAAAGGCGGACAGACGGCCCTGGATGGTCGTGTTCCTGTATTTAATACCTGTGTCGAGGCTCGGGAAAAGACCGGTGCCAATGTGTCGTTGATTTTTGTGCCTCCCGCCTTCGCTGCGGATGCAATTATGGAAGCGGCGGACGCGGGTATTGAAGTCATTGTGTGTATTACCGAAGGTATTCCGGTGGCGGATATGGTGGGGGTGTATGCCTACCTTCAGACCACATCGTCACGGTTAATCGGACCGAATTGCCCCGGGTTGTTGACCCCCGGTGAGTCTAAAGTAGGGATTATGCCTGGCTTTATCGCTCAAAAAGGCCGAATCGGTGTTATTTCTAAATCAGGAACGTTGACCTACGAAGCGGTTCACCAATTGGTGAAAGTGGGTCTGGGACAAAGTACCTGTGTCGGGATCGGTGGCGATCCGATTATTGGCACAAAGATGGTGGATTTGTTGGAAATGTTTGAAGCCGATCCTGAGACCGATGCCATCGTGATGATTGGCGAAATTGGCGGATCGATGGAGATCGAAGCGGCTCATTATATTAAGGCGCATGTTCGGAAACCGGTGATTGGATTTATCGCGGGACAGACCGCTCCGCCCGGACGACGGATGGGGCATGCCGGTGCGATTGTATCCGGGGCCGACGAATCGGCTGAAGCAAAAATGAAAATTATGCGAGAGTGCGGGATTCACGTAGTGGATTCCCCTGCTCAAATTGGAGTAACAGTCCGAACTGCATTGGGAGTTCAAGTCGCTTAAATGCGCGTTGGTTTCTCACGATGATTGAACAGGTCCCCGGTCGAAAGGCCGGGGATTTTTTTTCGGTGATTCGGCGCGAGTGTTACTATGTTATTGCCCGGTCAACTCGGGTGTGTTGGATGCTATTTAAAATCATGGTTCCGGTGTCGATTGGCGTCAAAGTTCTGAAAGAAATTGGATTTTTGAACTGGGCGGCTCCCTATTTTTCGCCAGTGATGGGAATCGTAGGGTTACCGGGTGAGTTGGCGATCGTGTGGGTGAGTACGATGTTGACGGGGCTCTACGGTGGAATTTTGGCGTTGGCACAGTTAGGGGGTCAGGTGCCGTTGACGACGGCACAGGCCACCGTTTTGACCTGCATGATGCTGAGCGCACACGCGATGATTGTGGAGCTTCGGATTTGTCGACTGGCGGGGGTTCGGACCCGGTATTTATTCACCTTGCGAGTGGGTTTTGCATTGCTCCTTGGATTTGTAATGTCCCACCTTTTTTCGGCGGTGGGATGGTTTCAGTCGCCGGTTCAAATGGTGTGGCAATTGCATTCAACGGTCGGGTGGCGGGCTTGGGCCATTGGCGAGAGTCTCCAATATGTCAAAATTGGGTGCGTGGTCACGGTATTAATTGCAGTGCTTCGGAGCTTGGAGTTGATGGGGATGACCGATCGGTTGAACCGGTGGCTTTGCCCCTTTCTTCGGCCATTGGGAATTGGTGCATCGATGGCGCCAATGGTGGTTGTGGGTTTAACGTTGGGGTTGGCGTATGGTGGCGGATTGATTGTTGAAGAAGCCCGTCAAGGACATGTGCAGACTCAGGAAGTGGTAATGGCCATATCAATGATGTGTATGTGCCATAGTCTGATTGAAGACACGGTTTTAATGCTCATGTTAGGGGGGGCTCCTGTCGGTGTGATTTGGATTCGGATCGGACTGGCCCTAATCGTGACTTGGGGGCTATATCAATGGATTCGGCGAATAAATTCAACGATGTTATATCGGTTTTTTGCCGTTCGTCATTTAGAAAAGGGGTAACTGATGAAAAAAGTGTTTGTCGCCGCAACCCGGCAAAATGATGGGAAGACGATGGTGTCTTTAGGCTTGTTTAACGCGTTTCAAAAACGGTTTAAAGACATTGCGTATATGAAGCCGGTGGGCCAACAATATCGGATTATTGATGGTAAAAAAATTGATAAAGATGCGGTGCTGTTTAGCAAGGTCTACGGTTTGACCGATGAGCCGTTGGATATGAGTCCGATTGCGGTATCCAAAGGGTTTACTGAAAATTACATTCAAAATCCAGATAGAGTCGCGTTGGCCAATCAGATCCAAGGGGCGTTTGATCGGCTGTCTCATGGAAAAGAATTTGTGTTGCTAGAAGGAACCGGCCACGCGGGGGTGGGCTCTGTGTTTGATATGTCCAACGCTCAGGTTGCCCAGATGGTGGGTTCGAAAGTGATTTTGGTGTCTCTTGGGGGCATTGGGAAAGCGATCGACGAACTCATTTTGAATAAGGCCTGCTTCGACCTTTTGGGCGTCGAGATTCTGGGGGTGATTATCAACAAGGTGGAGCCTGAAAAATACGACAAGATCAACACCGTGGTTCGAAACGGATTAGCCCGACATGGAATCGATGTCCTAGGAGTGATTCCCTATGTCAATTCCTTGACCCGTCCCACCGTGGCGCAGTTATACGAGGAATTGGGCGCGGAACTATTGTCGGGTCAAGACTACTTGGATCGTACGATTGGGAATTTTGTCATTGGCGACATGCGTCCTCACGATGCATTGGATTATTTTAAGGGGGATACCTTGCTCATCTGCCCAGGAAATCGTGAGGAATTGGTGATGACCGCGCTCTGCGGTAAACTCCTGGATACCGAGATTTCGTATGGCGTTGCGGCGATTATTTTTACGGCGGGGCTTCGGCCTCACGATAAGATGTTGAATTTGATTCGGTCGAGCAATATTCCCATGATGATGGTGGACGAGGATTCATTTTCGGTGGCGACCAAGATTAATCGGATGTTGTTTAAAATTCATGCCGAAGAATCTCAAAAAATATCAAAAATTCAGTCCTTGATCGAAGATTACGTGGATGTGGACCTAATTTGTTCAAAATTGTAGGGTGAATCAATGTCATTTGAATTAAACAATGCTCAAATTCGAGCGGATATGGGACAAGTAGACGGCGAACTTCGACGGGTGCTGTCGTTGCCACGGTATTCAAAACCGATTCGCGTCGCCCTGGATTATCTAATCAAAAGCCCCGGGAAGCGGTTAAGGCCGCTATTAACCGTGCTGTCTTATCGATCCATCGCTGGCGATGTGGCGCTTCCGAAATCCGTGATACGGTTGGCAACGGCGATCGAATTGATTCATATGGCATCGTTGGTCCATGACGATATTATCGATGCCGCCGATACCCGTCACGGGCAGCCTTCGTTTCATAAGCAGTTTGGGGTTGAGGTGGCGATCCCGGTCGGAGTGTTGTTGTATTCCATCTCCCTCAAATTGTTGGCCGACGTGGGACAGATTGAGGTCATTTCCCGCGTGAGCCGGGCGGTGGATCAATTGTGTGGGGGAGAATTAGACCAGGTCTTGAGTCGGAATCAATTTGATATCCCGGTGGCAGATTATTTATTGGTCTTAAAAAAGAAGACCAGCGCGTTGTTTTCACTATCGGTATGGGGTGGGGTTTTATTGGCCGGTGCGGCCCCAAAAAAAGGGCAAGACGCGTTTCATTTTGGAACGTCGTTGGGCCTGCTATTTCAGGTTTCGGATGATCTGCTGGATGTTATCGGACGGTCCGATCAATTGTTAAAAGAAGCCAACCAGGATTTTATTTTGGGGGAAATTACGCTTCCGATGATTGTATTGCTGAAACGGTTGTCACCCCAGGACCGACTCAAGGCGTTGGGTATTATGGAGTCCCGAGATTGGGATGGGCTTCAATGGCTTGTAATGCAATTGTCCGATTCCGGAGTGCGTGAGGAATGTAGTGAGTTAATGGCGCGATATCAGGCGCGATGTGAGGGGTATTTGGGGACTTTGCCCAGAACTGAGTACTCGGAGATATTGGAACGGGTTGTGGGGTATATTTCGGGGCGGGCGACGGGGTAAAAAGACCTTCCCCCCTCTCTAAGTACAAAGAGACTGCAGAGGGGGGGGGGTGGTTTTATAGGGCCTCTAAGAAGTTTTTGTATTCTTCTGGAGTCATCAGGTCGTCGATTTCTTTCTCGTCGGCGAGAGCGACTTTAACGAGCCATCCGTCATCGTAAGGGGATTCATTGACATACCCTGGATTTTTGCTGAGTTCCTGGTTGGTTTCAAGAACCTCGCCTCCGATAGGGAGATAGAGGGATGAAATGGTTTTAACGGATTCTACCGATCCAAATTCGTCCATCTGGCCGATTTGGCGTCCGATTTGGGGGAGATCGACGAATACAATTTCTCCGAGTTCATCGACTGCGTGTTGTGTAATACCAACGATGGCCGTGTCATTTTCGACCCGTACCCACTCGTGTTCTTCTGTATATTTGAGATCCAATGGGATCATGAGTATCCTCCGGGTGCTGAATTTAAGGGGCCAATTATAGATGTTTTTTGCGGGTTGTAAATATCAAGAGTTCGAGTCTATAGTGTGGCATCAACGGACGGTTACCGTCGGGCGGGGTGTCGAGCTCGTTTTGGGGGCAAAAAGGAGACCGTTATGAAGCGTTTTTTGGTAGGTTTATTAATCGGAATTTCGGTGACGGCGGCGTCCCAATCTCTGGTGGCCGGCTTTATATTAAGAAATCAGCATGTCTCCACGATCCAAGGTACTCGGTCGTTGACGAATGACGAGCTGGCCCAAGCGGTGATGTCGGGCGATGAACGCATCGAGGCCATGAATGGGGAACTCATCAAACTGCGTACTGAAAACCAGAAGCTCCAAAAAGATATGGTGGATGTTGGGGCGGCATTGACTCAGTTTAAGAACCTCTATTTTCGGCGTTTTTAAATACAGTAAACAGGGAGTTGTACTTTGAAATTAATTTTTAGTATGTGTTTGGTTCTTGTGATATTGGGCAATGCGGCGCACGGTGCCGATGGATTGAAAGGCAGTGGGGCAACGTTTCCGGCGCTATTAGTCAACAAGATGACGGAGCGGTATGAAAAAGAAACCGGCAAAGTGGTGAACTATTCCCCCATCGGCAGTTTTAATGGATTGACAGAGTTGGCGGCAGGAAAAACCGATTTTGCGGTGTCTGACGTGCAATTAAATGACTCTGGGATGCCCAATTCCGGGGAGTATGTGGATATTCCGGTCACGTTGGGTGCGGTTGCATTGGTTTATAATTTAGAGGGCGTCCCGGTGTTAAAGCTGACTCCCGATCTTGTATTAGACATTTTGGCGGGGCGGGTGACGCGTTGGAATGACTCTCGAATTGAAGCCGTTAATTCGAAGGTAAAATTGCCAGCACTGTCGATCAAGGTGATTGCGCGATCTGATTTAAGCGGAACGAGTTTTTTATTGAATCGATATTTGACCTCAGTTAGCAATGGTGCGCGACAGCCGAAATCAAAATGGCGATTGGATGTGCCTGGGGCGACTCAGGTATCGGGGAATCAGCAATTGGTGGATATGCTTTTGCGTACACCCGGGGCTTTCGGGTACACGGAATCCCATTATGCGGCGCGTGCGAACTGTGGCGTGGTGGCGCTTCGAAATGCCAAAGCCCGATTTTTACTCCCCAATGTAGAAAGTATTTTGGCGGCGACGGATGAGGCCACTTTGGACCAAATTCGAAATTCGGGGATCAATTCTAAAAATGAATTTGCGTATCCCATTGTGGGTTTCTCTTGGGTGGCTACGGCACGAGATCAAAGTAAGCGGACGGACTATGAGTCTGCCAAGTCGGTCGTTAATTGGTTGTGGTGGATGACCCATCAGGGACAGCTTTACGCCGATGAAAATGGGTTTACACCATTGCCGCCTATTGCAATGAAGTTCGCGTCTCAACATCTTAAAGAAATTCGATTTGATGATGTGATCATTCGATAGGATGACCGCGATTTGTTTGATTGGGATGCCGGGGGTGGGGAAATCTAAAATTGGCCATTCGATGGCGATGTTGGCGGGCTACGATTTTATCGATACTGATCGGGTGATCAAACGGCATACCGGAACCGCATTGAACGTGACGGTAAAAAAAATAGGGGCGGATGCATTTTTGGCGATGGAAGATGCCGCCTTATTAGGGATTGAGCCCTCTGAAACGGTGATTATTTCGCCAGGGGGGAGCTCGGTGTTTTGTGAGAAGGGAATGGCGCATGTCGCGGCATTTGCCACTATTTTGTACCTTACAGATACCCTAAAACATATCGAACGGCGGATCATGAACTTGGAGACCCGAGGCATTGTGGGGTTAACCGAACTCGGCGGATTGGATGCGGTGTATGAACAGCGTGACCCACTCTACCGGAAATGGGCCCATCATGTGGTCTGGCTTCCCGACGGGTTTCCGTTTAAACCGTCAGTCAAAACCATGGCGGAACAATTAATTCTTGACTATATCAACGGGGGCTCTCGGGATTTGTAGAGACGCAAAACATTTCGTTAAGCGCCTAAATCAATTTCCATGCTGTGAGTGGCGAGATAATAGAACCGTATTCCGTGGTGTTGCGTTGGCGGTTACGCCATAAATATCTTCTTCATTTTGCCTAACGACCATATCCGGAATCGCTCGATGTAACTGTAGGTGGCAGGAACCACCAACAACGTTAACAACGTTGAACTGATCAATCCTCCAATGATGGCCACCCCCATAGCGGTGCGCTGACGAGACGCTTCGTTTAACCCGATCGCCACCGGCATAACCCCGGCGATCAACGCAATTGTGGTCATTAGAATCGGGCGTAAACGGACTTTTCCGGCTTCGAGGATGGCACTGGTGTGATCCATTCCTTTCGCGACCAGCTGGTTGGTGTAGTCCACCAACAGAATGGAGTTTTTGGTGGCCACACCCAAGAGCATGATGCAGCCGATCATTGAAAATATATCCAACGATTTGCCAGTGATCAGCAGCGCATAAAATGCCCCGCAGGCCGCCAGCGGAAGAACGAGCATAATGGTAAGCGGAGTCACCACCGATTCATAAAGGCTGGCCAGAACCATGTAAATAAACAAGATTCCCAACAGCGCCGCCAACCCCATGTTTTGACCGAGTTCTTGGAAGTTTTCGGCTTGACCTAAGAATCCATATCTCATCCCCGTGGGCATGTTGAGTTCTTTTTTGATGATCCGTTCGACTTCGGCTTTGACACCGCCCATTCCGGGGCCTTTGGGTGCGATATCTCCCGAAATTTGGATGGACCGACCCCGGTCTTGCCGGTTGATACTGGAAGGGGCAATGGTTTCGAAGGGCTCGCCGATATTGGAGAGGCGAATCAATGTCTGATTGATGTTGGGGACGTAGAACCTGTTGAAATCCGTTTTAATGTCACGTTGGTTGGGCTGGAGCCGGACACGGATATCATATTCTTCGCCGTTTTGGCGGAATACTCCAGGAACGGATCCTTCAAGAAGTGTTCGAAGTTCGGTTCCTACGGCTGTGGTAGAAACCCCGAATCGGTCGGCTTTACGGCCATCAAGGGCGACTTGAAATTCGGGTTTTCCAGGTTTGTAGTTCATTTCGACGTCCAGAAGCCCGGGATTGGCCTTGAGTTTTTCGAACAGTTTTTTGGCAACCCCTTCGAGCTCGGTGAGATCCGAGCCGATTAAGACCACGTTAAACGGACGTTGACCGCCGCCGACCATGTCAACATCTTTGACGATAGGTTTGGCAAACGCCACGGCTTTTAACTGCGCTCTCAATTTTTCCTTGAAGTCAGAAGTGTTGATGTCACGTTTGTTGGATGGGACAAGATTAACGATAACGGAGGCCAGGTTAGATTCGTTTCTGGCAGTTCCAACCGTCAGTACGGTTGTGGCCACTTCCGGATTGCCGCGAATCGATTTGTCAATTTTGACGGCGACTTTGTTGGTTTTTTCGAGACTCGTGCCGGCAGGGAGCTCAAGTGTAATCATAAATTCGCCAAAATCTTGGGGTGGCAAAAATGTTTTGGGGACTTTGGTTACGGCAACACAGCTACTGAGAAATATCAGAAGAGCACCCAGAATAATGGTCCCAGGGCGGCGTAAGGTGAACCGGAGAACGCCCGCATATTTATGTTCAAGCCAGGTTTGAAACCGATCGAAGGCGCGGGCGACTCGGCCTGCAGTTTGGTTCCAAATGCCTTTGCTTTCGTCGTCGTGGGTTCCGGCGAAGTAGGCGGATAACATCGGGGCGACGGTCAATGCATCAAACAAACTGATCAGCATGGCAAAACAAATGGTGAGGCCAAATTCTTTAAAAAATTGTCCGACGACGCCTTCTAGAAATCCAATGGGTCCGAATACAGATATGACGGCAGCGGTGGTTGCTATCACCGCCAACATCACTTCTTTGGTGCCATCGATGGCCGCCTGAAGGGGTGGTTTCCCCATTTCAAGGTGACGGAAAATGTTTTCGCGAACGACAATGGCGTCATCAACCAGCAACCCCACCGAAAGGCTTAATGCCAACAACGTCATCACATTGATTGAAAAGCCGGCAAGGGACATTAAAAGAAATGCACCGATGAGCGAGTTGGGTAGTGCAAGACTCGTGATGATGGTGGATCGAACCGACCCTAAAAATAGGTAGACAACGACCAAGGTCAATGCGATTCCGATGAGGATGGATTCTTCGACGTCGACCACGTTGGCCTCGATCATTTTGGAACTATCCCGAACTACGGTGACTTCGGCCGTTATTTTTTGATCCTCTAAATCTTGGTTGATTTTAGTTAATTGTTTTTTAACGGCGTTGACCACTGCGATCGTGTTGGATCCCGATTGACGGTAGACGTTTAGAAAAATGGACTTGCTTCCGTTGACGTAGGCCCGGCTCTGTTCGTCTTCCAGACCATCGGAAATGGTCGCGACGTCATCCAACCGAATCGGTACATCGTTACCCATAAAGTTGACGACAGTGGCCCCGATATCGTTGATGGATTTAAATTCGGCAACGGACCGAATGGCTATTTCAGTTGCGCCTTTTTGAATGGTTCCTGCCGGGACGTTTTGGCCAGACATCGCGATTGCGTGGGTGATTCGTGATGCGGACAGTTCGTGGTCCTTGAGTTTATTGCGATCCAGGTCGACGTGGATTTCTCGTTTTCGACCGCCGACAATTTCGACAATTCCGACATTATTTATTTGTTCGAGCTTGGGCTTAATTTGGATGCTGGCGAGGTCGAACAATTGGCCTTGCGGGAGGTTGGCCTTGATCGCCACAATCATAACGGGCTGATCGGCCGGGTCCAGTCGACGAATCATGGGGGCTTTGGCGTCTTTTGGAAGCTTGTTTTGAAGCCCACTCACTCGGTCACGGACTTGCTGCTCGGCATTTTTTACGTCGGTTTCAAGGTTGAATTCGACGTACACGGAGCTAAATCCATCTTGGCTATAGGACGACACGCGTTTGACGCCAGGTAAGGTGCTGATTTCTTCCTCAACCACTTTGCTAATCAGGGTTTCGACTTCTTTGGGACCCGCGCCAGGGTAGGGGGTATTAATGGTGACGATTGGAAATGTTATGTTAGGGAAGAGATCGACGGGCAATTTTTTAAGGGACATGTAGCCGAGGGCCAGGATCAAAAAGACCAGGCAAGTAATAAAAATAGGGCGTTTAATGGAGAGATTGGCGATGTCCATAATGGTTAGCTCCCGAATAGTTTTCGATGTGTGAATAAGGTAAGAATTTCTGCTTTGGTTCGTAGATGGGTCAAGCGGGCGTTGGCGTAATCTTGCTCGGTATTGAGAACTTGGAGCATTGTGCTCCGCCCTTTTTGGTGACGGTCGGATTCGAGCTGCCATTTTTGCCGTTGAATGGCCTCGAACCGTTGGACCACTTTCAATCGATGTTGCGTGTCATCAAATCGGTGGGTCAGGTCGTTCCACTCATTGTCGGCATCGGTCGTTTTTTGTTTGTAGTTTAGTTCAGCGGCTTGAAGGAGCTCTTTGTTACCCAATTTTATTGTGTCCAGGGTGGACGCGCTCATGTCCAATGCCCCCGAAAACTGAACGCCAACGTAGGCGGTTGGGTAGTTCGTTGCGAGGGTGCGGTTGATGACGCCCAGCGCCGTGGAATCGGTCTGATTTAACTTCAGTTGCCCAATCAAATTGAGGGCCGGTTCAAGCGTGTCGAGGTCGACGATTGTTTTAGCGCGGGCCGCCATTAGGGTGTGGTACGCCGCATGTACATCTTTTCGGGGGCCTTTGATCGGCCACTTGAGTTGAATCAATTGGGGATCGCCCATGTTTTTGAGGGGGGCAACGGCACTATTGGGATCATTTCCACGGAGCGCATTAAATGCCCGTTCGGCTGCCATTACTTCTTCTTTCGCGGAGCGAAGTTCCAGCTGCCGGAGTTCTTGAAGTGCCTGAACTTGGAGTAAATCCGATGGGTCACCCAATGCCAGTTGTTCTCGAGACTGGGTCCATGCCACCATTTTTTTGGCCCGTGTGACGGCTTCTTCGGCCAACGTAACGCCCTCCCTCGCGAGGGAGGCTCTCCAGTAGAGGGCTTCGGCATGTGCCAGAACGGTATCAATGGCAAATTCATTGAGCTTGATGGCCGCAAGATAGGATTCCTCAATGCCAGATCGGGTGGCGCGGGTGGTTTGTCCCGATCCGTTTTTCCACAACGGATACATAATTTCGACATATGTCGTTGCGGTGGAGTAGGCCTTGGTCATTCCGCCCAGCGAACTTTGCGGGTAGGTGCTGCTGTCTAATTCGTAACCACCGGAGAGGCTGAGCCCACTGGCCAACTGGGTTTTGACGACTGCTCCAGCGGTTTGGAGCGTGCTTTCTGTTCCCAAAAAGCTGGAAAAAGTGCTTATTTTTTTATCAGATAGAAACGAGTACGACACCAAAAATTGAGGGATAGTAGGGGCTTCTCGTTCATTGATCTTATGGGAGAGGGCGTCGATTGTTTTGAGCGCTACTTGGAGGCCCATGTTTTTTTCTTTGACTTGGCCAATAAATTCATCGAGGGTCAATCCCATAGCGGATTGAGTCAGGGCTACCCCAACCATAACCCCTAAAATGATACGGAATAGGGGGGTGTTTTTTTTGCTCATACTGGGTCTCCCTTTTTTGATAATGTGCCGAACAAAAACATATCTACAATGTGATGAGACACGGATTGAAGGTACTCATTATTTTGAATCGAATGGTTAAAATAGCGTTGACAGGTGACATCCATTCGGCCGAATTGGACGATGCTACCGATCAAAATAGAACTGCAGACAAATGGATCGAGGTCGTTTCTAAAAAATCCTTTTTCTTGGGCGCTGACTAAAAATTGTTGAATCGTAAGAAACACTTCCATAAATGTGGATCTGAAAATTTCATCCATGAACGGGGTGTTGTTTTCCATTTCACGGTGAATAATGCGGGTAACATCCGCATTTTCTGCGTGAAGTGTGAGAATTTCAGTCACAAAAATCTCTAGCTTGAGTTTAATTTCGGCTTTGGAGTCAGCTGGGGTGAGGACTCGTTTGGCCATCTGGAGATTGGTCTGCCCCATGCTACGGACACAGGCTTCAAATAGGCCGTCTTTGCCATGGAAATGGTAGCTGACCAAACTCGCGTTGACGCCTGCTTCTTCGGCGATATCCTTAACTGTGGTGCCTTCAAGGCCCTTGATCGCAAATAATTTTCGTGCCGCTTTTATCAAAAGCTCTTTGGTAGTGTCTGTAATGATCATGGCTCGTATTTTTAATTGGTCATTTAAATTTGTCAAATGAATGTTTAATTCGGCGAATCCGAAGCCGAAAGATATTTCGCCCCTACATAAATTCAAACGGTGTACGATATACTTTCCTGTACTATGAAAATCCAATTTAAACCGTTCCGCGCTATTCGTTTTTCAGATCAAATTGAGTCTCCTGCTGATGTACTTGCGCCACCGTATGATGTGATTTCGCCGGATGAGCAACAGGCGTTGTACCAACGCCATGACCAAAATATTGTTCGGTTGGATTTTGGGACCCAATATCTGACGGATACGCCGGAGGATAATCGGTATTCTCGGGCCAGTATTCACCTGGAAGCATGGCTGATGGACGGAACGTTGGGCCGGGATTCTGACCCCTCGTATTATTTGTATGAACACTCCTATCAGGCGGATGGGCAGACCAAACACCTCCGTGGGATTTTGGGAGCGGGAAAATTGTTTCAGTTTGAGGAAGGGGTCGTTATCCCTCACGAAAATACGATGCCTGGGCCGATTGAAGATCGGCTGGAATTGACCAAGGCGTGTGAGGCGAATTTAAGCCCAATCTACACATTGTTCGATGATGCGGAAGGTGCGTTTTTTAACTTAACCGAGGCGGTATGGGCCCGGGTGCCGACGACGGATTTGACCACACAGTCGGGAGATCAGTACCGGTTGTGGAAGGTGTCGGATGAATCTCTGATTAGTCAGTTGTATCATTTTTTGGAACAGAAAAAATTGTTGATAGCGGATGGGCATCATCGCTATACGACGGCGCTTCATTTTCGGGATTATTGTCGGAAAACGACACAGTCTTCAGATCCGCTGTCTGACTACACTTTGATGTTCGCGACTCCCCTTCAAAATGAAGGTCTCACGATTTATCCGACTCATCGAGTGGTCTTTGATTTGCCAGATTTTAATCCTCAGGTGTTTCGGAGGCGGCTTGAGGAATTTTTTGAGATCAGTTTAGTGGCCGATGTTACGGCGTTTCACGCTGAGGCGGCGACACGGGCATCCAAATCGATAGGCGTTTCAATCCCTGGGGAATCCACGGTATGGCTTTTGAACCTTAAGCCATTGGCCAATATCCGTGGATTTTTTCCAGAAGGGGCCTCTGATGTACTTTGCGGGCTGGATGTCTCGATTTTGCAAAATATTATTCTCCAGGGGATTTTGGGGTATAGCTTGGACGACATCCGAGCCCAACGACGGATTCGGTATTTGAAGTCAGATCAGGCCGTGGTGGATGCGGTAGCCACGGGGTCGGTTCAGGCTGCATTTGTGTTACAGGCCACTCGTCTCGATGAGATGAGGGATGTCTGTCTCAATGGCGAAAAAATGCCCCAAAAATCGACGTATTTTTACCCCAAATTGATTACCGGGTTGGTGATTAATCCGGTGTCGCCGTTGGAGACCGCTGCGGGTGGGCTATAGGAAAAAAATATCCGGTTTTCTACTGTAATTTCCCGGATTCTATATCGGCAAATTGTCGGAATGTGCTGAGATGCAGTGCGTCGTCACGAGATTCCATCGATAGGAACCGTTCGTTGACGCCGGATTTACCTTGGGACACGCTGACATCGGAGTAAAATTGAGCAATTTCGGAGCGGCCTTTGCCTTCGGGGGGCGTGTCTTTGTAGAGTTGTCGAAATTGGTCGTCGATCATGCGTTCGTCACGGGTCATTAGATCGTTAACGTGCCCCCGGATTGCGGTGGCGGATGGGGGGAAATGGGCTATTTCTCCAGTGACCTCGGCTTTGGCGCGGTCAAAAATGGCCTTGTTTAATTTTCCGACTCCGGGATGACTGGTTAATCCAAGCGCTTTTAATGTGTCGTTGGGATCGGTTCCCATCTTGGTTTGGTAAGCGGTCATGCGGTCTTCGATCAATCGATAAGTGGTTCCTCCGGTCTGGGAATACCCCATGTGTTGGGTTAATGTCAGCAAGGGCAAGGCTGTCTTGGCAGCGTCAATTTCGGATGCGCATGCGTTGTGAATGGCCTCCATATCGGACGTGTTTATGCCGGCAGCGTCGACGACGAATGTGGCGCTGACGGAAAGTTTTTGAAGGAGGATGAATTGGGCGTCATCCTTGATTTTGTGCTGTTTAAGCACGGCCGATTTGTCGATACCAGGGACTTGAATCGCTTTTTTGACCTGGGCCATCTTATTTTTGAGCATTTCTTGGGCGCGATTCATCTGGGTATGTTGGACTTCGACTTTTCCTTCGTGACGTTTGGCTCGGACATTGCGATAGATTGCAAATCCAACGCCGATCAAGAGCCCGACCCCGAGAATAGCTGCGCCGATGGGATTGCTTGCCAACAATACGATCCCAAGGACACCGGCGGCGACTGAAATGCCTGTACTGACGGTAGTTACGGTTTTGTCGACTACCTTTTTACGGGCAATTCGATGAACATTCGTTGTGAGTTTGTCCAGCCGGACACTATCGACCCCACTGGCTTTGGCATTGGATACGTGAACGTTAGTGTCCGTGGATCTGATAAATGATTTTCCTGCGCGAACCAGGGATCTAACATCAAATGCCATTTTGATCGCGTTAACCGCAACCCCTGCTGCTGCACCGACGGTACTTAATGCTTTGCTGATGGGGGTCATTGTTTTTTTGACCGCACCGATGATGGCGCCGATGACCCCACCCGTCTTGATCACCGCATCGATTCTATCGCTGAAGGCTTTGTTTTCATGAAGGGCTTTGTCTTGTTTCATCTCCCCCAATTTGCGAATGTCTGTGGCTTGGATCGGAGTGATCGATACCGCACCTTTGGGTTGGTTTTGGAGTTGGGTGATGATGTCGCTCCGTTGGAAGTCCATTGTGTCGCTGTCTCGGACCAATCGAAGGACGGCGATACCGGTCATTTCTGTTCCGTTGACTTGGAATTTCATGGACCCGATTTGGTTTTGAAGGGGTACTTTTTGATCGATGTAGCTGGACTGAAGTTGCCTCAATTCATCGTTTTGTATCTGCAACTTCGTGATGTCACCGGGCAATGAGGTGGCTGCACCGACGATTTTGACCGCGGCTTCGGCCCAGCTTACGCCCTTAACAGCGTCCCGGATTGCACTTTCTGCGTTTTCCAACACTGATGCGCCATGAGACGTTTCCAGACTTGAGCTATCATCGGGGGGATCCGTAGGGGTAGCCGCTTTTGCGATTTCTACTCCAATTTTGGCCATTTCGGCCATTTTAGCGCTGACGCTGACGGGACCTTCAGCTCGATCAACGACTTTTTCTCCGATTTCTTTGAGGGATGCGGTCAACTTGCCGCTGTCGATGGCGGCAGAAACCTGGTTGACGGCGGTGGCGACCGGAATGGTCAGTTGTGATTGTTGGTTTGCGGATAATGGAACTACGGGTTTTCCATCAATGGCGGAGGGCCCGCTGTTATTCGCTTGTGTGACTTTGGCTGCGGTTTGGGCGGGTACTAACAATACTTTTTGGAGTGTAGCGATGGGGGATGTGGTTTGCATTATTGACCTCCAATATCCGTCGGCTTCGGACGAAACATTTTGACTGCTTTAGCACTGATTAAACGTCCAACCTGGCTTAATATAGCGGAGAGGTGATACTGGTCTTCTTGGTTGGCAGGCGCGGTGTCGAACTGGATTTCTCCCGTATCAAACCGAAGAACCGCAACGTGCGGTCCCGAAGCGTTTTTCCATTTAAGCTTTAAGTAAGTGGCGGAGAGACACATGATAAATGTTAATATGGAATTGTCCCGATCTGCTCTATTTGAGACCATAATTTCAGAATTCATGGGTCCAATGGCGTCTTTTAAGCGATTAATAGCAATTCTTAAATCCGACGTGTGTTTAGGGGGATTCATCAGGGACAATTTGCCCCGGTTATAATTAAGTTCCAGGCTTGAAATGGGTTGGGGTCGGGGCAGATTGGGATTGGGTTGTGAGGTGGTCATGGTCGTTTCCTAGATAAACAACGACACACCGAACCGAACGATGAGGCCACCAAAAATGAACACGGATCCGATCATTACGCTCCAAATTAAGAGCAACGTGGAATGGCCTGAATCGATGTCCGAGATGGATTCAACAATGGCGCCCAGCAACGCAGCGACTAATAGCCCGATGACACCAGGTATTCCAAAAATAAGTCCAAATCCCAGTGGGAAGATCAGCGCTAACCCCAGCGCAATCGCGGTTCCGGCAATGGCGTCTCGTAATGCTCGGTTGGAATAAACCTCGTAATCGGGCAGTGCTGTACCTTCCCATATTTCAGGGGAATGAGTGGTCTCGTATTGGGCTTGCTGGAGTAGTAATGACGCCATCGCTCCCGTTCGATGGGCCATCCATCCTTTAATACCAGAGACGAGTGCTAGTCCCGTGAGGATTCCGATCCAGACTTCGGAATTCATGATGCTGACATTAAGAGCGTTCAACAGATGTGACGATGTTTGGAGTAATGTAGTGGGGTCGTTGGAATGGGCCATAGTTCGAATATGGGGCTGTGCCCAATGACCGATGACAATCAGACGATGAAACCAGTTCATAAAGGAATGGGTTAAAGCCAGGGTTAGGGCGGCCCCGATTCCGATCATCGGGAAAATGAGGAGTGCCTTTCCAATTTGAGGGTGGTGGCTATCGGTCTTGGATTGAGCATCCCATTCCGGGTTCAATAGTTCATAGAGCCCTTGGGAGGCTCGGTGTAGTGGGGATGCGAAGATTAATCCCGCGACGGCGGGAAATAATGAAACGGCGGACAATCCACTTAACATGATGCCGTAAAATCCAAAGTCCGATGAAATGTTGCCTGCCCCAAATCGGTAGGCGGTGCCAAATAGGATGCTGGTAATACCGAGTGTGAGGCTGATTCCGATCAAGTGCCTGCTGTTTGTCCCCGTGACTGTGGGTCCGTTCGACTGGCCGGGGTCTCGAACCGGACGATATTGAATCAACAGTATTCCTGCCAGGATAATCGTTCGAAAAATGCCGTTAGCCACGGGGAGATAGATTGGGTTCGGGAGCTGAAGCGTCGTGGCTATGATACCCATTGCGAGGAGTTGCAAGGCTAAGATAAGTCCGAATTGGACCAGCGCTGGATCGAGTCCCAGGAGGGGCCGTCGTACCGGAATGATCTGCGCCAACACTGAGGTTGCCACCCCCGCCGACAGAATGATCAATGGGAGTTCGAAGGGGGTGGTCGACGCAAGTGTAAAAAATTGGGAGGTTATGCCCGAATATATGGTTGCGGTGGCTGCGAGAATCGTAATAGCGTAAATCCATACCGTGTTGCCGAGAATTTCGCTGGCGAATAGTCCCACCATATTGGCCATAACGAAGGGATTTCGGGGGTCGTTTTCCTTGACCTGCATAATAGATTGGGGGACGGCCGCGGCGGCTGTAGATACAGCCGATCCAAAAAAGACCGAGGTCAATTTGATCAACGTGGCGGTGACGAGGATTCCCAACCCGTATGTGAGTAATAAGAGCCCGATTTCGTGTTGGGTTTGATAGGGGGTAGTCGATTGGGTGATTAAATGGGGGAATTTATGAATTAGGATGGCGATGACGGAGAAACCAATCCCGAGGTCCAGTAGTGCGGCAGAAGCCGTTCGGATGCCCAGCCAATTTCCCGCAGATTTACAGGCCGTTTTCATCGTTTCAGGGGCAGCGTTTGCGTGACGCATGGTGCTCACGGCGATGGATACGGATCGTCGAAAATTGCTTCGGGCGGCCAGACTGATTCCAATTCCAGATGCGGCAAATGCGATCCCGTAGCCATGATGAAATTGATGAAATGCAACACCAATAATGGCTGAAATAAAAAGAATTCCAATGACAATTAATGCGGATTGGCTCACTTTTTTGATGAACTTTTGAATCACATCGTCGAAGAAATGAATGAGTGCAGAGGTCGACTCGGATGTATGGCTGTGGGCAGAGATTTTGGTTAAGGCAATTTCTGAGGTGATGAGTCCAATCAGTCCGACTGAAATAAGGATATAAATACTATAAATGGGGGCCATCGAATGCTCCTTGCCGACGACGCACGTCGGTGATCTGGTTTATTTATGGATAGGGGTTCGGGTCAAAGGGTGTACTTCCCTCATCTGGGGTGAGGTAAACATACCATCGGAAAGAACTGGCGATGGATATATAAAACTTCAAAGCAAGTTCCCCTTTAGAGATCTCTGGTCCACCGTTAGGGGGCAAGCTCATTGAGTACCTTCAAAAACGCCGCCCCGTATTGCTTGAGTTTTGCGGGGCCGACACCGTTGATACTCAGGAATTCCGCTTCGTTTTGAGGGTTGACGCTGGCCATTTCATTTAAGGTACGGTCCGCAAATACCATGTACGGCGGAATATTGTTGGCGTCTGCCAGTTGTTTGCGGAGCTTTTTGAGTATGGCCATAATGTTTTTGTCGGCGGTTCCCACGTCACCTTTGACCCTTGATCGGCTGGATGATTTCTCTGATTTTTTGAATTCACGGAACTGGACCGGTGTTTCGCCTTTGAGGACCGGTTTGGCGGCGTCGGTCAATGTTAATACCGGGTATTGCCCACTCGTGAGCGCGAGTAGCCCGAGGTGAATCATCGCTTGGATATAGTAGATTAATGCGGGCTTGGTCATGTCGGGCAATAATTTAAATGTGGAGAGTTGGTCGTGGCGGTACCGGGTGATCATCTCGGATTGAGTGCCCTGTAACACGTCGACGACGTAGTGCATTCCAAATCGCTGTTGGACGCGATAGACGCAGGATAATATTTTTTGGGCCAGCTCGGTGCCGTCGACCATGTGGGGGGGGGTAAGGCAGTTGTCGCAATGGCCACAGCCTCCCGTGGCGGGTTGCCCAAAATATCCCAAAATATCCGCCCGTCGGCAGGTGATCGCGGAACAAAATGAAGTCATCGCGGTGAGTTTTTGGCGCATGGCGTGCATCAGTACGGGATCATATTCGTAGTCGGACAAAAATTGTTGATTCAAAATTTTGTCTTGGGCCGAATATAACGTCATACATTCGGAGGGCAATCCATCGCGTCCGGCCCGGCCAATTTCTTGGTAATACTGTTCGATGCTTTGGGGCATGTTGGCGTGGACGACAAATCTTACATCCGGTTTGTTGATCCCCATCCCAAATGCGACCGTCGCCACCATGATCGGAATATCATCGGTGATGAATTGATGTTGGGCCCGTTGGCGTTGGGTATCGGATAATCCCGCATGGTACATCGTGGCTCGAATACCGTGGCGTTCCAACGATTTGGCAATGGTTTCAACTCCCTTTCGGGTGGCTGAATAAATGATCCCGCTTTGATTCCGCCGGGCGACGACATAGTCCACGACTTGCTGAATTCCGGTCCGTTGTTGAAGGGAGAGCTTTAAGTTGGGGCGGTCAAAATTGCCCACGGTCATCACTGGGGCGGTAAGTTTGAGTTGAACGGCGATGTCTTGTCGAACCGACAGGGTGGCCGTTGCCGTGAAGGCGACGACGGGACATTTGAAATCCATTTTTAACCCACCCAGTTGGCGGTATTCGGGGCGAAAGGCGTGGCCCCATTGCGAAATACAATGGGCTTCGTCGATCACGATCATGGAGATGGTTTGCCGTTGTAAAAATTCTTTGAAGGAGGGGTCGGCCATACGCTCGGGCGAAACGTAGACTAATTTAAGGGTCGAAAATTGAGAGAATACTTTATTTCTCTGGTCGCCACCGCCGCTATGGATTCCGGCCGCGGCGACGCCTTGCTGGTGCAGGGCGGTCACTTGGTCCACCATGAGCGCGATGAGGGGTGAAATAACGATGGCGGTGCCCGGCATCATAATCGCTGGCAATTGGTAACAGAGTGATTTTCCCGCACCGGTGGGTAGAATGGCGACGCCATCATGGCCGGCTAAAATTCCGGAAATGATGTCCTCTTGATGAGGGCGAAATTCATTGAATCCAAAATGCGTTTTGAGCGCGGGAAGCAGGGTCTTTTGCATGGAGGAAAGGGTAACACATTCGTAACTTACCCCCTACCTCAAATTACCCCATCGATGTATTGCCGAACCGATGAGTGGTTGCACTGAGCGATACTTCTCGTAACCATCGTGGTAATTCCCACAGCGCGTGGTCACCCAATGGATGTGCGAATAATAGAACACGATGGCGCCTGGCCAACTCTTGAATCGTGGACGATATCGGTCCGATCCACCGAATGGCCTGACAGGCCGGGTGGCCCATTATCTCTGTCATTTCAGCGGCTGTTGTACCGGTGGCGACGGGGCAATACTCCTGAATTTTGGCGAGAAAATGAGGCGCGGGATCAATGACTTTAATGGCGGAAATCTTGAGCCGGTCGGCGATTTGCGCGGCCCCAACGGCGAGGTCTTTAGGGAGGCTGCCATCAATCACAACCATGAGCCCGTCACGGGGGACGAGCCAATAGTGATTGGCTTGCCCGGACAGGGTGCTACACGAATGCCGCTGGGTCATTTTTTTGATCCAGTGGGTGAGATGGGCTACGTAATGGTTAAGATTATTGAACCTTACGGGGTGGGTCAGTGGGGTGAGATATAACGGTCCGCCGGCCTTGAGGCCATTTCCGATGCTGCTGGCCTTGGTGCCACCGAAGGGTTGCCGTCCGACAATGGCGCCGGTAGTCGTCCGATTGACATATAGATTTCCGGCCTGAATCGACGTGATCCACTGGGTAATTTCCTCGGGATCCAGCGAATGGATGCCCGCAGTCAGGCCATAGGGCGTCTGGTTTGCAATGGAGATCGCCTCGGTGATTGATACGGCGCGAACGAGGCCTAAAATTGGGCCAAACAATTCGTTGCAAAACGTCGATGAACTTGGGGTAACGCCACGCTTTACTCCGGGGCCCCATACATTAGGGGCAAATTCTTTGGGAGTGACGATCCATTCCTCTCCTTCATCTAAAGTCGTTAATGAATGGCGTAACGCGGCATTGGGGGGATGAATCAAGGGAACCACGGTTGTGGGTAACTGAGACCCGTCGCCGACCGGTAATGCCGCCACCGCTTCTTTAAGGTGGGTGATGAATGTGGGGTCGTCGTAAAGGGGGGCATCGAGAATTACGAGGCTAGTCGCGCTGCATTTTTGGCCCGAAAATCCAAAGGCGGATTGCACAATATCTTTAATCGCCAGATCTCGGTCGCAGAGACTGGATACGATCATTGTGTTTTTACCACCGGTTTCGGCGATCAAATTCAACTCTGGGCGCCAGTCTAAAAACAATCGCCCGGTGGCGGTACTGCCGGTTAACATCACCGTTGAAATGGGGGGGGCTTGAATCAGTAATTGGCCCTGGGAATCGTCGTTGAGGGTGATGAATTGGAAGACATCGCGAGGGACTCCGGCGTTCCAAAATAATTGAGCCAAATCCCATCCTACCCCAATGGCTTCGGGGGCGGGCTTAAATATTACGGTATTTCCGACCACTAAGTTCGCCGAAATAGCCCCTACCGCGATCGACGCTGGAAAATTCCACGGGGGACAGACGACGGCGGGCCCTTTTCCTTCTGGCGAATGGCCGATTCCGTCGGCGATATCGATGGCCAATTGACAATAATATCGGATGAAATCGACGCATTCGCTGACTTCAACATCGGCTTCGATTGCGGTTTTATGAACCGCCATTGTGATGGCCTGGATCAAATTTAACCGATGGGATTCTACCGAGTCTGCGACTTTAAGTAGGATGTCCGACCGATTGGGGGACTGCTGCCATGCGGGCAGTGCGGTGGTCGCTGTTTGAATCGTTGCCTGAATTTGCTCATCCGTCGCCAAATGCGCCTGAGGAAACGCGTAGGGGGATGATTGTTGGCGGGTCCATCGGGCAACAACGGGGGGTTGGGTCCAGTCGGAGTCGGCGGTATTTTGATATCCCGACGGACTCATTAGGAAGTCTGAACGGAGTGGGGCGTCGGATTTTCGGACAGGGACGACGGACGGGAGTTGACGTCGACTGCGTGTGTCAAGGGAGTTCATGAGGGAAATGGAGGCTCGAAATAAAAAGGCCATGTGGTTCCAGTGGATGTCCTCGGGGATAACGGAATGGGCAACACCCAAGAAGTGATCGGGGCCTGTATTTTCGTCCAAGCGTCGGATGAGGTATGCGACCGCGTGAAGATAGTGACGATTGTCGGCCAGAGGCGAGTACACCAAGACCGGGATATCTAGGGATACGAGTGTTCGGACCCAGTCATCCGCCATGCCTTGGAGCATTTCGATCATAACGTTGGGGTGATGATGGCGTTGGACCCAAAGTCCAAATGTTAAATCAAAACAATTATGGGTGGCGATGCCCAGATCGATGGCGTCTTTTGCGTCGGGGGTACAGCCGGCCAATATGAGTGTCTTAAAATGAGCATCGGTCTGTTTTTTGTCGGTGAAGAGAGGATAGGGATGGCCCGAAATTTCGGACTCCACAAATTCCATTGCACGGTTGGCGCCTTTGACGATCCGAATTCTGATTTTCCCGCCCCCGTCGTGATAACGATGAATGGCCCAGTCTCTGAGCGCCTCAAAGACCGATGTAGAATCAGGTAGGTACGCTTGGATGACAATTCCGCCTCGGTAGGTCCAAAACTCGGGTTCACTGAGTACCTTTTTGAATACGCCAACGGTGAGCAAGAGGTCTTTGTATTCTTCCATGTCGAGGGTCACTGTTTTGTGGGGGGAGGCCGCCATTGCGGCTCGGTAGAGTTCCCTCAGTGGGGCTGCGATGGTATCGATGCTTCGGTCAAAGTCGAGTAGGGATAATTGGGGAACTAGAGACGATATTTTGACGGAGATATAATCGCAATTGGGATGGGCGAGGAGTTGGTTGTAATACGCCCGTTTAATGGCGGCTTCTGTATTCCCGAGTATGGCTTCCCCCAGAATATTAAAGTTGCGAGTAGGGCCATCGGATTGGGTCGGAATTTGAGACAATACGACGGTTCTGAAGTGGGAACGGGTGATGGCGCGGGCCTGTTCCACGATGAAATCGGTTAAAAATGGGGGGGCAAAGTCGAATAGTCGGAGTCCGATTTGATGGAGTTTGGGTAAAAAAGTGGGGATCCCGACAGATCGAGTGATCCGCGATAGTGCGCGACGTGTTTTGGTTGAATCGGAGGTCCGAAACAAGATGTCGGTCACCTGTGCAGCCCAGCGTTTGTTTGCCGGAGATTGGATAAGTTGCCGGGTCATTAGGTAGCTACGTCGTTCCTCGGGGGACCGATTGCGAATGGCCAACTTCATGAGTTCACTTGCCAAATTGATGATGCCGTCGGTGGCTTTGGGGAGTTCCAGGGGAAGCGCGCTCAGCTGATCTAATATCGATACATTTTTTAGAGGAAATGACATGAGGTAAGGGTATCATAATCGGAAAATAAAACGACACATGGGTGGGGGCCGTTTACACCAATAATTAAACGGGCTTTATGATAAAAATAATTTAAAAATCATTTTTTTGAATGCTTCAACACATTATTGCGTCTCCACGGATACGGATACGGGTACGGATATGTCGGTCAATTGCAATAATCCGTGAACGTGATCTGGCAAAACGATAAAGGTATCCAGAATTACCCTTGGAAAATGGGTTGGAATATCAGCCCAATATTTCATGGCCGCTCGGCCCATGTCGGATAACTGCATGGTTTTTTCCTTGATTTTTCCAAAATAGGGGCGTCTGAATTGGGTGCAAATTGTCACAAAATAAAAACCGGAGTTGGCGTAATTCCACGATGGGTGTCGTGTACTTTGAATTCGATATTTATTTTGAAATTTTGTGGCGGACATTTTTGATCCATGCAATAAGAAAATTATTATATGCAATGTTGATTATAAAATTATTTTGTAAAAAATGATATTTAAATTTTATCCGTTTGGTTTGTGGATTGTAGAGACGCAAAATATTGCGTCTCCCCAAAACGTTGAACCGTAACCGGGATGATCGGTGGGTAACGATATACATTGGTGGGGACGGAACGGGTAACCCAAAACGTTGAACCATGAACATCGAACCATGAATATCGAAATTTTCTGAAATTTATTTTGGTAATATTCCGATAATATCTAGGTCACAGGTTATTTGAATTAAAGGGAGACATTTTATTATGTACGGAATATTAAATCCGTCTATCGTGTCGGCAATACCAACCGTTACAGTGGCAGCGCGACCAAATGATGCCAAAAAATCTATAAAACCTTTAGGTGTACCCATTGCTTCGGGGCGGTCTGTTGGGGTGCAAGGGGCCGGCAGTGAGCCGCGTTTGGGGCCAATTGAATCGCGACTACTTGAAATTCGGTCTGCTAGCGAATCGTTTAAGACGCTCACTGAGCCGCCTCTGGAACGCACTACTGTCCCAATGGTCTCATTACATGACATCCATGTTCATCCTGTGGGCCCTTTTAGTCCATTTCATCAGTTGGTGGAGGAGTCTTTAGCTCCCGGTGAAGTGATGCCAGAGGAGATTGATTTGAAGAATTTTGCCAAAAAAAATCGCGAATTCATCTTTCCCAGATTTGTGCTAAAGCTGATTGAAGGGAAATGCTCTTGTGAGATAGATAATGATGTCCAAAGCTTTTTGACTGGATATATTGACGGACAATTGGCTTCGGGCAACAGTGACCTAGTTTCGGCGGCGAGTACTGTGGCCAGATTTCGGATTGAAAATAAAAAACAATCTGCGGCTAATAGGGAGAGGTCCTTATCTGAAGCACCGCTGAGTCAACCCCATTTTCCAATCAGACCCTTCGGTCCCTAAGATTTTTGAAATTTATTTTGGAAATATTCCGATAACTTATAAAGCAAAATTTTTTTTGAATTAAAGGGAGAAGAGATACTGTGTTTACATCATGTGTTCCGGGGATGCCCGCAAGGCAAACCGCTAGAGCGGCAGTACGATTAAATACTGATAATGGATATGTAGCTTATTTTACTAAACCTAGTTTGAGTACCGGCCCCAACGCCGACCGTAATAAATTTGAAAAATTAGGTAAAATTATAAGTAAGGGGGTAGCCAGGGGCTCATTCACGATGGGCAACTTGCCTTCTCAGCTGACTCAAAATCAGAGTCTATGGCTTAAAAACAATACAACACTGTCGATCCCATCGGTGGTAACCCCTTCCCGATTTTCGCAGAGTATCCCAACGTTTTCTGGTCATTACGATCACTTATTGAGGCGTCTTACCGAGCAGACTGAGACTCCAAATCCTCTATTTTCCAACTACGGCAACGGTGCTTATATGGAAGGGCTACATAAGCAATATAGCCAGGTTCCGGAAGAGACTCGAGGCCGATTTTTACATATTCTTAAAGAGGCCGCGCCTCAGGTTCATCAGGCGTTTGTGGAATGGTTGATTATCCACGCGGGCGCATCGGTGAATAACGGATTATCTGATAGTACCCGCCGGGAACTCAGTGATACTAAAAAGAATGTGGCCAGAGCATCGTCCCCTTCCGAAAGGGCGAAACTAACTAAGGCTTTTATTATAAATCTTCAAAGAGATCATTCCCCTCAATTCGAATTTATTAAAAATGTCGCAGAGGTGGCTAAACGCGAGTTTGATAGATCGGGAAACTCCCA
The DNA here is from genome assembly GCA_947465765.1 of bacterium. Classification (GTDB taxonomy): domain Bacteria; phylum Margulisbacteria; class Marinamargulisbacteria; order SXXA01; family SXXA01; genus CAIPHK01. Next base: position 25,845 of record CANIAP010000006.1, on the reverse strand, counting down.
AAAGCGCCTCAATGAACTGTGTAAATCGTTGGATCAGTGGGTCGGGCCCGACATGGCGAGAGTGATGATCGAAAACTATGATCATGTATTTACTAATGCGAAAGTTGCGGATCCTCAAAAATTGGATATCAGTTCGTTATTTCCATCTAGGGTGAATGCCAGTGATATTTTGGACCCCACAGGGTCAATTGTTACTCAACTAAAGTCACAACTTATTTTCAAATCCGTCCAAGAAACCCAATGTACCGAAGCGACACGGGATCTGTTGGCGTGTGTGTCTGAGTCAAATAAATCGTTGGCGAAGGATATTCTTGCACAATTGGTGCGCCCCTTTATCGACGAAGACACCTCGTTTACCTTTAAACTCAATCCGATTCGTGGCGCAAAATCACAATTGGCGGAATTGGCCACTAATTGGAATGATTCTGCCCCCATGTTTGCACAAATTTTAAGAGATTTGGTACAACACCGAAACTTTGACTCTGCGGATATTTTAAGAATTAAACGTCCTGCTGATCGGTCTGGTGATAATCCTTCAGCCGCCAGTGATGTAATGGGTGCAGACAACGTAGCACGTTTTCTTGTCGAAAGAGGTTCATCTGAGGCTAGTATCGACGGTCATGACAGGGGGCGTGATGATGATACCTCTACTGGAAGTGATTTGTTTCCAGAAGAATATGGCTCAGGTGTAGTGGGCGGAGGCGCAGTCGGTGGGTTCGGCCGAGGTGAGTCTGGTAGAGGGCGTTCACGATCGTCATCTATCTCAAGTGGATCTTCGTCTAATCATGATGAACTTTTATTTGCGGGTGTCCGATCTGGCACAAACGAGCTCGGTTACCTGGAACTCCTTACTGGCCCAAATGACAGAGCAGACTCGGGGTATGGACGCTCAAATCCATCCGAGACGTCAAGATTTTTCGATCCTGGCGAAGAGGATTCTGATTCTTCTTCGTTAAGCTCGTCCGACTCAGGTGAAGCGGTAAATGTTCATCGACCTTTAGTTAGTGTCGCCGGTAGTGGCAGCGGGAGTTCACTATCGTCGCCTAGCGGGACTGGCGCCGGTGGCAAAAAATCAAAACAAGGTTGGAATTCCTCAACAAATAATGAAGCTGCGAAGAAACCTAACCCCGAACGCACTCAGAGAAGGTCTGCACGGGGTAGTGTGCCTTCACATGTTGTCCGACCGAGGACCCCTATACATGAGACAAAGGGAAATAAAGTTTCATATTTGCCGGACGAAAAGGTTTATGTCCGTATAGAAGTAGGGAGCGATGTAAAACCTTTTTATTATCCTAAGGAGCGATGGGACTGCGCGTCGCCAGAGGAAAAAAAGAGGATTCAACGTAGTTTTAATAAAAGCCTTGAAGTAGGTCAAAAGAAAAAAAAGTCGTTTGGACCAAATGTCAGAGGAATGTTGGCAAAATTCTCCACTGGTTCGGCGTCCATGGGCTCAACTTCATCCAGTAGTGGTGATGATACACTGGAAAAATGGAATCTACTGGTAGGAAAACTGCTTGCCAAGGATGCTTTAGCGAAGCAGTCTACCGGCAGTGGCAGCGATGGTGATGATGAACTTTTGTCTAAAATAATTTCAATAAATTCGACACTGCGGGAACAAATTTCTTCAGCTTCTCCGTTGTCCTCATTAAATTTAAATATAGATCATTTTGTTGACCCGGTTGCTGATCAGGAATTGCATCGTGAATTGAGTTTAGTAGACTCGACACTACGGCATACTCTTGCCTCATTACCTTCGAGCCCCGCTTCCAGGTTGAGTCCCCTTTCTGTAACCCAAGGCCAAGTCCAAGGCCGCCTTATGCAGAGACCGGAATCTGTTTCACGACCACTAAGCCCGTTGTTTCGAAAAGTTCGTTGCGACGAGATTTCTTCTTCTGCAGTGATGTCAACACCTTCAGAAATAGAAGAAGTGCTGGAAAGTTTAGTCAGGGATGTCGAGATTAATCATTCTTATTCAGACAATTTGGTAAATGATAGTCCGTTGCCTCAACCAACTAGTGACCAAAATGGATCGTCAAATCCTAATAGGTTAAATGCAATTTTTCGACCAATTTTCTCTTCCGCTGAGACTACTGCCGAAATTGATGTGCGGGTTCAGGAAGATGGTGCTGCTCGGGCCGGGTCACCGAAAGCGCCTACACGGCCATCCAGTGCCGGCAGTACTATCGATGGGGATTTGTTTGAGTCGGCCCAGTCTGAGTTTGATGATGATAGGAGCGAGAGTTCGGCTTCTGAAAAATCTTATAAGTCGGCCAACCAAAGTAGTGGGGCGTCTAGTCCCACACCTTCAGAAATTGGTAGTTCGTTGTTTCCATCGGTAAGTGTTCTTCTACCAAGCGTGCTTGCCGGAGCGGCACCCGGGAATGTCGGCGATAAAAAGTCGGACTCGGACCTCGAGGCAGCAGAGTACCGTCAGTTTCAAGCGGAGATTAAGGCATTTAGTGACCGCGTGAATAAACTTAGTGAGAACTTAGTTTCCTCATTATCTCCGAGTTCCCCTTCCAGGTTGAGTCCCCTTTCTGTAACTCAAGTCCAAGGCCCTATGCAGAGACTGGAATCTGTTTCACCACCACTAAGCCCGTTGTTTGGAGCTTCTTCTGAAGCGATTTCAACACGTTTAGATTTACTGAGTCCTGGTGCATCATCACCCTTGGCTCTTCCTTCCGGCGGTAGTTCACGATCGTCGTCTAGCCACACACCTTCAGAAATAGAAGAAGTAAAAGGAGTGTTGGAACGTCGTGTCACGGCTGTCGCGAATCCTGAGCATGCTGAGTCTTCTTCGGCCTTAGTTAACCTGGTATCACTTAGCAGACGGTTGTTTGAAGAAGATAGTGACGACGAGGCTGGTGGGGCAGGCCAATTTTTTGACAGACCTAATCACGGCGATGAAGAGGGTGTTCTGGTAGGTGGTTCTGCCATTTATCATGGTAATTCGCTTGACCTTGCATCAGAACCTAGCTCACCGCTTCATGGAAATGGTACGCAAGACGTAATCGCTCCCCCCTCAATGACCCTTAACGAATTTGTTGGGCATGTTCAGGAAAATGCTGATTCGGATCTTGAACTACGATCTCCTTCATCTGTGGCGCCTGGAGTAACACCGGTGGTTGCTAATCTAGGTTTTTGGGGAATGTTTCGCCGAAGAATTGTAAACCTCTTTTCTGGCAGCCCCTCGCCGAGGCGTCCTGATGCTTCTGTTGAAATGTCTGAATCGCCTGTAGGTAACCGATCGACCACACCCCCTCCCTAGATCCCTACCTCTTCCGATACGAGGTGGGGACTTAAATCAACGTCAAATGGGGTTTCTTCCCCTTCTCCCTGACGTTGACGTCCCCCCAATTCCCCCGCTATTGTTTCTCGGTCGTTCATTGTCGTGAGCGGCTATATTCGTACTGAAATGTAGAATGAACCTAAGGCATTCCAGGTGTCCCATAAGGGGGATTCTCAGGGGTGTTTGCGGCAAAGGGGCTGCAGACTCAAGTTGAAAGTAGGGACCATATGTTGGGTGTTGGTAGCGTGGGGGCTGCGCGCAGTGTAGCGCCAGTTTTAAGTCGTTTTTTCTCAAATTCTAGTTCGATCGCTCGCCGAATTCCGGTTCAAGCAATGCTTCCATTCAATACGGGAACTCCATCCGTTTCATCCCTTGCCTCAATGGCTGCACGGGGATTTTCGAGTCAACAATTGCGTCTTGGGTCCATAGTTCCCTCCGTAATCGCGAGGCACTCTCTCGAATTTCCGATTCCTGAAACATTGAAGCCCGGAGATACGGTGTTGGTGGCCAATCGGGGTTCTTCGGCGGCGCGATTTATTCGCACTGCGCACGGAATGGGAATCAAAACTGTTCAGGTGGTCGCGAAAGGGGATACCCCCTTTGACTTGGCGGATCGCGTGGTGGAATTAAAGGAATCCGACGCCTCGGCGTATCTTAAAATTTCCGATTTGGTGAAAATTGCCAAAACCCATAACGTCAAACATGTGTGGCCAGGATGGGGCTTTTGGTCTGAAAGTACCCCCGCCCATACGGAATTTCGCACCAATGGAATTTATGTCTTGGGTCCAGAACCTAAAGTTGTAGCCAATTTGGGAGATAAAACCACGGCCCGGGAAATTGCCATTAAAGTGGGTGCGCCGGTGGTGCCCGGAACCGAGGTATTGAATAGCCTCGAGGACGCAACGGCGGAAGCCTCAAAAATGGGGTATCCAGTTTTGGTTAAAGCCGTTAGCGGGGGTGGCGGAAAAGGGATGCGAGTTGCCCATTCGGAAGCTGAACTTGTCGGGGCATTTTCAGGTGCCAAAACAGAAGCAAAAGCCTCATTTGGGGATGATCGTGTCTTTCTTGAAAAATTTGTAAATACCAAAATTAAACATATTGAAGTCCAGATTTTGGGTGATCTGCATGGGAATGTGCGGCATTTGGGCACCCGACATTGTTCCGTTCAACGACGGAACCAAAAGGTGCTGGAAGAAGCCCCTGCGCCCACCGAATATCACTATTTGGCGGAGATCGCCGTTCGTATCGTCAAAGAAGCCGGATATTCTGGGGCCGGTACGGTTGAATTTATCGTCGACGAAGAGGGCGATGCCTACTTCATGGAGGTGAATACCCGACTCCAAGTCGAACACCCCATCACCGAACAAATTCACACCGGATTGGATTTGGTTAAAGCCCAGATTCAAGTGGCCATGGGCCAGCCGTTGTCCGTCATTTTGGAGGGGGTATCCCGTCGCGATGTACATGCAATTGAAACCCGATTAATTAAAGAAACTTTGATGCCGGTCAATGGCGTCTGGAATACATTTCCGGTACCGGGGGTGTTTTCAAGGGCTGCGTGGCCGGTGGGTATTAATATTCGGGTGGAGGGAAATACACGGACTCCCTCGATATCCGATGGATTTGATTCCAATTTTGGCGCAGTGATCGCGACGGGCGCAACACGGAACGAGGCCATACGCACCATCCAACGCGGTCTCATGGAAGGCTATTTTGGGGGTTCGAAAGACACCAATTCATCGTTTTTACATGCCATTTTAAGTCAACCTGATTTTGCAGATCCTAAAAAAATTCATATCAAATGGCTCGAAGCCCAAATGGCCACGGCGGAGTTCCAGATTCAGGTCCATGATCCCAAAAATCCAATTAATTTCCAGGCACAATTGGATTTGTTGGGGACCTACGTCGCCGAGGCGTCGGTGAATGGCTCGGTTATCTCTGGGGGTGTGAACGCGGTTCCAAAGGACCTGGCGCCTGCGCTTCCCGTTCCTGAGTTTCCCGTGACGCCCACATGGCCATTGTTCGGTAAATTTTTTACCGATGCGGGTGGCGGTGTTCCCGGGTCGGTGGCGGTGGTCGCGGCGTGGAAGGCGGCGGCGGCCAAGGGTCAAATGTTATTGGGAAATACCCGATATCGCGATCTGGGCCAAACGGCGATCGCCAATCGGGATGGCGAGCACGAAAAACAAATGTCCGCATCGTATATGGACCAGTTGCCATGGGCATGGCTTGAAATTGGGGGCGGTGCTAATACGCATTCGGATCTTAAATTTAAGCTGCAAGACCCGATCGAGACCACCTCGACTCTAAAAAAACTGCTTCCCAATCAGGTCACGTCGGGGTTGGCTCGGGATATCGCCGTGGTTGCGTACGGTGACACGCCGCTGGATGATGAAGCGGTCTCCGAAATTTACAAAACACTTAGTGTCGACGGTGGGATTCAAAAACTCCGAATTTTTCAGGGGATGAACGACATCGGGCGGCTTAAAAAAGCGGTGTTGGCGGCGGCCTCAACGGGTGCCATTTTGGATATTAGTATGGTGTTCCATAAACGCTACACCAGCGAGGATTATGCAAAATTTTTAGGCGAGATGTTTCGGTTTGCCAAAGAACATGAATTTTCAGACCGCGTAATTTTTACAATTAAAGATGCGCAAGGGATGATCGGAATGGAAGAACTTCATAAAATGAAGGATGTCCCGAGACTGTTGGATTTGGCGTGCGGTGAACCGCAATTAATTGGATTTCATTCTCATGATGCCATGGGAGTTACGGCGGCGGTGGTTGCCAAATCGGCAGAATATGGGTTCCGCCACGGTGATGTGGCCAACGAGAAATTGGTGACCACGAACACTCAACCCGCAGTGAGCCAAGTCGTCCAACTTCTGAAGGGAACGCCCCACGATACGCATTTCCCTCTAGAACACTTGGATCCATTGGCAGATCATGATCGGTCGGTTCGGAGGCTATGGGCCCCATTGATGCCTGAAAATGAAATTACCTCGAGCCAGGTTCAAACTTACGGACTCCCACCGGGAATGATCAATAACGTTCGGCAACAATATATTTCAGCGGGTGGAAAGCCAACGGAATTTCGACGGTTTTTAGAGATATATGGAATGGTGTTGACGGACATTACAGGGACGACCGGGGTGACCCCGTATTCTAAAGACGCCGGAGAAATTGCGTTATGGGTATTGTTGTCAGATTCTGCGGGCAAAATAAAGACGCTAGTTGATATCGCAAAATTTATTGTGGCCAATGCGGCCAAAGCGCCAAATTCGACCAAGAACCTATTCCGTGGCGAAAAAGGAGTGGCGCAGTTTGAGTTTCATCCCGAAGTTGAAGCGGCATTTAAGGCATTGTCTGCGGATCAAGTGCCCCAAATGAAAGCCCCATCCGGCGATTACCAAAGTCGAATCACGGCGAGGACTCAGGCGTTGGAAGTGAAATACTCTCGGCGAATTCCTCGCTATCTGGCGGTACTTGAAGACATGTTTCCTGGCGACGTTGAGGCCCTTCTTCAACACGAACAAAAGTTTGGGATCTATACAGGAACACTTCCGTTACAGATTAAGTTGCGTGGATTGCAAGTGGGTGAAGCGCTCACATTGCCGGATGTGGCCGGTAAATTAGTTCGATTTAAACTGCTTCATCAGTCGGAACCGGATGCCAAGGGGGTTCGTCAAGTGATGATGTCCATCCAGGATCGGGTGGTGACGATTGGGGTGACGGACAAAAAAGCAGTGGCGGCACGGGGGACCTCGGCGTTGTCGGTGAAAATTGTTGAATCTCCGGGTCCGGGGGACGTGGTGGCTCCGATGCCGGGAAAAATGATTGCCCTTAAGATAACGGACGGTGCCACCGTTGAGAAAGGGACTCCAGTCGCCGTACTTGAGGTGATGAAAATGCAAACTATTTTGACGGCAGATAAATCGGGCAAGGTGAGTTTTGTCGGCTGTAGCGAAGGCATGACCGTGGTTGCGGGGCAGTTGATCATGGAGATTAATTAGGGGGGAGAATGGGGCTTTTCGGTTACGTCCGATTTGGGTGAACGGATTGATTCGTGTAGTCGAACATCCGAGTAATACATCGGTCGGCGGCCTCAACGTCGGCGGGATCGAGGTGGATCTCGTCGATGGGATCGGGTGAGGTTAATACCCGCGCGATATCCGCCAAGGTATTTGATTTCATATACCGGCACATCGTACATGCGCCCACAAATTTTTTGCCCGGATGCTCCAGTTGAAGTCGTGAGGTCAGACCGCATTCGGTGAGCATAAAATAGGCCGGGGCGGAATTGTCCGCGACAAATTTCAACATCTGCGACGTGCTGCCGACAAAATCAGATTGGGCCACTACCTCAGGGTTACATTCCGGGTGGCTGACCACTTTGAGACCGGGGTGTTCTTTTCGAAGATAGTGGATGACATCCGGGTCATATTCTTCATGAACATAGCAAGTCCCGTTCCAGAGGAGGATTTCTTTTTCGATCCCCTTCGCCTTCAACGCATTGATCACGTTTTGGCCCATCAGGCGATCAGGGAGGAAATAGATCTTATCATTCGGAATGGTTTCGATAATGTGATCGACATTCGAGGATGTGACACAGACATCACATTGCGCCTTTACGTCCACAGTGGTGTTGATATAACAGACAAACGTATGGTCAGGATATTGGAGCCGTAGCCGTTTGACATCGTCGCCTGTGATGGAGTCGGCGAGTGTGCATCCGTTGTTTCTGCTGGGCATCAATACCCGTTTGTTGGGATTTAATAATTTTGCGGTTTCAGCCATGAACTTCACGGCGACAAAGACGATGGTTTTGGCCGTAGTGGACTTGGCCGATTTGGATAGTTCATACGAATCTCCCGAAAAATCCGCCACAGTCGCAATGATTTCCGGCCCAACATAGGAATGCGCCAAAATCACCGCATCATGTTCTTTTTTAAGCCGTTGGATTTCATTAACGATGGGCGCAATTTGTTCGCATTTTTCAGGTGTGAATAAACAAATCGTACCGCCGAGTTTGACGTCTTTTAACCGATCGTAAAGTACAGCACCTGTAATCATGATTTTCCTCCGTCGTTGCCGATGGCGTTGACTGGGCAGCAGGCCAACGCTTCATCGCACTGTTTAATCTCGTTCGGGGTTCTCGGTTGGGCAATAACAATGGCGTGGTCGTAATTAGATGTGAGACGAAAATGGGTGTGTGAAATGCCCACGCAGGTGTCGCAGGCGATACAATTTGAATCGACATAATAGTGACCGGGGCTATTGTCTGAAAATCGAAGCTCTAATTGGGCCATTTGAACTCAATTTTCACATGGATAATGGGGGATGGCAACTTGGGACCGAGTGGGCTGGGGTGAAATTTATTTGTAATAAGTGACGATAACTAAAATAGTTACGTCTGTTGTTTTAAAACGAAGTGGGGATCTGTTCGATATGTTTCTTCAAAAAAGAGTCGTTGCATTACCCCAAAAAAAAGAATTCTATCGCTGGTCGAGAGGGTATCGCACCATTTTGTGCTTAGGAGTGGCCGCCGTTTTTTATAGGTGGGAACTCCTCTCAGTGGGGAGTTACCTTCAGGATGTGATCACTCTAAATACTTGGACCCAAAATCGGGCGCCTAACTCAACGCCTTATCCTTTGCGTCGGGTCGATATAGACCGTCTCGATCGCGCGATTCAGGCCCAACTGGCCCACAGCCTTAACCATCTCCCGGTTGACGTGACCTGTGACACCCAAGACCCGGCGCTACCTGGAGATTTTAAGACGGTTGATTCTGTATTAGATTTGAAAAGTAGGTCGATGGCGGTATGCAACCACACGCAATTGGTTAATCATTTATTAAAAGTCATCACTACCCATTTTGGGACCCGTCAGGACTTCGGATTTCCCCGGTATTTGATCGTAAAAATTGACCCTTTAGATGACGTTTCTGTCATTGCCGATCGTTTGTTAAATGAAATTGCGATTACTCCCGGAACACCCTTCGCTGTTCATTCTGAAATTATTGACCGTCAAAGCTACCCACCATCTACGGGTCTTGAAGCAGCGAATCAGTTTCGTGAAGATGCCGTTTGGGGGCTGGAGCGGGCAATTTTGTGGGGGGATTATCCGGGTGCGACAAGATCCCTAAATCTGCTTCAGTCCAAATATCCGGACATCGATTTGTCGGACATATCGGATTACATCTCCGTTCATACCGTTCAAAACCCGACAGGAAATCCCTCATTTTCTAATCGAGAATATCCCGAGCTATGGTCCCGAATCTGGGGAGAAACGCTTAAAGAAGCGATGACAAAAACGCCACTGATCATTGTTGTTTCGAATTCGTTTAACACAGGTCTCCTAAACGCAGCGTTATCTAAACCTGACTGGGTGTCACGTCATGACGATGTGACGGTTTCCGCACGATTAAAGATTCCAGGCTATTTGGGGTTTCTTCCCGCAATATTATGGGGACAGCATGATCGTGAGATTGACTGTCAGCAAGTGGCATCGGATACGGGGATTTATTTGTCTTATAGTCCGTCGCAGCAGGCCCAATTTGTAGATTTTATGGCTGAATTGCCTGAAGAAAGTGAGCGGTATTGGGACCATTTTGTAAAAGAGATGGCGTTGGTTTCTGTTCCAGATAATCCGCTTAAAAAAATTAATCCGGGAAAACAGACGACGGGTGACGATGCGATGGCGATTGGACTGGCGCTGGCAAAAATTGGGATGACCGACGCAAGTGATCGATTCCGTCCGGGAGCCAATATTACTGAGAGGTATAAGCAATATTGTATTACTCAATTGAAGGATGCGTTTGGTGTGGATTACTCGGTTCCTTTGGGGATGCGAATTTTTTCCCGGGTGGATTATCCTGATGTTGAGAGCACGTCGTCACTTAATTACGATCAATTTGTATTCGCCAGTTACGTCCGATTTTCCAATGCGTTAATTGCCCAAAAATTGCCTCATGTTCGTTGGGTTCCTGAATTTATTTTTCAAAACGGTAATTATTTTTTTCATCTTCATTTGGTCAATGTTGATCAGTATCCCCATTACTACCAAAGTTTTTTTAATACCCCAACGATCGCGTCTCCTGAATCGATGCTATATCAAAACCTGTCCGATCATGATCCCAACCGTAATGCGGCGGTTGGGCTCGGATTTGGTATCCCTTACTTCATTGCGACGACCTTTGTATCCGGGGAAACGTCAACGGAGATCGTGCGTCTTTCGAATAGTATCTATTTTAGATTGCCCGACAATCGGTCATCAATTGATATGGCATTGGTCCGAAAATACGCAGTTTGCGCACGGTTTGTATTTAATACGGTTCACGAAGAGACCCACAGAGCAATCGAAATGAAAAATTGATCCGCGAGTTTAGATCGGGGTATACTCAAGCTCAATTTTTATTACCTCAATCCATTTTGGAGGCCAGCCATGACACAGACTCTTCCCCGTCGTCAGCCCAATTTACTTCCTACTGAAATTGACCTTAGCTACTCACCGCTTCCCAACTCACGCAAAGTATTTGTTCACGGGTCGCTCCATCCGGATCTACGGGTACCGTTTCGCGAAGTCGAACAATCACCCACCGAATTGCCGGGTGGAGCCCAAGAAATTAATCTGCCGTTACGACTCTATGACACATCGGGCCCGTATTCCGATACGACGCATTCGATTGATATTTCCAGTGGGCTTCCCGATGTTCGGACCCCATGGATTCTGCAGCGTGACGATGTGGATGTCTTAGAACGTACCGTATCGGATTATCGATTGCTTCGTGAGGCGGATGACCGATTCGCGGAAATTCGTTTTCCTAAAACCCGTCGGCCAATGATGGCTCGGACCGGACGCAACCTCAGCCAAATGCATTATGCCCGAAAAGGAATTATTACCGCCGAAATGGAATATGTGGCGATTCGAGAAAATTGCCCGGCTGAATTTGTCAGAGACGAAATTGCCAGAGGTCGAGCGATTATCCCCTGTAACGTGAACCATGTGGAATTGGAACCAATGATTATTGGGCGGAATTTCCGTGTCAAAATCAATGCCAATATCGGCAATTCGGCGGTCAGTTCCAGTATCGCGGAAGAAGTCGAAAAAATGGTGTGGTCCAGCCGTTGGGGCGCCGACACCGTGATGGACTTGTCCACCGGGAAAAATATTCACGAAACCCGTGAGTGGATTGTTCGCAATTCTTCGGTTCCGATCGGGACGGTTCCGATTTACCAGGTCTTGGAAAAAGTGAATGGCAAAGCCGAAGATCTGACCTGGGAGTTGTTCCGAGATACCCTTATTGAACAAGCGGAGCAAGGGGTCGATTATTTTACGATCCACGCCGGTGTCTTGTTGCGATATGTCCCCATGACTGCAAAACGGATGACCGGAATTGTATCCCGTGGCGGATCGATTATGGCCAAATGGTGTTTGTCTCATCACCGGGAGAATTTTCTCTATACCCACTTCGAAGATATTTGCGAAATCATGAAGGCGTACGATGTCAGTTTTAGCTTGGGAGACGGTTTGCGTCCAGGGTCGATTGCCGACGCCAACGACGAAGCCCAATTTGCCGAATTGACCACCTTGGGCGAGCTCACCCAAATCGCGTGGCGGCATGATGTTCAGGTCATGATTGAAGGGCCGGGCCATGTCCCAATGCACTTAATCAAAGAAAATATGGATAAACAATTGGAAATTTGTCATGAAGCCCCGTTTTACACGTTAGGCCCATTGACGACGGATATTGCACCGGCCTACGACCATATTACGTCGGCAATTGGCGCAGCGATGATCGGATGGTTTGGGTGTTCGATGCTGTGTTATGTGACTCCCAAAGAACATCTGGGATTGCCGGACAAAGACGACGTTAAACAAGGCATTATGGCGTATAAAATTGCGGCCCATGCAGCGGATTTGGCCAAGGGGCATCCGTTGGCACGTCAACGCGACGACGCATTGTCCAAGGCCCGGTTTGAATTCCGATGGGAAGATCAATTTAATTTGAGTCTGGACCCCGAAACGGCCCGGTCATTTCATGACGAAACGCTGCCTCAAGAAGGCGCCAAGGTCGCTCATTTTTGTTCGATGTGCGGCCCTCATTTTTGCTCGATGAAGATTTCCCAAGATGTTCGTGATTATGCCGCAAAACAGGGCATCGAAGAAGCGGTTCTCCTAGAAAAAGGCATGGCCGAAAAATCAGAGGAATTCCGATCTTCCGGTGGAAATCTGTACCTGCAGGGGGCGTTGTTTTGAGGAATCTGTTCCTCGGATTTATCGTCCTTGTATCGGTGGCTGGGGCACTGAATGCGCAGTCTCTGGTGCCGACGGATCATGTCTTTTTTCGAATGAATTGGCCCAACCGATTTGCCGCGCAGGTGACGGATTTTCGGTCCGAAGCGGCCTCCGGGAAACTGAATCCCGAGTCGAGTTCCGTGACGTTTGAATATGGGGTCAAAGGGGTTCGAGACACCCAAGGCTATATCATCCGAAATTCGGCAGGCAAGGTGTCGGTAGAATCCAATTTGGCCCCGTCGATGAACCGCTTTATCCGAAATGTTGTCGAGGTAGCCAATCTCAACTTCCCGGTGATCCGAGTATCAACTGCCGGTGCAATCTCCATCCCCGATTTTGACAAAGGGGTATCCAAATCGATAGCGGATCTCCATAAAAAAAATGGGTCTCAGGACTCGGATAGGGTGGTCCGTCAGTTGTTTTCTGCCCCTCAAATGGCGGCGGCGATTCAGGATCAATGGGGCCGCATGGTCCAGATGTGGAATGGGGTCGATTTAAAAATCGGGTCGTGGTACCAAACCAATGGGCAAGAATATGTGCCTCAATTGGGGCAGATGGTGCCGTCTGAATTCTATTTTCGAGTGCTGTCCCGGGTGCCCTGTGGGGAAGGGGCTGACCGCCGAGACTGTGTTCTCATCGAAGGGAAGTCGATTCCGGATGAAAAAGAAGTGGGGCTGTTGCGGACGGCAGGGGGAGCGGGGTCTCCGTCAGCGGATGCTCGGGTGGTCACCATGTTTACCTTGGTGACGGACCCATCGACGTTATTGCCGTATTTATATCAGGAATCGAGGGAGTCGTTATTCGGAACCACCAATGCCCTCATGGTGGCGCGAATTCGGTACAGGTACTTATGAATATTTTGATTAGCGCCGGCGAATTGTCCGGTGATATGCACGCGGCCCGTCTTGTTCAGGCGGTCAAAGCAATGGATCCCAGCATCCATTTTTTTGGGATCGGTGGCCCGATGATGGCGGCGGCTGGGGTCGAAATTATTGCGGATTTAACCGATTGCAGCACCGTGGGATTGGTCGAACCGCTTCGGTATATTCCCCGATATATCGATGCCTTTCGCGCCACGATGAAGGCGGCGCATCATCGGTTGCCGGATCTGTTTATCCCCGTTGATTTTCAAGGGTTTAACAACTTGTTGTTGGGATCATTACGTCACATGGGAGTTCCCGGGATTTATTATATTGGGCCTCAAGAATGGCAATGGGGAACGGATCGCGGTGGGCGGTCAGTGGTCAGCCGAACGGTTAAAATTCTGGCGATCTTCAAGGAAGAGTATGACTTTTTTAAACGGATTGGTGGCCGTCCGGTATTTATTGGGCATCCGTTGCTGGACGTCGTTAAATCTGACATATCCCGCGATGAATTGTGTGGCCGATATTTCCTCGATCCGACGCAACGGATAGTGACCGTGTTTCCGGGATCTCGTAAACAAGAAATGAAACATACCATGCCCGTGTTGATCCAAACGGCGGTGGAGCTCCAGCGTGACATCGATGGGCTTCAATTTGTGGTTTCCGTTGTTGATGAGCGATTTGAAGCCCAAATCCGCCGAGCCATCGTCAAATATGGGTTGGAAGCCACCGTGGTCCGTGGACGGTCCTACGATTTGATTCGGCATACGGCGTTGTCGTTGGTGACATCCGGGACCATCACCTTGGAACACGCTTTATTGGGCACGCCCCATATCTGTGCGTATCGATTTTCAGATATATCGTATTTGATGGCCAAATTAATTTTTGGAGGCCGATTTCGGAAAATGCCGTTTTTTGCGTTGCCAAATATGTTGTTGCACCGACGGGTTGTCCCAGAGTTCCTCCAAGATTACGCCAATGTATATGCCATTAAAAAAGCGGCCAAGGCGATTCTTCAAGATTCGGGCCGGGAGGTTCAAACTCGGTCTGAATTGGCCAAAGTGGCGCCGTTACTTGGTACCCCGGGGGTCGTCGATCGGGCGGCCCGTGAAATCGTATCGTATTTAAGAAAGGCCCAACCGTTATGATTGAATCGATTCTATTTAAAGAGATCGAAATTGTGTCTGGATCCACCATTAAGACCGGGGATGTCTTGGTCAAAAATGGAAAAATTGTAGAAGTGGGATGGGATCTTCCGGACCATGCCGAGCATATAGTCTCGGACAGTGGTCTTGTATTAATGCCGGGTGTCATTGATCCCCACGTTCATTTTAGGGATCCGGGAGCGGAATATAAAGAAGATTTGGAATCGGGATCCAAGGCGGCGGCATCGGGCGGAGTCACCTCGTTTTTTGATATGCCCAATAATACACCGGCAACAACCAGCGCGGCGGCGGTGGCTCATAAAAAGAAGTTAGCGTCTGAAAAATCAATCGTTAATTACAACTTTTATATCGGGGCGACGCTCAACAATTTAGACGATCTGAATGAGTGTTCAAACGTGCCAGGCATCAAAATTTTTATGGGGTCGTCGACGGGATCGTTGTTGGTGGATCGCAAAGAAGATTTGGCCCATATTTTTGCCAAAGGGAGCCGCCTCATTGCGGTTCACGCCGAAGATGAGGAAATGGTTCAGGACAATAAACGTCGGTTTATCGATTCCACGGATCCGGCGGATCACATGCTCATTCGGGAGGACGCGGCGGCCTTAAAGGCCACTAAATTGGCGGTGTCGTTGGCCAAAAAATATAAGCGTCGCCTCCATATTCTCCATTTGACTACCATCGAAGAAGCCTTGTTTTTGGAGCACCAAGGGGCGTCCGGATTGGTCACGTCGGAAGTATCCCCTCAACACTTTTTATTATGGGGGCCGGAAGTCTATGCCCGGCTCGGGACCTTGGCGCAAATTAATCCACCGATTCGGACCAAACGGCATGCGGATGGGTTGTGGCGAGCGCTAAAAAGTGGGGTCATTAATTGCATCGCTACCGATCACGCGCCGCATACGTTGGAGGAAAAACTGAAGCCCTTTGGGACGGCCCCGTCGGGGATGCCTGGGGTGGAGACCTCATTGCCGTTGATGTTGTCGTTGGTGAACCAAAATCGGTGCACGATGAAAGATGTGGTTCGATGGATGTGCGAAGGCCCCGCAGAGATTTTTGGTATTCGTGGCAAGGGTAAAATCGAGGTTGGATTTGATGCGGACTTGGTGTTGGTGGATATGGGCGCACGGACCGTTTTGCGAAATTCCTCGACGGTGAGCCGCTGTGGCTGGACGGCATTTGATGGCCATAAAATTCAAGGGATTCCGATCGCGACGTTTGTAAATGGTCAGATGGTCTATCGTGAAGGCGATTTTTTTACAGAAATCAAAGGAAAAGAAATAGAAATAGCGGCACCCTGGGACAAACGATGAGGGTTCTCGGTATCGAGACATCCTGCGACGATACCTCGGTGGCCCTGGTTCGGGATGGGGGGATTGTGGAGTCGGTGGTGATTTCCTCCCAGGTCAAAGCCCATCGTCCGTACGGCGGTGTGGTCCCCGAATTGGCGGCCCGAATGCATACAGAGGCCATTCATTATTTATTACCCAAATGTCTGGATAAGGCGGGGGCCACCTGGTCCGATATTGATCGGATTGCGGTTACCACGACGCCGGGGCTTGAAGGGGCACTATTAATTGGGGTGGTGGTCGCCAAAACATTGGGGATGATGTTGAAATGTCCCGTGGTTCCAGTGAATCACATCTGGGGGCATATTTATTCGGTGTTTATGGATACGGAGGCTCCCCCTGAGTTCCCGTTTGTGGCGTTGGTGGTGTCTGGGGGACACACCCAGTTATGGTCGGTGACGGGTCATTATCAATTTGAACTGCTGGGCCAGACCCGGGATGATGCCGTTGGAGAGGCTTTTGATAAAGTAGCAAGGCAATTGGGTCTGGACTATCCGGGAGGCCCGCCTGTGGAGAAACGGGCAGCGCTGGGGAACCCTAAACGGTATCCACTCCCCCGACCGTTACGGGATTCGCCGTTTGAATTTAGTTTTTCGGGTCTCAAAACGGCCGTCATGCAGTTAATTAATGGATTGGGAACCTTGGACGAACAGCAGATTACAGATATCTGTGCATCATTTCAGGCGGCGGTGATCGATAGTTTGATCGAAAAATCAGCGGCGGCGCTGCGACATAGTGGGGCGTCCACGTTATGTATCGTGGGGGGGGTCGCGGCCAATCGCACGCTCCTGAATGAGGCATCGGCGAGGCTAAATGGGGTCCGTGTCGTGGCCCCTCCGATTCACTATTGCACGGACAATGCCGCAATGATTGCAACGGCGGCGCATTATTTTCCGATAACTAATCAAACGACTTTATCGGAAATCCGGGTAGGAATGGTGAATATGTGATTAAATTGCGTCAGACAGTTTCGCTGAAGCAGCAGTTGAAACTGTCTCAAATCTTGAGCCCTAAGATGATTCAGATGCTCAAGACCTTCTCGTTCTCGTATTCCGAGGTGCTGGATCGGGTCGCGCGGGACGTCGAAGATAACGTGGTTCTTGAGGTCATCCGATACGATCATTTGGCAGAATATGCAGCCAATCGACGCACCACCTCGTCATTGGACTTTATGGGCCGGGACATCAGCGAATTTGCCAAAGCAAGGTCCGATACGGATCAGCTACACACGTTTCTCTTTTCCCAATTGGATTTGGAGACCCTGTCTGACACCGATGATGCCATCGCTCGATTTTTGATTTCCCACATGGATGATCGGGGGTATATCGAAGACTATGTGGACATTCGTGCGCTGGCCAAGACCCAATTTGGCATTGATGATCGAAAAGTCCTGTCCATTCTTCGGGGGGTCCAAAAATTGGAGCCCGACGGGGTAGGGGCTCGGTCCCTCAAGGAGTGTCTGTTACTCCAGATTGAGTCCCATCACTTCGACGATGATCGTTTGTCGGAGGCATTTAAGACTGTGGTAACCCATCATTTGGATGCGTTGGGTGCCGGGCAATTTGAGGATATTGCGACAGCGATGGGGATTGCCTCAGATGGGGTGGCGGCCATTGCCGAATTTATCCGGGCTAATTTGAATCCCTTTCCGGGGTTGGCCTATGCCACACCCACCATGTCGCAGACAATTATTCCCTCATTTGAGGTCGTCTTGGACGGCGATCAGATTGAATTGACCCACCTGGAACAGACGATGGGGATTCAGATTGGCGTGTCGGATCGATATATCAAAATGCTGGCGGATCCGGGGATTGATGAGGATACCCGAACGTACGTGGAAGACCGCGTTCGAAAAGCCAATGAACTCATCGATACGATTCAGAGTCGTCAGCGATTGATGGCGGATTTGGTGCGGCGGGTGGTTCAACGCCAAACCGAATTTTTAAAGCACGGCTTGCTTTATTTGGTTCCCTTACTCCAAAAAGAATTGGCCGAGCAGTTAGGCATGTCCCCGTCGACTATTTCTCGAATTGTGTCGTCCAAATATATCCTGACGCCCCAAGGAATTTTTACGCTGAAGCAGCTCTGCCCGAGGGATCATTTCGGGCTCACCGCCAAACGGCTGGAGCAGCTGATAATGTCGGTATTTCAAGAATATCCAGGGCACAGTGATCTCAAAATTGCGACATTACTCGCTGACCGAGGCATGCCCATTGCTCGGCGGACGGTGACAAAATATCGGTTGTTGGCGGGAGTGACATCGAGTTTTGATCGGTTGAAGGGGTGATGTGACCCCCCGGCGAATCATTAAATTGACACTACCACGATTTCTGACCGCCCAAATAATCGCATTGGGGGACCCCAGACCCCCGTTCCTTTTGAGACATAAATATGGGAATTGTCGATCTTTCCATGGCCTCGGCCGTGGGTATACCAGAGCCGAATAATCAGATCAAATGGAGGCAGCTGGCCCCAATGGGTATGGCCGGAAAGTTGTAGCGTCACGCCGAGTTTTGCGAAGTGATGGAATTCATCCGGTCGATGGGACAATACGATCACTGTTTGATCGGGCGAATAGTTTGGAAATAGGTCCGAAATTTCGGGTCTGCCGTGGCCAAAACGCTGGCCATCACGGTCCGATATTCCGATAAAATCGACCCCGGAAACATGAATATGCTGATTGTCGATTAACGTGAAGCCAATGGTCTCCAACACCGATTGATAGGTGGGATATTTCATATAAAAATCATGATTGCCCGATACCGCCAATTTGGTTTTGGATGCCTTAATTTGTTTGAGAATTTCAATTTGTTCCGGAATGCGATCGGGAGAGATATCTAATAGATCTCCGGTGAACACCACAATGTCCGGGTTTAATGCATTGACGGTATCCACGACTTTTTGGACCCATTGGGTGGAGGTGATTCCGTCGAGATGAAGATCGGTTAGGTGGACGATTTTGAGGCCCAAACGATGGGTGCGACCGGTGAATGTATCGATGGGTGTGATCTTGGGGGTGCGATGGGCGTTTATCATTCCAAGTCCCACCATCGTTCCAATGAGAGCCACGCTGACCGTTGCGGCTATGGGCCCCGGGACCCCAATCAGCAATGCGACATATCCTGAAGTGGCGACTGCCACTGAGACTGACATTGCTCCGAGTAGAATGGCCCCGAGGTGTTTGATCCAGATTACCTGCGAAGTGCGTGACCGCCATTCACCAACGAGGTAAGTAAGGGAGGGGACCCATATTAGGAGGCCGGACATCCAGAGGCCTTGAAAGGTCCCGGTCACTGCATGGAGGAAAAATCCCGCCACGTAGAAACTGCTGCCAAGTAGAATTGCGGAAATAATAGCGATAAAGATAATTAATTGAATCATAGATGAAGTTTACCTTCTTTTACGATGAACAGGATACCTGCAAACCAAGGTAGTGATCGGGCGCAGGATCGCCATAATGAACCGCGTTCAAGTGCGCGTTATAGGGAGTTTGGATTAGCTGCAATATCTGGGTGATTTCGGAATAGTCGTTACCATCTTCGGCTGAGCGAATGGCCGATTCGGCCACCCAATTGCGAAGAACAACGCGCGGATTTACCCCATTGAGGGAGGTGATAATTTGATCATCTGAGCCCAATGACCGCAGCGTGTGATGATAACGGGTAAGCCACTCGGTTGCAGAACCCGGATCTCGAAACAGATCGGTCCATAAATGGGGTGTCGTAAACGAGTCGGCCAGATACCGAAAAGTCAGAGAATAATCACTTCTCTGTGAGGCCATTAGGGTCAACAGATCAATCCATAAGTCATCGTGGGAGGAATCCGAGGGAGCGATCCCGATTTTTTGTCGCATGAGTTGGGAATAGTGATGATTAAACGTCACATCGTACCCTGCGAGAATTGGATTGGTGATTTCGGTCGGTATAATCGGGCTCAATGCGTGGGCCAATGCATGACAATTCCAACGTCCGATCATCGGTTGTTGGTCATAGCTGTATCGACCGGAATGGTCGGAATGATTGCACACGTAATCAAGGTCAAATGCCTCCATAAACCCAAATGGCCCGTAGTCCAAGGTGAGCCCCAAAATCGACATATTGTCGGTATTCATGACCCCGTGGCAAAACCCAACCGCCTGCCATTGGGCAATCATTGAGGCCGTGCGGGACACCACCTCGGCGAACCATCGATCGTAGTGGCCGGTGTGGTGGGGGAAATACTCCGCAATCACATGGTCACATAACGCCTTGAGTTCATCGTGGTTTTTTCGATAATAAAAATGTTCAAAATGCCCAAATCGAATATGGGATTGGGCCAATCGTGTGAATACTGCGCCAGGTTCTGCGATTTCGCGCTGAACAGATTCTCCGGTGCCGACGATGCTAAGCGCCCGACTCGTTGGAATTCCGAGCGCATGCATGGCTTCGGAGCATAGATATTCACGAATACAGGATCGGACCACGGCCCGTCCGTCACCAAACCGAGAATACGGGGTTTTCCCGCCACCTTTTAACTGAATATCCCAGAGGTCGCCGTCGGTATTTCGGACTTGGCCCAGGAGCAAGGCGCGCCCATCGCCCAACTGACCCGCCCATTGGCCAAATTGATGGCCGGAATACACCATCGCCAACGGATGGCTCCCGGGAAGTGGCTGATTACCTGAAAAGTAGTCCAGAAATTCGGGCGAGTGGAATGTCTCTGTGGGCAATCCAATTAATTGAGCAGCGTGGGCGTTGGCGTGGATGAGATAGGGTTTTTTACCGATCCCCTCTGCGGGCATCGCGGTATAAAACCGGTCGCCGAGGGTGAGGAATCGATGATCAAAGTGGAGTAACAGTGGCGATGTCATATAGAGGTTATATCTTTTTAGACGCCGTTGCGTCGCTGTCTTTTTTTTTTGGGTATTATTTAAGGTATGAACGAATTATTTAAATCCCTGGAATCTTGCAATTACTTGCAACAAAG
Organism: bacterium; assembly: GCA_947465765.1. Lineage (GTDB taxonomy): Bacteria > Margulisbacteria > Marinamargulisbacteria > SXXA01 > SXXA01 > CAIPHK01. The sequence goes on along the minus strand of CANIAP010000006.1, from coordinate 4,919 downwards.
GCCTCAAAATTTGGGTTAAGTCTGGAGGTCTTCCGAAGCTTTTTCATCCGGCTTTGATGGGGGGCTAAGCAAGCATCTCGAAAACATGATCTTTCTTCATTTTAAAAGAAAAGGATATACATTTTGGCTTGGGAACTCTATCAAGGGTGTGGAACCAGCGGGATTATTGCCTGTGCTTTTGGACTTTGAATCGGTTTTATTGAAGTCTGTCGCGTTTTGTTGAAAAGGGAATTTGAGGGTATGCTTAACTGAAAATGAGACCGCCCAGCCATCTTTATGAAATCGTCTGTCATTCCGTCATCGAAGGTCACAAAGAGTGTCCTCGGTTGTTTGGGTCGACATCAGGGGCGGAAAATTAATGGATCAATTTAGCCTATTCGAACTCAAAAATAGCAACCCTGCACTTTCAAAATGGGTGGATGCACTACAGGAAATTTCCAGTTCATCGGATGGCCCTGATGGGGCGGCACCCAGAGAAGAACTTTCGGTTGTGTTGTCTGTAGAGAGGCATGTTCAAGAAAAGTTACAGATTAAAACATATGTCCGACGGAGGCTCAAAAATGGGGGCTTTAGTAAACCCGCAATGTTTCGATTTGGATCGGAATCGGACCGGAAGCGAGTGATCGGGCCCGACCTTGAGCTGCTGATTCTTCTTGAATCATTATCGGAATCCAACGGGTGGCGAGATGCCACATTTACGTTGGCATCCAATGACTGTCAGGCGCTGTTGACACGCCTGGTTGAGACGGTTGACTGTTACTGGCAGTCATTTGAAAATCCGCCGCTCCGATTAGATGGCCCAAGGTCGGCCCTCCTGGAATGGAAATCGATGCCCTCTGGTGATCAATACCTGGAGGTGACGGCTCACAACGCGACGACTCTGCCGACCACCCCGGTTTGGTACATTGATCTGACTGACCACCAAATCGGACCCGTTGTGTCGGAGATTCCTGGGGCCGTTCTTGGACACCTCCGTCGGATGCCAAAACAAGTGTCACCGACAACGGCAGGCACGATAAATGAGGTCCTCGAATCCCTCCCGTCTGCCGCCGCGATTCCTCGACCCAAGGTTGCAAAAAAAATGGAAACAACCGTTGTCGCCCCGAGACCCTGTCTCCACTTTTATTCCGAAGTGGCCCCTAAGCGTCGATGGGAAACGGGGCAAAAAAATCGGGCCTATCTCGGAAAATTGTCATTCCTATACCAGGATGTGAACGTAGACTGGGGGGACGATTCAAATCCCTCAATTCAAATATTTATGGATGATACGCTGACAATTGTTCCACGGGATAAACGGGCCGAGCATAAGTATCACTATTTCCTGGTGACCCTTGGGTTGACTGAGGCAATGCTGGTTATTCCCAGCTACGCCTACAACGGCCGATTTAGGAATCGTTTTTTTCTGGGTGGCCCTGAAAGTAGAGAGTTGCTGACCCATGTGCGTGGTGAGTTGGCACCACAGCTTCGGGCAGAAGGGTGGGAAGTGACCTTTTCCGATGATTATCCCATTCCTGAAATCATTTTAGTGGATGAATGGTATAGCGACTTAACGGAGTCCAGCGGCACCGATTGGTTTGATGTAGATCTGGGTATTTTGATCGATGGAAAACCGGTTAGTTTACTTCCGATTTTACTGAAGATGATCCGGGGCGCCAAAGGAAAAAATCGACCCACACTGGGATTGTCGCCGGACACACCTACCGTCGTGCTCGAAGTGGATGACCACCTGGTGTCCGTTGCCCAAGACCGATTGCAACACGCATTTCAAACTATTTTAGAGCTGTTTTCAAAATCTAAAGTCGACAAAGATAAACTTCAAATTTCCCAGCTCCAAGCAGCGTTACTCGTTGAAACAAAAAAAGCCCAAGACGCCAGTCAATTGCGATGGGTGGGCCCGTCTCAACTGATTAGTTTGGCGCAGCGACTCCGGGATTTTTCGGCCATTCAACCGGTGGGGATCCCTGATGAATTTACGGCGACGTTGAGGCATTACCAGTCTGATGGCGTGGCATGGTTACAGTTTTTAAGAGAATACGGGCTCGGGGGTATTTTGGCCGATGACATGGGCTTGGGTAAAACCGTCCAAACATTGGCGCATCTTGTAATTGAGAAATCAGAAAACCGCCTCGGTGAGCCCTGTTTAATTGTCGCGCCCACCAGCGTGATATCCAATTGGAAGAGTGAGGCGGCGCGATTTGCCCCGGGATTGAGCGTCCTTCTACTACACGGCCTTGATAGAAAAAAGGATTTTAAACTCATAAAAAAACATGACATCGTCCTCACCACGTATCCATTGGTTGTCCGAGACAAGGATGTTTTGTTGGCGCACCGGTTTTCATTCATCATCTTGGATGAGGCCCATACTATTAAGAATAGTGCGGCCAAAGTCACTCAAGTAGCGATCCAGCTGGCGGCCACCCATCGCCTCTGTTTGACCGGGACGCCCATGGAAAATCACCTCGGGGAATTGTGGTCCTTATTCCATTTTTTGATGCCAGGACTTTTGGGGGATAAAGACTCATTTCGACGCGATTATCGGTTCCCTATTGAGCGTGGCCAAAATTCTGAAATCCAGGCCCGTTTGGCCGGCCTGACCCGCCCGTTCATGATGCGTCGGACCAAGGCCGAAGTGGTCCTCGACCTTCCGGAAAAAACTGAAATTCTCCAAAAAATTCCATTGGAATCTGCTCAGCGTGACTTATATGAAACCATTCGACTCACCATGCATCAAAAAGTGAGGGATGCCATTGATAAAAAGGGGATTGAACGAAGTCATATCATCATTTTGGATGCGCTACTCAAGCTCCGTCAGGTGTGTTGCGATCCAAGGCTATTAAAAAAGGTGACGGGGAAGTCGTCGGTTCATTCCGCAAAATTAGACCATTTAATGGAAATGATTCCTCAGTTGATCGAAGAAGGCCGACGGATTCTTCTTTTTTCACAATTTACCAGCATGTTGGCCTTGATTGAAGATGAAATCGTCAAACAAAAGGTTCCCTATTTAAAATTGACTGGGCAAAGCACCAATCGGCCCGAACTCATCGCTCAATTCCAAGAGGGGGACATTCCGGTGTTCCTGATCAGCCTCAAAGCAGGTGGGACCGGCCTCAATTTAACAGCAGCGGATACGGTGATTCACTATGATCCGTGGTGGAACCCCGCGGTTGAAATGCAAGCTACGGACCGGGCGCATCGTATTGGTCAAACCAAAGCCGTGTTTGTCTATAAACTCATCACGGAAGGCACTATCGAAGAAAAAATCGTGGCACTCCAGGAGAAAAAACAGGGGTTAGCCGATAGTATTCTGGGGGATAAAAAACTGGAGAAATTGATTACCAAGGAAGACTTGGATCAGTTGTTTTTATAGGGGGCAATTAAATCGATTCCCGCGACGGTGGGAATCCAGTTAATATTAATCCTAGGTATGGCAACCAACTACTCCCACATTCAAGCAGCAAGTGGACAGAACCCAATTGGCGATTGAAGCCATGCGGAATTATCGACAACTGTATGACATTGAGCGACAGGCTACTGAATTGAAATCGATAACAATGCCACGGATCAGTATATCAGTGCTTAGTATAGTAAACGAATTGAGCCCTTTTTTATATCAAGCCACCCGCTTCGACAGAGTTGAGTTTCAGCCTAAATTATTCGATTTAATATCGTCTGGTTTCGACATAGGTGTTGCTAAACCATCGATGGATGCAATCAAATATCCAGGGTATTCACCATTTTTGATCGCCGAAGCAAAACTTTCACGATCAAAAACAGTTCCATTCGATAGATCGCAAAACAATTCATTCCGTCCTGTTTCACTCTCTTTTAAAACAATTACGGGCTTGTTCGAATCAAACTGAAAACTTGTTTCCCCGCCAAATTTTCGTGGATCATCCAAAGAGATGATCAATTCACCGTTTTCTAAGGCTTTTTTTAAAAATTCAGCTAATTCTCTTTTTGATTTTGCTTGCTTTCCATACTTTCGACCCACTTCGTTATTCCAATAATCCATGTTTTTTGATGACTCAGCACTTTGCCCACTACTACCTCCACCAGGAAATACTTCATTTACCCAACCCCAAAAAGCGGCCTTGTTTGCATCCAATTCCAGTGTAAAAACCCCACTTACATAGGCATGTCGAAAGGCATCTATATCGGTATCAAATAGAGTATTTTTAAGTAAATCGATCTCGCCTTTTTCTTTCATAACTAATGGGCGAATATTCTTGTTGAAGTAATCATAAGCTTCCCTTTCCGCTTCTGTCTTAAGTGTTTTAATGTTAATCATTTCTCTACCCCTCCGAAAATTTAGTTTTATGAAACAATGTATTGCCATACTATGAAATACAACTCCTAATATATATATGTAATGCACTGTATTTATCAGGCTATAAAGATAGTTGATAAATCCCAACAGGATGCATGTTCCGACTATGATGCGTTTTATTTTTCCAGGATACTTCAATGTGGATATGAAAAGGGTAAAGCTATGTATACCGCCAAAAAGGGCTCCGATCACTATATCTCTTATCGTTAGTGGTTCAAGAGAAGCTAAGGCCAGACTGAATGCTGCCCACCAAAAAAAGAGATAAGTTCCGACTAGTCGTATCCCCCAAGATAATAAACTTTGAATATTCAATTTCATATGAATCATTATGCAATGTATTGTTTTATGTGTAAACGAACTCATCCAACAATCAGGTAATTTACATTATAGATCGTACACTAAAACTGACTCCGGAAACGGAGGCACAAAAGGGTTAGTTGGCTCCCCATCGATCGTAAAATAAGCCTCAAAAGATGAAGGAGGCAAACACGTGGTCAAAGCGGGTACAAAACAGGTAATTAGAGCGGAGAAATGGGTCGCTGAATATAGGCGTTGGGTGGGAAGCGGACTGACGCAACGATCATATTGTGGG
>CANIAP010000005.1 GCA_947465765.1 bacterium | reverse complement strand
TTGGAGATACACCTTTGCATTGGCTGAGGTTGCGCCTTGGTCCGTTAATACTCCTTCGAAGTATATGACCGGGCTGGCCATTACTTGCGTTGCGCAGATGAGCACCAAACCCATCAGGATCCTCTTCATTTTATTTATCACGGGGGCCCCCTTCTTTACACTACACGTACAGCGCATCAAATTCTCACTTCCCTCTAATTATCTAAATGAAACATCCCTCCGCTATGGTTTACAGCGGGTCAATCGATCGATCTCAATACGGGGGATATGACCCTTATTTTACAATAGGAAGGGGGGAAGCTGTAAGTAAAGTTGCCCCCACCCTCACTTCACTATCCGCTCAGAGAGGGGCACCGAAAATTGCATCGCCTCACCGGTCACTGGATGCTTAAAGCCCAGCCGATAGGCCTGTAATCGCTGTCCCTCCCGTGACCCGGCCACATTGCCGTACATGGGATCCCCAATCACCGGATGCCCGATAAAGTCGAGATGCACCCGAATCTGATGGGTTCGCCCGGTCTTTGGAATCACTTCGACTAAGGTCATACTATGGTACCGTTTCACTACCTTGATGTGAGAGATCGCCGGCTTCCCTTCGGGTAACACGACCATCCGATTCCGAGTTTTAGGATTCCGCATAATCGGTTGATCCACCAGGAGTTCCTCATTCAGGATATTTCCTCGAACCGCCGCATAATAGCCTTTATCCACGGTCCGCTCTTTAAATTGATCTTTAAGCGACTCCAGGGCATCCAGCGTCTTTGCAACCACCATCACACCCTCAGTCATTTGATCCAACCGATGAACAATCCCGGGTCGCCGACTCTCTGAATAGGAAAAACTATCGGGATCATGCGCCACTAACCAATCGGTTAAAAACGGGCCCCGTTGCCCTTTATGGACTTCATGAACCGTCCATCCAACCGGTTTATTGACCACGATCACCGCATCATCTTCATAAAGAATCGTCGGGTCCGTCGACACCTCTAAAGGGGCCACGCGGTTTGCAGCAATGAGCCCCTCGCCATGAACCACGTCATTGGCCTCCACTTTAAGCGCAGGTTTCGCAGGCCGGCCATTCACCGTAATCTGTCCCCCCTTAATCCAGGCGATGACTGCCGCCCGTGGCACCCCTAAAAACTGGGTACAAACAATATCAAGCCGACTCGGAGGATCCGTCCCGAGCTGCTCGTCGAAAGATAATATATTCGACAATAAAACACCCTATTCCGATATTGATACACATATCCGCAACGTTAAAAACGGGGATAATATGAATATTGATAAAATCGATCACAAAGCCATGTGCAACGCGGTCAATTAAATTTCCCACCGCGCCACCCACCAAAATCACCACGCCGTACAGAGACCATCGACTCGTAATAATCGCCCGCCGAAACATCCAGCACACCACTAAAACCGCAATCGACACCCCAATGAGTAGAATTCGTTGATCCTGAAAAATGCCATATGCGGCACCATAATTATGAACCAATTGGAAGTCTATCACATTCGAAATCACACCGACTCCAGAATAAAAGGACAAAAACCGAGATGCCAGCCACTTGGTCCATTGATCTATCGCAACAATCCCCCCGCCGATGATCACTAGTGGCCAGCTGACCTTCATTGAGCGCTGACGTTTTGCAAAAGGTGGATCGCGTGACTGACTGACCCCGCAGGCAACGCTTGCTTAATCGCAATTAACGCCACCAATACGATCAATAAAAATCCAATCGCAAAGCCAATTCCACGCAGGATCCCAATCATAAAATTAGTAATCATTACACGCGCTGGGTTCGCCGCAAAAAGCGCCAATTCATCGAATTGTGAATTCTGAAAAATCGACATCAACAAGGTTACGCTCTCGTTAAACTCTTCGATAATTGCTAGCTTTTTATCCCACCGTTTATCCACTTCCAACTGTCGATTATCGTGAGTTTCTTGTCGATGATTAGCCAAGTCCTCTTTGGCTTTTAATGCCGCTTCAGAAATAACATGCCGCTTCGACGTCAAATTTTCAATCGCAGACAAGACCGATCGAGGATCATTTATATTAGACATCACCACGCTCCAATGCAGCAATACCCGGTAAGGTTTTGCCTTCCAAAAATTCGAGTGCGGCACCACCACCAGTAGAAATATGCGTCATGTCACCGGCCAATCCGGCCTTAACAATCGCAGCCGCAGAGTCACCCCCGCCGACAATCGTTAACGCATCACTTTGGGCCAACGCATTGGCCACCGCGAAGGTTCCCTTTGAAAATGCGTCAATCTCAACCACGCCCAAGGGGCCATTCCACAATATAGTCGCCGCACTGTAAATTTCGCCTTCGATCAATGCCACGGTCTTCGGCCCCACATCCACGCCCATTTGATTATCAGCGATGTCGCCCCCATCCACAATCATAGACACCGCATCTGGCTTTAACTCAGTAACCACAACGTGATCCACCGGAAAAACGACCTTCGTCGCCGATGATTTTGCATCCGCCAAAAAGGCCAATGCTTCGCCAATTTTTTCCGGCTCCCACAATGATTTTCCTACCGAATGACCTTTGGCTTTCAAGAAGGTGTAGGTCATCGCCCCGCCAATAACCATGACATCGACTTTGCCCAATAAATGGCGCAAAACCCCCAGCTTCCCGGACACTTTTGAACCACCGATAATGGCCACAAACGGGCGCTTTGGCGACTTGATAGCACCGTCTAAAAATTCAATTTCTTTTTCAATCAATAATCCTGCGTAGGCGGGTAAATATTTCGAAACACCCACCGTCGACGCATGAGCCCGATGGGCCGTCCCGAACGCATCCTGAACAAACAGGTCCGCAACCGAGGCCAATTGTCGCGAATAGTCGGGGTCATTTTGGGTTTCACCGACGTGGAATCGAACATTTTCCAGAAGGAGGACATCCTCATTCGCCATTTTTGACACCGCCGCCTCGACCAGCTCACCCACTGACTCCGCTACAAATTGGACCGGACGACCGAGTAAACCACTCAGGCGTTCCGCAATCGGTTGCAGGGACAACTCAGGCGAGGGCGCCTTGGGTTGCCCCAAATGAGAAATAAGAATGACCTTGGCATGACTATCGATCAGAAATTGAATCGTCGGAAGGGACGCTTCAAGACGAGAATCATCGGAGATGCGCCCATTTTCTAAAGGGACATTAAAATCGACACGCACTAATACCCGCTTGCCCTCAAGCTCAGCGGTGGTCATGTTCGATAGGGAATGAATCGTAAGCACCATCTCGCTATGAAATGGCTTTAATCAGGTCAACCACGCGATTGGAATACCCAATTTCGTTGTCATACCATGAAATAACTTTGGCCAAATTACCCGTAACCATCGTCGACTGTGCATCAAAAATCGAGGAATGCGGATTGCCCACAATATCGACAGACACGATCGGATCTTCGGTGTACTCCAGAATACCCTTCATTGGGCCTTCTGCAGCGGCCTTCACCGCAGCGTTGATTTGCTCCTTGGTGGCAGGACGCTCCATTTCAAAGGTCAAATCGACAACGGAGCCGTCTGGAACAGGCACCCGCATCGCCATACCATCCATCCGGCCTTTTAATTCAGGGATAACCAACGACACCGCTTTAGCCGCGCCCGTTGACGTAGGAATAATCGAGACCGCCGCCGCCCGCGCCCGTCGAAGGTCAGAGTGAGGAAGGTCCAATATCGATTGGTCATTGGTGTACGCATGAACGGTGGTCATCAACCCTTTTGCGATTCCAAAATTGTCGTGAAGCACTTTGGCCAACGGCGCCAAACAGTTTGTGGTACAGCTTGCGTTTGAATACGCTGTGATTTCGGGTTTGATATCTTGGGGATTAACACCCAAAACAATCGTCGCAATTTCGTCTTTGGCAGGCACCGTTAAAATCACCTTTTTGGCACCGGCCTCAACATGGTTCATGTACCCGCCCTTTGGGCCGTCCGCAGAGGCAAAAATCCCTGTTGATTCAATGGCCACGTCGACGTTCAGCTCTTTCCAAGGCAAGCTTTTGGGATCACGAATAGCGTAAATTTTGATTTCTTTGCCATTGACCACGATTGCGCCGTCACGGGCTTCAACCGTCCCTTGAAACCGTCCATGCACGGAATCATATTTCAAAAGGTGCCCCAACGTTTTGGCATCCGTTAAATCGTTGATTGCAACCACCTCAACACCTGAAGTCTGTTGAATAATTTTAAATACATTTCGGCCAATTCGGCCAAAGCCATTAATCGCGACGCGAATAGTCATGAGAGAATCTTCCTTTCGAAATAAAACAAATTAATTGAACTATACCAAACCGGCTTCTGATGCCGCAATTCTGTCCATCCCCCCTTAGGGCTTAACAATACCTGACGTCATCCAGTCATACCGACCGGCGAGTAGGTGGGTACTCACGATGCCGATCAACCGACTGTCGTTACAGTTGATCGCGCGAAAATGATTCCAAATTCGACGCTTTGCACTTTGGCAAATCAAATCCACCACTTCCTGGGTTGAGCGATCATTGGGGGTATCCTTCAGAATAAATTCAGCACGAGACAAGCTCGACGCCATCGCAAACAACTCGGTCCCAATATCGACATATTGAGCTAAAATCAATTGCTCTTTTTCCAATTTGATTTGGTATCGCGCCATCGTATGAAACAACCGGACCGCCAATTTCTTAGCCGTCTTGTCGATATAAGTTAAGTGGCGTCGATTGCGCCAATTCAAATAGGTAACCCCAAATGTCTTGGGCAACCGCACCCATTGTTTCGGATACCACCAAGAATAAAAGGCAGCCATTTTTCCTAAGATACCCAACTTCACCGAAAATGAGGCCTTTGGATTCATCAATCCCATAATAAATTTAAGGTGAACATCCATCGCTTCTCGGGCGATAAACAACTGCATAATTTCGGAGGTACCTTCGATAATCCGGTTAATCCGAAGATCCCGCAACAACCGTTCCGCTGGGTACGCGTCCTCGCCCCGATTTTTAAGCGAGGTAGCCGTTTCAAATCCTCGGCCACCGCGAATTTGGACCAATTCATCGGCCACGATCCAAGCCCTTTCGGATCCATAATATTTGGCCATCGCCGCTTCTAAACGAATATCCACCGCATCGGTATCCGCGAGTGAGGCCGCAAGCATCCCGACACTATCCATTGAAAAGGTATCCATCGTAATTTTTGCAAGCTTGGCCTGGACCGCCTGGTGCTCGCCCACTGGACAGCCCCACTGAACCCGACGACTGCTCCAATCCTTGGCAATTACCATGCTCAATTTTCCAGCGGCCGCTGAAATCGCAGGAATGGTCAGACGCCCCGCGTTGAGGGTCACCAACGCAATTTTTAGGCCTTCCCCAGGCTTTCCGATGACATTTTCGACCGGCACTTTGACATTCGTAAATCGAAGCCGTCCATTGGCAATTCCACGAATTCCCATAAAACTACTGCGGCTGATGACTTCAAATCCAGGGGTCGTCTTTTCCACGATGATCGCGGTGATCTGCTTTTTTTCCTTACCGTTCACCATCACCGGAGGGGTCAAAACCATCACCACCAGCAATTCGGCATCGGGGCCATTCGTAATATATAATTTTTCGCCGTTGATGATGTAATGCTTCTCATCAGGCGTCAAAATGGCAGACGTGGTCATTCTTGCCGGATCCGATCCGACTTCAGGCTCCGTAAGCGCAAACGCTGAAATGGCACCTTTGGCCAGACGGGGAAGATATTTTTCTTTTTGTTCTTTGGTCCCAAATAGCTTTAATGGTTGAGGAACCCCAATACTTTGGTGTGCTGAAAGCCACACGGCCGTCGAGCCACAATAGCTGCCGACAAGGGCCATTGCCCGAGTATAGTTGTATACCGAGAGGCCCATCCCTCCGTATTCCTTCGCAATTTTCATCCCAAAAAATCCGCCATCGATTAGGGCTTTTAACGCCACTTTTGGAACTTCGCCATTGCGGTCAACCGCCTCGGGATCGATATGTTTTTTAAGGACCGCTTCAAGGTCTTCCAATACCTTATCGCCAATGGCTTTTTCTGACTCAGATTGCGTGGGATATGGATGAATTAAATCCCACCGAAAATTACCCTTAAATAACTCGGCGACAAAACTTGCCCGCCATTCCGTTTGACGGGAATCTTCTGTTAAATCGAGTGCCTGCTGTTTTTCTTTATTATCCGTAATTTGCATAAGAACCCCTTGGTAATGAAATATAAATTAACTATAAAAGGTCGAGGACACTTTGGTCATTTGAACTAATGCATTCGACGGAACAAATCGAGTACCGGCGGTCTTAGACAAGGTATCCAATCGCCCAACGATTTCAGAAATACCCCGTTGATCCGCATACCGACATAACCCCAGTCGAAACGGAGGGAATCCCGCGCCCATCACCATGGCGATGTCCAGATATTCCGGCTTCTCGACCACCCCTTCGGCGATACATCGGGACGCTTCGTTGATCATGATCAATACCAATCGATCTAAAATATCCTCAGAGGATATCGCATGGTCATCTCCTCGATAAATCAAAGTCGCAATATCCGGATTCGGTTTTTTCGCAATCCCTTCGTGGATGTAAAATCCCTTGCCGGATTTCTTTCCTTTCAAGTCATCTTTTTGATGAATTCGGTCAAAGCTGGGGGCAACCGCCATCCGTTCGCCAAATCCAGCCTCCAAAATTTTGGCCACTTTATAGCCCACGTCCAAACCCACTTCGTCTGCCAATGCCAATGGCCCTAACGGCATCCCAAATCCTTCCATAATTCGGTCGATATCGGCGATTTCAGCGCCATCCTCCAATAACCATACGGCCTCGTTCACATAGGGAATCAAAATTCGATTGACCAAAAACCCCGGACCATTTTTGACCACAATCGGTGTCTTTTTAAGCGTTTTTGCCAATTGAACAACCGTCGCTATGGTTTCGGGCGATGTTTTTTCTCCTGGAACAATCTCGACCAACGGCATCCGATTCACCGGTGAAAAAAAATGCATCCCCACAAACCGTTCCGGATGGGTCAGCCCCGAGGCCATTTCGGTCACCGAGAGAGACGATGTATTGGAGGCAATCACCGCATCCTCCCGAAGATGGGTTTCAAGTTCACCCAATACCTTCTTTTTAATTTCCATATTTTCGACCACCGCTTCGATCACTACCTCGGCGGTTCCAAATCCGGAATAATCGGTCGTCGCCGAAATCCCATTGAGCCCCAATTGCGACTCGCAACGGGTCATTTTTCGGTTCTCTACCAATTTTGCGTAAATCTTCGAGGCCGATTGGTACGCCAAATTTATCGCATTCCAGTTCACATCTTTGATTCGAACTGCAATGCCTTTGGAACTGAGTAGCCAGGCAATACCCCCCCCCATGAGGCCGGCCCCGATCACACCCGAATGACGGACCGGTCGTGCCAGCACACCCGCTGGGACACCCGTATATTTTTTTAATTCTTCTTGGATAAAAAATAGTGCGATAAGGTTCTTTGAAATTGGAGTCCCCACTAATTCTGAGAATCGATGGGCTTCCTGATCCAGACCGTCGGCAAGGGAAAGCTTCAACCCCTCCACCACCGATCGAATGGCCACAAACGGTGCGGGATAGTGGCCATGGGTTTTGAGTATGACGGCCCGTCTTGCGGTGGATGCGACCATGGCCAAACCAAACGGAAGTGCCTCAACCCATTGGCCTTTAACATTCGACTGGCGACGGGCCAAAATTCGTTGCCGCCCCTCATCGGACCCGCATTCTTTACAAAATCGGACGACTTCAGATCTAAAAAATGCAGACGATACGCAGCGATCCGCTAAACCCAATTTTTCTGCTTTATTACCATCCACCGATCCACCCGAAATAATCATCGGCAACGCCGCCTGAACCCCAATCAACCGAGGGAGCCGTTGGGTGCCACCAAATCCAGGAATAATTCCCAAGTTAACTTCCGGTAATCCCAACTGGGTCTTCGGATTATCTGAGACAACCCTAAATAAACAGGCCAACGCCAGTTCTAAACCGCCCCCCAGCGCCGCACCGTCAATGGCCGCAATCGTCGGCATCGGAAACGACGCCAATTGGTCAAAAATAGATTGGCCGCTTCGGGCTTTGGCATAGCCGTCCTCCGGGGTATCAATGTTTTGGATTTCTGCGATATCTGCCCCGGCGACAAAGATATCCGTCTTCGCACTCACAATGACCAATACTTGCAAGTCGCTCGCGGTTTTTGCCTGAGCGATCATTTCGGACAACTCGGCCAACGCCGAGGCGCTCAATTTATTAATTTTTTCTCCAGGGCAATCGAAGGTCAACCATCCGATGCCGTGCTCAATCGAGAGTGAAAAGTAGTGTGCCATTAGTTATTCCACTTCCACGATGACGGCACCACCCTGACCACCGCCCACACAAAGCGACGCTAATCCGCGTTGTTTTCCTCGCCGGCGGAGTTCCTTTAAGGTTGTGATAATCAACCGGATCCCAGAGGTCCCAACCGGATGCCCGAGGGCCACCGCCCCGCCGTTTACGTTGAGTTTATCCGGATCAATCGCCCCCAACGCGGTTGAACGACCCAGCTTTTGGGATGCAAATTCCGTCGATTCAAAGGCGCGAAGATTGGCCAATACTTGCGCCGAAAATGCTTCGTTGATTTCGAATAAATCCATATCCGACACAGCTAATCCGGTCCGTTCCAACACCTTCGCCGATGCATAAATCGGTCCCAAACCCATTCGTTCGGGCTCCAACCCCGCATACCCATACCCGCGAAGGTACCCGAGTGGGTTTAAGCCCAACGCTTTGGCCTTGGATTCTTTCATTACAATCACCGCCGCTGCACCGTCAGTTAAAGGACATGCATTCCCCACGGTCACGGTTCCGTTTTTTCGATCAAAATAGGGCTTCAATTTCTGAAGCGCCTCAATGGTTTGGTTTGCACGAGGGCCATCATCCTGGATAATTACCGATTTAAATTGAGGGGGAACGGGTAAAGGGACAATTTCTTCCGCAAACCGACCCGCTTGAATCGCCGCAAGGGCTTTCGAATGGGACGCCAATGCGTACTGATCTTGTTCTTGTCGTGAAATTCCAAATTCACGAGACAGTTTTTCGGCCGTCAGCCCCATAATGAGGCCACAAATCGGATCGGTGAGTCCTTCGACAATGCCTAACACCGGGGCCAAATGTCCTAACCGAAAGGTCAATAGCACCTTCACCTTTTGGACGGTGGTCTTCGCCTTTCCTAGTTCTTCAAAAAAACGAACCATCTTTTTGTTAAACATCAGAGGAATGTTCGACATGGATTCAGTGCCACCGGACAAAATAATATCGGCTTCACCTGCCAAAATCTTGTTCGCTGCAGTGGTCACGGATTCCATTCCCGAAGCGCAATTACGATGAACCGTGTAGGCCGGAACCCGTTGAGGCACCCCCGCCCGCAATCCAATCACCCGAGCGATATTGGCCGCGTTGGAGGGTTGGGAGACATTTCCAAAAATCACTTCATCAAGTTGTTCCCCACTAATACCCGTCCGGGCAATAATTTCCCGAGCCACTACCGCACCTAAATGGTCCGCCGACACCTCTCGCAATTGTCCTCCAGCCTTACAAAACGGGGTCCTAATTCCATCGATAATTGCAATTCGTTCATTCACTGTAAGAGAGCTCCTTATTTAGTTAGGGTCGATTGACACGGTTGCTTATCGGTAAAGCTGATTGATCAGCTCACTATAATTGGCGTTAATCACCTTGCGTCGTGGTTTCAAGGAGGGCGTCAACTCCCCACTTTCAATTGTAAATTCATGGGTCAACAGTTCAAATTTTTTGATCTGCTCAAAACTGGCCAGACCCCTCATCTTTTTTTCGACTATTTTTTGAACCATCCCCAGAATTTTGGGATGACGGGCAATATCCACATCCGTAAAATGACTCGGCATTTTTTTTACCCGCCGAATCCGAGTAAAATCCGGAACAAGCAGTGCCGTAAGATAATTTCGTCCTTCTCCGCATACAATCGCCTGAGCAATCATGGGATCGGATTTGAGGCGCATTTCGACCATTTGAGGCGCTGCTTTTTTACCATTAGAAAGAACGATTAAGTCCTTCTTTCGGTCGACAATACTAATAAACCCGTCGGTATCGATTTCAGCGATGTCCCCCGTGTGAAACCATCCGTCCTCATCCAAGACCTCCGCTGTTTTTTCGGGAAGATTCAAATATCCCCGCATCACGATGGGCCCCTTGACCTGGAGCTCGCCATCTTCCCCCAAACGAACCTCCTGACCCGGAAGAACCTTCCCCACCGTGCCCAACTTATACTGATCCAAACGATTACAGGCAACCACTGGCGACGTCTCCGTCAGCCCATATCCTTCGATAATTAATAGCCCCAAATTCTCAAAAAATCGAGCGACATCCTTCGACAACGGCGCACCCCCTGACACAAAAAATCGGAGCCTGCCGCCCGTTCTCTCTCTGACTTTACGCAATACGAGTCGATCGGCTATCCAATATTGAATCTGCAATCCCCACCCCACCGATCGGCCCCGATTCTCATGCCCTTTCCACTGGGCCACCCGAGTCGCCCACAGAAACAATTGCTTCTTAAACCCGGTCACCGAATCCTTGATTCGAATCTGCATTTTTTCATAGAGCCTCGGAACGCTGACAACCACGGTAGGACGGACTTCCAGCATATTCGCGGCAATGGTATCCATTGATTCGGCATAATAAATACTGCCACCAGCGGCAATAACCGAATAGTATCCGGTGGTCCGTTCAAACACATGGGCCAACGGAAGAAACGACAATGCGACATCCGATTCCTGAACGGGCAACGCCAACAAAATATCCCGGACATCGGCTAGAAAATTCCCATGAGTCAGCATCACGCCCTTGGGTTCGCCGGTGGTCCCGGAGGTATACACGACACTCGCCAAATGATCCGCCGAAATACGGTCTAAATGGGATAAATAATCATCGTAGGCCGTTGATGTGGACTGCTTACCCAGGGTTTGGACATCGTCCATCGACATACACATTGGATCTGCATTTTTGAGGTGTCGATCAATCGTGACAATATGGACCAATGCCGGACAAGTCGACGCAATCGCCAACACTTTATCCAAATGATCCTGATTTTCGACAATTACAATTTTTGCCGCAGCATCTTTTAAGATATAGGCAATCTCCGGTGCCGTCAGCGTTGAATAAACCGGAACATTAACCGCACCAATCGACATAATACCCATATCCGCATAGACCCATTCGGGACGATTCCCGGATATCAATGCAACAAAGTCATTTTCCCCAATCGCCAATTGGGACAGCCCTAACGCAAACCATTTCACGTTTTCAAACCACTCTTGATAAGTTACCGGAGCGTACAAGCCTTGCCGTTTAACAAAAAGGGCTTGTTTCATCGGCCGACGATTCAAATTTTGAAGGAGAAGTTGAACAAGATTTCCAGATTTTTCTACCACAAATCCACCTCAATTCCGCCAAATTTATCGGCATATGTGTTGTACAATCGACAACAGATAACTAACGACACAAAAATCAAGAGCGGCACCCCCACCATCGCAACCAAGGCCGACATCATCACAGGCCCAATCGCGGACACGCCTTGATCTAACCGAAAAATTCCGGCAACTCGTAAAATAGCTGCCGGAATCTCGATGATCACCGTAAATCCTAATCCAACAGCAGCCCCCGCCCGGGCCGCCGAATATGGATTAATAAACCGGAGACGGGTCATGCAACGTTAGAAGCTGGCTCTGGGTTAACGTTAAGTTCACCTTCCCACTTGGACACCACCGCTGTCGCAACCGCATTTCCCACCACATTGGTCGCCGATCGTCCCATATCAAGGATTTGATCCACTCCCAAAATAATAGCCAACCCTTCCAAAGGAATGTGAAAGGTTGTCAATGCACCGGCAATTACAATCAAGGAAGCCCGAGGAACACCGGCCATCCCTTTTGAGGTCACCATCATCATTAACATCATAATAATTTCTTGAGTGAGGCTGAAATGAATGCCGTACGCTTGCGCGATAAACATGGTGGCAAACGTCATATACATAATCGACCCATCCAAGTTAAACGAATAACCCAACGGGATAACAAAGCTGGTAATCCGACTTGAACAGCCAAATTTTTCTAGCCGATCAATGACCTTCGGAAGTGCAACTTCAGAACTCGCCGTGCTAAACGCCAACAAAATCGGTTCTCGGATATACGATAATAGCTTAAAAAATGGAATCCGAAGGATTGCACACAAGAGCCCAAGACCACCAAACAGAAACACTAACAAGCCCCCAAAGAAGCAGGCAATCAAGTATAAATATCCGGCCAAAATTCCAATGCCATGTTCACCGATTACTGCCGCCAAAGCCCCAAACACCCCAAACGGCGCGAAGGCCATTACCGCCCGAGTCATTGAGAACATCAAATGAGACAAGGAATCCAAGCCTCTTAAAAGAATCTTTCCTTTTTCTCCTAAGTTAGGAATTGCTGCTCCAAAAAACAAAGAAAACATCACAATCTGAAGAATTTCATTGCGAGCCATGGAGTCAAATATACTTGTCGGAATAACGTGGGTTACAAAATCTTTAGCAGACGCATGGGTCGTCACATCAATTCCAATTTCCGTCCCTTGTTTAGGTAACGTAATGTTCATGTGGGTGCCTGGGTGAAGGAAATTGACTAATAAAATACCGGAAACAAGCGCTACCGCAGTCGCACATTGAAAATAAAGAAACGTTTTAACGCCAATCCGACCCAAGGACCGGATATCTCCCAATTTGGCAATTCCGACGACCAATGTCGAAAACACCAACGGGGCAATAATCATCTTGATCAATCGAAGAAAAATATCGCTCAAAACAGTCAGATTTCCAGCGCGCACGCCAAAAAAATGGCCGACGAGGATACCCAGCGCCATACCTAAAAAAATCTGTGTCGTTAATTTGGGTGCTTTCATCAGTTAAAAGGCTCCTTTAAGTTCGGGTTGCATATGCCGTAATTTGTCTACAAATACAGTGTAGTCGACCATTGCCCGACGAATCACTTCGTGCGCTTCAGATCGTCCGTACACATGCGATATTGTAATCGGGGTATGAGTGGAATCAGGACTTTGTTTATACGTCAAAAAGTAATGGCGTAACCGGTCCACAATCGCCGCAGGCACCTCCGACAGATCCGTATAGCCTGAGTACGCCGCGTCGTTTTCTAAAACCGCAATAATTTTATCGTCAGCCTCGCCACCGTCAAAGAGGCGAAACCCACCAATAGGAATGGCCGTTACAATTACAGATCCGTGATTGATTGGGCGTTCGGTTAATACACAAATATCGAGGGGATCATTATCGCCTTCGATATTTTTTTCTCCCGTTCGCTCCATTGTGAACTTGGCTACTTCCTCACGACAAATGGTCTGAGGAACAAACCCGTACAAACTGGGGCATACATTGGAAAATTTTTGGGGTCGGTCCACCTTAAGGTGGCCGGTATATTTATCAATTTCGTATTTGACGGTGTCCGTTGGAACCATTTCGACAAATACATTGAGAATATCCGGGGCATTCTCCCCGGGAGTGATCCCATGCCAAGGGTGGGCAAGGGTAAGTGAATAGTTATGCACCATGAAAACTGTCCTTTCTATTGAAAATATGGAAAAAAATTGGAGGGAGAAGTTCGGCGATTGTATCGGTAGTGACCGCCAAAAGTCAAAATCTTAGCCCTACTCCATTAGATTGCGGGAGGGGAATCAACCGCATCTGAATGAAATCCCCTTGGACGAAGCGTCCCACCCGGCCTTAACGGCAACAACATGTCATTTTCGATGGGGAAATAAAAATCAACCGCGTTAATCAAATCTTCGTTGGTACTACCCAAAAATGAAATCACCTCAACCAAAACCCCCCGGCTTCGAAGATGATAAACCAAGTCTGCAAAGTCACCATCCCCGGATACCAAAACCGCGACGTCAATCTTGTCAGCGATAGTAATCGCATCAATGGCCAATCCCATATCCCAATCCCCTTTAGCGGAGCCATCCGACCGAATTCTCAATGGTTTCGATTTTACTTCGTACCCGTTAGCCTTCAACATTTCGAGAAACGCCGCTTGATCAATTTCTGGATTTTCGATGACATAACAAATAGCCCGAATCAATTGCCGACCGCGAACCGCCCTTTCCATCAATTTTCCAAAGTTAAGTTTTGCTCCCCACAAATATTTCGCGGAATAAAACATATTTTGGACATCCACAAACACCCCGACCCGTTGAAACTTACTAATTCGAGTTAACATTTCAAACCTCTCTACGCATGACGTCGTACGCGACTTCTAATCCTGTAAACAAATGAAACGCCAGTATCCCTTGCCCTGCCAGCATCCCTGCCCCGCCGAAAATACGGGCCCCTTTAGCCTGAATCTCAGTGAGCCATCGTGTTGGAAATGGTTTGTAAATGATGTCACACACCCAATGGTCTGACGTCACCCACTCGGTGGTCTCGATGGGCTTGGCATCTTCATTCGGCGCCATTCCCAACGGTGTCGTATTGATGACGATTCGGCATCTCGCCAACGCATGCACCATCTGAACAGTGCGATCATCCACGGCCACCACTTTGACCGCCGGATAGGCCGCTTCGATATCGTGTTTGAGGACGTCTGCGCGAAACCGGGTTCGATTTGAAATCCACAACTCCGCGACCCCAGCGCCTGCGAGCGCAAATGCAATCGACCGCGCCGCACCACCGGCACCAATCAAAAACACCGATTGCCCTTGAGGGGTTAAGTGAGCCTCTCGCTCAAACGACAGAATCAACCCTTGCCCATCTGTGGAATACCCAATGAGCCGACCATTCCGATTAACAATGGTATTCACGCTCCCCATCCGCTCGGCTTCGGGACTCAATTCGTGTAGGTATGGAATAACCGATTCTTTATAAGGAATCGTTACATTGACCCCCATAATTCCAAGGCTCGCAATGCCTCGAATCGACGACTCCAGTTCATGGGGTTTGACCGGAAAAGGGACATAAACCCAATTGAGGCCCAACGATCGATAGGCCGCCGCATGCATCCGTGGGGATGCGGAATGAGATACGGGATACCCGATAATCCCACAGACTTTTGTTTCACCTGACACACTCACACTATCACCATTTCCATTCCACTAGCATTTGCTTCCATTCCGAAAACGGTCGTACAAGGCCCGGTTTCATACAAAATCGTAATGCCACTAAGAACATGACACCGTTTTCAAAAATTTTTTGGCCATCCGCCGGACGGGGACTTCCAAAACATCCGCAATCGATGAGCCACCCCTGCGACACCGCATACGTGACCATCACGGTAAACAGCAGCAACAGCACCGCGATGGATCCAGAGGTAAACCGAGGATATTGCCCAAATATCAACAGCCCACCTAAACCAATTTCAATCCAGGGTAGCGTAACTACCAATGGGTGAATCAAACCTAACGGAATAATTTGATACCCCAGTAAACTCGAGGTAAACCGTAATGTATCCAATAACTTAGATACCCCAGCGTAACAAAAAATTACACCCAAAAGCAGCTGAAATGCCAACCACATCCATCGCAGCTTATGGTCGGATACCCACTGAATCACTGAAGCACCTCAGATGCTTGGATCGGCATTTTTGCACCAATCCACTCTTTCATACCGCCGGGAAATACGTAGATACGGGTAAATCCGATTTCATTCAGTTTGGTCGCAAGGACTTCGGCCATCGGACATTTTGGACTGTTGCAGTACGCCACAACGGTTTGGTTGCGATCCAATGTCAACACCTGAGGATTACTTTTGGCCTCCATATAATAGGCCATTATCGCGTTTGGAATATGGGCGTATTGATATTCTCGATCGGGCCGGGCATCCAAAAATACCGCCTTGCCCGACTTTTGCAAGGCCCGGGCTTCGTCAATCGTTAACAAGGTCAATGTCGCCCCTGTTTTTCGCTTCTCAATCAGATTTAATGTCTGGGAATCCGAGGATTTTTTGTCAACTTTATCAAGCTGCCGAGCCGACCAATAGGCCCCGATACCGCCCGCCATGACCCCAATCACAACAACTGCAAAAATCCACTCTTTTACACTTTTCATAATGCCTCAATTTCAATAAGTTAGTGGTGTATTTATACCACGAGATCCGCGCCCTTCAACGACTCGATCTGATCTCGCAAAACCGCCGCCAATTCAAATTCCAAATTTTTTGCGGCATTCTTCATTTCTTTCTGAAGCTGGGCGATTAACCCCGGCAATTCATCCGCACGAACCGATAACTTTCGTTTTTCAACCTCCGCGATCATCCGTCGATCTTCATCTCGAATATCAGATATTTTCTTCGATATGGATTGAGGAATAATTCCATATTTTTGGTTATGGGCCAATTGGATTTGTCGACGACGACTGGTTTCGTAAATGGCATTTTTCATGGAATCCGTCATTTTATCGGCGTATAAAATCACGGTGCCGTTGATATTTCTGGCCGCCCGCCCCATGGTTTGAATCAACGCCCGTTCGTTGCGTAAGAAGCCTTCTTTGTCCGCATCCATAATCGCAACCAAGGATACTTCAGGAAGGTCCAGTCCCTCCCGAAGAAGGTTGACCCCCACCAACACGTCATATTTTCCAGACCTCAGATCATGAAGAATATCAATACGATCCAATGAATGAATTTCAGAATGCAGATAACACACTTTGACGCCTTTACCGTGCAAATAATCGCTCAACTCTTCCGACATTGCCTTGGTTAACGTGGTCACCAATGTCCGTTCGCCACGATCAATCGCATGGTGAATTTCGATCAACAAATTATCAATTTGGTACAACGTCGGCCGGACAGTTACCACTGGATCCACCAACCCCGTGGGTCGAATAATCTGCTGCGCGACTTCAAATTGAGTCCAATCCACCGGCACCAATACGTCCAAATCCATCGATTTGCGCGACACTTGCAATTCATACGGTCCCGGAGTCGCCGAAACGTATACCGTTTGCCCTATTTTTTCATCAAATTCGCTAAATTTCAGCGGTCGGTTATCCAATGCAGACGGCAATCGAAATCCGTAGTCAATCAGTGACTGCTTCCGACTTTGATCCCCTGCGTACATCCCCCGAACCTGGGGAACGGATACATGAGACTCATCAATAATGGTAATAAAATCTTTGGGGAAAAAGTCCAAAAGCACTCCCGGAGGCGTCCCCGCCTCCCGATGGGACAACTGCCGAGAATAATTTTCGATTCCCTTGCAGTAGCCCACCTCGGCCATCATATCGAGATCATACAGTGTTCGTTGTTCCAATCGCCGGGCTTCCAACTCTTTACCATGCGCTTGGAGTTCAGCCACCCGGTTAACCATTTCATCTTTGATTACCGCCATTGCGCCATGAATCTGATCATTCACGACGTAGTGAGTAGCTGGATAAATATCAATTTCGTCACGCGCCTCTAATGTATTGCCATTGATCGGATCGATTAACGAAATCCGATCCAATTCGTCCCCAAAAAATTCGAGACGGAGCCAATATTCCGCCCATGAGGGATAGATATCGATGCAGTCTCCCTTCGCCCGATATCGACCTGGTTTAAGTTCGATCTCGTTACGTTCGTATTGGGCTTTATCCAGAGACAAAAATAGCTGACGCCTCACCACTACATCCCCCAGATGAAGTGAAATCACCCCCCGAATATAATCTTCGGGAAGACCAAGGCCATAAATACATGACACAGAGGCCACAATTATGACATCTCGCCGAGACAATAAAGATCGAGTGGCACTGTGACGAAGCCGCTCAATTTCTTGGTTGATTTGGGCCTCTTTTTCAATGTAAACATCGCGAGACGCAATGTAGGCTTCCGGTTGATAATAGTCGTAATACGACACAAAATATTCCACCGCATTGTCGGGAAAAAAATCCCGAAACTCAGAACATAATTGCGCCGCTAATGTCTTGTTGTGCGCCATAACCAAGGCCGGTCGATTCAGTTGTGCAATGACATTCGCCATCGTAAAGGTTTTTCCAGATCCCGTAACACCTAGCAAAATTTGATTTTTTTTACCGGCCTTAAGGCCCTCGGTAAGGACCCGAATCGCATCGGGCTGATCCCCCGCCGGCAGATAGTCGCTCTGTAGTTTGAACATCGATTTAGTGTACACTGCCGCCACTTCAAAATCACCATGATTCAGACAGATTATATCGTTATCGGAAGTGGAATCGCCGGGCTATCTGCTGCCCACGCGGTGGCTCCGTTTGGCAAAACGCTGGTGATTACAAAAGGCAATATTCACGAAGGCTCGACCCAGTGGGCCCAGGGCGGGATCGCCGTCGCACTTCACCGTGATGATACCCCCACATTTCATCTCAACGATACCCTCGCCGCAGGTGACGGGTTATGTAACATCGAGGCGGTAAAAATTCTCGTCGAAGAAGGCCCTGCTAGAGTTCAAGAATTAGTCGACATGGGGGCTCATTTTGACAAAAGTGGGGACGACTATTCCTTTACTCGCGAAGCCGCCCACAATCGACGCCGTATTTTGCATGCTGGGGATGCCACCGGTCGCGAAATCGAAAAGACTTTAGGCAACACCGTCCGACGCCATCCCAATGTGTCATTTCTGCAGAACACAACCGTGGCATCCCTTATTATTTCAAACGGCGAATGTATCGGATGCGTCACCGTCAAAGACGGGGTACCCAAATCGATTCTGGCCAACGCGGTGATGTTAGCCAGCGGTGGATGTGGCCAGGTCTACGCGTATAACACCAATCCACCGGTCGCAACAGGAGATGGCATCGCATTGGCATTTCGA
This sequence comes from bacterium, assembly GCA_947465765.1. Classification (GTDB taxonomy): domain Bacteria; phylum Margulisbacteria; class Marinamargulisbacteria; order SXXA01; family SXXA01; genus CAIPHK01. Next base: position 60,139 of record CANIAP010000005.1, on the reverse strand, counting down.
GCTGGCGCCACCGTCCAAGATATGGAATTTACGCAATTTCATCCCACCACTCTTTATACCGGGGACAAAAAACCAATTTCATTATTTCTTATCTCCGAAGCGGTTCGCGGCGAAGGCGGAATTTTACGCAATAAAGACGGGGATCGGTTCATGCCCAGCTACCACCCGATGGCCGAATTGGCACCGCGAGATGCCGTGGCTCGGGCGGTATTCGAAGAAATGCACAAGACGCGGTCCAATCACGTCTATTTGGACCTGAGCGAAGTGCCACTCGACCTCAAAATGCGATTCCCCACTATTTTTAAACGATGCCAAGCGTCGGGCATCGATATTCGTCGGGATTTTGTTCCCGTCGCCCCCGCCGCTCACTATTTTATGGGAGGGATCAGTACCGATATCGAAGGGCGTACCGCAATTCCTCGGCTCTATGCGGCCGGTGAGGTCGCTTCCCTCGGAATTCATGGCGCCAATCGGCTGGCCTCAAATTCCCTATTGGATGGACTGGTCTTTGGCTATCGGGCCGGAAAATCGGCAGCCAAACTCCCCCCTTTGCCACATCCACTGGCCTCCCCGCCCATTTTAGACGCACCCACAGCCGTCCTGACTCGCGTCAAAGCACGGGTGATCCGATCTCGCATTCGCAACATGATGTGGACCAACGTCGGAATTGTTCGAACTCAAATCCAAATGGAAAAAGCCCTCGCCTATTTCCAAAAGGTTCGGTGGATTCTCGACACCCCCACCTATGATGAAGAGTTACTCGAACTCCAAAATTTGATTACTATATCCCTGTTAATTACCCAGTTCGCACTGAAGAGAACTGGAAGTCGCGGGGCCCATTGTCGTCAAGATTTTCCAGAAAAAGATCCGTTAGAAGTGGGCCATTATACCCTCAAAATTGGGATGTCGGTTCCTCTACTCAATCCCCGACTTTAAACCGTTGTTGAATACTTGGCCCGGACCACCGCAAATGCCACCGTTTGGACGGTAACCATCAAACTGGTCCCAATTCCCTCAATAATCGCAAATCCAACATGGCCAACGATGGGAATCTCATTGATCATCGCCCCAACCATGGCCGCCAAGAGTACCAGGACCAGCCCAAGACTAAATACCGCCATCGATACCCACGGATTAAATCGAACAAAAAAGATCGACTTCAACAATCCATTCCAAAATTTCTCGGACTCAAAAATAATAAACTGAGATGAAAATTGGGTAAAAAACCACAAAATCAGCGAAATCACCACCAAAATAGCGAGAACTGGATTGCCAATATGAACCCCTAATTTAGCGACTCCGGCACCCGCGACCAGGGCAGGAATAATTAAGACACCCAGCGCAAAGAGTAAATGCATCGCCCTGAGTAGTAAGGCCCTAAATGATCGAACCCCGACAATGACCCGGCCAGATTGAATCACCTGCCCCGCCCACGCAATCGTTAGGTTTTTGACGATTAACTCTGAACAGACTGTGGTCGCAAGAAAATAAAAGATCTGACCACGAGACGGGGCTAAGGTCGTCATCTGGCTGGCAAATCGGAAGCCCTTAGCCTCCAGAAGTCCCATTGTCACGAAAAAAAATACAGCGGGAACCATTACCAATTTATCCTTACGGACGACAGATAACGCTTCCCTCAACAAAAAAGACATTCGCATACCCCGAGTATACGGAACCAGCGATTAGTTGACCATTGCCTCAAGGCGAAGAGTATACTCAGCACCCAAATGATTTCGGTTATTACGACGCTCAATGCAATCCTTCCTAGCTTTGTGATCATGTTTTGTGGGTGGATCGTCCAGCGGACCGGAGTGGTTACCCATCGATTTCTGAACGAAGCCTCACGCCTTGTGTTCTTTGTCGCCCTACCCGTCATGATCACCGTCAAATTTTACGAAGTGGATTCCTCCCAAGTATTTCCCACACGACAAATCGCCGTCTGCGTTATTGCAACTGTTATCCATTGCCTCGTTTCCTGGTTGGTTGTCCGTAAAATAGCACCCACGAAAGCCGCAATCGGAGCCATGTTCCAAGGGGCCACTCGAAGTAATTTTGCGGCCATAGGCCTCTATTTAATAAATACCCTGTTTGGCCACGCAGGCCTACTCAACGCCACATTACTGATGGTGGCCACCATCCCCATCAACAACGTGACTTCGGTACTCGTGTTATCCAAATATGCCCCCGACAAAGGAAACACAAAACGGGGACCGATCATCAAAACCATCATTATGAATCCCATGGTCTTATCGTTGGCCGTCGTTCCCCTTATTTGGTTTAAACCACCGATCCCATTGTTTATTCTCCACGCCGCTCACGACATTTCGGCGCTGACCTTACCCCTCGCTCTGATTGCAGTCGGCGCATCAATCCAATTTTCTAGAATTCGGGACCATATTTGGGCGGGTGGGGTTACCATCATTTTAAAACTGATCATCATGCCGATCATCGTAGTCGGTTTCGCGGTCTTCGCCGGAATCCGAGGGCTCGACCTGGCGTCGATTGCTTTATTTGCGGCAACTCCCACCGCAACCGCAAGCTATATCTTGGCCAAACGGTTCCATTCGGACACCGAAATGACCAGTTGGATCATTGCCGCATGCACCCTCACGTCCTTGGCCACGTTACCGGCGTTGATCATCATCCTTCGACTGCTTAAATTAGTTCCCTAATTAGGCGATTACGCCGCCACCGACCACGCGGGTACCGTCGTAAATAACCCCCGACTGACCTGGCGAGGTGAATTCTTGGGGGACTTGGCACTCGATCTGAGCACGACCCTCTTCCCAAGACTGAATCACAATCTCAAAAGGTACCATCTGATACCGCATCTTCATGGAAAAGGATTTACCAATGACGGATTCCGTAGAGTTAATCAACGACGTCGTATGCAACTGGACCGTACTCGACTTCAGAGCACCCTTGGGCCCAACAGTAACCTGGCGATTAAACGGGCTAATTCTCACGACATACAACGGCTCGGGGGACGAAATTCCAATCCCTTTCCGTTGCCCAATCGTAAAATGATGAATCCCGTCATGCTGACCGAGTATATTTCCCTCTAAATCGACAATGGGTCCGCCCAAGACGGGTACAGATCCCAATTGTTCTTCCACAAACTGCTTGTAGGTTCCCTTGGTGACAAAACAAATTTCTTGGCTATCCGGCTTTTGCGCGTTTAGTAGTCCCATCGACTCGGCCATTTGGCGCACTTCACTTTTATGAAAATCCCCTAAAGGGAATATCGTTTTTGCCAAATTTTCAGCGGACAACATATAGAGAAAATAGCTTTGGTCTTTGCCCATATCTTTGGCTTTACGCAGGGTAAACTGGCGGGTTCTCGGATTAAAAACCCGGCGCACATAATGGCCCGTCGCCACATATTCCGTCCCCATTTCAATCCCCACCCGACGTATTTCATCAAATTTAATATGTCGGTTACACTCCACACACGGGTTGGGGGTATACCCACTGACATACTGATCGACAAAATAGTCTATGACTTTCGCTTTAAACGTATCTCGGATATTGATGACGTAATGGGGAATCCCCAACTTCCCCGCCACTCGTTGGGCATCGCAGACCGCATCTAAGTTACAACAAGCCGATTGTTTTTCCTGTTCCTTAGGAAGCAATTGCATGGTAATTCCGATGACATCGTATCCCCGCCGTTGAAGCAACGCCGCCGTTACGGAAGAATCCACCCCACCACTCATTCCAACCAACACTCTTTTTTTCATAATTCGGGATTGTATCATCTATAACGCGAGATCGAAAAATGACGTATAATGATGTAAATTTGACGTATCCATTTTTTTGATTTGAGAGGACTTTACTATGACATCTACTGTCGTCACCGCCGATACTATTCGGTGGGATCTATCCGATTTATTCTCAGGAATCGATGACCCCACGATCACTCCACTTTTAAACTCTGCACGTACCCGCTCAAACGATTTCGTGGCCCTATATAAGGGTAAACTTGCGACACTGTCCCCCGCTCAACTGGCCACTGGGTTTAAAGAACTCGAAATCATCATGACGCCACTCTACAAGCTGAGCCAGTATGCCCACTTAGTCTATTCCGTAGACACCTCCGATGACGCCGTCAAAGCCTTTGTCTCCAAGATCGATGAAGACGAATCTGAAATTGGTAATTTACTCGTATTTTTTGGGCTTGAATTGGCCACATTTCCCGCAGAACAGCTTCAAAAGTTGGCCAACGACCCCGCCCTATCAGACTACCGATACGATCTGATACTGACCGAAAAAACAGCTCAATTTAATCTTTCGGAAAAAGAAGAACAACTCGCCAATCTTAAAGACCTGACCGGCGTCGAAGGATTAAGAAAATTATACGGCGACATCACTGCATCCTATCGATTCGAACTTGAAGTCGATGGCGAGAAAAAATCGCTCAACGGCAGCCAATTGCGCGCGCTACGTCAGCATAAAAATCCCGAAGTCCGCCGGGCGGCAATGAAATTATTCTTCGCAAAATACGAAGAAAATCAGATCATTTTCTCATCCATTTTCAACAACATCGTCAAAGACTTCAATATTGAACGAAAACTTCGGGGATTTGCCAGTCCCATCACGACGAAATTAGTAGGTAAAGATCTCGACGAAGCCACCATCCAAACCCTTCACACCATCACCGAAGAATCGTACCCGTTGGTTCATCGATATTACGAACTGAAGCGCAAACTTCTTGGGCTAGATGAACTCACGCTTGCCGACATCTATGCCCCCCTCCCGGACAGCTCCCAACTATATACCTGGGAACAGGCTCAAGAAATTGTGTTAGACGGATTCAAGCGGTTTGATCCCGAAATCCACGCATTCGCCCAACGGATGTTTGATCAACGCCGTATTGATGCGCCAGTCCTCCCGAACAAACGGGGCGGAGCGTACTGTTCATCCTCTACACCCGATGTTGACCCCTACGTTTTTCTTAATTTTCAAGGCCGTCCGTCCGACATTGCAACACTTGCGCACGAACTCGGTCATGCCATACATGACATGTATTGCGCCAAACAACATTTGTTTTATTATCACCCTATTTTGCCATTAGCTGAAACGGCCAGTGTCTTTTCCGAAATGATCATCACCGATAAATTATTGACCGAAACCACAGACATCAAAGAACGACAGTCTCTCCTCACCCACAAACTCGAAGATATGTTTGCGACCAGTCATCGCCAAAACATGTTTTCTCGGTTTGAAATGGCCATTCATGACCGAATCACGGACGGATTATTGAGTGCGCCTGAACTCTGCAACCTGTATGAAATCGAGCTCCAAAAAATGTTTGGAAATAGCGTCCGAATCACCCCTGAGTACCGATGGGAATGGGCCTCGATTCCCCATATCATCGACTCCCCTTTCTACGTATTTAGCTATAACTTTGGGAACTTGCTCGTCATGGCATTATACCAACTCTATAAAGAAGAAGGTGCTGCATTTATCCCAAAATACAAAGCCATGCTCACCGCCGGAAGCTCAGCTAGTCCCTACGATATTGTAGCGATTGCCGGATTCGACCTTCGCGACGCCCAATTTTGGCGCAAGGGAATCCTCGCAATGGAGTCTCTTTTGAAAGAGCTAGAAAATACGGTAAAGTGAGATTATGACAGATTCTCAGCACCTCGCACTCCAAATTCAGGCAATTCTTGATTCATATCAGGAAATCGGCGGCATTAGTTTCACCGACGGTGATCACCTCCCCTCACGTAATAGTGTTCAGCATATCTTAACGATGCTGAAGGAAATTTTGTTTCCGGGATACTTTGATACTACGCCGATTAACAATATCAATCTCCAGTACGTCATCGGACAAAAAATCGTGACCGCCGCGGAGTCATTGTGTGCTGAAATCAGCAAAATTCTGGTGTGGTCGGCCAAAGAATCTCAGAATGTCGTCAATCCATCCGAAACCCGACAAATCGCCAAGGAAGTGACGTCGGACTTTTTCGACTATATCCCGACGCTGCGAACCCTGTTAAAGAAAGATGTCAAAGCCACCTATAACGGAGATCCCGCCGCAAAAAGTGAAGCTGAAATCATTTTGTCATATCCTGGATTTCAAGCCACTACGACTTACCGAATTGCTCATTTTTTATATAAACGAGACATCCCATTGATGCCACGAATGATGACGGAAATTGCCCATAGTGAAACTGGAATCGATATTCATCCCGGCGCAACGATCGGCCCCTCCTTTTGTATTGACCACGGCACGGGGATCGTCATCGGAGAGACGTCTGACATCGGCCACAACGTCAAACTGTACCAAGGTGTTACTCTGGGCGCATTGAGTGTTCCCAAATCCAAATCCACGACAAAACGACACCCCACGTTGGGTGACCATATTGTCGTATACGCAGAAACCACGATTTTAGGGGGCGACACCCAAATTGGGTCCAATTCCATCATCGGTGGAAACGTGTGGATTACCCAATCCATTCCAGAAAATTCCAAGATCTCTCTCTCATCTGATTACCAACAACTCATCAAATCCGGTCGAATACAAAAACCCCAACCATGACAATTTTAGATCGAATCGTTACAACAAAGCGGCAAGAAATAGCTGAGCTCAAACGATGTCGCCCTGAACTCGTCTTCCCGGAACATCCGATTCCCCGGCGGCGGCGGTTTTTAAACGCAATCAAGGCCGAGGGATTGACCGTCATTGCCGAGGTCAAAAAAGCATCCCCATCCCGAGGCGTCATCCGCACTGACTTTGACCCCGTGGCACTCGCCATTCAATTCGAAAAATCAGGCGCAGGCGCATTATCTGTATTGACCGATGGCCCCTATTTTCGGGGCAGTCCTGCGTATATATCCGATATTCGACCATTCGTCGCGATTCCGATCTTACGCAAGGAATTTATTATAGATCCCATCCAAATCATTGAATCCGCCGAATTGGGTGCCGACGCAATATTGCTAATTCAAGCGATCTTAAATCCGATGCTCTGTCACCAGCTTATTGAGGCCGCACATTTCCTCGACTTGGACGTGCTCCTAGAAATCCACACCGATGAGGAACTCGACGTTGCCCTACAAATTTCTGGCGTTGACATGATTGGAATTAACAATCGAAACCTAAAAACCTTTGAAATCGATATTACCCATGCCCAAAACCTCAATCAAAAAATTCGGGGTATTCGACCCAATTTACCCGTCGTCGCGGAGAGTGGTTATCAGTCGATAGAGGACCTAAAAACATTGGCGTCTGAAGAATTTTCGGCTGTTTTAATCGGCGAGGGATTGGCAACAAATCCTTCTTTAGTGAACCAACTTCGTTTGGTGTAGCCAACAAAATTACATCTTTTATGTTGTCAGAGAATTTGTTTCGTGGATATAATAGCCTTTCAAAAAAATACACAACAAATTTTATGAATTTTGTTCAGAGGTGACATTTGGCCATTAGAATTCGACTTAAACGACAAGGGAAGAAAAAACAACCAGTATATCGAGTGGTTGTTGCCGATAGCCGCGACGCGCGGAGCGGACAAGCGATTGAAGTAGTAGGGTTGTACAATCCTACAGCTCAGCCTATCGCATTTAGTTTTAATGAGGATCGTGTGAAATATTGGTTATCTGTTGGCGCTCAGCCCAGTGATCCAGTTCAACGACTCCTTGGCGCACAAGGCGTGATACCTCAGGTGAAGCGGATTTCTGCAACTCCTGGTGTTTCTAAAAAAGACCGTAAAAAAGCGTAAGACTGGTTTCTGTGAATACTCCGATTTTGGGTGATTTCAGATGAAAAATCTGGTAGAAAATATTGTTTGTTCCCTGGTCGATTCTCCAGACCAGGTCGTTGTTGGTGAAACAGCGGGAGAAAGCGTTACGGTGTTAGAGATTCGAGTGGCTCCTGATGATGTTGGAAAAGTCATCGGCAAGGAAGGTCGGATCGCGAACGCCATACGAACGGTAGCGAAAGCGGCTGCCGCAAAAAATAATCGACGTGTCACAGTTGAAATCATGACGAATGATAAGAGAAACTGAAAAAATTATGTCTACTCCCAAATTAGATGAATCTATAAAATCGGCGGCTAAAACCGCTGCCAGTGGTAATCGATCGGTTACCCTAAAAAGAACGGTCACAATCAAAGTGGTTGTCACCGAGAAATTCAAGTCTTACATGGTATTCGAACTGAATGAATCTATTCGATCAGCTGAACAACGGACAATACTCATTAATCAGCAAATCCCTCAGTTGGATCGATTGGCATCTACCGACAACATCGGTCGACAAGCCCTTCTTCAGCAACTAGAAGCTGAGAAAATCCAACTCGATGCAACGATAAAAGACCAGCAAACACGGATGGATGCAATTAATGATCTCAAGCTTGAATCCCTGTTTTTACAGGGGACGGTTGACGGATTTGTATCGGTATCAGAAGGCGACAACCTCTACGAGAAATTAGGCGGAATGGAAATCATTCTTAAAGACGGGATTGTCCAAAAAATAACCCCCGTAGCCACCTCCGAAACCGTATAGTTCTTCAGGAATGAAGCTCTATTTTTTAACGCTCTTTCCCGATGAGTTACGACGGTTCTTTTGCAAAGGACTCATTCAAAAAGCGATTACGGCAGGATTAATCGACCCTGTTTTTATTCAGCTTCGTGATTTTGCTATCAATCGTCATGGGCAAGTGGACGAGCCTCCGTTTGGGGGTAAACGAGGGATGCTTCTCCGAATCGACGTCCTCTACAATGCCATCACCTCGATTCCAGATTATACCGACGCGTTACTCTATTACACCTGTCCGAAGGGGCGCCCGTTATCCCAAGGGATGGCAACAGACATTCATGAGGCCGATCGTCCACTTATAATTCTCTCCGGATTCTACGAGGGGGTTGATGAGCGGTTGTTTAAACTACTCCCTGTGCATCGATTTTCATTGGGCGAGGTTATTTTATCCTCGGGGGATGCCGCCGCCATTGCGCTGGCAGAGTCAGTCTGCCGCCTGATTCCAGGGGTAATTGGCGATCCAGCCTGTATTTCCGAAGATTCGTTTGTTTGTGGCCTCTTAGAACATCCACAATATGCCCAGCCCAGGGTATTCCAAAATATGCCAGTTCCTGATATTTTATTAAGTGGTCATCATCAGAAAATTGCAACGTGGAAGCGTCAGCAGTCTCTGGGAGTAACGTTGCTCAACAATCCAAGTTTGTTCGCCAGGAACTCACCATCGGTTGAGGACCAGGCATTATTGACAGAGTTTTTAAAGGAGTAAGTCATGTCCTCTTCTCAAATTATCGAGCAAATCGAAAATAGTCAGTTAAAAGAAAATGTTCCCCGCTTTAACGTAGGGGATACTGTAGTGGTTGCAACCGCGATCATTGAAGGAAAAAAACGACGGGTTCAAAAATTTGAAGGTACCGTTGTTAAAAAGACCGGAACACGAATTCGTGAAAGTTTCACCGTTCGACGGATCATCGACAAAATTGGAGTAGAAAAAACGTTTCTACTTCATTCACCATTGATCGAAAGCGTTCTTGTTATCAAAGAAGGTATCGCACGTCGCGCACGACTCCACTATCTACGTGACCGAGTGGGCGCTAAAGCGAACCGTATGAAAGCCAAAGAAAAACAAATAATCGCGTCATGATTCGTGTGGGGATTGCTGGTGCCTCAGGGTACACCGGGCTCGAACTTATTCGGTTACTCAGTAGCCATCCCCACGTCCATATCACTCGATTATATTCAAAATCCCAAGTAGGGATAAAAATCAGTCAGATCTATCCCCAGTTGTTGGGTCGATTGGAATTGACTTTAGACCCACTCAAAGAATCGACGCTGTTAGATGTCGATCTTGTCTTTCTGGCGTTACCTCATGGACAAGCACAAAATCACTACGACCTGTTAATGACGGCGGGTGTCAAAGTCATCGACTTATCTGCTGATTTTCGCCTCGTTACCGCCAATGATTACGCTACCTATTATGGGGAAACCCATACCCGACCCGACCTTCTCGGGACCATTCCACTCGGCCTCCCCGAGGTGTATAAGGACGCCATTCGAACCGCACGTTACGTGGCATGTCCTGGCTGCTATGCAACGTCGGTGATGCTCGGTCTCTATCCGTTGGCTCAGGCCGGCCTCCTCAATTCCCCAGTAATCGCAGATTCCAAATCAGGGGTATCGGGTGCCGGACGCGGACTCAAAGAGTCCCACTTATATTGCGAAACCAATGAATCCTTTTCAGCCTATGGTACAGCAACTCACCGGCACACTCCCGAAATGGAAACCCTTTTAGGGGTTAATGTATTATTTTCACCGCATTTGGTACCAATGAACCGAGGCATATTATCGACGATGTATGTTGATGGGTCGATTACAGAATCAGAGCTCATTGATATCTATACGCAGACCTACGCGGACGCGCCATTTGTTACCTTGGCAACGGGACTGAAAACCCCAAGTACAAAGTACGTCGCAGGGAGCAATTGCTGCATGATCAGTTTCAAATCCATCCCGACTCTCAATAAAATTGTGGTATTTTCGGCGCTAGACAACCTCATTAAGGGGGCTTCAGGTCAAGCCATTCAATGTATGAATTTGGGCTTTGGATTCGAAGAAACCCTCGGGCTACCACTTATCGCCCCTTATTTATAAACAAGATGGGAATGGTGGCCTCCGTCGCGATTTTGCGCGGCGTCCGGGATCTGTATACGTACGAGATCCCTGAAAATTTATTCCACGTGGGGCCAGGAACCCCCGTTACTGTCCCACTGGGAGCCTCCATCGCTCCAGGCATCGTTATTCGACTTGAGGCGGCAGGGAAGACTCCTATTCAGCTTAAATCAATCATCGCAATTGATCCAAAACGCCCCACAATTCGGCCCGATCAGCTCGAACTCATCGAGTGGTTCATCTCCCACTATCTGACCACCCCAGACAAAGCCATTCAAACCATTGTCGGTAGCCATCGGCTTAGGGCAGTGGCGCCTTCGGAATACTCAGATCCAGAGATTTCACTCCTTACATTATCGAACTTACAGACCCAGACTGTTGAAGCAATTATGTCCCAAAACACGTATAAAGAATTTTTGATTCATGGTGTCACAGGCAGTGGAAAAACAGAGATTTACCTTGAAATTGCCCGTCAAATGAAAGTTGCTGGAAAGTCGGCCATTGTCTTAGTCCCCGAAATTTCGCTCACCCCTCAAGTCAGCCGGATATTCCAAAGCCGACTGGGTACCCATGTTGCGATCCTCCACTCCGGATTAACACCCAAACAACGAACCACCACGTGGAATCAAATCTATTCCGGAGAAATTCAGGTCGTTATTGGCCCTCGGTCTGCGATATTTTCTCCGCTTCACAATTTAGGCGTCATTATCGTAGATGAATGTCATGACGGGTCATATAAACAAGATCAACATCCGCGATATGATACGCTCCAAGTCGCCAAAAAGAGGGCTGAAATCGCTCAAATTCCGCTGATATTTGGGTCGGCCACCCCCACTCTGGAGCAAATGTTTCACGCCCGATCAGGGGGTTCTCAACTACTTCAGTTACCTCATCGAATCATGAATAGACCCATGGCAACCCACCATATCTCAGACACACGTGACAGAGACCTATTTCCCGATGACAGTGTCATCGGTCGCCCCCTCGCCGATGCATTACGTATCGCATCTGCCAAAGGAGAGAAAGCCATTGTCCTCGTCAATCGCCGTGGGTATGCCCCAACGATTATGTGCCAAAAATGCCGCAATCCCGTCACCTGCCCGCAATGCGAACTTGGCTATACCTACCATTCAGATCGTATCCTTCGATGCCATCGGTGCTTCACCCAAACACCCCTGCCGCTGCGATGCCCGTCCTGCCAAAAAGGGTCACTCGCTATCGCAGGCGCCGCCATCCAAAAAGTAGAATTCGAACTTCGAAAATTATTGCCGGAATCATCAATTTTACGGTTGGATCGTGACACGGGAACGCATGCCAATCGAATCAGCGAAATCATGGATGAATTCCGTGCCTCTGGGGATATCTTAATCGGTACTCAAATGATCGCCAAAGGCCACGACATTCCCCTAGTGACGGTGGTTGGAATTGTCGGAATTGACGCATCCCTTGGGATCCCCGATTTCAGGGCGGGAGAACGAACCTTTCAGTTAATTACTCAGGTGGCCGGTCGTGCCGGTCGTGGGGAACTTCCTGGAGACGTCTATATTCAAACTGCCAAACCGGGACACTATGCAATCGCATCTGCATTGGACCACGATTTCGACCGATTTTATACCACTGAATTGGGGTTCAGAAAGCCGTTGAGATATCCTCCATTCACGGAACTCGTCAACATTATCTTTTCCGGAGCCAAGGCTGACGGGGTCTCACTCTGGGCCCGTACGATTCATGCATTACTCACGGAGTCATTAGACCCTCACGGATTCTTTGTGATGCCCGCCCAACCCGCACCCGTTGCGATGATCAAAGGCCAAACCCGATGGCATATTTTGGTTAAAACCATGCCCCATCACACCGACGAAATCAGGGATATTCTCCGAAAAGTTCCGGGTCCGCAACGCGGAATTCGAGTTATCGTTGATTTTGATCCCCAATCGATACTATGATTTTCGGCTTATGTTGACACCCCACTTTCTGAGTAACGAATTAACCGCCATCATTCTCCCGTTGTTTTCAACTCATGAATCTAAGTTGAAAGCCCACCAATTTCTGGACGATTTTATTTTCCAAATCCAAAATTTACCTCAATTGGATGCCCAGCGGGTCGTTGAGAAACTTAAAATCGTATTACCCGATCATCTTCAAAAGCTATCTCAGATTGAAGCCCCGGAATTGATTAAGGTTCAATTTACTGGAATGCTCCTAAACTATTTCTTGGGGGATCGAGGCCTTATCGATCTAGACGAAGTCCAACAGTTAGAATTAGGAGACGTTGTCCCCTACGCCAAGCTCACCACTGAGGATTTTGACGCGGGTGAAACGGCCATATCCACAGTTGGTTTTTTGAAACTGAATGGGGGATTGGGAACCACGATGGGGTGCACAGGACCCAAGTCTGCGATTGCTGTCGATGGCACACGCAACTTTCTAGATTTTATCGTCGATCAAATCGTGGCGCTTCAAACCCAATACCACTGTCAAATCCCCCTCATCTTGCTAAATAGCTATCACACTGAGGCCGCCACCGAGGACTTAATGGGTAACCGGTTACCCTTTGTTAGCCTTAAGCAGCACCAGGTCCCTCGAATTGATGTCCGGACGGGAGAACCGGTCCAGTTTAAGAACGACATTAACGCCGAATGGAACCCACCCGGCCATGGGGATCTCTATGCCGCATTAATATCATCAGGGACGCTTCAATCGCTCATTGACCAAGGGATTCGATATCTCTTTGTATCAAATTCAGATAACCTTGGGGCCAGCATTGATCTCAAGATTTTGGGCTATATGATTCGTAATCAACTTGATTTTCTGATGGAAACGACCCCAAAAACGCCGTCAGACCGAAAAGGGGGAACCCTCGTACGCCATCACAATCGTCTATTTTTATTGGAACGGGCCCAAGTGTCTGCTGACCAAAATTCAGAATTTGAGAACATCAATCGTTTCCAAATTTTTAATACCAACAATATTTGGCTCGACCTCACCAAAATCAATGCGAGACTTCAAAAAATGGATATGGACCTCCCTCTCATTGTGAATCCCAAAACAGTCCACGGAGTTCGGGTCGATCAATTGGAATCCGCCATGGGATCCGCCATCAGTCTATTCGACCGCAGCGCATCGGTAGTCGTGCCCCGCAATCGATTTATGCCGGTTAAGTCAGTCGCAGATCTGATGTTGCTCCGATCCGATGTCACGGAGAAATTACCATCAGGCGAAGTCCGTATTTCACGACATCGTACCCGACGCGGCTTGCCAGATATCCAACTCGGCACGGCCTATCAATCGGTCTCGGCATTCGATCAACTCGTACCCCATATTCCGTCACTACTTCGATGTCGGTCATTAGAGGTATCGGGAGCCGTTCATTTTGGGCCCGAAGTCTCCATTTCCGGAGAAGTATGGATTAGTACCACTCACCCGGAAGGACTCCACTTGAGCCATATTGCCTTAAAAGATGAGGAACTCATTCACACCCTGGACGGAACACTCATTCGCACCCCACTCACCGGATGACGCTTCGTCCCGACTTCCTTATTTTAGGTCAAGGATTGTTGGGATCCCTTCTTGCGTTGGAGCTTCAAGCACTGGGCGCATCAGTTGCAATTGCCGAATTTGCGCCTCGTCGATGCAGTTCCTTGGTATCCGCAGGGATGATGGACCCCATTTCAGGCCAACGATTTGCATTATCATGGCGGTATGAGAAAACCACCGCTGATGCGCTGTCCGTATACCAAAACCTATCATCGTTAATTGGACATCCGTTGATTACCCCACGCACGATCTACCGGCTCTTTAGGGATACCATCGACAGCGACACATTTCACAAAAAAAATACTTCGGGCACCCTCGCCCCCTATATCACCACCCTCTTTAATGACTCCCCACATCCGGACGTCGCGGCCCCGTATGGCGGAGTGAGCATTCAGGGCGGTTATCACATCGATGTTGGTCAATTAATTCATTCATTGCGCCAGCATTTTATTGAATCGAATCAGTTACTCCTCAACCCAGAGCCTTCGTTTCTTGAGAATCTACCGGTCAAAGCCACCATTCACTGCACGGGCGCATATGCCCATCTATCCCACCATTTTTCCTGGCTTCCATTTCGAAATTCTCGAGGAGAAACCATTATTTTCGACGCCCCCGACTTTCATACTGACGCCATTTTAAATAATGGCAATTGGATTTCACCCATGAAATCCGGTGGCTATCGCGCAGGCGCTACTTACGCGTGGGACGACCTATTTCATCCCCCAACAGAGACCGGCTACAGAGCGATTTTGGCACATATCCAATCCATAATTCCTGGAATTAAAACACAGGTTACACGCACAGAATCAGGGACACGGAGCATCATGCCTGACTCTAGACCAGTTATCGGTCAGCACCCCATTCATTCGACACATTGGGTGGCCTCAGGACTGGGATCAAAGGGGACTCAAATTGCCCCATTTATCGCGTCCCAACTATCAAAATCGATCATTAACAACACGCCAATCGATGATGAAATTTCAATAAATCGATTTTTAAAAAAATATCTTACACACGCTTAATTTGATACTAAGTATCAGAATCAAAGCATTGATTTGGTGGCGGTTTTTTAATAGAATAGAAACGCGAGGTTCTAAATCCGTTCACACACGATTTCCTCGGTCATCTCCACTAAAAAATCCAAAGAATTTTGACTACACCGCAGGTCGATAAAGTACATTATCGATCCGCTACGCCCCTCTCTATTCCCAAGAAATTTATTGGACAACTTATCTTACACCATTCATTTTAGGGAGCGTCTTTATGACACGGGAAATCGGAATTAGCTTTATTATTAAGCGCAACGGGGAAAAAGTCGCATTTGACCAAAAACGAATTGAGATTGCAATTCACAAGGCGTTTTTATCAGAAAATGTGTCCAATCCAGAGGGTGCCAAGTCTTTATCCGAAGAGGTAACCTCCAAAGTAAACGAAAATATCGGCGACGCGAACACCGCTCAAGTTGAATTTGTTCAGGATCTCGTTGAAGAAATCTTAATGCTGCGTGGCCACCATAAAGTTGCCAAGCGTTACATTCTTTACAGAGAACTTCACAAACAAGAACGTTTTCAACAAATTCAGACTCGTATTCGAGAAAAAAAACTCGAAGTCATTATTAATAATGCAGAAACCGTCATCTTTAACCCGATCAACGTTGAGGAGAATTTACGTCAGTTGGCCCCTGATCTTATGCGCGTATCGATTACAGAAATGGTCGAGGCAGTCACCAAGCAAGTGTACGACCGTATTCCTATCCGCGAAATCGAACTCTTAGTCCTCGGCGCTGCCCGGGAACGGATTGAACGCCATTACGAATATGCGTATCTCGCTGCCCGAATCGCAATTAACGACCTGTACAAAAAAGTACTTGGCGAACCAATGAATACCGTCAAATTGGACACTGCCTATCGAAGTGAATTTGCAAACTACATTCACAAGGCCATCGAACTTGAATTAATGACTCCCGAGCTTGGAACATTTGATTTGGATCGGATCGCAGCGGCACTACACCCACAACGAGACAAATTGTTCATGTTCCAAGGGATTCAAATCCTAATCGACCGTTACCTCATCCAAGATCGGTCATATGACACGACTCCGTTTGAACTTCCTCAGTGGTTTTGGATGCGGGTTGCCATGGGATTGGCAATTAAAGAAGTCAATCGAGAAGAACGGGCCATCGAATTTTATTCAATTCTTTCCAGCCTGGATTTAGTGTCATCCACCCCTACCCTATTTAATAGCGGCACACTTCATAGCCAAATGAGTTCGTGTTACCTCAATACAGTCGATGATTCTCTGTCTGGAATTTTCAAAACATATTCCGACAACGCATTTTTAAGTAAATGGGCCGGCGGAATTGGAACCGATTGGACTCGAGTTCGTGGCACAGGCTCTAAAATAAAAGGGACCAACGGATCCTCTCAGGGTGTTATTCCATTTATTAAGATCTTTAACGATGTTGCCCTAGCGGTTAACCAAGGCGGCAAGCGAAAAGGCGCCATGTGTGCCTACCTCGAAGTATGGCACGCTGATTTTGAGCAATTTTTAGAGCTCAAGAAAAACACTGGCGATGAACGACGACGGGCCCACGACATCAATACTGCGGCATGGATACCTGATTTATTCATGAAACGGGTTTTAGAAAACGGAGACTGGACACTGTTCTGTCCATCCGATGTTCCCGATCTTCACGATCTGTATGGCAGTGCATTTGAAGCCCGCTATGCCCACTACGAAACATCTGGCATACCACGAGCAAAAACATTGAAAGCGTTGGACTTGTGGAAAAAAATGCTGACCATGCTGTATGAAACCGGTCACCCATGGATCACGTTTAAAGATGCTGCAAATGTTCGAAACCCTCAAGATCACGTCGGTGTTATCCACTCGTCTAATCTGTGTACGGAAATCACACTCAACACCTCTAATGCAGAGACTGCAGTATGCAATCTCGCCAGTATTAACTTGGCCAATATGATCAAAGATGGCCGACTAGACGAAGCCAAAATATCAAAAACCATCCGAATTGGAATTCGGATGTTGGATAATGTCATCGACAACAATTTCTACCCTACTCCTGAGGCAGCCAATGCAAATTTTCTTCATCGCGCCGTCGGCCTCGGCCTCATGGGCTATCAAGATGCGTTATACCAAATGGATATCGCATTTGATTCTGAAGAAAATTTAGA
Organism: bacterium; assembly: GCA_947465765.1. Lineage (GTDB taxonomy): Bacteria > Margulisbacteria > Marinamargulisbacteria > SXXA01 > SXXA01 > CAIPHK01. The sequence continues at coordinate 42,763 of CANIAP010000005.1, read as the reverse complement.
ATTCGCCGATCACTCCATGGAAATGATTTCGTATTACGCGATTCGCTCCAGCTCAGAATTGGCCGCCGAGCGAGGCCCGTATGAATCATACCCTGGCAGCAAATGGTCGCGTGGAATTTTCCCTTACGACACCATTGGGCTTCTTGAGAAAGAACGGGGCCGCCCCATCGACATTTCCCATGTTCAACGAATGGATTGGGATACACTAAGGCAGTTTGTACAAACGAATGGGATGCGAAATTCCAACACAATGGCCATTGCACCCACCGCAACCATCGCCAATATTTCCGGAGTGTATCCGTGTACTGAACCGGCATTTAAGAATATCTACATGAAAGAGAATTTATCCGGCAACTTTGTCGTTATCAACCGATATTTGATCGATGACCTGGAAAAAATGGGCTTGTGGGATTCCGATATCCTCGGCAAGATCAAGCTCAATAATGGATCAATTCGTGATATCAACGAACTACCCCGGCGATTGAAGGAAAAATATAAAGAAACGTTTGAAATTAATTCCCACTGGATCGTCGATGCCGCTGCCCGAAGAGGGAAATGGATCGATCAATCTGCGTCCACCAATATCTTCATGTCCACCACCAGCGGAAAAGCCTTGAGCGACATCTATACTCAGGCCTGGGAAAAGGGTCTCAAAACCACCTATTACCTTCGGACCCTTGGCGCGTCTCAAGTATCCAAGGCTACGGTCAGCGTCGAAAAAGACACACTGCCTCAACCGACCATTATGCCGGACGTCGACCTTATAATGAAGGTATCGTCAACCGACTACCCATCCCAACTGCCCACGGAAATCGATATCGAATGCGAAGCGTGCCAGTAACCACTTTTAGGAGTATACAATGTCCTTAACCGATCTATTTCAAGCCGATTTTAAATACAACAAGCTATCCAATGCCGAAATCATTAACAACCGTAGGGTCATTAACGGCTACGATGATGGATTAATGCAGGTTTCTCCACTAAAGCATCCCTGGGCGTATGAGATTTTTGAAACCATGATTAAAAATACGTGGGTACCTCAAGAAATCCCAATGCAAATGGATGTCAATCAATGGAATGCGGACAACGTAATCACCGACAAGGAACGACGCGTTTATGAACGGAGTCTTGCGTTTGTATCGAATCTTGATGGGTTGCAAACCAATAACCTTGCTTGCAATATTATCCGACACATTACGAGCCCTGAAATTATTCTTGCAATCACCCGCCAAACCTATGAGGAAGCGCTGCACGTCGTAAGCTATGCGACACTAGTAGAAGCGTTAGCACTGGATCCTGAACAAATCTATGGCATGTATCGTACCGACAAAGACCTCTATGACAAAAATCAGATCGTCTTAAAAGCCGTTAGTAAAATTGCCGATCCCGCATTCAAGACCGGAACTTTTGATTCCGATCAAATGTTTTTAGAAGCCTGTATTGGAAATATCATTATTGAAGGCATCTATTTTTATAGTGCGTTCCTTATTTTTTACGTGTTACGCCGAAACAATAAAATGCCCGGCAGTGCAGAAATGATTCAGTTCATCAATCGGGATGAAGATATGCATTTGAAGTTATTTATCCATATTTCAAATACCATTAAAGAAGAACAACCTGAGCTGTGGACTCCAGAATTTCAGCAACGCATTACCGACAACATCAAGGATGCCGTCGAAATGGAGTATCAATGGGGTGCATCCTGTGTCCAGGAAGGCATATTAGGCCTGACTCCGGAGAACCTTAGAGAATACCTTCAGTTTGTCGGTGACGTCCGATTGATGTGCCTAGGTCTACCTAAAGTATGGAACAGCCAAAATCCATTTCCGTGGATTGATGAGTTGACCCAAGGCAGCATGATCGAAGTGAACTTCTTCGAAGGTCGGGTCAAGGAATACCAAAGCGGCACGCTTGAGTGGTAAGCTCAAAATACTAAGGAAATCCCCATGACATCATCCCCTATTACGACAGAATCCGTGCGTATCGAATCCGATACCATGGGAAAAATCGAGGTTCAAAATAATCGGTATTGGGGAGCTCAAACTCAGCGTTCCCTCCATCATTTTGGGATTGGCGAGGACCGAATGCCCCATGAATTAATTCGTGCGTTTGGCATTTTAAAACAATGCGCTGCGCTGACCAATTTTGAATTAGGCAAACTATCTTCCGATAAAAAAGAGCTCATTGTGAAGGCATCCGATGAAGTGATTTCGGGCTCCCTTGACGACCACTTCCCCCTCCGAATTTGGCAGACTGGATCGGGGACCCAGACCAATATGAATGTAAATGAAGTGATATCAAATCGAGCAATAAAAATGGCGGGGGGTATGTTGGGAAGTAAATCCCCCATCCACCCCAATGACGACGTCAATATGTCACAATCATCTAACGATACATTCCCCACTGCGATGCATATCGCCGCCGCCGAAGTATTGGTTCATAAGTTGATCCCCATGGCTCAGCAATTTAGAGATGGTCTTCAAACCAAAGTGGATGCCTTTAATACTATTATTAAGATTGGACGCACTCATTTGATGGATGCGGTTCCCTTAACCTTGGGTCAGGAATTTTCTGCGTACGTCGCCCAAATGGATCAAAACATTCGCCGCCTTAACCAAATACTCCCTGACATTCTAGAGTTAGCCATTGGCGGAACTGCCGTCGGCACAGGCTTAAACACTCATCCCGAATTTGCCGACCGCGTCAGTAACAAAATCGCACTCACTACGGGAATTGCATTTATATCAGCGCCCAATAAATTCGCCGGACTATCCAGTAATGATCCATTGGTCTTTGGCAGTGGCGCCCTTCGTACAATGGCCTCGACGTTGATGAAAGTAGCCAATGATATTCGATGGATGGGATCGGGTCCTCGCTGTGGTCTTAATGAATTGATATTACCCGAAAATGAGCCTGGATCTTCAATTATGCCCGGAAAAGTGAACCCCACGCAAAGCGAAGCGATGACGATGGTCTGCGTTCAGGTCATTGGAAACGACACCGCGATCTCTGTCGCGGGAAGCCAAGGTAATTTTGAACTCAATGTTTTCAAACCGGTAATTATCCATAATTTTATCCATTCATGTCGGTTGCTCACAGATGCAATGTCCCACTTCTTGGAGCACTGTCTGTCAGGCCTCATTGCGAATGAAGCCCAAATCAACCGCTATGTAGAAAAATCGTTGATGCTTGTCACCGCATTGAACCCTCATATTGGCTACGACAAAGCCGCCCAGGTGGCAAAAAAAGCCCACAAAGAGAATCTATCACTGAAGGAAGCCTGTGTTTCACTCGGATTCCTTACAGCAGCAGAGTTTGATCAATTTGTTCGCCCAGAGGATATGCTCGCCCCAAGGTAATCTAGAGATTTTATTCAGTTATCCAGTTCCGACAGGTAGGGCAAATCCCGATCCTTGCCCGACAATATCGGATCCCCTTTAGGGTCCAAATGCCAGTCAATACCCAGGTCTGGATCATTCCATCGAACGCCGGCATCGTGTTCCGGCGAATACACTTCACTACACAAATAGACTACCGTCGCATGATCCGAAACCACATAAAATCCATGGCCCATTTCTGGGGCTAACAAGGCCATCCTTCGGTTGTGTTCCGATAGCTCCACCCCAATCCATTGGCGGAAGGTCGGAGACTCCGGATTGAGATCCACTGCAACATCCCATATCGTCCCGCGAGTCACCCTCACTAATTTTGCCTGGCCCTTAGGGGCCTTCTGAAAATGAATTCCCCTCAATACGCCTTTTTTAGAAAGGCTTTGATTTTCTTGAACAAATGAGGACGTCACTCCCGCCTGTTCAAACGCTGTTTTTTGGTATATTTCAAAAAAAATCCCTCTAGAATCGCCATGGACCTTGGGCTCAATAATATGGCAGCCTGTTAAATGAGTGGGTTCAATCTGCATCTACATCACCTTTTTCTTTAAAAATTCGACACCTTCACGCTCAAATCCATCTAATAGCGCCTGTGCTTGCTCAATCACCACGTCGGGAATTCCTGCCATTTTGGCGACATGAATCCCATAACTTTTATCCGCAGTCCCCCGGATAAACCGGTGAGTAAACACCAGTTGACCGTCTATTTCCGAGATTTCCATGGTGTAATTGACAATCCCAGAATAGGCCTGCTCCAGAACGGTCAATTCATGATAATGGGTGGCAAATAAGGTTCTCGCATTAATCTGAGTATGGATATATTCACTAATCGCACAGGCCAAACTCATTCCATCAAATGTTGACGTCCCCCGCCCTATTTCATCAAGAATAATCAGACTATTCGGGGTTGCATTTGCCAATATCGCAGCGGTTTCCAACATCTCAACCATAAACGTGGATTGGCCCAAATACAAATTATCCAGCGCACCAATTCGGGTATACAAACAATCGACCGGAGATAATTTGAGGGATTCGGCTGGAACAAAACAGCCGATCTGCGCCATTACGACAATCAATGCAACCTGCCTCATAAAGGTTGATTTTCCTGCCATATTGGGGCCTGTCAGCAAAATAAACCGAGCGTTGTCGCCTGCCATTTCAACCGTATTCGAAACAAACGCCGCCCCCATATTTTGTTCAACAATCGGATGGCGACCTTTTTGAATATCCAATATGCCATTTCCAGACTCAACAAACGTCGGTCGGACATACCCGTTACGCTGCGACGCGGTGGCTATTGATTGAATACAATCCAATTCCGCAAGGTACCCAGCACATTCTTGCAAAGCGCCCGTGTAGGCCGAAATTTCCTGAACGATCGATTGAAATAATTCAAACTCTAACGCATTTTGCCGCTCTTCCCCGTTCAACAAAACGATCTCTTTTTCTTTTAAATCCGGGGTAATATACCGTTCGGCATTGGCCAAGGTTTGTTTACGAACATAATGCAGTGGGGCTTTATCTTTTTGTGAATTTGGGAGTTCAATATAGTATCCAAACACCTTATTAAATCCGACTTTAAGAGACTTAATCCCAGTGGATTCACGCTCAATTTCCTCCAGCCCGCTCACCCATTCTCTCACTTCGGCAAAGGACGCCTTCAGTTGCAACAATTCAGGGCTATAGCCATCCCGGATAATTCCCCCGTCACGGGAAGAAACCGGAGGTGCCTCCACAATCGCCGTAGCAACCAATCGAACAATCGTTGAAATTGGTGACGTCTGATGCCGAATTCCAAAAAAATATTGGGCCTGACGTCGAAAAAATCGACTCTTGAACCGATCCAATAGTTCCCCCAACCCACTAAGCGCCCCAAGAGATTCTTTAAGGGCAATGCAATCCCTTGGATTATGAGTGCCGGCCGCAATACGGGCCGTAAGCCGCTCAATATCATAGACATCGGTCAAGGCAGTACGAATTTCCTCCCGGGTGACGACATCATTAACCAGATCTTCAACCGCATCCAACCGCGAGTCAATTCGCCGAACATTGCAAATTGGCTCTTGAACCACCTGCTTTAACTTCCGGCCCCCCATCGCCGTCCGCGTATAATTCAGAAGAGAAAATAGTGTCGTTTGCTTTGTTACCGAATCCCGGCCTTGAACCAATTCAAGATTGTGCATCGTTGTCCGATCCATCATCATCCCATCGTCAAATCGATGCGGCTGAAGCGAGACAATCTGCGGAATCGCATTTTTTTGAGCATATTTTGCGTATTCTAATATCGCCCATGCTGCCGGAAGGCAATCCAACCAATCCCCGACACCCCAGGCATCGACTGAAGATAGCTTAAAATGCCCCGCAATCATTGACGCAGCCCGATCTGGATTTAAAAAATCAGATCGATTCACAACCACCCCGTCGCGCAAATCAAAATCCATTACTGTCGGAATAACCACTTCTCGGGACGCCAATCTTGCGATCTGTATATCTAACTGTACCCGATCAACTACCCTGGCCACTTTAAATTCACCTGTAGATAGTTCAAGAAATGATATTGAATATCCAGTCTTCAACGGTGCAAATGCTAACAAATAATTGCATTCGTTCTCCCGTAAACCCGCCGATGAAATGACCGTCCCCGGGGTTATAATTTGAACAACATCTCGTTTAGTAATGCCCTTAGAATGAGATGCCGCTTCCGTCTGCTCACAAATGGCCACTTTATATCCCCGACCCACCAACTTTTGAATATAGGATTCCGATGCGTGATGGGGAATTCCACACATCGGCACCCGATTCCCCTCTTTACCCCGTCCGGTTAAGGTGAGTTCGAGTTCCCTCGCGGCGACTTTGGCATCGTCTAAAAACATTTCATAAAAGTCGCCTAGGCGAAAAAAAAGAATGGCATCCGGAACCCCCGCTTTAATCTCCAAATACTGGCGGAGCATCGGGGTATTCAACGGATCATTCGTTAATTGAGACGTCTGATCTATCACCTTATCGAATCGAAATGGGCAGAGAATCTGTCAATTTCCGACAAAATTCATCGTGGGCATGGTTGACCTCATCATCGGATAACGTTCGATCCATATTTTGATATATAAACCCAAACGCCAGGCTCTTATTGTCCATCCCAATTTTATCCGACTCAAATTGATCAAATAGGAAATAATGCGCCGCATCACCGGGCAAATACTCACGTATTTTAGCGTCGATGTCCTGATACCCCAATGTCCGCGGTGCCAATATCGCCAGGTCGCGGCGGGTATGAGGAAATCGACCAAATGACTTAAATTCCATAGGAACCACCGGTACGCCTGCAATCCCGGACAAATTTAGGCCAATATACCCAACCGGTTGCCGAATATCGTAATTTTCCAAAATATCAGGATGGAAAAACCCAACATTACCAATCGTAATGTCCCCAATTCGAATATCCGCACTCATATGGGGATGATATTGAGGATACACCGACACCCCATATGAAATTCCGCAGACTCGGAGCTGACTCAACAATTCTTCGACGAGTCCCTTAAGGTGAAAAAATGAGGGCTGCTCCGCCGCCTTTTCAGCCTCTGAATAGGGAGATACGAACCGATTACCCGTACAAATTGCCCCGCAAACCAAATGTTCCCGAATCTCCCCTTGTTGGGCCAAATAAAACACTTTTCCAACTTCAAACAATTGAAGGTCGGTATTTTGTCGTTTCAAATTATAGGAAACCGTCCGAAGTAGCGACGGCATCAAATACCGACGAAGAATCGACTCTGACGGGGTTAACGGGTTCTGAATTTGAAGCCATTCGGAAGGCATCGGAATTTGGGTTGCTTTAAAATCATCCGGAGACACCATCGTGAACGTTTGAACTTGCTGAAACCCCTGGTCTACCCAAAACGTCTCCGAGACCGTCGCGATAGTTGATAGTCGAGATGGTTTTTCTTGAACCACCATCCGAAAATCAAGAGCCTCCGGAATCGGATCGTACCCTTGAATCCGAGCGATTTCTTCCGCCAAACAAGGCCACTCTTTAATATCATGTCGACGCCAGCTCGGCACACGCGCCGTGGTTTCAGACAGATCAAATCCCAGTGAGGTCAACACCTGCGCCATATCTGAACGAGAATAGTCCGTCCCCAACAATCGATTAATTTTTTCTGAATTAAATGCCACATCTCGTTCAGCCAAAATGGGATGTGTCACATCCATATGCTCAACTGATGCCCCTACACTCGTTGCCCCCGCAAGTTCCTGGAGAAGGTGCAACGCCCGGTGAAGCGCAAATCGAACGCCATTCGGATCCACTCCCTTTTCAAACCGAATCGCACTCTCGGTTCGAAGTCCCAATTCAGACCGTGATTTCCTCACCCGAGTCGGTGAAAAATACGCCGCCTCTAGAAACAAAGCGGTTGTTTTCTCTGAAATCGACCCGCGTTGACCCCCCATAACCCCTGCAATCGCAACAACGGAGGCTTCATCTCTAATCACCGGAATCCGCACATTTAACTCTCGAACTTCATCATCTAAGGTTTGCGCCATTTCGCCAGACATCGCGTTTCCAACGGTGAGTGTCGTCCCAGATAACTCATTTTTATCAAATGCGTGAAGCGGCTGACCGGTCTCCAGCATAACGTAATTAGTAATATCTACAATGCGATCCACCGACCGGATGCCCGCTAAGGCTAACCGCCGTCGCATTTTCAGAGGTGCAACACCATTGGTCACACGATCCACTCGTTGTCCAAAATAAATCGGACAGACCTCTGGCTCGGTAATATTAATCTGCCATTTTTCAATTGATTCTGTCACCGAATAATCCATCGGCGGCAGCCGTAGCGGTCGATTCAACAGAACACTAATTTCTCGAGCCAGCCCTAACATACTTTGACAATCGCCCCGATTGGGAAGAATAGAAACGTCTAAAATCGTGTCTTTGAGTAACCCCTCCACAACGAAATCAACCCCCAACTGCGTCGCTGGGTCTAATATCCAAATCCCAGATGCCGTATCAGAAATACCCAGCTCCGTTTCAGAACACAACATCCCGTTCGACGGAACACCCCTCAATTGGCTCGGCTTAATCGTCAACCCATTGGCAAGAACCGCCCCGGGAAGGCTGACAGGAACAATATCGCCTTCCGAAATATTTTGAGCACCCGTCACCACTTGGTGAATCGTCGCCCCGTCAAAAATCTGAGTGACCTGCAATCGATCTGCATTGGGATGTTTAGAGATCGACTCAATACGTCCCGTTATAATATTACATAAGGATTCCCCGACATTAATGACTTCTTCAACCTCAAATCCCGATCGATTGAGTCGGTCCGCCAATTCAGATGGGGTAATCCCGGTAAGGTCAACGTAGTCCGCTATCCATGACAATGGAAATTTCATTGGGTGTGATCCTTCATTTTACATTCACTCAAAATTGACTCAAAAACCGAAGATCATTCTCGTATAGGAGTCGAATATCCGAGATCTTATATTTCAACATTGCCAGCCGTTCGATTCCGATCCCAAACGCAAATCCGGTGACTTCATCCGGATCGTACCCCACGCTTTCAAAAACTTTTCGGTTAACCATGCCCGCACCCAAAATTTCGAGCCATCCGCTATATTTACAGGATGCACAACCCGACCCTTCACACCGACCACATTGGACATCCACTTCGGTGGAGGGCTCTGTAAACGGAAAATAGCTCGGTCTAAACCGAACATCCCGCTCGTGTCCAAAAAATTCTCTCAAAAAATAGGTCAACGTTCCCTTAAGTTGGGCAAACGAGACCGATTCATCGACATACAGACCTTCAACCTGATGAAACATGGGCGAATGAGTAATATCCATATCGCACCGATACACATTTCCTGGCACAATTATCTTTATCGGTGGACGTTGAGTTTCCATGGTCCGAATTTGGACAGGGGATGTATGAGTTCTCAACAATTGGCCCATTTTAAGATAAAACGTGTCGTGCATGTCCCTCGCCGGATGATCCGACGGAATATTGAGAGATTCAAAGTTATAATGTTCCGTCTCGACGTCGGGGCCCTCTTTAACACTAAACCCCAGTCGACCAAAAATCTCCTGAACTTCCCGCATCACCCGTTGAACCGGATGGAGCCGACCGGTATTCCGTCTAAAAGATGGTAGGTGAATATCCACACGGTCGCGTTCAAGCCGAGCGCGATTTTCAGTCGCACTAAATCCGTCTGACTTAATCGTCAATTGCTCCGACAATTCGGTTTTGAATTGATTGGCCAGCTGCCCAATGCGGGGACGTTCAGACGCATCTACCCCCGCAAGTCCTTTGAGAATATCGGTAAGGGCTCCCTTTTTCCCCAGGTATTTGACCCGCAACGCCTCGATATCCTGAACACCGGCGGCATGGGACAACTCAACATGTGCCTGCTTTTCGAGCTCTTTTAACTGCGCTTCAATCATGACTGTTTACAAAATTGGGCGTATGTACCATTCAAATCAGGATGATTAACCCAATCAAGAACATAAGTGGAAAATTCTCCAGCCGTTGCCCCATCACTACGACCCGTCACTTTAATTTTTCGCTCAAACTGAACACAAATTTCTAGCGCCTTCTCAATACGCTCAGCCGCATCTGAAAATCCAATATGTCGCGCCAGCATTGCCACCGCCTTAATCATCGACGACGGATCCGCGTATTGCGCCCGTCCCTCTACCACCATCCGGGGTGCGGATCCATGAATCGCCTCAAACATCGACCATCGCGCCCCAATGTTGGCACTGCCCGCAGTCCCAACCCCACCCTGAATTTGTGCCGCTTCATCCGTAATAATATCGCCGTATAAATTGGGCATCACCATAACTTCAAATTGGTTCCGACGCTCAGGATCCAGCAACTTGGCCGTCATAATATCGATATACCATTCATCACAGATAATCCCGTCCGATTGATACTCTGCCGCTATCCGCTTTGCCACCGATGAAAATCGACCGTCTGTCGTTTTAATTACGTTAGATTTGGTCACCACCGTGACTCTTTTTTTATTATTTTTTTTTGCAAATTCAAATGCAAGGCGAATGATCCGCTCAGACCCTTGCTCTGTAGTCACTTTAAAATCGACACTGAGATCATCCGACACATCAAATCCTTGAGACCCCAGAACATATTCGCCCTCGGTATTTTCTCTAAAGAATGTCCAATCAATGTCTTCTTTTGCAACCTTAACCGGGCGGACGTTGCCAAACAAATCCAATTCCCTCCGCATCGCAACGTTGGCACTTTCAATATTCGGCCAAATATCTCCCTTCTGGGGAGTGGTTGTAGGTCCCTTTAGAATAACGTGACATGTTTTTAGAGCAGCGAGCACATCTTCGGGAATCGCCTTATTTTCCTTAACTCTATTTTCAATGGTTAATCCGTCAATACGTTTAAACTGAACGCGCCCAGACGTTAGTTCATTCGCCAATACGGCCTCTAAAATACGTTGAGATTCAGAGCAAATAGTGGGTCCAATTCCATCCCCGCCACATACCCCAATCACAATTGAGTCAAGTGCCGCAAAATCAACCCATTGAAGGTCCTCTTTCATCGCTTCGACCCGCTTAAGTTGAGTCGCAATAATCGCCTTGAATTTTTCTGCAGCTGCAGCAATTTGTAGTTCTGACATCACCAGGCACCGCCTCAAAGAAGTAAAAGAAACATCGACGCGGCATTGTAGTGGAGACACCCCAAATTGTGTAGCAACCGACCGAAAGGAACAAAAAAAATGTACGCTTGTTGGACCAGTTTCTTTTGGTTATTATGGCCGCCTAAAATGTCTATCCCGAAAATCAATGGCCCACGGATTCCGGACCGAGATTCCGACATTAATGCCTCATCAGCAGCGGCGGCTAACGAAGCTGTTTTTGAAGTCAACAAAAAACGCATCAAGGTTAAACGAGAAAAAATTGCCGGAGTCGCAAAAGGGTTGGCCGAGATCGCATTCTCAATGGGCCAAACCAATGATATCGATACATTTACGGAACAACTAACCGACGATATTTTGGCGGCCTTTCAGCTTGTTGCAAAACGCCAACGGGCCACCAAAAAGCACTCCTGATCCAATCGATGTTTCAGGACACGATATTGCGGGAATTCACTCCATAACCATAAATTACGGAGGGTCTCCAATGATATTTGATTGTTCCATCGGCAGCGAAATTTACGAGGCATATCCCGCACTCAGAGATGCAGTATATTACTTTGATTCCGAGCTTGTTTTCTGATGTTCTTGAGCTAGGCGAACATATTTAATGGCCCACGCGATATTTTGGGCAACCGTATCCAACGGCAAGGTTCTCACGATCTTCCCAGGGATACCCACTACTAATGAGTATGGGGGAATCTGAGCCCCCTCTTTAATGACGGCACCCGCGCCAATAATCGATCCGGTCCCGATCACAGCTCCGTTCAAGACAATGGCTCCCATACCGACTACAACCGCATCGTCAATTGTACATCCATGCAATATTGCCCCATGCCCCACCGTCACATGATTTCCTACATAGCAGCCCAGTTCATTTTCAAGATGCAAAATCGCACCATCCTGAATATTTGATGAAATACCAATCACAATTCGATTGATATCTGCACGCAGAACAGCGTTGTACCAAACAGAGCTAAGCTCACCAATAGTAATATTACCAATTAACCTTGCTCCGGAAGCGACAAAAACACTGGGGTCAAGAACCGGGGATTCAAGCTTAAATTCGCCAGGGAAATCAGTTTTAGCCATATAGACACCTTTCACTATGACAAAAAAAAGGCCAGCATACGTATGCTGGCCTTTCCAAAATAATGGTTAAGTTAAACCTAGATTTTAGCAGTCATTGCGATAACTGGAATTACCGTTGACAAAATAGAAACATTTTTATTACGGAAGTCGACACTCAAAAGTGTTGCTGAAATACCAATTTCAACCTTGTCGCTTAATTTGGCATAATATTTCTTACGGATCATCAAATTCTGACCAACAAATACATTGCCAAGTTCCGATTGTCCAAAATCAGTTGTAATTTCAAAATTTGAAAGAACTGGAAGGTCCGTATCAACAGTCAACCCGATATTACATTTAAAAGAAACGCCACGATCTTTGTCAAAAGTCGCAGGAATACCTAATTGTGCGCCTAGAATCAACTGAGATCCACCTAATCCAACATTATGATACGTTTCAAAAAACGGGGCAGTGGCGCCAGTTGAACCAGTCAGGGCGGTTGAAACCCGTACATCATAGGCTGATGCAGAAGCCGCGAGGCCTAAACTCAAAAAACCTGCTAGTACTACTTTTTTCATTATCTATCTCCTTAATCAATGTTAAAAATCGAAGGGACCTGGTTAACTTACCACGCAACAGAAATCTGAAGCAATATTTGGGCGCATTAGCCGACTGACCGCTGATACATGTCCATTTTTCGATGCAACTTACCGGCCAAAATAGTCGATCCCCCGAATCAGATGGAGTTGGTAAAACCAACGCAATTACTGATAGTAGAGGTTAAACCATATGATTGATATTAGCTCCCTAATGCCGCAACTATCTGTACTCAAACAAAAGGCCGCGGCCGCAAACACTGCGTCAACGACGTTAGCCCCATTCAGTTCTGTCCTGGATCAAAAAATTGATGATGTAAATGCAACTACAGCCCCAGAGACCCCCTCACTCGACAAGATAGACAGCATGTCTTTCCTCCCCGACGAACTTAAATCAATGATCAAAGACCTCATGAAAGGGGCAACTCAAACCGATGACCAATTGAAAGACGCATCTAAAAAGCTAGCTGTTCTGTCAAGAAGGCTCGTGGACGTTCTCAATACAACAATGCCCGGCACGGAAACGGCTCAAGCGGAAATCGACCTCCAATACGCAACGTTTGGGACATTCCAGCTTCTCGAAAATTACGGCTACAAACCCGCGGTATCCGACCTTGTCCAAACCTGGAAAACCCTCGACACCCGAACGGATAGCTATAAAACACTGATATCAGGGCTGGTCGACTTTATCAAGACAAAATCATGTAAATTGACGGGCTCAAAGACAGCCGCCCGCACCAACACGACCGTCACCGATATAAAAATCACGTGGGAAATGCAATACGAACTCTGGTCAACTGTATCCGCCTATGGGAATACGAGTCGGAGTCAACCGCTACTCAAAACATTTAACGACAGCAACCAAATGGCCTCGGCCAAGGTGGATCTAAAAGGGACAAAAATCGACTCACTGATTGACCCCGTTATACCGTCAACACTGACGGAATTTTAGGTCAAAGTTTTAAAGTATGTATCCATTTTCAGGTCTACTGAAAATGGTGCCGAAGGCCGGAATCGAACCGGCACAAAGTTGCCCTTACAGGTTTTTGAGACCTGCGCGTCTACCAATTCCGCCACTTCGGCTTATGAGTGATTTCGGATCAATTAGGGGACGTCGGGATAATACCCGAAAGCTAGGGCTGTGTCACGATTGAGTTTTTACAGCTGACGCCCAAAATCGATCGGGGGCATGAACTGGCAGTTAGGTTCGGAATCGATTTTATGATACATTATTACCCCCTATGACACTCAACGACCACCAACGCGACGCCGTACATCACTTCGGGACGCCACTATTAATAATAGCGGGCGCGGGCGCGGGCAAGACAATGGTTCTTACCCACAAAATTCGATATATGGTCCAAGAATTAGGTGTCTATCCTCAGCATATTTTGGCCATTACATTTACCAACAAGGCCGCTCGGGAGATGAAAGATCGAGTCTCGGCATTAATGCCAGAGATGACAAATCCACCGTTCCTCGGGACATTCCATTCCTTTTGCAACGATGTCTTGCGTCGTGAAATTCAACATTTAGGCAGGGAAAGTACATTTGTCATTTTGGATCATTCCGATCAAGTACGGGTCGTAAAGCAACTATTAACTCTGCAAAATGTGGATGATAAAAAATACCCCCCCAATCTGGTTTTATCGATGTTCGACCGGATTAAAACATCGTTGACGACCGCATCCGGATATAATCGCGATTCCCAACGGGACCCAATTATTTCCGGCTTATACGGTGCTTATCAAGAGCATCTGGAAAATCAAAATGCAGTCGACTTCAACGACTTGCTTTTTTTAACTGTTCAACTGTGGCACCAATTCCCCGAAATACTCGAAAAATATCAAGACCGCTATCCCGTTGTATTGGTCGACGAATACCAAGATACCAACTATGCCCAATTGGTGCTTATTCAACTCATCACCAAAAAATATCGCAACATTACAGTCGTCGGGGACTTCGACCAAACCATCTACTCATGGCGTGGGGCAACCGTCCAAAATATCCTTCAATTTGAAGAAAACTATCCGGATGCAACAGTGATTAAACTGGAAGAAAATTTTAGATCTACTGGAAACATTTTAAGGGCAGCGAATGCCTTAATTACCAACAACACCCAACGTCTCGAGAAGTCCCTTTGGACCCGCAACGATGATGGGGAATTATTGACCTACTATTGTGGCTCAACCGAACGCGATGAAGCCTTTTTCATCGGCAGGGAGATGATCAAGCGATCCCATGTCGGGACCCCGTTTAGCGGAATGGCGGTCCTCTACCGGACTAACTCACAAAGTCGAGTGATCGAAGAAGTACTCGCTCAACTCGAAATACCGTATCGAGTAATCGGTGGATTTAAGTTTTTCCAACGCGCAGAAATTCGGGACATTGCGTCGTATCTTCGATTGGTATTCAACCCCCATGACAATGCCGCATTTGCTCGGGCCATTTCTGCCCCGTCTCGTGGAGTGGGAGATACCAGTCTTGACCGCCTTGCGGCCCAATCAACCAGTGAAGGACAATCCATTTATTCGTTGGTACAAAATGCACTATTGACTATCGGAACCCGACAGACAGCCATTGTGCAAGAATTTTTTGCGCTAATCGATCGTCTTTCTGTAATTTACCAAGTCGCTCCCAACGACAAAATCGGAACACTAATCAGAGAGATTCTAAATCAATCGGGATATCAAACCCATCTTTTGAGCGGTGCTGTCCCCAATGGGGCAGATCGGTTAGAAACCGTCATGGAACTGGTTAATCTTGCGCATGAAGAAGAATTGGAACTTGGAGAATTTTTGACACGTCTGAGTTTAGCCTCTGACTGGGACCAAAAAGAAGAATCCGCTGAAGCCGTCACACTTATGACTATCCACCATTCTAAAGGGCTAGAATTCCGAACTGTGTTTATAGCTGGAATGGAAGAAGGTCTGATGCCTCACTTCAGATCACAAACCGACGAAGAGATCGAAGAAGAACGGCGCCTGTGTTACGTCGCTATTACGCGAGGCAAAGAACGGGTTATTCTTACCGGCGCACACAGTCGGTTATTTCAAGGAGATTTGCGCAAATGCGCCCCGTCTCGATTTTTAAAAGAATTACCGACCCATTTAATTCAACATTCTGGGGCAAAATCCTTCGGACCGGCCTCCGTAGCGCCGACTTTTCACGTCCCCTCCAGCGCGCCGCGCGTCACAGTCCCCTCCGTTGATTATCTATTGGGAGATTGGGTCTCTCATCCCCAATGGGGCAAGGGCCAAGTACTCAATGTAGATGGAAACGGTGAAAACGCAGTCCTTAACATTTTGTTTAGCGGGATGGAAAAAAAGCTAATGGCAAAGTACGCACCCATTCGAAAACTTGCAGTTACTGCATCAGAATAGACTGCTGAAAGATTTAGGTTTCGAAAGTCTCAATTAGCGGAATACTATTAAGGCAAGGGGTGGGGGAACTCCGAGAAATTCGATCTGTAGGGAAGCGGTTAGGGCGATCGAATTTGATGCTAAATCAGAGTGGTTTTGAATCCTGTGCTTCTCCGGGAACATAGGTCCAAAATCACTCTGTAGCACCTTTCTTTTCTTGCTTACTTACGCCACATTTTGTACGATCCAACAGATCCCATGAAATCCGCTAAATTACTAATTGTCAGCTCCGCTGTATTTTTTACATTTCAACTCATTGCATTTGCGTTGATGTATCTAAAAATGGGTGATTTGGCGAAGCATTTTAAAAATCGTCAATCTGGAGTGCCCAATGAATCTGACCCCCGTTCGTCTTGAAAACTATGTACCACTCCCCTACCTCATTTCCACCGCTCATCTCACATTTTGGCTAGCCCCAAATCTAACCCGTGTTGAATCATCTCTCGTGGTCCGTCCAAGCCCGTCGTGGAATGGCGACGCACTTCACCTCACCGGCGAGAATCTGGAATTACTCTCCATCCATATCGACGGGAAATTGAGCGACATCACACCCGACGGTGACACTCTGGTTATCCCAAGTTTCAATTCCGTCCAAACAATCAAAATAACCACAGCGATCGCCCCCCAATTGAATACCGAACTTGATGGTCTCTACTGGGTTAACGGCACATTTTGCACCCAAAACGAGCCCGAAGGGTTTCGAAAAATCACCTATTTTTTGGATCGTCCCGATAATTTAACCGTATTCACAACCACGCTTATTGCCCCAGAATCCGACTACCCTATTCTATTGTCCAACGGAAACCTTTCAGAATCCATTCGCCAGCCCGACGGCCACCTCCAGGTCACTTGGACTGATCCGTATCCAAAACCATCCTATTTATACGCGGTCGTCGCCGGAAAATTCGATGTGATTCAGGATCACTTTGTTACGTCGTCGGGACGATCCATCCTTTTAGAAATCTATTCCGAACTCGGATACAGCAACCGATGCACCTATGCGATGGGGGCACTTCAACGGGCGATGGCCTGGGATGAAGTCCACTATGGGCGAGAATATGATTTGGACCGATTTATGATTGTCGCCATCGACTCGTTCAATATGGGCGCAATGGAAAATAAAGGCCTCAACATATTTAACTCGGCCTACATCTTGGCCGACCCTCGCACCGCAACCGATACAGACTATATGAATATTGAAGGCGTCGTTGCCCACGAATATTTCCATAATTGGACCGGTAATCGGGTCACCTGCCGAGACTGGTTCCAGCTAACACTCAAAGAAGGGCTCACAGTCTACCGAGATCAAGAATTTTCAGCAGACACAAATTCTCGAGGGGTAAAGCGAATTTCAGACGTCAGGATAATGAAAGAATCCCAATTTACTGAAGACGCCGGACCCATGTCCCATCCAATTCAACCCAAAACCTATCTAGAAATAAATAATTTCTACACATCTACGGTTTATAATAAAGGCGCAGAAGTCATTCGAATGATGGCGCTATTGGCCGGTAATACAGGATTCAGGGAAGGAACCGATTTGTATTTTGAGCGCCATGATGGACAGTCGGTCACAACCGAAAACTTCATCCGTGCCATCGAAGACGCTGCCGGGATTGACCTCACATTATTTCGACGATGGTATCATCAGTCAGGAACTCCAGAAGTAACGGTAACCCCTGAGTTTTCGGGAACCCAATTGACCCATTTTCGATTTGATCAAAAATGTCAGGCCGCACCAGATGGATCTCAACCCGCCCCCTTTGTAATCCCTATTAAGATGGGGCTTTATCAACCCGACGGGCAGGCAATTTCATTTTCGATCAATTCAGGCCCGCTACAGAATGAGGCCACCGTTATTCTGACTGATTCAACCCACCGGGTATCGATCCAGTCTCAAGAATCGTCACCAACCCCGTCTTTACTTCGAAATTTTAGCGCTCCAGTTCGCATTTCGTACCCCTATTCCGAAAGTCAATTCATTACGCTTCTGGGACATGACTCGGATCCAATAAACAAATGTGATGCGGCTCAAAAGCTCTTCGAAGGTACGATTCTCCGTCATTATAATTCTCCGGAATCGATGACAATTTCTGCGGAAATGGGCGAGTCCATTCGAAGAGTAATTACGGACACTCGACTCGATCCTGCTGTGGCCGCCTCATGCCTACAAATTCCAAGTATCAACCACTTACTTGACCAGGTGGATGAATTTCCAATCGAATCGATAGTCAGCGCACAAAAAGCCTTTACAGCCCTTATTTCGGATCAATTTCTTCCCGAAATTCGGGATCGATACCACGCATTACGTGACGATTCTGACTATGCACCAACCCCGTCACAAATTGCTCGCCGACGCCTAAAAAACACCCTTCTATCATTGGTCTCCGAAAGCCCCGAAGGAGCACACATGGCAGAATCCCAATTCAATACCGCTACCAATATGACTGACCTCTTCGCTGGATTGGTAGCGGCAATCAACTCCCCCACCAACGATGATCTTCGAGAAACATGCGTAAACCAGTTCTTCGACGACTGGAAATCTGAACCTCTGGTCATCAACAAATGGTTAGCCGCCCAAGCAGCACGTAGCCAACCGGGGACATTAGGCACCGTTGTCCGTCTCATGAATCATCCTATTTATAACCGCCTCGTCCCGAACCAATTCCGAGCCCTTGTTGGCACCTTCTCAAACAATCTCCCCCACTTTCATCGAAAAGACGGCACCGGGTATCAATATGTAGCCCAACAACTGATCGAATTAGACCCGTACAATCCACAAATGGCCGCGCGTGTTGCACTGGCATTTCAACGAACAGCCCGGTGTGACCTCCACCGTCGGGTCACAATTGATCAGATCCTCGCATCGATTCTGATCCAGCCAGGAATATCAAAAAATCTATATGAAGTTGTCAGCAAGATCAAAGGTAGCTACAATTTGACCCAGTAATTTATTGGCTTTCGCTCGTCCTTAAGCGCGATGATGCAACAAGCCAATTGTTCCGTTGTATTGGATAAAGGGCTACAGTTAGAACTGACATCAGCATTCGGTTTTTTCCGAACGTGTTTTCGTTTGCACATACGAAAAAGCGGTTTTAGTTTTTGACTACCCGATAAATAACTCATTTTTTAAGGATTACGTATCATGCAAAATCAGGTTACAGAAAGTTTACATCGCGAAAGATGGCATATCACCGAGGTCGATCAGACCCAAGTTCAGGAATATGCTGAAAAATTCAAAATTGATCCATTACTTGCGCGATTGCTATTGGTCCGAAATATCGGAGATGGCATCGACGAAGAAATATGGAAGTTTATTAATCCACCGGCCTCGTTAATTACAGATTACTCAACGTGTACTGCATCTGAAGATTTAATTGCCGCCACAAACAGAATCGCCAGCGCCATCCAAAATGGCGAACGGATCATGATCAACGGTGACCCTGATGCAGATGGAATTTCCGGCGGAACCATTTTGGTTTCATCGATTCGGGAACTCGGTGGCGAAGCCTATTATGATTTCCCTACCCGAGCAAAAGAAGGCCACGGACTTCAGCCTCGAATAATTGATGAAAGCAAAAAACTCGGCTGTACGCTAATTGTGACATCCGATTGCGGATCAAAAGACGTAGAGGCAACGGATTATGCCAATGCATTGGGACTGGACGTCATTATTTGCGACCACCATGTACTTGGAAAAAATCTACCCAAAGCACTCGCATTGGTAAACCCCCACAAATACGCGGAACCCTCATTCTCCAAAGGATTATCGGGTGCCGGAGTTGCATTCAAACTCGTCCTATCCGTATTTGAAAAATTAGGCAAACCGCTCACACCTGAATTCATGGATTATTTATTGGCATTGGTTGCCCTCGGGACAATCTCTGACCGGATGTCATTCTTGAATCCTATGAACCGGGTAATGGTCAACGGCGGAGTAGACGCCATCAACCGGACGGAAATGGAAGGCCTTCGCGCCCTCAAAGAAATTAGTAGAAGTAACTACAAGGAACTGAAATCCCGAGAAATCGGCCGAACCATCGTCCCTCGACTGAATGCCCCAGGCCGAATCGGCGACCGAGACGAGGGAATTCCTGACTCCCGAATCGTACTTGACCTACTCCTAATCGGAACGGGCCAACCCAATGCAGAAAAAGCGTTGAAGGTTCTCGAGCAATTTACCAGTGTGGTTGAGCTTGAAAAAAAGAGCCGAACCCAGGTGACTGGGGATGCACTGGGTGAAGCGGCTGTGGTCGACGAAGTCAATGAAAAACGGAAGTTTATTACCAGCAAAATTGAAGACGAAATTGATCAACTAATCGACGATCAGGTTGATCCCCAAAAAGACAAGATTGTGATTGTTCGAGGAAAGAACTGGAATCCTGGGGTCATCGGAATTGACACAGATCGGCTTAAAGATCGGTTTTTGCGCCCCGCAATGATTTTGACGGATTATGATAGCAGTGAGTTTGTCCGTGGATCCGTTCGGAGCATTCCGACCATTAACATGTACCGCATTATTGATGCGGTAGGGGAAGCCTTTGAAGCCAGCAACGGGCATCAACTATTCCAGACTGAAGTAAATACTCAATTTGGCACAAGAATCATCAACGCGTTTGGTGGACACGCCCAGGCGTGCGGGTTCACCCTTCACAAAACAAACGTCCCTTTCTTCTTGGATGCAGTTCGCCAAGAGATGGAAAAGCTCACAATGGAGCAGTTTGAATATTCATACGAAATTTTAGATACCATTCGGTTTAATCAGATCAACTTCGAGATCGTCAAAAAACTAGATCTCTTAGCCCCTTATGGCCAGGCGTTTGACTACCCCATTTTTTATCTCAAAGGATGTTCACTTAGCCGAGGCCGCGCCTTTGGTAACAAATATCAAGAAGCCCGCACGCCCCACGTAGAGTTTACAGTTTCCGAAGGTTCAAACCGGAAAAATAATCCAAATCAACGCCGACTGGACTCAGTAGGGTTTGGCCTTTGGGAAAAGTATTCACAGATTGTGAACACGAACCCGCTTGGCACGTTTGATATTATCTTCTTTATTGAACAGGTTAAAAAAGGCCGTGGACGATACGCCAAAGACATATTGAGATTGAATGTACTCGATATTCGGAGGTCGGAAGATACCCGAGGTATTGGATCGAGAAAACGGAAACGTCGGAAAAAGAAGAAAAAACTATT
The DNA here is from genome assembly GCA_947465765.1 of bacterium. GTDB lineage: Bacteria > Margulisbacteria > Marinamargulisbacteria > SXXA01 > SXXA01 > CAIPHK01. The sequence continues at coordinate 21,430 of CANIAP010000005.1, read as the reverse complement.
AGCAAACGGTCAACCACAACCGCAGCAAACTAGCCCACCCCAAGACCAAGGGTCAGTCTCAGAGGTATAACCCCTCGTTATCAATCCCCCTCAGCGCCTAATTGGCTGTTGAGGGGGATTTTTTTTGGGCTAAAAGATGTTCTTTATAATTTCTAGTAAAGATATGACGCCCATTGTCTTCAGGCGATGCAACAAAAAAAAAGTAGTCTCCACGAATCGGTTGCAATGCGGCCTTGAATGAAACGATCCCCGGCGATGCGATCGGAGTGGGCGGCAACCCTCGATTTCGATAAGTATTGTAAGGTGACTCGACCTTCAAATCCCGATAAAAAACCGTATCCTTCCAATTTAAGCCTAACGCATAAATAACGGTGGGGTCCGATGCCAGCGGCATATTACGATCTAACCGATTAAAAAAAACACCCGCTATTACCGGCATTTCCTCACTCACAATGGCTTCTTTTTCCACAATTGACGCCATAATCAATGTATTATAAAAATTCAACGTTGCATTGGGACTCGACGCATTCCAAACTGGAAGTACCTGACGAGAAAATGCCGTCAACATAGTTTTTACGATCAGTCGTTTCGATGCCGACGGGGGAAACAAGTATGTATCCGGGTATAAGACCCCCTCCAAATTACGGGTGGGAACCATCGCCATCCACGGAAACTGCGGTAACAATTCCATTTTTGCGCTGTTATGCACATAGTCAATGAATTCATCTGAATCCACTAATTTTTTATTCCCCAAGGTTTCTGCAATTTGCCGAAGCGAGTACCCTTCTGGAATTGTGACTCGGACCAACCGGCTATAGGGCGTATGCTCCGTCAAAATTTTAACGATGAATTGGCCCGAAAAATGAGTACTAATGTTGTAATACCCCGCCCATAATTTCGATTCTTTTCGAGTCACTTTTGTCCACAAAACAAAAGCGCGGCGACTTCGAATCAATCTCTTTTGTTCCAGCAAATTCCCAATTTGGGACGCCCGATATCCTGGTGGAACATAAAGGACCAGAAAGTGAGGCCGCGCCGATCGGGGCCGCAACCCATAGTCAAGCCATAGGTAACCAGCCGCATTCATCAGTCCAACCACAGCTACAGTAACCACAGCAATTGCACCGGCTGAAACATTCAGTTTCAATTTAAACTTGAACGACGTCATTCTGATTACTATACAGGCAAGAGGGCTGTCGTAAAATACGCTCATCTGATACTCTTTAGGCGGTTGTTTTACAATGTCTTGAGATTCTATCGTCAGGAGATATAGCATGTCCCAGCCTAGACTTCCCGAATGGTTTCGAAATACCGGAGGCAAACTCAACGCCACCCGCCAACTCTCTCGGTTACTCGAGATGGAGGTACCCAATAGCATCTGCCAAGAAGCCAAATGCCCCAACCGATCTGAATGTTTTTCTAAAGGGGTCCTTACCTTTATGATATTGGGGACTGTATGTACCCGAAATTGTGGATTTTGCAGTGTCGTCCACGGGAAACCAAAGCCACCGGAATTGTCGGAAATCGACAAAATCACATCCTCTATTGAAAAATTAAATCTAAGATTTGTGGTACTCACCTCCCCAAATCGCGATGACCTATCTGACGGCGGAGCGGCCCACTATGCACAGACCGTCCGCAGGATCAAAGAGGCCCATCCACACGTCCGTGTCGAAGTGTTAATACCTGATTTCAAGGGCAAGACTACCGATTTAGCGACTGTCATGGCCGCAGTACCCGATGTCTTAAACCACAATTTAGAAACGGTACCTTCCCTTTACCGTACCGTCCGTAAGGGCTCCTTATATGATCGGTCGCTCACTCTTCTAAAAACCGTTAAAACGATTAACCCAAAGATGTTGACCAAAACAGGATTGATGGTGGGATTGGGGGAAACTCGCGATGAATTAAAACGTACATTCGCCGATATTCGGACTCAAAATACCGATATTTTGACTTTGGGACAGTACCTCAAACCCGATAAAAATAGCCTTGATATCGTCCGATATTACCACCCGGATGAGTTTGGAGAACTTAAAGCGGATGCAAAAGAAGCCGGCATTCGATATGTCTTCGCCGGACCTAATGTTCGCAGTTCATTTTTAGCTGAAAATGTATTTGACGATTTAACCCAAGATCTGGCAACCGCTTTGGAGCGAACGGTATGTTCGTCGAACTAGCCACCTGGCTCGCGACCCATCCCTTAGCACTGGGCGCATTGTCGTTTCTATCAGGAAGCATTCCGTTTTCCCTCCTCATCTCAAAGGCCAGGGGGGTCGATCTCCGATCCGTGGGATCAGGGAATCTTGGAGCAACGAATGTGTATCGGGCCATGGGATTTAAAGCGGCTTTACTGGTCTTCGGATTGGATGCCATCAAAGGAGCGATTCCCACCTGGATTGCACTTAACAATGAATCCCCCACTATTCACATAGTCATCGCTGGATTGGCCATTTTGGGGCATTCATTGTCCCCCTTCGTTAACTTCAAGGGGGGGAAAGGCGCCGCGACGGGATTGGGGGTTTTAGCCGTTTTAGCGACAGACGTATTTGGGGTTTTATTTATTGCCGCAGCCATCCTCATTGCGGTCACTCGCTATGTTGCCCCAACAACCATCATTTGTAGTATTTTGGCACCGCTCCTACTTTATCTATTTGACTACCCCCTTCCTTACGTTGTGTTTACCTCAATAATTACCGTCTTTATTATCTATCGACATAAAACCAATATCGTCAGGTTGATACAGGGAACGGAAAATCGGGTTTAATGCGCCGGATTGGCGTCATTGGATCCGGCGCTTGGGCGACAACCGCAGCTAAAATTTTAGCCGAAAATGGCCACTCGGTTATCCAATGCTGCCATCGCATCGACTACGTCAATGCCATTCAAACCCTGCACGAAAATATACTGAGTCTTCCCGGAATCAAACTTCCCCTGGGCATTACTGCATCGCTCAACATAGAAGACTTAGAAGCGGTCGATAGCTGGGTCATCTGTATACCATCTAAATTTTTAGACACGCTACTGCCCCTCCGACCTATCTACCGAGGACAGTCGATTATCAGTCTTATCAAAGGACTACCGGAGCACTCTGATATTCAGTCTGTATCGGATTACATTCAGGCCAACCTAGGCTGCGATGACTTAGCCGTTTTGTCGGGGCCCAATCTTGCCTTGGAATTGGCCAATCAAAAACCAGGCGCATCAGTCATTGCCGCTCATCACGCACATCTATGTCGTCATTTTCAGCACCTATTTAGTCGTCCGTATTTTCGAATTTACACCTCCGATGATCGATGCGGCGTTGAGCTTGGCGGTGTTTTGAAAAATGTTTACGCCGTCGCTGCGGGCATTGCCGACGGCCTGCGGCTAGGAACCAATGCTAAATCAGCCCTTATGACACGTGCGTTATCAGAAATGGTAAGAATTGGGGTCACCGTCGGGGCCAATCCAACCACATTTTATGGTCTATCAGGAATCGGAGACCTAATGGCAACGGCCTATTCGCAGTCCAGTAGAAACTGGCAATGTGGCTTCAATCTGGCTCAAACCAGCCATATCGATCGAAATGATCGAGGAATCGCTGAAGGGGCACGCACTGCATTACTCTTAAATAGTCGCCTTCAGGGCTTAGATGTACCCATTTTATCTGCTGTAGCTACTGTATTAACAGGTGAGGCCACAGTCACGTCCGTCATGACCCAGTTAATGCAACGGGAGCTCAAATCAGAATGAACCGACACGCTACCAATAGTCGCTGGAAATTTACTTTTATTCGATTAGCGGCCGACATTATCATGGCGCCCGTTATCATCGTATTGTCCTACTGCTTAAAATTTAAGGTGGGCTGGTTCTTTCAAAATGTACTGTTCCTCCAATTCGGAAAAATCTACGAACAAGCACAAATTGAACCCTATCTGGACGAAATCGGCATTGTCATATTGATATGGGTGTTCACTTTTTATTTCGTTCGACTATATCAGCCCTTTTCCGGAATTATGCCAGAGGTCGACGAATGGGTGGCCATTGTCAAAGGAGTATCGATCGCAACCATCGAATTGATGGCGTTCACTTTTATATACAAGTCGTTTCCCAATTCCCGATTTGTTATCGCTTACATGTGGGTCATCGGCATCATTGCACTCATTATGGTTCGCACCGTTATTTTCCAATATGAGCTCAGATCACTTCGAAAAGGCAGGGGTAATCGGCGGGCACTCGTCATCGGAAACAATGAAACTGCGCAAGATATTGTTGAAAAATTGATACTATTTCCCACACTCGGATTTAATTATATTGGCACCGTCGATGACTCATCAGAGGTTCATGAAAATTACAATATTAAAGGCAAACTTAAAATTTTGGGAACCTTGTCTGAGGTCTTTGAGATCATAACTTTTAATAAACCAGACATTATCATCGTCACTGATACTCACGCCGTTTCTATCGATGAAATTAGAAAATTTTGTACCACCAAAGGCATCGAAATACTGGCTCCCTTAGATACCCCCGATGTGGTCACGTCCATCGCACGAATCGAAGAATTCGATAGCATTCCGGTGACCCACTATTACACCTACGCTCCCAACAAAACACTGTTGGCGATCAAGGACATCGGTGATCGAACGATCTCGTTATTTGGGCTTATTTTTCTATCCCCTCTACTACTTGGAATTGCATTGATGATTAAAAAAGTATCCCCTGGCGGACCTGTGCTATTTAGCCAGGAACGCGTCGGTCTCGGTGGAAAATCGTTTAAAATGATTAAATTCAGAACGATGATCCCCAACGCAGAATCAGCTACCGGTCCTATTATGGTCAATGAAAAAAACGAATCCCGCTATATTAAATATGGCAATTTTCTTCGCAAAACTTCCTTGGACGAGTTGCCACAGTTAATCAATGTCCTGAGGGGAGAAATGAGTTTGGTCGGCCCCCGACCCGAACGGCCTCATTTTGTTACAGAATTTCAAAAAACCATTCCCCATTTCCGTCAGCGATTATTGGTCAAGGGAGGAATTACCGGGTGGGCACAGATTAATGGGCGCTCCGCATTGACCAATCGACCCGAGTACAAAATCAAATATGACCTCTATTACATCAAAAACTGGACGCTAGTGTTGGATGTCAAAATCCTATTAAGAACCATTTGGATTGTGTTCCGCCGGGAACAAGCGTATTGAAAATCGGGGTTTTTGGCGGCCGCTTTGACCCATTCCACAGTGCTCATCTAGAGATAATTACCCGAGGGCTGACTGTTCATGGGTTGGATATAATCCATATTGTCCCCTCCGCAAGTCCGCCGCACAAACCAGTCAGCGCCCCTTTTGACGACCGATGCGAAATGGTCGCTCTCGCTCTTGATTCTGCCGGGCTCCCCCGGAACCGTATTGTTATCGACCGACGCGAATGGTCCCAACAACAAGCCCCCTCATGGACCGTCGACACAATCATGGGGGTTAGAGCCGATTACCCATCGCCTCACGAGCTTTGGTTAATGATCGGTGACGACACCGTCCTCCAACTCCATACCTGGTACTGTGCGAGCGCATTACTTACCCAGGTTAACCTGCTTGTGTTTAATCGCAATAAAGTGAGTACAGACGACATCACTCACCACTTACACTTTCATTTCCCTTCTTTTGCCGGCCAGATTGTGTGCGACTCTGATATAGATATCCCGATATCATCGTCAATATTGAGAGACCAAACCCATTCCCCGTATATCGACGCACATGTTACCAAGTATATCTACCAACGCGGGTTGTATTTAAATCCCCCAAAATATGTCCTCGGAATTACCGGGCGGGTTGGATCTGGAAAATCCGCCGCAACCGCCTATATAGAACGCCATTTTAACGTTACGGTAGCGGACCTCGATATAATCGGTCATAGGCTGTTGTTAGACGCCCCCATTAAGGCTGAAATTCGAGAGTTATTTGGCGACATTGTCTTTGACGGCGACACTATTAATCGTAAGGTGCTCGGGGAAATTGTATTTTCTAATCCTGCCGCACTTCAAGAACTTAATCATATTACCCATCCCAAAATCCGAGAAGCGGTCGTTCGTGCCATTACATCAACACCCAATTCGGTAGTCCTCATTGTGGGCGCATTGCTTGAAGAGATTGGGGTACTCGCCCTCTGTAAAACTGTATGGGTTATTGATTCTGAAGACGATGCCATCCAAACCGCGATCGGTTCAAAATTCGATATTCACCATTCTCAACAATCGAGAACCCGTTATCAGGCCCAGGGCACCGTCATCAAAAATACATTCGATGATCGGTTTTTTGATACCCTAGACCCACTATTTAGGACGATTTATTTTAGTTAAAAAATAAGGACTGAACCGGCAACAACCGTCGTCCACATATCTTTTTTTCCAATCGCGGATTGGGTAATGGTCTTAACATCCACAATCTCGTCTTGGAGGCGCCAATAGTTTTTTCGTTCGTCAAAATGAAGTCCCGACTCCACTGGAATACCGAGTGTTGTCGCCAACATTTCAGCGGCCATATCCTCAGCATAATCACTGGCTTCCTGCTCAGTCTCTCCATAGGAATGGTGCTCGGATAAGTACCCATGCGTCGCAGTATCTCGTGGCAATGCAACCCCTATAGACGCCGCAATCAGGCGATTTTGTTCGCGAACGGCTTGGTCCGACAACACACAAAACACAACTTGCCCAAATCGCAATTTTTTAATGCCCTCTTCTTTAGCAATAATTTTACAATTCGGTGGAAAAATACTTGATACTCGAACCAAGTTATATTCAGCAATTCCGGCATCTCGAAGGGCAAGTTCAAATGAGACGAGCTTTTCCTTGTGGACCCCAACGCCACTGGTAAGGAACATCTCTTTAGGTACAAAATTCATGGGATCAACAAGTGGAATGGCAGACGCCGACATCGATTACCTCCTGAGCGATTAAAAAAGAGGTGGAAGTAAAACGTATTGGGCCCAAAAAATCAACTCAATTTTGAGGCTGATTTGAATGATTTAAAATTCCCAAAATTTCATCATGAAACAGGCCATTGGAACTGACGATTGAATCCGCATTTAAAGAGAACCCTCCATCAAGGTCGGTGACCCGCCCTCCGGCCCCTTCAACAATAGCTTTAAGAGCCGCCTTATCCCAAGGTTTTAATCCAAAATCAATTCCGAATTCACCTGCGCCCGACGCAACCAACATATGAAGATAGTAGTCCCCAACACCGCGTTGTCGGTTCGTCTTGGCCAGGAGCGTAGATACAGTTTTCGGTATCAGCGCCGCTTCACAACCATATAAACTCCCGTGAAACGCTTGCGCCGCATCGAGCTGCTCAATAGTAGACACGTTAATCAGATGTTCATCCCATCGAGATCGATACATCGCGGAGTGATTGCCGTTTCCTCGAGTCCCCCACCAGCGTTCCCCCGTGTAGGCCGCAGAAATGAGACCCATACCGACTTCGCCATGGGTCTCAACCGCGAGCAAGGTCGCAAAAAAGGGAATACCTCGAATAAAATTTCGTGTCCCGTCAATCGGATCAACGATAAGTCGTGTAACGGCGACAGATGATTCTTCCCCAAACTCTTCCCCAAAAACCCCGACCTCAGGCCATCGATCTTTGACCGTTTGTCGCACCATTCTCTCTATTTCCAAATCCGCTTGTGTTACGGGCGAATGATCGGCCTTACTTTCTACTTTTAATGTTCGCCGCAAGAAATAGTGCATTGCAATTCGGTCCGCTTCAGCTGCGATGTCATGTAACCCATCAATATTAATTGCCATTTTTACGCTCCGGTGTACTCGAAATTCAGAAAATAAGATATGATCTCCGACTGCTTATGGAAAACATTCGTAATTTTTGTATTATCGCACACATAGACCATGGCAAGTCGACGTTAGCCGATCGACTAATCGAAATGACCCACACGGTCTCCCATCGAGAGATGAAGCATCAACTCTTGGATTCAATGGATATTGAACGAGAACGTGGGATCACCATTAAAATGCAAGCCGTCCGATTGGACTACGCTGGCCGTGATGGCAACCCCTATATACTAAATTTAATCGACACGCCCGGACACGTCGATTTTAGTTACGAAGTGTCGCGGTCCTTAGCCGCATGCGAAGGGGCGCTGTTATTGGTCGATGCCACACAAGGCATCGAAGCCCAAACCATGGCCAATTTTTATTTGGCGTTGGAGCACAACCTAGAAATTATCCCGGTTATTAACAAAATTGATCTCCCATCCGCAGATGCCCATCGCGTCGCAGAAGAAATTGAACAAGTTTTAGGAATCAAAGCCGCTGACTGTTTACAATGTAGCGCCAAAACAGGGCTGGGCGTCGACGATATTTTGGAAGCCATTGTAAGCCGCGTCCCTCGGCCTAAAACTGACCCAGAAACCGCCCTCAAGGCCTTAATATTTGATGCCCATTATGACCCATATCGGGGTGTCATCACCTATGTTCGGGTAATGAGCGGATCGATCTGCCGGGGCCAAAAAATCAAACTCATGTCCACTGAAAACGTGTTTGAAGTATTGGATCTTGGATATTTTAGGCCCAAAATGACTCCGTCCAATTCCTTGACTGTGGGCGAAGTCGGTTACGTAATTTCCAACATCAAAAATGTAGTAGATGCCCGAATCGGCGATACCATTACCGACGCCAAAGTGTCCGCTCAGATTGCATTGCCCGGTTATACAGAGTCTAAACCAATGGTGTTTTGCGGATTTTATCCCGTAGATACCGAGCTATATCCCGGAATGAGGGACGCCCTCGAAAAGCTACAACTCAACGATGCCTCACTCCACTTTGTCCCAGAATCCTCCCAGGCCCTTGGGTTCGGATTTCGATGTGGATTTCTCGGATTGCTCCACATGGAAATTGTTCAAGAACGCATAGAGCGCGAATACGGTATTGAATTGGTGGCCACCGCGCCCAACGTGACGTATCGAATCACCAAAACCAATGGCGACATTATTGAAATTGAAAATCCGGCGCAATTCCCAGCAGCCCAGCACATCGCATCGACTGAAGAACCGTATATGGGGTTGTCATTGATCGCTCCCAGCCAGTTTCTTGGAACAGTCATCGAATTGGCGCAAGAGCATCGGGGGGAATACAAAAAAGCCGAATTGATCGATGCAGAACGGCAAATGCTGACATTTTCAATGCCATTAAATGAATTAATTTCCAATTTTTTTGATAAGCTCAAATCCCGGACCCGTGGATACGCCAGCATGGATTATTGGTTCGAAGAATACCGCCCCTCCAAATTGGTCAAAGTGGACATGATGATCAACGGGGATCCCGTCGATGCGCTATCATTTATTGCCCATATTAGCAAAGCGCCGCTCACCGCTAGAAAAATGGCAGAAAAATTAAAAGAGCTCATTCCTCGCCAACTATACGAGGTCGCCATCCAAGGCATCATTGGCGGCAAAATTATCGCCAGGGAAAGCATCTCTGCGATAAAGAAAAATGTAATCGCAAAATGCTACGGTGGCGATATCAGCCGCAAGCGAAAACTACTCGACAAACAAAAAGAAGGCAAAAAAAAGATGAAAACGATTGGATCTGTTCAAGTCCCAAAAGAAGCCTTCTTGTCCGTTCTTAAAATACACGACTAAAATGTCCACGGTTGTTGTGACCGATATTTCCGACGTTCCGCTTGAACAACTATTAGGACTATTTTCCACACTACCTGGGTTTGTGTGGCTAGATAGTTCCGATACCCACGCCACACAATCCCGGCACTCCTATATTGCGGCATGCCCCATAGCAACGATCGACTCCAGTGCGAACAGAGAAGAACTATGTCAATTTTTGGCGCGCTGGACATCTCAACCCGGGTCACAAAATCCCGAATTTAGTGGAATGATCGCTGGATTTATTGGATACGAGGCTCCCAAAAAATGGGCACTTCCCGAACTATCAAAAGTGAAATTTCATACCCACCCTCGGTGGCCAGACTACCTATTGGGAGTATACCCCGTCGTGGTCAGAGTAAATCACGTCACCCAATCTACTCAACTTTTTGTGAACACTGAGATCACAAAGGAATCACCAAGCGAATGGATTTCCAGAATTCGTTCCGCACCCACCCACATCCATGAAACCCCATTACTCCATTTAGCGACAGATTTTAGCGAACGAGCCCGATTTACCGAGTCCGTATCTAGGGTTCAACATTACATATCAGACGGTGACATCTATCAACTCAATTTGACCCGGCAGATTACAGCAACGTTGACTCAAGGCGGTCCTTTGGATGTCTATTTATCCATGCGAAACGAGAACCCGTCTCCATTCGGAGCCTATATTGATCTCGGCACCTTTCAAATTTTGAGCATGTCCCCAGAATTACTTTTTAACATCACCAATGGAACGGTTGAAACGCGTCCGATCAAAGGAACCCTAAAAAGATCGGGCATATCCGACACACAAGAAGCTCAGCAACTTCTTAAGTCGACAAAGGATACCTCTGAATTAATGATGATTGTCGATCTACTTCGGAATGATTTAAGCCGGATATGTTTACCAGGATCCGTCAAAGTCCCAGAACTAAAAACAATAGAAACCTACGCAACCCTTCATCACTTAGTTTCGACAGTGCGCGGTCAATTAAAGCCCCACATTTCGCCGATCGATATATTGGACGCGTTATTTCCGGGGGGATCGATTACGGGGGCCCCAAAAATCCGTGCGATGGAATTAATTGGTCAAATCGAATCTATTCCAAGATCGGTTTACACCGGCGCAATCGGCTATTTTGGTCTAAATGGTAACAGTCAATTTAATATTGCAATCCGAACAGCGATACACGATAACGGCGTTATCGCCTATCATACCGGCTGCGGCATTGTGGCGGATTCAATTCCAGAATCAGAATGGGAAGAAAGCATGACAAAATCACTCGCCTTTGAGAAGTTGTGTCAGTGAGGCAACTAAGTCGAGACGCTGCTGAGCAAATTTTACGGTTAATTGACAAGATTAAAGACGACGACGTTCAGGAGGTAGTGGGCATTTTTTAATTTCCGACGAGATGATGGCATCCCTAGCCCAAAGGTTGCTATAATACCCGCCAAATCGCTTATCCACTTTATTACGTAAGGGAACCCAATGATTCGTCAGGCTTTTCGTTTCGGACTTATAGCCGCCCTCGTTCTACTATTTTGCATTCATAATTCGTATGCACAAACGTTGTCCTTGATTCAGACGACTGTCGACAAACGTTATGCGCCACAGAGCAGCAAAGTAGCGATGATTTTTATGAAACTCCAAGCATTAGGCGGCTCAGCCACATTCAGCAATATAAAGTTCAAGAACCCCTCACCTACTATTTTCTTGGGAAATAAAATTACTAAAGCGTATCTTTATAAGGACAGCCAAATCGCTGGCGTCCAGGGCCGATTTGATGACGGAACAGAAACTGAGCTCGCGTCCATTACTTATGGTACAGATCCTACAACTGCAGACCAACCTTTTTCAGGGTTCTCGGACACCATCACCAGCGGAAATTCATCCGGCTATTTTATCGTCTACCAAGTTGCAGACAACGCGGATTTAGCGGCCACAACCAGCATTACCGTTTTAGACATCCAAGATAGCCTCGGAAACAGTGTCAATTTGAGTTCAAGTACGGTTCAAAATTCCGTGACGATCACCGGATTGGAGGTGAAAAGCATTACGTCGATCGCCCCATCGGTCGTAATTCCAGGCCAAACAAATGTTCCTGCTCTAAAAATCGCGCTAAAAATGAGCGGGGAGGATATGAATGAAGCGGTGTTGTTAACCATCCAAAATATAGCCGCCAACTTCGTAATGGATAGCAATTTAAAGAACGGAATTACTGCCGCTTATTTGTACAAAGGAACGGCGGGTCAAGACTACTTCGACCCTCTCTTTATCTCTAACTACACCGTTGTTCAGCAGGTGAACGCGGGCAGTTTTACAGCCTCTTCATCCGTTCTGTTTACGTTCCCAAATAAAAACGACATCTCCATCGGAGCGGGAGTAACAACCAACCTATTCTTAGCTTACGATATCGGCGACGATTTCCAGGTCACCAACAATACAAAAATCAATGCTCAACTAAAGTCATTGACGGGCCTCGGTGATCAATCCCGACTAACGGTCTCAATCCCGGCAGCCCTGCCCTCCCAACCTGCTGCGTCTTTAGTTGCAGGATTGTCGTACAACACGAATTTAGTAAAAAACCTGGTTAATTCTGGCGACTCGTTTGGCGCAAACAGCGTTGTTCCGATGTTCACATTTGAAATCCGAGCCAACCAAACCGACATCACCGTAGTCACCATCAATATTCAAAATCCTGGCACAGTCCCGTTTATCACAACAAGCTCCGACCCAAAAAACGTCCAGAAGATTGCAATATATCAAGATACGAATCGCGACGGAGTTTTCAACGGATTTTCCTCAGGCGGATTAGACACACTCGTTGCGAACCTAACCCTCGGCCGAGGCGGAAATCAAATTGACCGTGCCGTCGTTACAATGAATGCGTTAGGTCATGCACTCGTTATCCCTAAATTTGATTCTACCGCTGATGAAATTGACGGATATAACAGTAATAATGCCGCCAGATTCTTTACAGTTTATACATTCGGACAACATATTGAGGCCTCTGGAGCAGGCACAGGCACAGCCAATTCGGGGTCATATGCGATTGCTCGGCTGGAAAATGTCGTTGGGACGGTAAACGTTTCCAATAACATTTACGTTGTAAAATTAAGCGGAACAAGACCCGTTATCGCAACGCCAGAAGCGCTCGTCAAACTTTTGACCAGCTTAGACGTCATTATTTCATCATCCCAAGCGTTGTCACCAACGATAGCCATTCAGGGTCAGGTAAGGGTTCCAATGCTCTATCTTATTCTCGATTCCTCAAACACATTTCCGTCAACCAACGTCAGCATACGCAATGAGTCGGGATCATTTAGTCCCTCTAATGAGGGGGTATCTAAAGTATGGATCTATCGGGACGTCAATTCTAATATGGTCGTCGACTCGGGAGATACATTACTGGGGGTTCAGGATCTTCCGCCTAATACTTCCACTGCGTCCATATCCTCAGTCAGCCTGGTGACCGGCCAAAACAAGTGGATTATTTTATACAACATCGGAGTCAATGCAACCGGACCTAGTGACGGCATCGTCCCCAATATACGAGCTCAGTTCGGGGGACTTAAATCCACCAGTTCACTGACCATCGGTGGACAAACACTCCCATTCCCGTCAACGCCAGCAACGCTAACGCCGAGTAGTAGCAGACTCACCATCTCAGGGGTAACCACTTCGGTGGCCTCCTCAGCAACCATAGTGACCAATTTTACCACTGGAATTACATTATCGAATTCAACAAGGACCCCGATTACAGTGACAGACCTTGCCCCAAGAATTTATTTCTCAACTATTTCCGGCACCGATATTTCATATGAATTCACATCGGTACCGGACACATACCCGCCCTACACAGTGCCAGCCAATGGGACCAAAACCGTGACCTATACATGCAGCCATAGCAGGCCTGTAAGTGACGGCAATGTCCTTATCGATGGCTACGCTGAGTATATTGTGTCCGACTCTGTCTATCCAAATTCTCTCAATCCACTTACAGCCACGTCCGGCGTAGCAGAAATAATCCGATACAAGGGCGCCTCCGGTTGGACGTCGGCTTTCTCAGACCCTCCCCGATTTAAAGTAGGGAAGGGAACCGTCTACTCATGGAGCTTCCCGGCTTATATCGCAAGTGTCACACTAGTAGTTAACGAACAACTAATCCCTTTTGCGAATTACGATTCGATACCAAAACAGAGCGAACTTCGGATTTCACTGCTCAACAGCGGGAAAAACATCGATGAAAATTCGATGGTTGTCAAAATTAACGGAACGATATTGTCCAAAGTACAAAGCAATACAAAATCGGAGCTCACATATTCCTATGATGCGGCCACTGGGCTCATCGTGATCCAAGACATTGGAACCAGGGGCGGATCCCTCACGATTGCAGCCACCGATCTCCAGGGGAATACGTTGGACACAGCCGATATTAAGTTTTCGATATCAGAAGTCGTTCGAATTGAAAATATGTATGTGTATCCAAGCCCGTATGTAAGAACCGCGCTTCAGCCACTCTGTCTTGGATTTGACTTAACGCAACCTGCGACGGTTAAAGTATATATCTTCAATCATGTTGGATCTCTGGTTTTCCAACAAGAATACAGATACGACAATATAGGGTATCAAACTATTTACTTTGGTCAAAACGATGGATTCATGGCTTCAGGGGTCTATATATGTAAAATGTATGCAACTGATTCCACTGGCAACAAATCAAATTCGGTAACCAAGTTTGCGGTCTATTAAGTTGAAATTCAAAATGACACCTACCCTACGCAATATATTTATCATTTCTATTACACTCGTTGCCCTGGCGAATGTCTGTTTCGCACAGACTGATCGCCCAATCGCTAATCCGCAAACCCAGATGGTCGGGTCTCGATTTTCAGCATTAGGAGGCACAGTTCCTACGCTAAAAGATTCGTCAGGCATATTTTTGAACCCCGCGTCAGCCGGCCAGTTAGATGCCAATCCGTTATCGTTTACGAATCAGTCATTTTTAGGCCCCTACTTCACCTATAAAACAATCAATTTTTGCTGGCCTTTTGAAATCATGCTCGACGTCAATAAACGCCCCGTTCCTCAAAAATTTCAATTCGGGTTATCTTACGGACTTGCCGCATCTGAACATATTCCCGAAACCGTGTCGTTTAACAACCGGTTTATGCCTATTGGGGACTATAGCGCCGGATTCGACATTGTAAATGCAACGCTAGCCAGCGAATTTTATGAACTTTTCGGAGTCAATATATTATCAGCAGGCGCCAACGCAAAAATATTCCGTCAATTCATTGGTGGCCAGTCCCGATTTGCAATGGGCTTTGATGTAGGTTCAATCGCTACCTATTATTTCAATCAATATGGAATTGAAAAGGTGCACATCGGCGCATCTGTACTCAATCTATTAAGCACAGGAATGGCGTGGAAAGATGGCCAAGAAGCATTTTTACCCTTTCAGATCTTTATTGGGGGACGGGCCGATTTGTTTGACGACACCTTGTCTTTATTTATTAATAACGATCTTAAAGGAATCTCCCTCGGGTCAGAGTATTTTATCCATAATGCGATGTCGGTGCGGGGCGGTACTAATTTTTCAGATACGAGTGTTGGAGTTGGCCTCCAATTTGAAAATATTACTACCGGAGTTGTAGATGAGGCATACAGCCTTCGCTTAGACTATACTTATACCCAACATTCAGGCCCTTTGGAGTCTGATCCCGACAATGCATTGTCAGTCTCTTTACTTGGATCATCTCGACCGAAGACCCCCCGTATTCTTACACCCCGAAGCGAAATATTAACTCAGCTGAGCAAAGTCAATCTTACTGGGATTGGCCCTAAAGACACATCTATTCGTGTATATACCAACGGAAACCTATCACGAACAACGTACTCTGATAGAAATGGCAATTGGAGTTACCCCAGCTTCCCCCTCCAAGAAGGCAAAAACAAGATCAATATCACGGCATATTCCGTCGAAAAAGACACATCAGTTGATTCAGAGCCAGTATTCGTTGTACTAGACACGACCGTTCCATCATTCAATGTCCATATTTTCCCGACAGAATTCAACACTCTTAAGATTATCGTATCAAGCAACGAAGAGCTCGCCCAAATTGATTCCGGCCTTGATGGAGTCGCTCTTGATTTCTACAAAACGCCGCTTCTACCCATTTGGACGGCAACCATTCCAATGCCAGTCGAACTCAAGTCAGAATTCATTCCCCCAACCGTATTAAAATCGCTTCAGTTATTTGGTGTAGATAAAGCCGGTAACCAAACCAAAGTTGAAACCTATCCGTTCTTCTTTTCGGTCTCTTTTCCAACCGACAAGTTTGTCCATTACAAAGATAGTATCCGGTTGTTAGGAAAATCATCTGCATTGGCTACAAAAATCGAAGTCGGCGGCGAGCCTGTATATGTAGACAAAGACTATAATTTCTCCGTTTCAAAATCATTAAAACCAGGTAAAAATCTGATCAAACTATCGGTCAAAAACGAAGGGAAAAGCTTGGATTACAAGCTTCGAATATTGAGGCTGATCACCTACCCCGATTTAACCCGCCAAATTAAAGAACGCCGAGAAATCGAATTTTTATCGACACTTGGAGTCATTGACGGTGATGCAGACGGAAATTTCTATCCAAATAAGGATGTGACGAGGCGCTACATCGTTCGAACAATGGTCAAAATATTAAAATTACCTGTCGAAAAAGTATCTGAGGATTTATTCTCTGATGTTCTTAAAAATGACCCCGACGCCCAATACATTCAATGTGCAATTCAAAATGGGTTAATGTTTGCCTTGCCCGATGGAACATTTAAGCCCGATCGCGCATTAACCTTGTCTGAAGCAATGTTTTTATTGAGCAACGCACGGATCATCGAAGAACAATCCGTCAATGACGACGAGGCCTACGTTAAGCGCCGTGAGCTAGCACAGCAATTGGCCTACAGCTCTCGGTATGAATCACAAATTGAACGGCTCATCGATTGGGAAAAAGGCTATCAATAGTACCACTCATCCCCACCCGTCGTAATATAAAACATGGCCATCTCTCTTAATGATATCTATTTCATAATTGTCGAACCTCAAACCCCAGGAAATATTGGCTCCATTTGTCGGGCCTGTACCAACATGGGGATTCGTAATGTCGTACTGGTAAATCCGGTGGATTATCTCGTTGACGATACATTTCGACTAGGTTGGGGATCCGAGGCCTTAATACGTAGCCTACGTGTCGTTAACACCGTGGATGAAATCACTAGTGAAATGGCAATTACAGCAGGAACTACCCAGCGAAAAAGAGAAAATCAATGCCCGCTCTTTAGCCCCAGGGAACTCATTTCAGAGCTGGATCAGCTTCCAACGGGAACAAAGATCGGAATTTTATTTGGACGCGAAAACAACGGTTTGAGCAATGAAGAATTACTGGCATGCAACTACCAAACAACCATCCCTAGTGCGGTGTCTTACCCCGCGATGAATTTATCGCAAGCCGTCATGGTCTACGGATACGAATTATTCCAAGCTGCAAATGATACACCCTCCCCCTACAGTTGGGGATTAGCCACTAAAACTGATCAGGAACGCTTATACTCATTGATCGGAGACTCCGTCGAAACGCTCCCGTTCAAAACACGAAACGGTACCGCCGCATTCGTTAATTTGTTTCGTCGCGTCTTAGGACGAACTCGGCTTGAAGCACGCGACGTTCGAGTGTTGTATAAATTATTTGGATTAATTAAACGGAAATAGGGCCCTCTGATCGTTAATCTTGCAGGAGTGCCAGCCGCTCCTCGTACTCCGATTGTTCTTGTTGCCTCCGCCACAGTGCCGCATAAGCACCGTTTGCCGCGATCAAATCGGCATGCCCCCCACGCTCGACGATGATTCCATGATCTAATACCAGGATCTGGTCGGCATCTACAACGGTCGATAATCGGTGCGCAATAATCAATGTCGTCTTGTTATTTGAAATCATCCGGAGCGCTTCCTGGATTTCTTTTTCGGTATGGGTGTCTAAGGCAGATGTCGCTTCATCAAATATTAAAATCGACGGATTTTTTAAAATCGTCCTTGCAATGGCCACACGTTGTTTTTCGCCACCCGAAAGCTTTAAACCTCGCTCCCCTACCATTGTCTTATACTGGTCCGGCAATCGTGAAATAAACCCATGAATTTGAGCAAGCTTTGCGGCCTCAACCACTTCTTCATCGGTAGCACCGGGACGTCCATATCGAATGTTATAGAGAATGGTATCGTTAAACAGAACGGTATCCTGTGGAACTATGCCAATCGCCTTTCTAACTGACTCTTGAGTGACATCAGACAGCGACTGATAATCGATTGATACACTCCCCGATTGGACATCATAAAACCGGTATAGCAACCGAGTCAGAGTCGACTTGCCAGACCCGCTGGGCCCCACAATGGCAACCGACGTCCCTGCCGGCACCACAAAGGAAACGCCTTGGAGGACCGGGCGACGCGTATCATAGGCAAAATTCACATCGTTAAATTCAATCATTCCTGAGGTAACCACTAATTCACCGGCGCCCAGACTATTTTGAACCTCAGGCATCACATCCAACATTGTAAACATTGCCGCCATATCCACTAAGCTTTGTTTAATTGTTCGATATACAAATCCCAAAAAATTAAGCGGTACATACAACTGAATTAAAAATGTATTTACTAAAACAAAATCGCCGACCGTATTCGTCCCGTTTTTTACGCCAATTGCTGCCATCAGCATCACCAGACCCAATCCAACCGCAATAATTATTCCCTGCCCAATATTTAAATAGGTGAGGCTTGTCTGAGCGCGAATCGCGGAAAACTCATACTTCATCAGCGCGGAATCATACCGATGAGTTTCGTGGACTTCATTATTAAAATATTTAACCGTCTCATAATTGATCAGACTATCGATGGCTTTGGTGTTGGCTTCATTGTCCGCAGAGTTCATCGATTTTCGAATATCGACCCTCCATTCAGACACGACCAATGTAAATCCAATGTAGATGACAATGGTGGTCCCAGTAACTAAGGCAAACCAAATATTATAGCGGACAAACAAAACCGCGCAGACCAACGTAATTTCGACCAATGTCGGCAAGACATTAAATACTGAAAACGAAAGAAGATTTTGGATGCCCTGAACCCCACGTTCAATAATCCTCGATATCCCGCCCGTTTGTCGCTCCAAATGAAACCGAAGAGACAGTCGGTGGAGATGAGAAAAAATTTCTAGAGCGACTTGTCGGACGGCATGCTGTTCTACTTTTTCGAAGATACCGTCCCTCAAATCACCGAATATCTGTGCACCCACCCGAGCGATAATGTATGACGCCACCGCCAACAACGGAACCGCCAATAGTGCGGATTGCCCCGAAAGCTGGTCCACCGCCGCTTTGTAATAAAACGGAACAATAATTGTAAATGCCTTGGATATCACCAAAAAGGTAACGGCAACCACCACTCTAACCCGAAGATCATTACGACCTGTGGGCCAAAGATATTTCCATAAGCGCGCCAATACAGATAAGTCAGAGCCAGATTTCATACATAATCCTTTCGGGAATCCCCTCTTAAAAGGAGAATTGTACCATCAATTTTTGAGGTGCGGAGAACCCGACGGTCAATAACTAATTGATTTTCATTCAAATCCCAATCAGAATTCCAGTATTATGAAAATAACACTATTTAGAGCCCACAGAATCGCCAATAAACCCCGGGGGTTAACCGATTAATGTATTAATCACTAGCCACCCATTCAAAATCAAAATTATCCCAGCTACCAAATAGGCCACCCCTTTTGTTAACCTCGAATTAACAAAAGGTCCCATTTTTTTCTCATTACTTGTAAACGACACAAGGGGAAATACTGCGAATGAAAGCTGCAAACTAAGAACAACTTGACTCAGAATCAATAGTTTTCCGACACCCTGATTTCCGAATAAAACGATCACTCCAATCGCTGGAATAACCGCTAAAAGGCGGGTGGTCAACCGGCGAATCCACGGCTTCATACGTAATCGCAAAAACCCCTCCATAATTATCTGCCCTGCAAGAGTCCCGGTAATCGTCGAATTCTGTCCCGATGCCAGTAATGCAAATGCAAAAACAAACCCTGCAACTGAAACTCCCAAAAGAGGGGACAAAAGAGTAAATGCATCCTGAATTTCAGCAACATGGTGCAATTCCCGTGTATAAAAAACAGACGCAGCCACTATTAGAATTGCCGCATTAACAAAAAAGGCAACTACCAAGGCAAGCGTGGAATCGATGGTCGAAAACAAAATCGCTTCTCTCTTACCTTCAACTGTTTCATCATAATTTCGGGTCTGAACAATTGCAGAATGCAAATACAAATTGTGAGGCATCACCGTTGCCCCCAAGATTCCGATTGCGATATAGAGCATGTCTTTATTTTTAAATAATTCCGCTGTCGGAATAAATCCACGAAGTAGCGGAAAAATATCAGGCCGGGAAATCATAACCTCAAAACCAAAACATCCAATAATGGTAATAATTAAAGTAAAGACTAACGCCTCTAAATAGCGAAATCCCTTTTTCTGCAAAAGCAGCAAGATCAAAACATCTGCAATAGTAATCACTACCCCCATCAACAAGGGAATATGAAACAATAAGTTGAGCGCAATGGCTGAGCCAATGACTTCGGCCAAGTCACACGCTGTAATCGCTACTTCTGCCAACACCCACAGTATAAAACTGACTGGCTTCGAGTAATGATCCCGACATGCCTGGGCCAGGTCGCGCCCCGTCGCTATCCCCAGTTTAACCGACAAATATTGTAATAAAATTGCCATTAGATTTGAAATAAAGATCACCGACAATAACGAATAACCGAATGCAGATCCTCCGGCGATATCCGTAGCCCAGTTTCCTGGATCCATATACCCGACGGCTACCAAGTACCCGGGCCCTGCAAATGCAAGCAATTTTCTCCAAAAAGAAATATTTTTAGGCACAGAAATCGATTTGTGAACTTCCTCCAGGCTAGCCCCCCGTTTCGGGCATTTCCAATCTAACGATTCAAAAAAATTAATATGGGTCACTCTTGTTCACCTTTTTTACCCACAAAAATATGTTGAGCAGTAAATTCGCTGATACTTTCCCGACGTTCTCCGATCTGAATTACACACGAATGATCGAAAGCGCGAACCTCTGCAACTACCAGAGATAACTGTAACTGAATCCCTAACGTATCAATATAATTCAAAAATGACGTGTCAAAATCACTTACCCGAACGACGGTTACATGCTCGCCAACGATACACTTTGAAAGTGGAATACATTTGATTTCTTTCGGAAATACACCCTCTTTCGATGGTATCGGATCACCGTGAGGGTCGTATTGAGGAAACCCCAGCACTTCTTCAAGTCGGTTGACCAATTCATCCGAAGACGCGTGCTCCAGCTGCTCAGCCTCTTGATGGACTTTATCCCATGAAAAACCCAAGATCTGATGTAAATACATTTCCCAAATTCGATGACGCCGCACCATATTTTGGCCTTGAACAAACCCCTTTTTAGTAAGTTTTATCGTAAGCGATCCACGAACCCCATACTCCCGTCGCCCCCCCCATCGATCGTAAAATAAGCCTCAAAAGATGAAGGAGGCAAACGCGTGGTCAAAGCGGGTACAAAACAGGTAATTAGAGCGGAGAAATGGGTCGCTGAATATAGGCGTTGGGTGGGAAGCGGACTGACGCAACGATCATATTGTGGGCAGGTAGGGCTGATTTTTACGCAATTCAAATCGG